>JADGNZ010000058.1 GCA_017883205.1 Thermoanaerobaculia bacterium | reverse complement strand
GCTCGCGGCTACAGAACCTCCCGCAATCTCATCGCCATGGTCTATCTCATCGCCGGCAAGCTCGAACTCAATGTTACCCACCTGCGATAGCGAGGAGGCGTCTTTTAGCGCAGTAAGCAGCACGCGCAAACGGCCGTCATCAGGTGCGACGTCGTCATGACAATACGAGACAAATATCTTCGTGCGCACTCGCACCTCCGCTTCGTTATCTAGATCTTTTTGTGGATGGACCAACGGCAGTTTAGCAGATGTGCTGGTACGCAGGGAAGTTGAAAAATCAACCATTGGTCGGCATCTAGTTCAAAAATGAAGGGTTTCCTGGCTGCCGGCGTGTCCTGGTGTCGAAGGTGGGCGCATCGAAGGCGCGTGGCATGGAACCATCCACCGGTGGCATACACTTACGTTCATGCGCACGCGAGACTGTTGGGGCGGGCCACCCTCACTTCACCCAAATTCACTCCCATCTCAGCTCCTCACAATTCGCCCGAGTCTCCCGGACGTACATTTGACTTTCCCATCGGTGTGAGGGTGGGACGGAGCCAACCCCTGCGGCCGATGGTTACGGTATTGGGGTTGCGTTGGATGACTGAGGTTTTTCCCTTTGCGGTGCGCTTTGCTTCGACAAACTGTCGGGTCACTACGCCCGGCTTCAGTTCGGTGGCGTAGAGCGGCGTGCCTCTTTGGATCACTACTGCCTCGAGGCAGGCGGTGGGTTGGTCTTCGAAGAGGAGGTACTACTAGTCGTTCTTCGTTTCGACGCTGTCAACGACTTCGACGCGCTCCCACCAAGCGATGGTTTCGCGGTCGCAGGGAAGACGGCCGTAGACCTTTCCCTTCAGGAGTGTGGGGTGGCCGACGAGGTGGTAGTAGTCGCGGCGGACGAAGATCTGTTGCCGACTTTGCTCGGTTCCGAGCGAGAAGAATCGGATCTCGGCGGCGAAGTAGGAGAAGCCCAGATGAAGAGGGAACCTGACCCAACCACCACCTACCCGGCGCGGGCTACAATTCAAATCGTGTCTCTCAAGTGGGACGATGCCAACGTGAATCGAGCTTTGACACCTACCTCCAGAACCGACTGCCTAAGGTCGCAGCGCTCTCGGATGCCGAGATCGACACTTCCGAGAGCCCAATCCTCGACGACGCGTTCTTCGTTCCAGCAACCGCGCGGATGCCGAGTCTGCCCCTCGCTGAGGTGACGCTCCATATCGATCCGTTGCTTCTTCGTTGGTTCCGGAATCAAAGCGCACAGTACGAGCGGCTCATCAATGCAGCACTGCGGATCTATGTGGAGGCTCATGCCTCCTACGAACCGTCGGGCAAGGGTACGTAACCCGATCCTCGTCACGTAGCGGCGCCCTACTTACAACAAACTCCCCACTCACCTCCGCACGGCGTCGATCACGTATTGGCCGCCGAGGGGGAGCCAGGCGAGGTGCGATTCGAGCCAGCGCCAGACGGCTCCGCGCCAGGGGAAGAAGAGAATGTAGCGGGAGCGGATGTTGGAGAGGCCGGCGGTGGTGAGGCGGCGTCTGGCTTCGGTCTGCGGCAGTAAGATCGCATCGCGGTCGAGCTCGCAGCGGCCGACTACGAGGCGGGTCAGGGGATTCCACGGGTTGTGCTCGCACAGCAGGACGATGCCGCCGCGCCGGGTGATGCGCGCCGCCTCGGCCAGGAAGGCGGCACGCTGGTCGACGGGCACGTGGTGGAGAACGCAAACGGCGATCACCAGGTCGAAGGTCTCATCGGCGAACGGCGTGCGGAGGCCGTCCGCCGCGATCATCTGGCCACCGCGCGCTGCGGCGTGGCCGAGGCTGGAGATGGAGGGGTCGATCCCCCAGACGTCGGTCAGTAGCGGACGCAGGCGCTGGGTAATCAAGCCGATGCCGCAGCCGATCTCAAGCACACGCACCGCAGCATTTGCCGGCAGGCGGCGCCTTGCTTCAAGGATGTGCGGCACCTTGGCCTCGATAAAGAAATCATGTTCGAGGCCGACGACCGTCAAGGCACGGTCCATCTTCTGCGAGTAGTCCGCGCTGTGCTCGTCGAAGCTCAAGCCAGGGCCTGCTGTCGTGGATGGAAGATTGCGTTCAGGCCCTGCTCGAGCGGCCGGGCGGTGAAACCGAAGGCCAGAAACGCACTCTTCGTGTCGTGGCTCTTCGGACTGAACAGGCGCGCCACCTGGTCGGCATAGAGCGGTGGCTTATCGAGCGGCAGAAGCGCGAGCACCCGAGCGGCGAGCGCCAACATGCCGGCAGGCACACCGATCGTCCGCGGACGCGTGTCGAAGTAGGCCGCCAGACGGCGGATTAGTTGGACGTAGCTCATTTCCTCAGGCCCCGCGAGCACGTGCACACCGCCGTGACCTGGTGCCGCGACGACGCGGCACATGCCGTCGATGACGTCGTCGAGATAGACCGGCGCCAGCTTCGGGCTGCCGTCGCCGGCGATCGGAACCCAGCGGCCCAGGCGGCAGCGTTCGATCAACGCCGAGATGCCCTCACCGCCCGTGCCATCAACCATGCCATAGACTTCGGCGGGCCGCAGGATGTTCCAGGCCAGACCCGAATCCCGAACGATCTCTTCGGCCTGGATCTTGGATTGGCTGTAGGCGCCGCCCGCGGGGTCGATCGCGCGCGTGCTCACCAGAGTGAACCGCTGGACGCCGGCCCGCCGTGCCTCAGCGACCAGATTCCGTGTGCCGAGAGCATTGACCTCGGCGTAGCGGTTGCTCCGGTTGGAGTGCGTGACGGCCGCCAGGTGGAGGACTTGATCGCACTCCGCGCATACTCCCGCAAGGCTCTCCGGCCGCGTCACGTCGGCGCGAACGGACCGCCAGCCGGGCGGGAGGGAAGCCGGCGCGCTGCGATGCAGAACCGCGCCGGTGATGCCTCGCCTGTGCAGCTCTGCCAGCAAGGGGCGGCCGAGGCGCCCGGGGCCTGTCACCAGGAGCCTCATTTCTTGCCCCGCCGCCGGAGCTCCATGATCCGGTAGCGCACAAGATTGCGCAGGAACTCGAAGACAGCCGCCAACTTGATGAAGGAACGCCGGCCGGTTAGACCGAGGAACTCTGTTTCCGTCTCGCCGATGCGAAGTCCAAGACTGCGAGCCTGGATCATGATCTCGGCGTCGATGAACCAGTCGGTGGATTGCAGGGTCATCCGCTCGAAGGCCGCGCGAGTCAGAATCTTCGGCTTGGCGTTGATGTCCCGCGACGGAACCCCGGGGAAGAGAATATGAAAGAGCCCGTTGAAGACCAGCGAAAAGAGCTTGCGCTTGATGCCGTCGCCGCGCTGCCTGCGATACGTCTTCGCCAGATCGAGCCCTTGTTCGCGGAGCAGCCGGTAAATCCGCACCAGATCCTCGACCAGAACCTGGCCATCGCCGTCGATGACCGCCAGATACTCACCGGTAGCGAGAGCCAATCCGCTGCGCAAGTCCCAACCCATCATCCCCTGCTTCTCTACCGCCGAGCAGACGATGCGCGAGTCACCGGCTGCCAGCTCCCGCACCACGTCCGGGGTCGTGTCGTCGGAACCGGCCACATAGTTGCCAACCAGCACGAGCTGATAGTTGTCGACGCCCGTATCGAGCAGGGCCTTACTGATGCGTGCGGCGAAGGAGCGCGCGGCGGCGCCGGAGCGGTAGCACAAGACGACGACGGAGAACTCCGGGCGCATGAGGAGCCCTCACCTACTCCAGCAACAGGGCGCGCTGCCGCGGCGTCAACGGACGTTCCACGATACGGCCGGCGGGCCGATAGCCCGCAAGCGCCGCGGCGGATCCGCCCAATAGAGGGTCACCCTGCGGAGTGGAAACCAACCGCCAGGTTCCTCTCCGATTGTCGAAGTCCAGGATCACCAGGGTCTCGTAGGGAAAGCGATCGACCGCACACGTGCCAGCGTCGAAGCACTCGGCCTGCTGCTCGTGCCAGCAGTCGAGCCCCTCGGGTGTGGCGCGGCAACCCGTCCCTCGGTCGGGGGCCATGCGCAGGGCGTGTATGGCAGGGTCGTCATAGAGCAATATGAGCCAGCTTTGAGCCAGATAGTCGGCCTCGGTCGCGAGATACAGATCCGGCGTGGGTGGGCTGCGGAGGATGATACCAGTGCCCGGTGTCAAGGCTGGGGCGGTGGTGACGATCGACAGGAGCTCTTTCTTGTGCAGCCGCCAGGTCGAGACCCAGAGGTCCTGACGCTCCAGGCCTCCCCAGACTCCGAAACCGACAAAGAGGACAGGCACGAGCAGAAATGCGGTCCGGAAGCGAGGCCATTGTTGCATCGCCCAGCCGGTCAGAACGGCGACCGCCAGCGACGCCCACGTGCGCGACAGGATGTGCGTGCGATAGTGAACCTCGGCCATCTGAAGCGCGGCATACGCAGCATTCGCAGCCAGGGCCATCGCCGCGAATATCCCAGCCAACAGGAGTAACCGGGCGGCACGCTCGGGCCGATCCGGATTCTGTGACTGCCGTGCCCGGAACCCGAACCACGCCGCCGCCACTCCGGCAGCGAGTCCCATTACCCACAGCGGGATCGCCGCCGGCGGCCTGGGATACCAGGTTGGGTGTGCAAAGGCCCAGCGCCACGGTCTGAAGTTCTCGAGCCACAGGCTTGCCGTGCGATGAAGACGCTCCGCGAGACGCATCGGTTGCATCGCCACCGCCGCATAACCGGAGGCGTCGTGCAGAAATCGCCACTCGATCGGAACAGCGGGAGCAAGGGTGAGACCGAGCGCCGACAGCACAACAAGAATCCGGCGCCACTCCTCTGTACCGCGACGCCAGAACAGGAGCAGCGGCAGGAACGGCAGTGCCGGGATCGCGACGTCGACCGTCCAGATGCTGACCGTCGTAGCCGCGCACGCAATCGCGATCCAGCCGGCGCTCCCGCCCGTCACGTAGCGCAGGCTGCAGCCGACGGCGAGCAACAGCATGAGCGCGCTGATGTTGTATCCCAGAGACGTGAGGTTGTTGGTCAGGTAGTCACTAGTCGCCGTGAGCGTCAGGCAGATCGCCAGGAACTGAGTGAGCCGCCTTCCCGGCAGCAGCAGCCGGGCGATCCAGCCGGCGGCAAGAGCCTGCCCGAGCCACGTCACGCCGAAGATCAGGTGCAGGGTCCAGATGGGCTGCGGCGTTGCGAGCGCCAGGCGGAACGGCAGTGCATAGAGGCGCCGCATGGGGGCGACGACCGGGGTCAGAGCGGCCAGGAAACCATGGCCTTGATGGTCGCGCGCCACCCGCAGCAACGCGGTGTCGTCCTGCCACAGGCCGCGCCATGGCACGGTCAGCCCCCAAACCAGAAGGAGCAAGGCGCAATAAAGCACGCCGTCGCCGTTCAGTCGGGCGCCGAGCCGGAGCAGCCACCGGTGCCGAGCTTCAGGAGTATCTGTCAAAGCCAGCCCACCAACCGTTAGCTCTCTTGCACGTATAATAGATTGGGAGGCTGCGAGCGTGAACCCTGCGATAGAAAACGAGCTTCATCAACAGCTCAGCCGGATGGACGCCGATGGGCAGCAGCGGGTGCTCAACTTCGCCCGCGCCCTAACTGCAAAGGACGTTCGTGGGCTTCCGGGCAAGTCGCTGATCCATCTCAGCGGAGTGATAGGACGAAGCGATTTGACGCTCATCGAGAGGGCAATCGAGGCCGGCTGCGAGCAGGTCAATCCCGATGAGTGGTAGGTTCCTTCTCGACACGAATATCGTCATCGCCCTGTTCGCAGAGACGAAGTCTGTCCTCGAGCATCTCGTCGAAGCTGAGGAGGTTTTCGTTGCCGCCATCGTTCTCGGCGAGCTCCAATATGGCGCCCATAAGTCGGAACGCATCGCGGAGAACATCGCGAAAATCGATCAGTTCGCTCAGAATGCGGCAGTCCTTGCGTGCGATGCCGGCACCGCAAGACATTACGGGGTGATCAAGAATCACCTGCGCGCGAAAGGCCGACCGATTCCAGAGAATGACATCTGGATCGCTGCGGTAGCAATGCAACATCGTGTGACCGTCGTGTCTCGCGATCCGCACTTCAAGGAAATCGCCGGCTTGGATCTGCACGTGTGGTGAGCAGAGCAGACGAATCTCAGGGTCGGCAGTCAGAACGGCGGCGGGACGCCGCCGGGCCAGCCGCCGAGACGGCGGCGTTCCGCCGCGCTTGAACTTGATGCCGTCCGTTGGAACCGCACGGATTCTCTTCACTTCACTCCCACCCTTACCTCCTCGCTATTCGCCCGAATCTCCGGAACGTACATCGCCTGACCCATCAACGGCAGCGCGTGGAAGAAGCCCGGGACTTCGGCGCGGAGGGTGTAGCGGATTTCCCAGATTCCCTGGGGGAATTGGGAGGCGAAGATGGCTACTTTGCGGTCTCTCAGCTCCTGGTAGAGCCACTCGGTGCGGCCGGTGGTGTCGGTGTTGGGGTTGCGTTGGATGACTGACGGCTTTCCCATTGCGGGGCGCTTCGCTTCCACGAACTTTCGGGTCACTGCGCCGGATTTGAGTTCCGTGGCATAGAGCGGCTGGCCGCTTTGGATCTCTACTGCTTCCAGGCCGGCGGGTTTGAGGTCTTCGAAGAGGAGGTATTCGTAGTCGTTCTTCGTTTCGACGGTGACGACGACTTCCACTCGTTCGCCGCTGTTGATGGTCTCGCCGTCGCGCAGGGGGACTTTGTCGTAAACCTGTCCCTTGAGCAGCGTGGGATGGCCGACGAGGTGGTAGTAGTCGCGGCGGACGAAGATCTCGTTGCCGGCGGCTTTGATTGGTTCTTCGAGCGAGAAGAATCTGGCCTCGGCGGCGAAGTAGAGCGTACCCGTGCCGGTCTTGTGGATGTGGATCGTTAGGGGGGGTGGAGTGTGGGGGGTGGGGAGTGGAGGATGGGATTGCGTACCCGCGGACGTCTGTGTCTGCGCTTGCGTACTTGCCTGCTCCTGCGATCCGGACTGCATGTGACTCGCTGCCTCATTCGGCGATTGCGTCTGCTCCCGAGACTCGGAGGGAAGCTTCGGGGATCGATCGAATACGGCCGCGCGGATTGGGACGCCGCTCCCCTCCCCGATCACGTTCGCGGGGATCGTCCAGCGGCTTGGGGCGCGCAGGATCTCGGAGGGCTTCACGGTTTGCGTGGCGATGGGGACGCCGTTGGCGGTGATCTCGTAGGTGGCTTCGCTGGTCAGCTCGCCGCTGGCGTGTAGGTATTCGTCCAGGGCGAGGATGGTGATGGCGGTGTCCCTTGTGTTGTTCCACTGCGCGCCGCGACGGTTCTTGATCAGCCAGTTCGTTACCGGCTCGATCAGTTTGTTCTGGGGATCGATCTCGACGAGGGCCATCAGGGCGAATGACGTCGACTCGACGGGGCCGTCGGACCAGCGCCACCACATGCCGTCCTCGCCCCAGTGGGCGGTGGCCATGGTCTCGGCGCTGCTCGCGGTACGGCCGTTCTCGCCGTGAATGAGCACCGAGGCGTCGGGAGCGCGGTCGATGCGGACGCCGTTCTCGAGGTTTCTTATGAGGATGTTGGCTCGCTCGGCGTTGCCGAAGTCGTTCTCGGCCAGGGCGAAGATGGCGCGGGCGTAGGAGGTGAGTTTCTCGCGATGCTCCCAGACGTTGTCGAGGGCTTTGGTTTCTAGTGCGTTCGGCGCGGCGGTCTTCCGGGGAACGGCGGGCGAGACGCCCGCGGTCCCAGGGTGGGCTCTGCGCCAGGCGGCGAGGGCGTGGAGGAGCCAGGCTTGTTCTTCGCGGTTCGTTTCGTAGTTCACGAGTTTCGTGTCGAGCCAGTTGGCGGCGTTCTCGACTGCTTGCGTGTGAATGGAGAGGCCGCCTTCGCGGGCGACGGCGAAGCCCCAGATGACGTAGGCGGTCATGTAGGGATCGCTGCTCCCCTCCTTCCACCAGCCCCAGCCGCCGTCGTCGTGCTGGAAGTCGTAGAGGCGCTTCATGCCTGCGGCGGTGATGCGATCGAGCTCACCGAGGTCGTGCTTACCTTTCGGGTGCGTCTCGGAGGCGGTGCTGGCTTCGATGCCGCCGAACATGCGCCCGGCGATGTCGGCGGGATCGGCGCCGATGCCGCGTAGCGTGCGGGCGACGATCGCGGCGGGGAGGAAGCGGCTCATGGTCTGTTCGGTGCAGCCGTAGGGATAGTCGATGAGGTATGGAAGCGCGTCGAGCATGGTCACGGCCAGGCTCGGCGTGACTTGAATGGTGACGTTGGTCGATCCGACGCGGCGCTCGGCCGGAAGATCGAGCTTGATCACCGCGTCGTCGCCGCGCATGCGGCCGGACTTCGCGATCAGCTTGTCGATGCCGTGATCGTAGATCGGGAACGTCTTCTCCATGGCGTCGGAGTACTTCTCGCCGTGTGCACTAACCTGCAGACTGGCCGTGCCCGGAGCTTCAACGCCGAGGAGCCAGTCGACGCGCGTCTCGCCGTTTGCGGGGACGTCGACGAGCGGGTCCTCGTGCAGCGACCGCTGTCCGGTGGCCAACGGGTCGATCCGCGTCAGACCGCCGTGGTGGAGCGACGGCCGCACCTGCATCGGCGCGTCGGTGTTGTTGTCGATGACCGCGGAGATGGTGACGCGGTCGCCAACGACGAAGAAGCGCGGGCCTTCCAGCCGCACGATGAGCGGCTTCTTCGTGCGCGCCGTGCTCGTGGCCATGCCGAACTGGTTCGTTGCCGAGGCCGCGCGTGCGGTGGCGCGCCATGTGGTCAGCGAGTCGGGATAGGTGATCTTGATCGTGGCAACGCCGTTCGCGTCGGTCTTCACATCGGGCTGCCAGATGATGGTGGAGCGGAAGTCGTTGCGGACCTGAACCGCAGGCTCGGCCGCTCCGCCTTGACTAACGACCGGCTTGGGAGCGGACGGCGGAGGCGGTGGCGCCATCACCGGCATGGACGCAGATTTAGCCATTTCCCTGCTCAGCGCCGGTGCCGCCGCCGTCACCGTGATCGCTTCCGCGACCGCACCGCCGGCTACTCCACCGATCCATGCCCGGTCGAAATCCACTCCGTCCTTCTTGAGAGCCTCGTTCTTCGCACGCTCATCCGCGATCTGCCCGATCATCCGCTCGTCGACGACTTTCCCGTCATCGAGGATGAATTTTGCGTAGCGTCCCTGCTGCACGCTGGCCGAGGTTTGAACATTCGCGCTGCGCTTGGTGCCGAAGAAGAACTGCCGAGGATCGCCGGCGAAGTCGCTCTGAATCGCGTAGACGGAGTCGTCGACGAATCCGAGTCCGACCTCGGCAGACAACGGCTTGCCGTCGGCGTCGCGCGTCGTGACGGTGAGCGTTCCTTCCTCCCGAGGCTGGTATTGCTCGCGGTCAGGTTTCACGGAAACATCAACGACATTCCTCAGCGGCGGAACGACGATCTCCTTCTGATCGACGGAGAGCGCCAGATCGGCGACGCTGGCCGCGTTGAGATAGGCGTTTGGTACATGCTTTTCTTCGATGGGGATCTCGATGAGCTTCACGGTCCCTTCGACGTGCACGAGGCGGTAATCAAGGATCGATTCGGCATCGACGCTGAAGAGCACCCAGCGGTTGCTCGTGGGCGTCACGATCATCACTGGCGCGGTCTGGCCGGCGCGGAAGGCCGCATCGTCAACGATGATCTCAACGCCGTCGTGGCGATAGCCGATGTCGCGAACGTCGTGCGAGACGACCCAGACCGTCGTCTCGGTGGTGACGACGTCGCGCTGCGCCAGCGGTGCGTTGGGCTTCGACGGATCGCGGTCGGGACTCGACCAGCTCACGCGGTAGTAGCCGTCGCGGCTCGGCGTGAACGTAACCTTGGCCTCCCCGTTCGCATCAGTCTCGCTCTTCATCGTCAGCACGTCTTCGTGCTTGTATCCGCGCGACTTGAGCTGCCAGCCGCACGGATCGTGCGGCTTCGGCGGGAAGATACGCATCGTCCCGCGCACGCGCTCGAGCTCCGCGCCGCTGACTTCGCGACCCTGCGGATCGATCCACGACTCGTCCCACCAGTCGCGCGTGATTGTCACAGTACCGCTCGCGTGGACGGGATTGTCATTGGCATCGATCGCCTTGAAATCAATGGTCGCCTTCTGGTTCGGCTGGTAGACGTAGTGCTCCGGATCGGCGTGGACGAGGTAGCGCTGGCGCGTGACGCGCACACTGCCGCTGCCGGTGATCTCGCGGCGCGATGCGTCGGTGACACGCGCCTCGATCCGATACTGAACTTCGTTGCCGTCGCGCTGCGTCGGCAGGTGGATGACGGCGTGGCCGTTCGCGTCGGTCGTGAGCGCTTCCCGTTTGATGATCTGGCCGTTGCCGTAGTAGTTGTTCGGCTCCGTGGCGTTTGCGTACAGCCAGGCGTAGTCGCGCGGACGCCACCACCATCGCGTGTACGGACGCGAGTAGACGACCGCTTCGACCTTCGCGTTCGCAACGGGGCCACCGTAGTAGTAGCTGGCGTCGATGCTTGCTTCGATCGTGTCGCCGAGGCGGAAGAGTTTTTTCTTGCCGTTCTCCTCGGGGGTATGAACCTCGACCTTGAGCTCCGGGAGCTTGTACTCCTCGAGTCGGAAGAGCTGCGCGCTTCCGACGTCATTCTTCCCGTCGCGGAACGAGATGTCGTAGACGCCGAGGGGCATCGTGGCGGTGAGAGGGAGCGAGCCCCAGGCGCTGCCGAAGGCGTTCAACTTCGCCGATCCGTCGGCGACTTTCGTCCCGCGCGGATCGGTGATCGTGTAGTGAAGCGTCGCCCCGGCGGGATTCGTTGGCGTCTCCCCTTCGAAGCGCCGCGCCGTAAATTTCCACTGCACCGTTTCCTCGGGACGATAGGCAGGACGATCGGTGTAGGCGTAGATGCGCCACTGATCCTGCTCGCCGTATCGTCCTCCCTTCGAAGCGGTGGCAAACGCCTGCCGGCCGTTGCCCTGGGCGATGGCTGCAAAGAGGTTCATGTACTGGGTCTGCCCGAGGCTCACCTCGGCAAGACCATCAGCGTTGGTCGTGGCGTCGAATGAATGCGCCAGATCGTGTCCGTCTTCTCCGTGGCGCTCCCAGACTCTGAGGCGAGCGTTGGCGATCGGCGCACCGGTCAGCGCGCTGCACGCGAACACGACCACCTTCGACATATCCGTTCGCACGACGACCGAGGCGTCGGTGATCAGGACGAGCGCACGCTCGGACGTGCCGCCACCGTTGGCCTGCAGCAGATACGCGCCGGCCGGCAGCTTCGGATCGATGCGGATGTGATCGGAGCCCGGCTCGTGATCGCCTTTGTCTTCGGTCTCCTTCTTCCAGTTGCGGACGCTGGCGGAGGGCGGTGCGGTGATCGATGCCAGCCAGCTCGGCGAGGCATTGAGGTTCACGTCGCTGGTGAGGTCGATGGCGGAGAGGGTGAGATCGATCGACTTCACGTTCCGCCACGACAGCGCGAACTCCACCTCGGAGTCGGGAAGAAAGACGTTGGAGACCTGGACTGAGACTGTGGGGCTCGTGATGCGCTCGACGGCGCTCCTCGCCTCGTCGCGGAACCGGCTCTCACCGTTCGCGAATTCGGAGAGGATGCGGCGATACATCACCAATGCCTTCGTGTAATCCGCCCGCCGCTGCGCGCGTCCATCTTCGAGAATGACTACGCGTCCCTGCCGCTCCAGCCAGCGGCCATACATGATCAAGGCGTTGTCGTAGTGCTTGCTGACGTTGCCTTCACGGATGGCAGCCTCGAGCTCCTCACCGACGCGGTCCTGATCGCCTGAGTTGAAAAGACGAACGCCGAGGATGTATCGAAATGTCTGGCGGTCGGACGGAGTGACGGCGATCTTCGCGGCATTCTCGAAGACGTCGATCGAGATCTGCTGGGGGACACCGTAGAGATAGTCGTCATCAGATGATGTGAAGCTGCGCACGATGCCGAGGTAGTGCGACCGGGCGTTCGCGATGTCGTCGCTGCCGGCCCACCAGTCGAGGGCGGCTTCGTAGTAGGACATCGGGGAGAGCCCTGTGTTGACCGGGGAGCTCGCAAAATCACCCAGTGATTCGTTGACCTCGGCCCAGAGTTTGTCGTGATCGTCGCCCGCCTCGCGAAGGAGCGCGAGCAGCTCGTCGCGCGCTTTGGCGACGCCGGTGTTGTCGCTCTTCGGATCATTCGCTTCCGCACGCCAGAACGTGTCGGCGAGACGGAATCGCACCCAGCGCTTCTCTTCCGGCTGCAATGACTCCTGCTTCACTTTCGCGTACAGCTCGTGCGCCCGCGCGTACGACCGCTCTCCAATCGCGACCTCGGCCTCACGCCGCAACGTTTGATAGCTCGATGTGCCGGCTGTTGCCACGGGCACCGCTGTGCCGAAGAAGATGTTGCCGGGGATCGGAAGGAAGGACAGTGTGGAGAAGACCAGCGCGGCGAGATTCACGGTTACCCCCAGGTGCTACACGGCTGATTAGATGAGGGATTGGAAAAAAAGGAAACCGATGGAAGGGGTCAGACCCCTTCCACGCGTGGTAGGATCTTTGCGGGTCCGGAATGAATGGTCTGACGTCGATTTTCAGCGTTCGCTCGCTCGCTGCGGGGATGTTGCTCGCCTTCGCGGCGGTGCTGCTGCTCATCCTCATCATCTCGTTCCGCTCGCGTGCCGTCGTCTTCTGCCAGTACCTGCAGACGATGACCGGAATCAAGCTGAAGCCGTATCAGGTGGCGAAGGTCTATCGTGAGCGCGGCCCCGACGGCGTGCGCGAGTTCTTCCTCGATCTCATCATCAAAGAAGACCTCAAGCAGGGACCGCTGGTGATCCCTTCCGATGAAGCCAGCGGACATTAAGCCGGAGATTCCGTTCGCGACGCTCGCCTCAGTCGACATCCGCGTCGGCACAATCCAATCCGTTCATGACGTCGCTGGCTCGTCGAAACTGATTCGTATGGTCGTCGACTTCGGCGATCACACGCGGAACATCCTCGCCGGCATGAAGAAGGAACGGAGCGACGTCCACGCGATCGCCGGCAGACAGGCGCTGTTCGTCGTGAACCTTCCGCCGCGAACGATGGCGGGTGAAGTATCTGAGGGGATGTTGTTCGATGTGGGATTCGCGGATGGTATCGAGTCGGCGCTTCTGAGTCCGGAGCGGCCGGTTCCGAACGGAACGCGGGCGGGATGAAACCATCACCACAGAGACTCAGAGGTCACAGAGATGAGACCGTTTCTCTGTGACCTCTGAGTCTCTGTGGTGATGGTTTTGGTGAAGTAAAATCACGCCGAGGATTCGCATGAAACAGATCATTCACGCGGTTCAAATTCATGCGACGCCGGCAGCCGTCTGTGCTGCTGTCCCACGGCAGTTCCATCGTTTATAATCTTGTCATCCATCTAGCACCAGCAGGCAACGTTCTACCTGGGGTGGAACAAGGGGGCTCCTTTGCCGCTTCGCGCGTCGCTGTTGACGGTCTTTGTCTTTGTTCTGGCCCTCCCCCTTCTGGGAGCCGATCCGGCACACGCTCGCGCCGACTACGACCAGTTGCAGAGGTGGCAATTCACGATCGAGCCGATCACGCTCACCGAGCCGCTCACCATCGGGCGCGACGTGGCCATGATCAAGCTACTCTCCGGCAAGGTGCACCTCATGCAGCCGGTGTCATCGGGCCGCACGACCGGATTGGTGTTCGAAGGGGAAGGGCGTTTCACGATGGCCGTGCCTGACCCGATCGAACGCGCGCAGTTGCGCCGCTTTTCCCGGCATGACCTCTCCTCGGTCGACGTCCGCTTCACGCAGCTCGTCCTGCGAGTCTCCGACGACACGATCGACAAGCTCTTTCCGAGCGCCGCCCAGGTCTCGTGGGCGAAGAACGCCCTGGCCGAAAACCGCCACAACCACTGGCTGATCGACCTCGGCCGCGACATCGACGCCAAAGTCATCGCCGCGATGCTGAATCCGGGAGCACTGCAAATCACGGCGGCGATGAAGACGCCCGACTTCGACTGGCTCACCTTCGACTACGACTCGACACGCCGCGAAGAGATCCAGTTGGTCCGGTTCGACCGCCGCACCGAAGAGGTGTGGATCAGCCTCGATCGGGCCAAGGATCGGGATGCGAACGGCGGCCACGGCGTGTCCGACGTCCGGCCGGCCACCATCAGTAGTCTCGATATCAAAGCCGATCTCTCGAAAGGCAAATGGAACCCGCGCCGCGTCGGGGCGACCGAACAGGCCATGCTCAATGGCCACTACACGGTCGGCGAAGTGATCACTCCGAACATCGACGGCATCGGTGCGCTGGCGATGATCTTGTATCCGACCGCGAAGAACGTTACGGCGATCGACGACAAGGGGCAGCCGCTGACGATCCTCCGAGACCACATCGGAGCGCGAAGCGCGGGAATCGGCAACGACGTCTACGACAGCACCACGACCCTGATCTTCCCGGCACCGCTGCGAGCCAATGCCTCCCGCGTCGTCACCTTCCAGTACGATCTTGAAACGCCGAATTACGCACCCGGAAACGCTTGGTATCCGACCATCCCCGACGCCTTCGACGCCACCACCGCGCACCTGGAGTTGAAGGTTGGGAAGCACAACGAAGTGCGCTCGATGGGGCGGCGAGCCAGCGAGACGGAAGCGCCGGACGGAACGAAAACGTCGGTGTGGATTGTCGAAAAGCCCGCGAAGATGGTGACCTTCTCGACCGCCGAGCGCTTCATCGAGGTTCCACTCGAGATCGCAGGAGCGCCGAAAGTTATCTCGTTCGGAACGGTCACCGGCATCGATCCGGGCAATCGGATCCGCAACGCCGGCGCGGACGTCATCAACTCGCTTCGCTTCTATCAATTCCTCTTCGACGACAAGCTTGACACGCCCCAGATCTACGCCACCGCCATCGCCGCGGGTCACGGTCAGGCCTTCGACGGCTTCCTCCACTTATCCGAGTTCTCCTATGAGGAGCATCCCGGCGCGACGGAGCTTTTCCGCACGCACGAAGTGGCTCACGAGTGGTGGGGTCACAAAGTCGGTTGGAAAACGTATCGCGATCAGTGGCTCAGCGAATCGTTCGCCGAATACTCCGCGATGATGTTCGTGCAGGCGACCGTGAAGGGCGGCGACAAGTACTACGACGAGATCGTCAACGTGTACGACAGCATCGTGCAGGGCAACATGGGCGGCGGATTCAGCAAGTTCAACCGGCCGTGGCTGATCGAGTTCAATCCTACCGCACGCGCACGCATCGGACCGATCGGTGTCGGCTATCGCGCAGCAACCGCCGAGGTGCCTGCGGGGTATCAGATCCAGGCGTACTTCAAAGGACCGCTCGTCCTGCACATGCTGCGAACGTTGTTGCGGTTCAAGACGGGGCACGACGAAGTCTTCATCAAGATCCTGCGCGACTTCGTCAAGGACTACAGCGGCAAAGACGCCAGCACCGCCGACTTTCAGAAAGAGGTCGAGAAGAATGCGCCGGGCGACTGGAGCTTCTTCTTCAACTCCTGGATCTACGACTCCGCCATTCCCACCATCCGCTGGAGTTACAAGCTCGAACCGACGGCAACCGGCGGTTCGAAGATCAGCGTCACCGTGAAGCGCAGCGGCGTGGGCGACGACTTCGTCATGGTCGCGCCGGTGCGCGTCGAATTCGATGGCAACCGCGTCGGCATTTTCTACGTCCTCATTAACAAGACCGAGCAGACCGTGACTCAAGTACTGGCGTCCACCCCTCGGAGTGTCGTCTTCGCGCCGGAACATTCGTTGCTCGCGAACATCCGGCGGGAGTAATCTGTCGCGACCGCTTTCCCAGGAGAGACCTTCGAACATGCGCCTTACCTCGATCGTGGCAATGGCCATCGTCGCAGCCACACCACTGACCGCAGCCGTGCGCAGCGCTCGCGCAACGCACGAAATGCGGCAGACGACGCCACCAGCGGTTCCGAAGAGCGGCGTCCGCGCCGAGTTGCTTCACGATCTCGATGACCTGCAGAAGAAGATCCTCTCGCTGGCGACAGCCGTACCGGCCGACAAGTATGGATGGCGGCCAGGCAACGGCGTCCGATCCGTGAGCGAGGTCTACATGCACATGGCTGGCGGCAACTACACGCTGGTCAGTTTCGTCGGCGACCATCCGATGCTCGACACACGTTCCTTCGAGCGCATCACCGAAAAGCCACGCATCATCGAAGAGCTCCGCAAATCGTTCGACCACCTGCGCGACACGATCATCAATACCTCGGACGCCGATCTCGACAAATCGATTCGCATGTTCGGCAACGACAGCACCGAGCGCGCCGCGTTCATGATGGCCCTCAACCACCTCCACGAGCACCTCGGCCAATCCGTCGCCTACGCGCGGATGAACGGCATCGTGCCGCCCTGGAGCACGGAGTAGGCGTTCCATCGTCCGAAAAGCGTTTCACGCGGAGCCGCGGAGCGCGCAGAGAAACCCTCCGCATCTCCGCGCCTCCGCGTGACCGGTTTTTGAAGTGAGGAAAACGGTGTGACGGCATTTGCCAACAACCTTGCTGAGGTTTTGCCCCGGCGGCGGGACGTCAGGAACTTGAACGCGGGTAAAGCCGGTTCTACGATGATGTGATGATCAGACAGATCGAGGTCGCTGAGCTGGGGCCAAAGTTCGAAGCGCTGGTGCATGAGTTCCTGAAGAACGGCCGCGAGATTCTATTTACGCGCGATGGCAAGGTTGTCGCGAGGTTGGTGCCCATCGAAAACGCCTCCGTGTCCGACAGCGCACCCGTAGAAGCGTGATGGATCCACCACAGAGACACTGAGATCAACAGAGACGTCGCTTTCCACTCCGTGATCTCTGCGTCTCTGTGGTTCATGATTCTTCGCCCGGCTACGCCTCCACCAACTGTTTCGCGAACATCCCCGGCGTGTAGGCGGTGACGTGGCCGGTGAACGCTGACGCGGCGACGGTCAGGGGCGAGGCCAGCCACAACTTGCCGGGGCCGGAGCGGCCTTTGTAGTTGCGGTTGATCGCGCTGATCGTGACCTGATCGGAGTCCTCGGACACGCCCGGACCGCAGCCGATGCAGGCGCCGCAGCCGGGATTGAGGACGATCGCGCCGGCGCGCTTGAACGTATCGAGCAGTCCGTTCTCGCGCGCGAATGTTTCGACCGCCTGCGAGCCGAACTGGATGTAGAACTTCACGCCGTCCGCTACTTTCAAGCCTGCGTCGACTGCTTCCTTCGCCACCTGGTGGTAGAAGAGGAAGTCGTCCACCTTGCCCGCGGTACAGGAGCCGGCGTAGGCGATGTCGATCTTCACATCGCTGACTTCGTCGACGAACGCTCCGTTCGTCGGATCCGACGGGATGCCGCGATCGGGATCGCCCGGATGGGCCACCATCGGGCGGATCTCGCTGAGGTCGATCGTATGTACGCCGCCGGCGTATACCGCGTCAGGGTCGGGCGCGACCGCACGCGCGCGGAGTGCTTCGATGTCCGCGTCGGGACGCATGGCCGCGATCCAGGCGAATGTCTTTTCGTCTGCCTCGATGATCGCTGTTCGCGCCGCGCATTCGGTGGCCATGTTCGCCAGCGTTGCGCGCTCATCCATCGACAGCGAGCGCAGACCGGGGCCGGTAAACTCCATGATCCTGTCGAGCGTCAGTTGCGGCTTCGCGTAGTTCAGAAGAATGTAGAGCATCACGTCTTTCGCCGTGACGTTCTCACGCAGGTTCCCAACGAGCTCGAAGCGGATCGACTCCGAAACCTCAACCTGAGTAAACCCCGAATGCACGAGATTCGCATACTCGGTGGCACCGACGCCCCACGCCAGCGCGTTGTTCACGCCACCCATGCAGGTGTGGCTGTCCGTGGCCTGAATAAAGTCGCCGGGATCGATGATGTACTCACGCGCGACTTCGTGGCAGATGCCGGGAGAGATGTTGTCCACCGCCGAGAAATCGCGGCAGCCGGTGTGCTGCTGAAACGCGCGCTGCAGATCGCGCAGCGTCTGGATCTTCCCCATGAACGGCCGCATGCGCGCCACGTCGTCCGCGTAGATGAGGTGATCCTCGAACACCGCAAACTTCTGCGGATTCTTGATCACATAGTCAGGTCCGTACTCCTGCTCGAGGAAGTAATGAACCTGCGCCGTCGTGAACTCATGCGTGTAACCGCCATCGACCTCGACGACGACGGCGTCGCCAGGTTTGACGATTGGGGTGTGGGGGGTAGGGAGTGGGGGTTGGGAGCTGGTTGCGGGTGAATCGATCTTGCTCCCACTCCCCACCCCCGACCCCCCACCCCCCACCAACACGTGCCTCGCAAGAATCTTCTCTCCCATCGTCATCGGACGCTTCGGTGTGTCCGGAACCGGCACCTGAATATCACCGCGCGCGACCGCTTTCGCAAACGGGAAGAGGCCGCCTTCGCGGATGATGAGTTGCGTGATCGCGTCGCGGCCTTTGCAAAACTCATCGATCGGGATCCCCTCGCCTGCCTGCAGCCGCCGGAGCATGGCGTGGTCCGCCATCAGCAATCCCTGGTTGATGTTGTTGCCCGCGTGGATCGGGGCGAACGACGCGGCCACGGCGATGCGGATGCCGCTCCAGACCTCGCACTGCGTCGCTGTCTCGCGTGAGCTGCCGACGCCTTTGCGGTAGCCGCTGACGATCACTTCGAAGTTGCCGTTGATCAGCGCGTCGTGCTCGAAGAGCCTCTTCCCGTCAACGATCAGACCCGCATACGCATCCTCGGCGATGTCTTCCGGCTTGTGGCTGAAGCACACCCACGCCGGCGTCATGGCGTCGGTGTTGATGTCGTCGAGCAGATCCTCGACGCGGAGATCCTTCATCTGAAGATCGAGCTCGCCGCGAAGCTGCTTCCGGATCAGCTCCGGATCTTTGGTCAGAAAGAGAACGCGCTTGCCGGGTGTGAGTTGGATGGTCTGTGCAGGTTTCATGAGTGAGTAGATTAGTAGATCAGAGATCAGTGGTCAGGAGGAGGCGGGAGTCGGAATCTTTGATGACGTTTTGCTGCGATCCGCCTTCGATGCACGAAGCGCGCACGATGCCCCAAGTCTACTAATCCACTCATCAACTAAGCTACTGATCCACTCCACCGATCCATAAGCTGACTAACCTACTTATCTAATCCACGGATCTGCGACTCACCGAATCTACTGGGCCGCGCGACGCGATTCCCGTGACATGATTCACGGCCATGCTTGCTGCGGGCACGATGCTCGGTCCGTACAAGATCCTCACGGCCATCGGCGCGGGCGGGATGGGCGAGGTGTACCGAGCGCAGGATACCCGCCTCGGCCGCGACGTCGCGGTCAAGGTCCTCACGCGCAATCTCTCCGGCGACACCGAGGCGCTGCGGCGTTTCGAGCAGGAAGCGAGAGCGGCCGGGATGCTCAACCATCCCAACATCCTGGCCATCTACGACATCGGCAACGAAGGCGGCCAGAACTACATCGTCTCCGAGCTGCTGGAAGGGGAATCGCTCCGGGCGCGCATCCGTCACGGCGCCATTCCGCCGCGCAAGGCGCTCGACTACGCCGCGCAGATCGCCCGCGGCCTCGCCGCCGCCCATGAGCGCAACATCGTTCATCGCGACCTCAAGCCGGAGAATCTCTTCATCACCCGCGACGGCCACGTCAAGATCCTCGACTTCGGTCTGGCGAAACTTGCGGGCCCGCGTCTGCCGAACGCCACGCCCGGCGACGAGCACGAGCTCACGCTGCCGGCGACGCCGACCGAGCCCGGGCGCCTGATGGGGACGATCGGCTACATGGCGCCGGAGCAGGTGCGAGGCGGCAGCGGCGACAACCGCTCCGACATCTTCGCGTTCGGCGTCATCCTTTACGAGATGCTGTCCGGCGTGCAGCCGTTCCGCGCCGAGTCGCCGATCGAGACGCTCAACTCCATCCTCAAAGACGATCCCCCCGACTTCTTCGAACTGAGCATCCGCGTTCCCGGCGCGATCGACCGCGTGGTCCGGCACTGTCTGGAAAAGAATCCGGACGAGCGTTTCCAGTCCGCGCGCGACCTCGCCTTCGACCTCGGCTCACTCTCCGGACTGACCAGCCAGGCCGTCTCGTTTCTTCCGATGTGGCGCATTCGTCCGCGCAATCTGATCAAGCCGCTGGCGATCGCTGCGACGATTCTCGCGGCCGCCGCGATTGCCTATCTGGCCGGACAGCGGCGCGGCACGCAACCGCCACCGTCGTACCGCCGGCTGACGTTCCGCAGCGGCACGATCTTCAACGCCCGCTTCTCGCCCGACGGCCAGACCGTCTTCTACGGCGCGCGCTGGAGTGGGAAACCGATGTCGATTTTTTCTGTTCGCGCCGATTCCCCCGAATCGCGCGATCTCGATATGGGTCCTGAGACCGAGATTCTCGCGGTGTCGCGCGGCGGCCAACTGGCCATCTCGCTTCATCGTCATCCCATCGGCTACGTGCGCGAGAGCGGCACGCTGGCGCAGGTGCCGATCGCCGGCGGCGCGCCGCGCGAGATCCTCGATGATGTCGAGTACGCCGATTGGTCGCCGGACGGACGGCTCGCCGTCGTCCGCACGGTCGGCGGCCGTTGCCGGCTGGAGTTTCCGATCGGCACTGTCCTCTACGACACGGTGGGATGGATCAGCCATCCTCGTTTCAATCCGGCCGGCGACACAATCGCGCTTCTCGATCATCCGTTCTTCAACGACGACCGCGGCTCCGTCGTCCTGGTCAAGCTCACGGACAAAGCGCATCGGGCGCTGACCAAAGAGTCGCAGAGCATCCAAGGCCTGGCCTGGACTGCGGCCGGCAACGAGATCATTTTCTCATCCGAGGACGGCACGACGTCCCGCTCCGTTCGCGCGGTGACGCTGCGGGGCAAAGAGCGGCTGATCGCCGCGAGCGCCGGCCCGCTCTGGCTGCACGACGTCGCGCCGGACGGGCGCATCCTCGTCACGCGCGAGATCGTCCGCGCCGGGATCGTGGCCATTCGCGCCAACGACAAGCCGGTCGATCTCTCCTGGTTCGACTACTCCGTCGTGCGCGATCTTTCCGCCGATGGCAAGACGGTCGTCTTCTCGGAGTCGGGCGAAGCGGGCGGCGCGATCTTCGGCGTCTACATCCGCGGCATCGACGGCTCCCCTGCCATCCGACTCGGCGATGGAACCTCCGAGGCGTTGTCACCGGATGGAGAGTGGGTGCTGTCGATTCCGCGCAACCGCAAACCCGCGCAGATCGTCATGCTGCCGACTGGCGCCGGCCAGCCGCGGCAAATCACGAGAGACCGCATCAATCACCGCAATGCGCGCTGGATGCCGGACGGCACACACATCTTCTTTCAGGGCAACGAAGAAGGCCAACCGCCCAAGCTCTGGATTCAGTCGCTCGATGGAAGTGCGCCGCGCGCCATCACCCCCGAGAACGTCAGCGGGACGCAGGTCACACCCGACGGCCGTTACGTGCTGGGCCGCACGACCGAGCGCAAGTTCTCTCTCTATCCGATTGCGGGCGGCGCTCCCCTTCCCGTCCCCGCCCTCAAGACCGGCGACGTCCCCACGCACTTCACCGCCGACGGCCGCTCTCTGTTTGTCGCCACATTCGGCAAGATCCCGGCAATGCTTTACAAGATCGATCTGGCATCAGGCACGCGCACACTCTGGCGCGAGGCCATGCCCGCCGACCCCTCAGGCCTTATCAACGTCGGCCCGATTCTCGTCACACCCGACGGCGCGACGACGGTATACAGCTACACGCGATTGCTGTCGGATCTGTACGTGATTCGATGAGGAGTGCGTGCGTCTCGCACGCGGGCATTCGGGCGTCTCGCCCGAATGCTTTTCGGAATTCTCAGCGCGAGAGGAAAAATTGGTGAGTCTTCAATCGCCGCCAGCTGATACCGGCTAGCGATTCCTGGGTCCCAGCACCGTCGCGTATTCCCCATCGAGGATCGCAAGCGACATCGCGTAAACCTCGTCGCTGGTTCGCAAGCGACCCAGGTACCAACACCGGGGCGGGGACGCCCCGATGTCCGCGGGCGAGACGCCCGCACTCCTTCGGATCCTAATACCGCTCAAGGATCTCCCACGTCCTAAGCACCGTCGCGTATTCGCCGTCGAGATTCGCCAGCGACATCGCGTGAACCTCATCCGCGGTTCGCCAGCGGCCGGCAAAATCGTGGCGGCCGAAGGTGGCGGTGGCGTCGGATGCGACGAACGTTTGGAAGCCGAGGTTGCCGGACATCCGGGCAGTGGCCTCGACGGAGTTGTTCGTGATTACGCCGGCGATCACGACCTGCGCGACGCTCAGGGAACGAAGCATTTCCTCGAGGCGTGTACCGATGAAGGCGCTGTTGGTCGATTTCTCGATGACCGGCTCGCCGTCGATCGGCGTCACTTCTTTCTTGAATTCGAAGAGTGGCTGGCCGCGGCGATAGGTTGATTTCGGATCAGTCGATGCGTGACGGATGTGAAAGATGGGCCAATGTCTCTCACGCCAATGCGCCAGCAACGCCGCCATCTTCTCCTCGGCGTCCGGATTGTTCCTATCGTTGCCCCAGCTCGGGTCGTCGATCGCGTATTGCACGTCGATGAGGATCAGTGCAGGTTCGGCCACGGACGAGAGACTATCAGCGCATCGATGCGCGTAGCTCTTCGAAGTGGGCGGCGCGGATGGCGCTCGTGCCCGCCGTCAGCGTTGGATCAATGTGCGTCAGCGTTGGAAGATGGAGCGCGGCGCGGGCCTGGTCGATGGCGGTGCGAAGCTCGGAGATGTGAGCGGCGCGAACGATATCCGGAGACGGCTCGGCCCAACTCACTGCGCCGAGGCCCGCCAGAGCGCGGACGGCGTTGGCAGCACTGCGCAGCTCGGTGACGTGAACACGTTTCACCGCCGTCACGCCCGGTTGGATCGTGCTATCGGTGAATGCGTAGGTGAGCGCAAGATCGGCCGCACCGTACTCGGAGGCGTCGCCGTTCGCGGCCTTGGCACGGACGCGGTAAAGAAGCGCCGATGATGGAGGCGCTGCCAGATCCGTAAATGCTGCGCTGACGGATGTTCCCGCCGCGATCCATCCGGTGCCGTTGTTGCGCTCGATCTCGTAGTGATCTGTATTGGCCGTGGCATACCAGGCAACCTGGACTGGCCCGCCGAAGCTGATGGCGTTGAGATGGGGCGGCGGCCCGAACGGAGGTAGTGTAACGACCTGCTGCATGGTCTGGATCGTTGCGACGAAGCGCGAGTCGCCGCTGTACTCGGCGGTGAAGGTGTAGGTCGCCGGTGTGAGATCGTCGATCGTGGCGGTGATCGAATTCCCTCCGTTGAGATTGCCGCTGTTCAACACGGTCGTGCCGCGCTTGAGCGTCAGCGTTCCGGTTGCAGCGGCGGCGGGCGGCGATACGACCATACCGGTAATGGTGATTGGCGTTCCCTGTGGTGCCGGATTTGCGGACGACGTCAGGTTCAGTGTGACGCGTCCGCAGTTGTTCGTGTAGATGTAGATCCCATCCGTGAGCGTGGTGGCGATGTCGGGACCGCCGTCGCGATCAAAGTCATCGATCACCATCCAATAGGCGTGCGTTCCAATCGTCTGCTGCGTGGCAAAGGTGCCGTCACCGTTTCCCCGGAAAATATTGATGCCAAGAACCGAGTCGGCCACGAGCACGTCGAGTTTGCCGTCGCCGTCAATATCCCTGATCAGGACCTGGCCGCCCGCCTGGAGTTGACCGTAGTCGACTGCAGTCGCGAACGTGCGGGCGCTGCCGTTGCTGAGCGCAATCTTCAGCGGCGGACGGTCGACGCCGTGGACATCCTTCATGACGATGGCCAGGTCGGCCTTCCCGTCGCCGTTGAAGTCGGCGGCCTTCAGATCCGCCGGGTCGCTCTCTCCGTAAGTGACATCGATCGTATTCGCGCTCAACACGAAATTGCCATCGCCGGTCCCGTAGTAAATGGAGACTTTTCTTGGTGTCGATGATGGTCCTGACACCAGCTGTTCGCTGACCGCGAGATCGAGTTTGCCGTCGCCGTCGAAGTCACCGACGGCCACGCCCGCGGCCAGCGTGTCGGCGCCGAAAAGAGGCCGCTCGTCGGCGGGCTGAAAAAACTGTCCACCATAGTTCCTCATCGACGTCAGCTGTGAGAGCGCCGCCGTCCCTCCCATCCCTTTCGCCTTTGTCGTGGCGATGTCGATCCAACCGTCGCCGTTGAAATCGCCCAGAACCATATGCAGAGGATTCTGATCAACGAACTGCGGCGTCGAATAGGGAAGGGGCAGCAATCTCCCGTCTCCATAGCCGATGAACACCTGCAAGTGCGGAAAGGCCGTAAAATTCTGCGACCACGGTGCCGAGCCAACCAGGTCGGGATTGCCGTCGTTGTTGAAGTCGACAGCCAGAAGCTCATCAATGCGGTCGGTCGTGATATCGGGGCTGAACGCGAATGTGCCGCCCGCACCGCCGAACAGGATCTTGATCTTGCTGTTCGGACCATCGACGACCGCCAGATCGACATAGCCGTCCCTGTTGAAATCACCGGCAACGATGCTTCCCAGCTGGCTACCCGCAAAGTAATGCGAGCCGGGAAGTAAAACGAATGGACAATCGCCGCGAAGTGACATTGCCGCGAATACGCTGCAAGCGAGCAGAAGACGGGATCGGAATGTCATCGGGAGTAGTCCTTCAGCGCATGGCGGTGCGAAGCTCGGCGAGATCGATCGCCCGGACCGCTGTGGCCGCCGGAGTCAGAATCGGATTCGCATGCGGCAGCGCCGGAAGGCCGAGGGCCGCTCTGGCCTCATCGATCGCTGTGCGCAACTCGACTATGTGCGAGGCGAGGATGACGGCCGGAATGTCGTCCGCCCAGCTCACCGGGCCGAGCAACCCGAGGGCACGAACCGCGTTCGCCGCGCTGCGCAGTTCGGTGAGATGAGCGCGTTTGATGGGGGTGACGCCAGGCTGCAGCGCTCCGTCCGTGAACGCGTACGTCAGGGCCAGATCCGGTACGCTGAGATCCGAGGCGACGCTGCTTGCGGAGATAGCCCGAACTCGATACAGAAGAGCCGCGTTCGATGGTGCCGCCGAGTCGATAAAGCCTGCATTCGGCGAGGTTCCCACCGAAATGTATCCCGCACCGTTGCTGCGGAAAATCTCGTAGTGATCGGTGTTGGCCGTGGCGTACCAGGTAAGTTGCACTGGTCCGCCAAAGCTGATCGCGTTCAGGCCGGGAGGCGGTCCAAAGGGAGGAAGGGTCACTACCTGCTGCATCGTCCTGGCGGCGGCGACAAAGCGCACGTCGCCGCTGTACTCGGCGGAAATCGTGTAGGTCGCGGGCGTGAGGCCGTTCAACGGGGAAGTGAGCGTCATGCCGGCATTGAGATTGCCGCTATTCAGAACGGTCGTGCCGCGCTTCAGAGTCAGCGTTCCGGTAGCCGCAACCGCCGGCGGCGACACCACCGTACCCGTGATCGTGATCGGGGTCCCCTGCGGTGAAGGATTTCCCGAGGACGTGAGGTTCAACGTAACTCGGCCGCAGGTATTCAGAAAAACGTTGATTCTCCCACTTCCAAAGGTGGCGGCGATATCGGGCCCGCCGTCGCGGTCAAAATCGGCGACCTCGAGACTCTGGTAACTGTCTCCGATCGTCTGCTGCGCAGCAAACGTCCCATCTCCGTTTCCGCGAAAAATCATCAGTCCGCGGAGCTCTGCTACGAGCACATCGACCCTCCCATCGCCGTCGATGTCTCTCGCCGCGATCCCCCCTGGAAAGGCCAGAGTTCCGTAGTCAACAGGAGTCGCGAATGTACGCGCCACACCGTTGCTCAGCGCGATCTTCAGCGGGGGGAAGTCCGGGCCGCCATAAGGATCTCTCATGGCAATTGCCAGATCGTCTTTGCCGTCGCCGTTGAAATCGCCAGCCGCGAGCGACCAGGGCTCGGCCCTGCTGCTCGTGGATGCGTCAATCGGATTGGCACTCTTCACGAATGTTCCGTCGCCGGCGCCATAGAAGACATAGACCTTCCTGGCGGTCAGCGCACCACCACTGACGTCGAACTCGGCGACGGCAATGTCGCGCTCTCCATCGCCGTCGAAGTCGCCCCCGACGATATCGTTGCCTATCTTCCCGTCGCTCGAAGTCGACGTCTGGTACACCGCGGTCTGCGCAAAGGTAGTGCCCATGTTCTTCATCGCCGAAAACTCGGCGTTGTCCTTCAACGCAACGGCGTCGATATGACCGTCATGATTGAAGTCGCCCAGCACCATGCGCATCGGATTCTGAATGATCATCTGGTTGCTGCTGTACGGCACGACGGTAAAGGTGCCGTCACCATGGCCGAGCAATACCTGGAGAAAGGGATAGTTCGTAAAATTGTTCGACCACTGCATGGCCACGACGATATCGAGTTTGCCGTCGCCGTTGACATCGGCGGCTTTGAGGTCGCCAACCGAATAGTTGATGGTGGTCGAGGTCGAAGACGCGAAGATGCCAACGGCAGCTCCGAAAAGAACCGTGATCGTCGTGGTCTGGGTGCTGTACGAGGCGCTGGCCATGGCCAGGTCGAGGTAGCCATCGTTGTTGAAATCGCCGGAGACCATGCTGTGCGGTCCTGAGCTCACCCCGGCGTGAGTAGGCGGAAGGAGACCGAACGGACAGTCGCCGCGAAGTGGCAGCACGATCGACAGAGCGAGAGCGAAGAGAACGGAAAGCTGACGTGATTTCATTAGGGATGGGGATCGAACCTGCCCGAAGGGTAACAGATGCCTCGACATGGCGGGCCGTGACAAGCATCACCCCTCTATGCCCTCTGCGCCCCTGTGGTTAAACAGGAATACGCTACCGCGATGCCGCAGGTGGTCATTCTCTCCCTCTTCCTCGGGCTGGTCACCGGGATGCAGACCGTCGCGCTGCGCGTCGGGCCGGCGGTGAAGTCGGTGCGCATCGAGCTCGGTGGACGCGAGGCGGCCAGGCTCACCGGCGAACCGTGGACGGCGAAGGTCGACTTCGGCACGGCGCTGGTTCCGCGCGAGCTCGTCGCCATCGCCTATGACGGCGCGGGGAAGGAGCTTGCGCGCGCATCGCAGCTCACCAATCTCTCGCCTCCCCCCGCGGAGCTCGACATCATCATCCATGCCGAAGGACAGAGGCCGGCCGAGGCGGAGCTGGCGGGACGGCATCGAATTCATAAGCATGCCGAGGCCGCAACGCTGCTGCTGGATGGGAAGGAATTGAAGCTGAGCCGGAGCTTCCGCGCCAAGCTGCCACCGCTCGAGCCGTCGCGCACGCATGTGCTGTCGGCCGAGATGCGATTTGAAGATGGGCTGGTGGCGCGGCGCGATCTCGTCCTCGAAGGCGAGTTCTCGCGCGACACCGGCAACGAGTTGAGCGCGGTTCTCGTCTCCCTCACCGGCAGCGAGCCATCGAGCCTCGAAGGCTGCTTCTCCGCCGGCGGCACCGCGCTCCGCGCCAGCGCGATCGAGAAGACGGACGCGCTGGTGATCATGGTCAAAGATCCCGACTCCCGCGATCTGCTGGCGCGCCTTCTGCTCGATGCCAACCGCCGCGAATTCACCCTCGACGCTGACACGACGGAGCGAATGCTCTGGCCTGTCGCCCGTCCGTTCAACGCTCCCGGCGAGCCGGTGGCGATCGCCTTTCCGCAGTCGAACGACCGCGGCGGCAGCGGTTCGCGCACCCCCGCCACGGTGTCGTGGCTGCTGACGCTCGGCCTATTTCCTCGTCCGAATGCGAACGAGCCTCGCCAGTACGCGGATGCAGTCGCCGTCGCGGGCATGAACGCACGCGAGCGCGGGCAACGCCGTGCCGTCGTCCTCCTCCTCGGCAAGAAGACCGATCAGAGTCTCTACGCGGCCAGGGTCGTACGCCGCTACCTCGAAGAAGTCGGCGTGCCGCTGCTGGTCTGGTCGCCGGACGGGCCGCGCCCCGATCTCGCGGAGTCGTGGGGTCCGGTCGAGGATGTGTCGACAGCGCCCGCGCTCATGGCGGCATCAGCGCGGCTGGAGAAGATGCTCGCGCAGCAACGCATCGTCTGGCTGGCCGCAGACCCGCTCACCGCGCTCCGCGCCCAGACCGCGGAACGTTGCGGCCTCACGCCTGTCGCGCACCCCTCGGTGAAACCAGGACGATCCGCAGATAACGCAGATGGACATGGCGTTGGCTGTGCTCGCAACCCAAGTGTCGGGCCGGAGCCTTGCCAATAGCTCGGGTTCATTGCTCACCGGACGGTGACTAATGACGAAGGCGCATGGGTACCTTGGAAGGGCGGGCGCGCAGCACGATCATGGCCGCGCTTTTTTCGTGCAACTCCTTCGGAGTCGCTTGACCGGACGGCGCACCTCGGTAAGTTGCCTACGCCCGTTCCGTCGGGCGACCGACAGAATATCGGGCAAGGCGGCGCCGTTGCCCGATATCCTCACAACGCGTTACTTCGGTTCGATTTTGACAGGGTCCTTCTGATCGATTTCATCCTGGAAGAGTCCAGAATACTCCTTGTGCTTGCATCCCGAGTGATACGTGCCGCCGGGTGCGCTGTAATACATACAGTCAAGATAGTCATCGTGCAGGTTGAAGAGAACCTGACCGTCGTTATGCGAGCTGTTGCAATAGAAATTGGTCTGACGCACTAGGTTCGTACCGAACACCAGCTGGACCGTATACCAATCAAATTGGGTGTAACCTGACGTGATCGGAATTAAGTTGCTATAGGCTCCCGGTGCTAAAGGGCCACCAGTCAGAAGTTCATTGTGACCATCCCATGAGTGGGCGATGGAAAACCATGTCAACGTTAAACTGGAATTATTCTGGACTTGCATTTGTAATACATGACTCATGATTCTCTCCAATGTCCTACTCGTAGGCTTTTCGGAATACGCCCCGTTTTTTATAGTGGTTTCTGGCTCCACCTGCTCTCTGCGACACAGATTACCAGCCTCACGCCGCGATCTGCCGGAAGGAGTCCACCTCCCGAAACCACGCCATCACGCGGTTCCAACTCGCAACCGTTGGGGACGCCACCTTGCCATCGGTGCCATTTCGTTGATGTAACACCATGCGATCAGAGTGCGCGCATGAATGCCACCAGGTCCTTCTTCTCCTGATCCGCGAGCTTCACGCCCAGAATCAGGTTGAAGAATTCGACGGTATCGTCGAGAGTGAGGAGGCGTCCGTCATGCAAGTACGGGGGCGAGTCTTTGATGCCTCGCAATGGGAAGGTCTTGATCTTTCCGTCCATCACCGCCATGTGTTTGCGGATCATCCGCGGCTCGAAGAAGCGGCCGGTCTGCAAATCGTGCGTCATGTTGTCCGTGTAGTAGGGCGGGGCGTGGCAGCTTGAGCACTGCGCTTTGCCGAAGAAGATCGCCTGGCCGCGCAACTCCGCTGGTGTTGCTTTGGCGGGATCGAGCTTGCCATCGACACCGAGTTTCGGCGCTGGGGGAAAATCCAGGATCTCCTGGAACTCCGCCATGTCGTGGACCTGGCTACCGCGCTCCAGGATATTGACGCCCTTCTTCGTCGCCAGCATTGGATCGCCGTCGAAGTAGGCCGCGCGCTGCTCGAACTCGGTAAAGTCCTCCACGGTTTTCAGCGCGCGTTGAGAGCCGAAGAGACGTTGCACGTTGACTCCGCGCAACGTCGGCGTCTCGATGCGGTGGCGGAACTCCTGTGGACGGGCGTCGCCAGCGAGGTGCGTCGCACCGTTCGTGTGTCCGTTGGCGTGGCAATCGAAGCAGGTGACGCCGAGGCTCGGGCGTACCGATCTGCGGTCCTCTGTGGCGTTGTACTGCTGCTGTGGAAACGGCGTTACCAGGAGGCGCAGCCCCTCCATCTGCTTCGGATTGAGGATGCCACTGAATATCTCATAGAAGTTCTCGCTGGTGACGAGCTTCCCCTGGGAGACGTCTCCGAGATCGGGACGTGTGGTGAGGTAGATCGGTGGAGGGAACTCAGGAAGGAAGCGATCGGGGATGTCGAAGTCGAGATCGAAGCGGTTGAGATCGCGGCCGGTCTGGCGCTTCACTTCATCGATATGAAACTGCGGGAAGAGCATTCCCCCTTCCGGGTGGTTAGGGTGCGGCAGCGGCATGAAGCCGAGCGGCCAGGCGTTCTTTCGGCGGATTTCATCCGGAGTCATCGACGCGAGCTGCTGCCAGGTCAAGCCGGACGGGAGCTTGACGCGGGGCTCTTCCTGGATGGTCTTGCCGCGCGACATCGTGACGCCGGCTGCTGGCTTGTCGGAGAGATCGTAGCGCGCGGCGAGGTGCGCGCGCGCGGCAGCCATGATCCCCGCTTTCTCCGTCGACATCTTGTCGAAGGTCTTTTTGAAGTCTGCCTTCGCATCATCAGGCTGCTTTGGCGGTTTCTCGGGCTCCTGCGCAATGATCGTGAGGCCGCCCGCAAACAGGATGGCGAGGGTTGTGTACGCAACGGTGACAGGTCTCTTCATCCCATTCCTTCTGGTGTAAATGGCAGAAAATGGACGTCAGCTTCTCCGCCCCGGTCTCTGAGACTCAGAGTCTCAGTCTCCTGTGAGTAAGACGGCCGATGGTCGTTCCGGCTAGGGAAAAAACCGTGGAGCAACAAACTTCTCAAATGGTTGACCCAGGAAAGCCTCGGAGAGCGTTCGGTCAAACCTATCGAAGTGCTTCCGAGCTCCCGGCGGGCTACCGGTGTCTGCTTCTCCAGTAAAAGCCGCCGCCACCGAACAAGAGAACCAGGACCACAATCAAGAGGATGAGATTCATAATCTTTCTCCTTTCCCAAGAGAGCAGCATGAGGCGTGCCAGTCGAGCGGCCGTAACGAATGGACCGACGGATTCGGGCAGGAGACTTTCGCGCGGCTGATCGTTAGGCTAAGTTGGGCGTCGACTCACTTAAGAGAGAGCAGACTCGCCTCGACATCGGGAGATAAGTTCCAACTGGAAATGTTTTGGGAACCCAGCGGCGGTGCGCCGCAGCATTGGTTGGCCAAACCTCGACGTGGCTGCATCTCACAGGGAACCTAGGCCCTCGCCCTCATGCAGAAAGCGAGGGCCCACCCGGTCGCGGGCCCCGTGACGATCGGCAAACCTGTGTACGGTGGCGTATAAACGATGACGTTGCCGTACGTGTTCGAGCCAGATCCTCCGTTGTTGGAGATGTACAGGTTCTGCGCGGCGTCGACGGCCACACCCTGGGCGGACATGATGTTGGCATTCGTGATCGACATCGACGGCGTACTGGCGTTGCTGAACGGATGAGTGAACAGGTTGACTTTGTTGCCGAACGCTGACGTGAAAAAGTCGCCCGCCGCTGTGAATGCGATCTGTGCCACGCCCGTTGTGCCGTTGTTGAACGTTGCGGATGGCGTGCTCGAGCCGGATAGCGGCGCGGGAAAGAACGTGAGCGCGCCACCAAACGCACCGGCGGCGAGATTCCCCTTTGCGTCGATGCCAAGCGCGGAGACGTTGTTCGAGGCTATCGAGAAATTTGGCGTCGAGCTCGCGCTGATGGGAAGGCTGTACTCCTGGATGACACCCGGCGAACTTTCGTTGCCGAAGTACAGTTGCGCCGTCGCCTCGGAAGCCGCCAGACCGAGGAAGGCAACAACGATCACGCACACAACGACTCTCTGTTTGTGTTGTTTGTGTTGACGATTCATCAGGGACCTCTCCGGTGACGCAAACCATGGAGTCTACGGCGGCGTACCACTCGAAGGGATGACGCGCGTCACCCCCCGAAGTGCGTCGCCCGGGATTCGAAACACCTCCATGTTTTCCACGGCTGACGAGAGCGCAGAATCACTGGCTGGCTGCCTGAGCTCCATATCCGCGAGGGAGTTTCAATCCGAGGGAGCGCCGTGCCCGGTTACCAGCCTCACGCCGCGATCAGCCGGAAGGAATCCACCTCGCGCAACCATGCAACCACGCGGTTCCAACTCGGAACCGTTGGGGACGCCAATGCGACTATCAACCTTCCTCGTGCTACGCGTGATCGCGGTGAGAGTGAAGATCTCAATCTGAAGCTGCCGTGTACTGCCACTTCGCCGCGTAGACGCCGGCACCGGCCGCGCCGGCCTCGTTGATCGCTGTCCGAGCGCCGCGGATGGGCTGACAGGCCTCGTTGATCATCGACGCGATCACGCGAGTACGGCGCTCTCAACCCTTCGCCGGAATCTCCGCTATTGGGGAACGCCGGAATGCCTCCACCTCCGAAGGTCTTGTATTCGCCATGTTTGAGAATGATGTTCAGAGAGAGGTATTCGACGCGCTACTGGCGAAGATCGGTGCAACTGCGGCTGGCCTCTATCTTGACAGTTGCACACTCCGCCAGCTTGGGGCGCGCTTGGATGCGACACGGATGCTCGTGGCGCACGCGCTTCGCGAAGTGCGCGCGAGCATCGAACATCGACTGGGGTCGGTGTCGCCACCCATGACGGAGAACCCCAGCGATCTTGATGTCTTGAGAAGGCTCTTGAACAAATTGGCACATCGGAGGTGGCTTGAGTTTCCCGAGCCGATCGATGAGAAGTTCAGGACCGCCGCTGCCAAAGTCGACGAGACACTTGCCTCTCTTCTCAATGATCTGAACGTCGCAGAAGTCCCTGACGCAGGACTGTACCTCATCGCTCACATGAAGCGTGCTGGAGAGGCTCTCGCCGAGGCTTCGCTTCGAGATCATGACGTACAGGTCTTGCAGAAGTTTATGGACCACATCGCTCCTGGTCCCAAGGCGTACTACCACGACGCGCTGCGCTTACTCGATGATCGTTTCAGTTTCGTGGTGACGCGTAGCTATCTCATCGCCCATGCGCTCCGAGAGGCTGAGAGTGGTCTTCGCGACGTGCTACTGCCACGCGATTCTCACACGGACGAGATGCTGGAGAGTACTCACCTGCAGGAGGTTCACGCGATCCTTGCCGCATACGGTATAGCCAGATCCGATGCGGTTGCGCAGGCCTGGGAATCGATCACAACTGTCGCAGCAGATAGCAACCTCGCCGTGCGCGCGCACGTTTCAGAACTCCACCTCGAGCTTCCGCGAGGCCTGGACCATGAAGCACGAAGCCTCTTTCGCTCTGTCATCGATGTCTTCGCCGCGCTGCTGGCAAGGTTTGAACATGAGTTCGGGAAGTATCTCCACTTGATGGACGAGATCCTGTCCTCGGGTACCGTGCAAAAGAAGAGGTTCCTGAGCGAACTGCCACAGACGGACGCGATTTACGACTACTTTTTCCGCCGCCTCGACAATCCTGACTGGATCGCTGCGTTGGCTGATTCGAACGTGCTGCGACACACGCCGGAGCCATTCCGACGCGGCGCTCGGACCGAGTTTCCCGCATGGCCCCAAGGCGACTATCTCCGAAGGATGCTTGATAACGACCGGGCGCTCGCGCCCCCGATCTCGGCCATCCTGAGACTTGCTGCCGCATCAGCGAATCCGCGCGTCCATGAAGAAATCGCTAAGGTGGCGTCGCTCCTCCCGCCCGATCTGCGCCGCGAAGCGGCCAAGTGTGAGACAACGTGGATTGAGAAGCACTCGTTCACGTGGTTCTTGCACGCCGAGGCGGCGAGCGCGCTGGCCAGAGAATTGGCCGAATCTGGACAGGCCGATGCAGCGACAGACCTGTTACGCGTCTTGGTACGTTTCGATGTTGTTTCCGACGATGGCGGCAATGAAATCCTGCTCTGCACTGACCGGCTGGCACTCGAACAGATTCTGAAGGATGCTGTACCGCAACTTGCGGCAATGTGCGGAACCTCAATTCTCGAGATCGTCGGCAACGCGCTTGAGATGTTCCAGAGCGCAAAACACCCTGGTCTCGTGTCGCCGATCGATTACTCCTATGTCTGGCGGACGACCATCGAAGCGCAAGAGCAGAACCTCCGTGGCGATCTCAGAGACGAACTCGTAGACGCACTGCGAGACGGTGGAACCGCACTCGTCGAATGCGACCGATCGACACTCCGGGAAGTGGCAAGCTACTTATTGAGACGTTCGTGGAACATAGAGCGCCGCGTCGCGCTGCATCTCGTCGCATGTGGCGACGATTCCGAATTGGCGGGAGAACTCGCTTCGCGAATTGATCTCCTCGACAGCGATGATTGCTGGCATGAGATGTCACGTATTCTGACAGAGCATTGGCGAGAGATTCCTGAAGCCGCGCGTTCGGCGATTACTAAGTTCATCGTGAACGTGGCGGCATCTGCGACCTCCGACAGCAGCGCTACCCGTTGGCGGCAATTCCGCCATATCAGTCGCTTGCCGACGCCAGTCCCCGCCGAGCTGCAGCTTGTGGCGCGAAGACTTGCGGCGGAGTTCGGGACGATCTCTGATCCCGACCTCTTGATGAAGGCGCCGCGCGCCGGTTGGGTCGCACCACAGACACCGCTGTCACGCGATGAGCTCGCCCGCATGGAGATAGACGAAATCATCGCTTTTCTGCAACGGTGGCAGCCGCGACCGACCGACTATCAGGCGATGACAACAGATAGCCCCGGCGCACTCGCTGAAGACCTTCGAACGATTGTGGCGATGCGTCCGGACGAATACGCCGACGTTGCGCGCAAGTTCCGTGAATTGCCGCCGGTATATGTACGGGCCATTGTGGGCGGGCTTGCCGACGCCGCCCAGCGCGGCGCCACCTTTCGGTGGAATGAATTGACGGACCTCCTCTTGTGGGTCATCGGCCAAACCCGTCAGGTGAACGATCACCGCGCCATGTCCGACGAAGATACGTCTCAGAGCTGGCTGTGGGTGCGTTTGGCGATGCTGGACCTCCTCGAAAACGCGATGCGGAGCCGGTCCCTACCGACCGAAGGGGCAAAGCAGATCGGCGACTTTCTCCAAGAGCTGTCGCGCGATCCGAATCCGTCACCGGAGGACGAGCGAGACCATCCGGGCGACGTCGAGCGATGGTTCTCGAACGCTTTCGGGACAGTTCGGGGGCGGTTGATCCGCGTTTTGCTGATCTTCGCCGAATGGGCCAACTCCGAAACGGCGAGGCACACCGTCATCCGAACGATTGACGAGCTTCTTTATCGGGAGACGTCGCTCGGCGTGCACTTCATGATCGGGAATGTCTTCGTTCACCTGTTGCGGCTTGATTCCGAATGGTCTCGCAGTCACGTGCGAAGACTCTTCGATGGCTCGGCTGAGCTAGCGACTGCCGCGTGGGCGGGATATCTGCACAATGGCATCACTACTGAATCAGTGGCCCTTCTTCGGTCGAAATATGAGCTTGCCGTTGCGGCTCTCGACTCGAGAGCCGAGCCCTCGCTGGTAGACAAATCGCTCGGACAAGTTCTGGTCCTTGTCTACTCTCATGGAGACGTGAGCCTTGAACATGACAGCTTGATTCAGCGCTTCTTCGAAAGGGCTTCAGACGCGCTTCGGTATCACGCACTATGGTCAGCAGCCGCCCTTATCCGCGCGAATCCTCCAACGGACGGTTCGATCATCACAAGGCTCATGGCGCTTTGGGAGTGGCGAGTCGAGCAATGCGAAAGCGCCAGCGAACTCAGAGCGTTCGACTCCTGGTTCCAGTCAGGAGCGTTTCCGATTGGATGGGCGCTCGACCAGCTCGCACGTGTCGGCGAGCGGGGCGTCAGGTTCTCCGGTTACATGATGCTCGTCAACGATGACTTAGCCAACCTATGGCCAAACAACGCGGCGCGCCTCATGGTTGCAACGCGTGCCATCACAGAAGCTGAGACGGACTATATGCAGCTCAATGCGGCACGTCAGGGACTCCGGCGATTGGTGACGCAGGGTAGTGCTAGCGATGATGCTAACATTCGCAGGGAAGCGCGCCGTATCGCAAACATCGTTGCCGCGCGCGGGATGACAGATTTCAAGGATCTCGCGTAGACCATCGGCCACGTTGCCCGCCCGCGCGCACCGGCTTAAAATCACGACAGTTGAAGTCGATGCGAAAAACGGCCGCTTGAGATGCGGAGGTGCTGAACTGAGTTGACGACTCCACACTACGCCGTCAGGGCTTTATGATCGGCGCGACGTCATCAAGACTTCCGAGGCACAAGTCGACGGGGGCAAGCAATGTTGTGGCCTGTCGGCGAGAGTTCCTTGATCTCCTCGAAGCGCGGGCATCGAGTCACGTGTCAGTCCTCCGGGGAGGTCCGCCGCCAGGCGCGCTGAACACCTGCGTACCACGCAATCCGGTTCCCTGTGGCCTTCATATCTGTATGCTGGCCTTTGGCTGAAACGGACGTGGCTGTATGTTGAACTGCTTCAGCCATGACCACAAGTCGACGTACCACCGTTCTTCGAGATTGCGAAGATCATCGACTGCGAAGGCCAAATCCAAGTACCTCTCGGCTCGTTTTCGCGACCAGCGGTTGATCGCGCGAAGGTGTGCAATTGCCTCGGCTCTCCGTCCACCGGCGATCGCGCGCCCGATGTGTTTCACATCATGGCAGGCGGGACACAGCGCAATCAGTCCGATGAGGTACTGAGTGCAGCTCCATTCCTCAAACTCCCATCGCTCGTGGCACGCAACGGGCCAACTCTTACCAACGCCGCTACATATCTCGCATCGACGGCCAGCGGATTCAGATGTTCTCTTTCGCAGGCGGTTCCAGTCTCGCGGCCAGAGGCGGGTCCACAAGTTACTGCCCCATGCCTGCATCGGTATGAGTTCAACACTCAACCGAGGCGATCCGAAATCCTCGGCAATTTCAGCGAGAATGACCTCACGATCGTCGCCAAAAAGCGATAGCGTCCCCATAGATCACGTTGGCCCTTTCTGCCTATGCGATACCTCCCGATCGAGTTGCATCCTCGACTTCAGTCCCTTCGGGTTAGAGTAACTCCTCCCAATAAGCTCGCTTCTCCGCACGGGCGAAAGGGGTCAGGTCCGAAGTTGGAAGTGACAGAGGGTGGTATTGGGCAAGAGAGAAAAGCAATCTTCCGTCACTTCCAACTTCGGATCTGACCCCTTTGACCTCGTTTCGCTCCACCGCATCCTGAGAATGTGGTGGCGGAAGTCGACTTCGCTTCCGACTACTGCCCGCGGAACTCATCCTTTGGAATCCAAAGGCCGCGACAGACCAACGGTGTGCGCGTGCCTTTTCGTCTAGCCCGATGATCCAGAGAATGGGCTGCTGACGAGCACTGTTCGCGTGCGCTGCGATTCGACGCGCTGCCTTCGGCCAATCACCCGGCCAGTCGGTCTTCAACTCGACAACGTGATCCTCAGATAGTCGACGAGCGAGAACGTCCTCGACGATCCGCAGAACCCACGCCTCAACTTCGTAGCGTCGGAGTGTCATGTGTTACAAATTCTCTCGCAGAAATTCGGCCGCTCAACCAACCCAATAGCTGCTCAGGTGTCGTAGTCGTCAACAAGGGGAGGAAGAAGCCAGTAGGGCACGAACGTCTCCGGATCGGGTGCCGTCAGGTAAC
>JADGNZ010000057.1 GCA_017883205.1 Thermoanaerobaculia bacterium | reverse complement strand
GTCGCCGCGGCAGACGACGACGTATCTCTTGACCGCATTCAACGTTGCCGGCACGACCACCTCCACGGTGACGATCAACGTGAGCTCGCCCGCGCCACCAAGACACCGGGCCGCGAAGCATTGACGGCGAACTCTTTGGACCACGGAGACGCAGAGGTCGCAGAGTACGGTTTCACTCTGCGTCCTCAGTGTCTCTGTGGTTTCATTTCTTTCAATCTCCTACGCCAGCGTGAAGTCGAGCCGCAGCGTGAACAGCGCGATCATCCAGCCGAGGATGACGACGAAGGTCGCGGTCACCGCGCGATCGCGCGCGGACGTACGACAGACGATTGCCAGCCAGTAGAACATCGGGAAGTCGACGAGCGCGTAGCGAGCGAGCGACTGCACCGAGCCGGAGCTCAGCGGCACAGCGACTGAGAGCAGTGTGTATGCGGCAAATGACCACTGCCTGCGGATCAGAAACGAAACGCCCGCGGCGAGCATCAGCAGCCCTGCCGAAACATTCAGCGCCACGAAGTTCCACGGTTGGCTGATGACGAGACCTTTGGGAAGCGCCGAAAGGTCGATGGCCGGGGATCCCACCCGTCCCCACAAAGTCTGGGCGTGGACGAAGCCCAGCGGATCTCCCGCGCGAACGTACAGGAACGCGACGAACGCCGCGATACCGAGCGGGACGAGCAGAAGCCAAAGGTGCTGCCGCGTTGGGCGCGTGGAGCGCTGATAAGGAAGAAGGAGAAGCGCAGGAAGGAGGCAGATACCGATGACTCGGGTCGCGCTCGCGAGACCGCCGGCGATCCCGGAAGCCCACCAGCGCTCGCGTGCCGCTGCGAGAAAGGCAGCGGCGGAGAGCAGCAGAAAGATCGACTCCGTCATCGGAAGCGAGAAGAAATAGCTCGTCGGAAAGAGCGCGATGTACCACGCGGCTCGTTCCGTCTCCTCATCGGCAAGACCGAGCGCGCGGCCCGCCGCTGCAACCGCGAGGAGCGCGAAGAGCAGTGCGGCGTTCGAGATGGCCATCGCCACGATCGGAAACCTGGAACCGCCCCCGCCGAGTGCGCGGATCAGTAGGGGATAGAGGGGAAAGAAGGCCCACGTATTCTTCGGCGCGCCGTCGGGCGTCTTCGATTCGTAGCCGCTGATGGCGATCCATCGATAGAACCAGGGATCGCCGACCATAGCCAGCCGCGAGAGCTCGGGCAGGACTCTGCCGGTCGAGAGCGATACCTCGGTTCGCCAGACGGTGGAGTAATCCTTCCCGATGAACGCAATCTGCGACCCGACGATCAGAAGGAGAATTACCGCCGCCCGGCTGACCGCGAACGCAAGAAGAACGCTGCACACCGTCCGTCGCGGCATGAGATCGATTCTCTCACGGGCGCTGTCGCGCACTTTGACGATCAGGCGTTACGGGTTGATCCCGGAGTCGGGGCCATCGATCTTATCCGTATCAGGGATCAGTGCCCGGATACGCGCGAAACCAGCCTTGCCGGGGAACACCTCGACGCGGAAACGTTTCGTTTGATCGTTGAACGAGAGCACGCCGATCCGGCCCTCTTCGGCGTCAACAAGGGGAGCTGACGGCGCCCATCCCTCAACCGTGATCGACGTTTCGCCCGGCGCAAACTCGAGCCTGGCCTCGAGGACGCCATCATCCGAAAGCTCGGACACGCGCTTCTTTCCGAGGGGCACGAACTTCCCGAGATCGCCCAGAAATGCGATCCCCGATTTTCCTTCCGGTACCACCACGAGATAGGCCGGATCGCCGTGGATGACTTGCGTGAACGGCGCGCTGCCGGCGACTCTGCGGCCTTTGCCTGCGATCCAGTCGTACACATAGACATTGCCGCCGAGGCCGAGCGCCTCGGGCGTGAAGGTAGCCGTGCGATCCGCCGTGCGCGGATGCGCAAACACATACAGCGCGCGCATCGGGCCGTGATCGGTGTAGGTGAAAGAGACGAGCGGCTCGCCCGCGTCGTGCGCGTCGTTCACGATGCTCTCGTCCGTCGGCACGGCCGGGACGTCGGGCTTGACGATGACGCCATCCGGACGCACGGCGTAAAGAAGGTTGTCTCCGTTGATCTCGCCGATGCGGTCACCGACCCCCACGATGCCCGCCGAGAGCGTGGCGATCAGCAGGTGAATCTTTTCGTTGCTTCCGAAGACGTCCGTGAATGGGTAGACGCCGAGTGCGGAGGCCAGGCGCGAGCTGTAGAAGAACTGATCCCACTTATCGCGCGTGAAATTGTCTTCGCTCACGCGGATCGTGGTGATGTTGTCGTACTTCGAGCTCTGAAGGAAGTGGCGCGGCGTGGCCATGCAGTACTGCATCGAAAGGCCGAACCGGTTGCCCAACAGCGCCATGTTGTCCATGAATGCGTTCTGGTCGTCGATCTTGTAATCAGCGGTGGCCTGCACATCCAGCCAATCCTGTTCGTAGCCGAAGACGCCGCTATCGCGGAGGTAGCTGCCAACGCTCATCCAGTAGGCGGGATCGGTGATGACGTTGTTCGACATCTTGTACTGCTGGCGATACGGACTTTTCGCATCGATCCATCGTGCGTGCGTGATGAGCGGCAAGCCAAGATCGTTCTGAAAGGCTGCCAGTCCTTTGGGAAAGATTTCGGGATGGGCCTCGTAGCGCAGGATCCCCTGCGGCCCCTTCTCGGGCGGCCGATCCCAATCGCCGTTCTCGCCTTTCGGATACCACCAGCTATCGAGTTGCATGTAGCCGAGGGAGACGCCGGCTTTCGCGAACTCGTCCTTCACCGCCAGGAGCGTGCCCGTGTAGCCGAGCGTCTGCTCCCAGTCGTAGTAGTACGCGGCGCCGTTGTCGGTCCAGTAGCCGAGGTACTTCAATGATGGATCGGCGTCGTTGGCAGGCCGCGTTTTTCCGTTCAGGTCGGTGAGCGCCTGCCCCCACGAGTCGAACGCGCGATTGATCCCGTTCGCCACGACGAGCAGTGTTCGATGCGCGAGCCCCTGTGGAATCGTGGCGATGCGCGGACTGATGCGGCTCTCGATCTGATCATCTGCGGTGCGATTCAGATTGGCGACCATGAAGTCCGAGGCGGGGGAGAGGATGAACGAGTGCCCCGCGTCATCGAAGCTCACCCACGGTCCCTCGGTACCGGAAAGATCGAAATGGAACGCCGACCACTTTCCGAAGAACGAGAGGTGGAACGGAGCGGCGGGTGAGGTGGAGAGCGTCGGGAATCCTGCCTCGTTCGCGGACTGCGTTGTGTGGCGGTCCGTGAACAGAACGGCGGCCTTCGCCGGATACGACCGGATCGAGCCTTCCCGATCGTTGCCGAACGTGAACGAGATTTCGTGGAAGTCGCCGATGCCGTCGTGTCCGTCCGCGATCTTGACGTCCGAGGCAGGAGTGGGGAGCACGCCGTCGAAGACCCAGTTGGGATCGGCAGCACGAACCGAGTAGTGGCCATCGTGCTCGACGGTAATCGTGATTCCGACGGCAGACTCGTGAATCGTCTCGGCACGCAACGGCGCGACTGCGAGAAGAACCACTGGCACTGCGAGCGCGCAAAGCGTTCGCTGAGCAGACCTGTGGAGACAGGCAACGACGCCGACCATCGTGCGGGGCATTCTTGGACTTTGGACCGGCGCGGATAGTAGCTGAGGTTCGCACTACCGTCCATTGGGAGCCCCTGCGTTGCAAGGAGTGCGGTCGTCTCGACCGCGGGCACTCGGGCGTCCTCGCCCGAGTGCTGTGAGGGCGGAGGTCGAAATTCGTCGACGCTTGCGTGAAGTACGGCTTCGTAGTTTCTGCCGCGCGAGCTCCTATCGGATTCCGAACGCGTAAACGTTTCCGAAGAGGTCGCCGATGAACGCGCGGCCGCGCGCGATGGCCACTCCGCCGAAGCCGAGCGACTTCATTTCGAAGGACCAGAGAACGGCGCCATTGCTCGCGTCCAGCGCGACGACAGACTTGCCGCCGACCGCGAAGACGACGCCGTTCGCGAACGACACGGGTGCGATGACCGGCCCGTTGAACGTATGCCGCCAGAGGATCGTGCCGTCAGCCGGCGAGACCGCGGTCACCGCGCCGAGAACGGAGTCGTCGACACTGTCGGGCGGCCGTCCGCCACCGACGAAAAGAGTCGTGCCGTCGAACGCGGCGGTGGACAGCGTTCCCTCACCATTTTGCGGAACCTCGCCTTTGATTGCGATCGGTGCAACCCAGACCGGTCCGCGGGCGAGGTTGTTGCGATCGAAGGCGTAGTAGCCGCCGTCTTTCTGCCCGGCTCCGACAAGCTCTCGTCCCGCGGCGTCGGTGAAGAGGGTGGGGGAGGAGCCCCAGTCAGCGTCCCATGTCTCGTCGGGATTGGCCGGCAGTTTCCATCGGTCTTCGATCAGAAGCGTGTCGAGGTCGAGTCGGACCATCGAGAACGCATCGCCGTCCGCGAACGAATGCGCGGAGCCGGTGGTCACGAAGATCTTCCTGTGATCGGTGTCAACCGCGGGCGAAGTCCAGATGCCTCCGCCGACGAGATCCTCGGGAACGAAGTACGTTGTTTGCAGCACCTCGCCGGTCGTGCGGTCGAGCGAGGCCAGAGCCCCGCGCGGAAACGGGTTGTCGCAGTTGCTGGAGATGCCCTGCAGAACCTTGCCGCCCGCGATCGCCGGCGAGCACCATCCGTAATAACCACCTGCCGCGGAGTTGTCGCCAAGCGACTGCCGCCAGATGATCTTCAGCGTGTCGACATCGAGCGCGTAGAAGCCGTCATCGCCGCCTGCGAGATACAGAACGTTCCCTTCGATGACGGGTGACGAAGAGATCCCGACGACCGACGGATTGCAATTGGCGCTCGTGGTTGTGCCGAGGTCCGCAGATGCGATGACGTTGCCCGTGGCCGAATCGAGCGCCCACTCGAAACCAGCCCAATCGCCGACGTAGACCTTGCCCCCCGCAACAGACGGCGCCGAAGCAACCGGCCCACTCAGTTTCTGCGACCAAAGCAACTGCAGGCCTGGAACAGACGCCGGAGAGAAAATCCGCTCACCATCGGCATTCCCATCCATCGAAAGCGACCCGCAGTACTTCGTCCAATCATTCGCCGGCCCCACCAACGCCCGCCGCCTCCCGGCCGGGTTCGATCCAGTGATGTTCTGCGCCACCGCGGGAAGGCAAACCAAGATCAGCAGGAGCACGCCCACGCTTGCTGACTTCCTCGAAGCAAAGCTTCGCCACACAATTCCTCCGTCACAATTCCTGATGAGCCTGGATCGCGCCGAGGGGGCTCCAAACCGCCCCACCTACCGCGTCGATCTGACCCACCAGTCCGCCTGCCAATAGCTAAGCAAGGTCGCTAATAACTCCAAGACGCAGAACCCGTGCCGTGATGGGCGCTGCGCAGTTACAGACGGGCGAATGTGTGGGGTGTTTACGTCGCTAGGGTGCGGGCTAACATGCGGCGGATTAGATTCAGTCGAGGGAGCGGACGGAGGTGTTCGGTGAGGTTTGGCCTGATCGGGTGCTCTATGGCATCACGGTCGGTTTAGGTGAAGTAGGTGAAGTAGACACCGCGCCTGAGTTCTTGTGGGGGAGGACGAGCAGCAGGAGTGTTGGCTCGACGAGAGAGAATGACGCGTTCGTCTCCACATGCACCGGCGTGTCGACGATCCGCGTCAGGGTTCCCCGCAAAGTCCTTGCGCACATCGCAGGTGGCGAAAATCTCAGAGGTCATGCGAGAGCTGGCCGAGGAACGCGCCGCGCTCCAAGCCGTCGGCTTAGCGGTTCGTCTTCTTCGGTGCAAACGGGCACGCGACGGCGGATTCGCCGAACCCGGCGATCGCGCTTGTCGAAGAGCAGCGGTGCGCTGCTATAATGAACTCAGTCCGAGCACAGTAATCAGGAGCCTTCTTGCTGGATACTCGTCTGCGTCCGCAGCGTTTTGTCTGGGTATAGGTGGCTAAAGCCGCGAGCGAGGGAGGATGTCCTATCGATCGTCGTCGACTTACTGACAATCATGCGGCCGTGAGGCGGATGGGAAACGGGCCCTCTCCGTTCAATCTTCGCGCGCACGAGCCTCTGCATCGCCGACGGGCGCACGGCTTGATGGTCTGGCTGCTCTTGCTCGGTGCCGGCGTCGCAGCGCTGCTGATTGTCGTTGTGAGAGACACGTCCCGAGAGCGTATCGATCACGACACCGTTGGATTGCTTCAGGCTCTCACCGGCGCTGCGGCCGACCTTCACTATCGACCGCTTGAAGGACGGCTGAGTGGCGGCTTTCGATACCGACCGTTCGTTGGTTCCGCGAAAGAGGACGTATCGTCCGTCTCTAAATTCCGGGGGCGTGTGATCTCCGTGGTCGACATTCTCGAAAAGGCGAACGCCGGAAAGACCATGCCGTCGCTCCAGCACCGCTTGGGAATTGCGTACCTATTGCTGGGGAAATACGATCGTGCGGTTGGGCAACTCCGAGAAGCCCTGCAAAACGCAACAGGAAGTGCGGACGTATCGGAGGCGATCCGCCGATCGAATGAGGGACCTCTCTTGAACGATTTTTGCGTGGCCCTTAATGCGAGAGGCAAAACCCGAGATCGTCTCGACGCAGTCGAGGCTGCGGCGAGGGCTCGTGCGATATGGAAGTCCGATGAAGCGGTTTGGAATCATGCGCTTGCCGTGTCCGCGATCGGCCTCAACCAAATGGCGGCGGACGTTTGGACCGATTACGCTGGACGGGATGGTCGGTCGTCGTGGCGTACCGAAGCGATGCACAGGAGGGGCGCATTGTCTGCGAGGATGGCCGCGAGATCGTGGAGCGATGCCCGATCCAGCCTGATCTCCGCTCTTGCGAATTCCAATCAGAACACGTTGAGATTGGTGGTCGCGGAGTTTCCGCAACAATCGCGGGAATGGTTGGAGGAGAGCGCGCTCTCCGACTGGGCCCATGCATGGTTGAGACGTGATGCTGGGGCTCCCCGTCAGCTGCAAGCCATCGCTGAAGCCGCACGTATCGTTGCAATGGTGAGTGGCGATTTCCTTCTCGCCGACCACGTAATCGCTCTTCAGCGCGCGCAGGCAACGCCGGCCGTTCTCGATGATGCGGCACGTGCGCAACTATCGTACGAGCGTAGTCGCTCGCTGTACGAGCAGGCCCAATACAGCAAGTCGATCGAGCAATCGCAACACGCGCTGCATCTGTTCGAGGCGCACTCGTTTCCATTTCGCCATCTCGCGGCGACGACACTGGCGAGTTGCCATTTCGTCAATCGAAATTACGTCCTTGCCGGGCGCCTTGTCGAGGTCCTCATCACAGATCCAACGCTCGCCAGGCGTTGTCCCTCGGTCAGCGGGCGTGCTTATTGGATTCGCGGGCTGGTCACGATGGAAACAGGCGATCCGCGCGATTCGGTCCGCGATTACGCTTCGGCCATTGAGCGATTCCAGGCGACACGGGAGATCGAATTGCTCGCTGCGGTTACGGTGCTGCGAGCGCAAGCGGAAGACGGCATTGGGCTCTTTGATGACAGTTGGAGTGACCGATTTAGAGCCTTTGGGCTCCACGTGTCTGTTCAGTCTGTGCGTTGGCGCCATGGAATCCTAGTCGAAGGTGCTTTGGCGGCAATTCGCAGCCGGCATTTCGCCATGGCGCGATTGCTGCTCGATCACTTGGTGACGGTCGATACGAGTGCGCAAGACGATGTCGGCCTGGCGGCAACTCTTCGCCTTCGCAGCATGCTCCATCATGCCCTAGCCGATGTACGGGCGGCGGAACTAGACCTCACTGCCGCGCAGACCGCGGCGGCTCGGATTCGCGACGACGTTGTGCGGCAGGCGAGCATGACGCGGATTGAAACCACGGCGGCGCAGCAGATGGTGCAGAGCGACCCGGCGGCAGCCCTCCGCATCCTGACGCGCACGCAATCGAGCCTCGGAACCGTTGCCGACGTCGCGGATACGACCTTGGGCCTCAGCAGCGTGCTGGCGAATGACTCTGCTGCTGCCATCAATGTGTTGATTGCAACCATCGACGCTCTCGAGGCGCGCCTTCCCTCCGACGACGAAGCGATCTGGCGTTCGCCGCTGGCCGTGCAGCCGCTGATCTCGCTCTACGACCAGGCAATCCTCTTGTGTGTCAAGAATGGGCGGGCACGACAGGCGTTGGCCCTCAGCGAGCGCGCCCGCAGATCGAGCCGCCGCCTGAATGGCTATCCCGTCGCAGATGCCGCTATCGATCCGGTGATACCGTCGGACTCCGCCGCGCTGATTTTTTACGTTGCAGGAGAAGATGTGATCTCCTGGTCCGTCCGGAAAGAGCAAATTCACGCCCTCGTCCATCCTCACGCCGCCGCTGAGATGCGGAGACTGGTCGTTGAGTCAACAGGCGAACCGGCTACGCGGCGCGGTAAGGAAGCGGCGCTTCGTCTCGCCCAACTTCTGGTTATCCCACAATGGGACATCATCTCCGGTGCGGCCCGACTGCTGGTAGTGCCCGACGACGCTTTGTGGACGGTGCCGATCGCGGCGCTCCGCGGCCCTGACGGGCGGTACCTTGCTCAGAGTTTCATCGTCGCGTTGCTACCGTCCCTGAGGGAATCTGCAACATGTGAAGAGCGCCCCGCCGGGATGAAGTCGATGGCGCTCCTGATCGGTGCCGCCGACCCGGGTGGTTCGAGTTTGCGGCCCCTTCCGCAGGTGAGCCCCGAGATCGCGGGGGTACAGCGCACGCTCGAAGCGAACGGCACGGCCAGCGAGCACGCTAAAACGGCAGGCGAGATCAGTTCGCTCGCGCTTCGTGCGACGCTGATTCATTTCGCCGGGCACGGTGTCCCGAATGCGACGGTTCCCGGCCTCTCCTTTCTCCAACTGGACGGGGGCCAGCGGCTCTACGGGCGTGACATCGCTCGGTGGCGTCTTCGCGGCCACCCGCTGATCGTGCTTTCGGCGTGCGAGGGCGCACTGCGATCGGGGAAACACCTGGAAGCGTGGAGCAGCATCGGTGATGCGTTCGCCCGCGCAGGAGCGACAGGTTTCATTGCCGCCATGGGGCCGGTTGGAGATGATGACGCGCAATCGTTCATCCGGAGGTTGTACCCACAGCTCATGCGAAGTGATCCGGCTGCTGCGCTCAACGAGGCGCAACGAGCCGCAATCCGGGAACATGCGCCCCCTTCATGGAGTTCGTTCGTATACATCGCCGGAAATTGCCGATAACGCAGAGGAGAGAGAACATGACCCGTACACTTCAGTTGGCCGCCACAGGAATGGTGACGCTCACGCCGGGATCGATCCCTTATCCGAACACGAGGAGCAGCGCGACATTCGTGATGATGAACAATCCGACGCGGCGCACGTCACTCAACTATCCTAATGAGAGCATTCAAAAACATGTGGCGTTCGTGTTGGCTGAAGAGCGAAACATCGTTCAGAGTGCGAGCTGGCGTGCCATCGATCTTGCCGCCAATCAATTCGGGTATGCCGGATGGATCCTCGACAGTGAGCGGCTGTGGCTGGAGCGAGACCCGCAGACTCATAAGATTGCATTCGACTCGTCGATGAGCGATATCGCGGACATCCGGTCGCTCAACTCCGGGGCGGTCATGGAGCCGGATTTCGCCACGCCGATGCCAAAGAACATAGGTCCAATTGCCGCTCAGTTCTTCTTGGAAAGCGGCAACGTCTATGCTGACGGGAACGCAGAAAAGGTCTACTTCAAGAGTGCTGGTGATCCCGATCCGGCGCCGATCGTGTTCCGGAACGAATTGGTGGTGGAAATAGAACTGCAGGATGCCGACGTGGCCTTTACGATCCTCTCAAACGCCCTGTCCAATCAGCTTCCTCAAGAACCAATGCGTCTGAAGTTCGACACCGGCCAGCGAATGATGAAGGTCTATTTCGGCAGCGCGCCGATAGGAGTTCTTCAGCAGGTGCCTGACGGAGTCCCGAGTGGCGCGCACCAAAAGGGCGTCGATTTCGAACTCTATTATGACATTTCGCGGGGCGGACCTCCCAATCGTCGGCCCATCCCCCATTACCTGGGCAGTGGTCCGGTCCCCGGAACGGATCGATGCCCACCGCTTCAGAACGGTGGTTGAGAGGAGCACGATCATGGTTTCGTTTGCTGGTATCGATCGGCGTGACAGCAAAGTCGTCGAGATCGAGTTTGCGCCAGAGGTCCCGAGAGAAGACATCGTCGCCTTCATTCAGGCCGTCAACGATGGAGAGCTGGGCTTTCTTACTGGCCGAGTCGACGATGGCGATATCCGCGCCGCTTTTGCCTTCGGCGGGGCGACAGAGCTGGTGGATGATCTCCAGCCGCGCCGCGACCGTTTCGTCGCCGTGCGGGTTCCACTCGACCGCAGCTCCGACGAAGTCGCGCATCAATTGAGAACAAGGCCTGGCGTCGTGGCGGCGGCTCGGCGGCCGATGTTCATTCCGGCCTCGGCATTGCCGGCTGACCCTTACATTGGCCCGGATGATCAAAAGCACGAGAATCCGCCGACACAGTGGTACCTCTATCGTTGTGACGCCCTGAGCGCGTGGGAGCAGACACTAGGCGGAGGCGTCGTCGTGGCCGACGTCGATTGGGGTTTCTACCTGGAACACGAGGATCTCGCAGGACGATACGCCGCGGATGGGCTACACAATGTGTTGGACGGCAGTGACGACGTGAGCATGGGAAACCTGACGCACGGTACCGGCGCCGCCGGTATGATCGGAGCGAGTGCAAACGGCGCCGGCATTGCCGGTTTCGCACCAGAGTGCACATTGTGGCTGGTGCAGGCCGGTATCGTCGGTAACGACGGACCCGAGCCGCCGTCCGGCTTGGTGAATCCCTGGGCGACAGGAATCGACTGGGTGGTGAGCAGGCCGTCGGAAATGCGCAAAGTCATCAACGTCGAGATTCAGAGCGGAATGCTATACAGCGTCGAGACGTCCGTCGTCGTTCAAGGCGCGGTGAGGCGCGCCGTAGCTGCGGATGTATTCGTCTGTATTCCTGCTGGGAACGGTAATGTCTCCGCCGACATCGGTGAGGACGGGCAGGCCATTCCGGATACCGGGTCCATTGTGGTCGCGGCGACCGGGTATGACGACTTGGTTAATGCCCGAGCCCTGTTCAGCAACTACGGTTACCGGGTAAGCGTCGCCGCTCCGGGCGAACCGGACCTTGATGTGACGTGCGGTAGCGCTTCGAAGACAGACTACACGAGGCGATATGGCGGAACGTCGGGCGCGTCAGCCAAGGCGGCAGGCGCGATCGCATTGACAGTCAGCGTCAATGACGCACTCACTAACGCCGACCTGATTAAGATTCTCGGAAGTCTGAAACCGAATGTCTCCAGCCAGTTGCCGATTGGAAATTTCGTGAACTGCGAGGAGATGGTCGGCGCGGCGGTTCGTTTGAAGAAACAGCGACCACCGCGCGCGAGCATTGCATCGGACGAATCGGATGGTTGATCATCTACTCTTGATCTTCCTTATCGCCACGGGACGCGCGAACGCGGCTGGCGGATTGTGAGCTGTCGCCGACGCCGCCTTTCTGTAGAGCGCGGCGGCCCTGCTCGCGGTCGCCCACTTTCTTGTAGGCTTGGGGCCATCACACCTAGCTAGCGATAGCGCGCGCATGTGTTCCCCGGGTTCTGGTCATGCCGACCGGTGAACCGTCGTCGAGTCTATCGAGAGCCCCGTCATCCCCCGACTTGAGCGACGATCTGAGTCCGCGGCCACGCTTCCACGGTTTCCAAAGTTCACGGGGATGGCGGACGCCGGATGCCGATCGTATACGTCGCGACCTGCTCTTGTGCGTTCCCACGCAGGCCGTACGCGATCACTTGGTACGTGCCGGCCGGTAGCGCGCGGGACGGGACCTCGACGTTGAAGCTGTTGCTGATCGTCGCGCGCAGGGGGTCGCTCGACCAGAGGCGCTTGTGCGATTCGGTGCTGACAAGCTCGAGCCGGTACGTTTCGTAGTCGGTCGGGCCGACCAGCGAGACGACGAGCAGGAGGGAATCCCCGGCCGGGGTGATCGCCGCCTGCGGCTGTTCAGCCCCGCCTCGGCGGCCGTCGGGCGTCAGGATGGCTGCCTCCGGCAGGACGTGCGGCCGCAGCAGCTCGGTGCGGGTGCGCCACAGCATCGCGCCGAAGACGATGGCGACGGTGGCGGCGATCGCGGCGACGCTCGCCGATGCTCGGAGCCAAAACTGGAGCAGGCGCCCGTTCGAACCGTCGCCGTCGACGTTCGCGGCGCTGCTGCGGTTGCCGGCGCGAAACGCGATCAACTGACGGTCGATGACGTCGCCGGCGAGGTAATCGGAGTCGCCGGGTTTGGCGTCGTCGGATGGAAACGGGGTGGCGTATGCGCGGGCGAGCTCGGGATAGGCAACGAGCAGTTGCTGAACGCGTTCGGCATTTTCCTTGGAAAGCTCGCCGCGCTCGTACGCGAGGAGCTCGTCGACGCTCGGCGGTTCGCCGAGGCTCGCTCGGTCGTCGGCGATCATCGCGTCGCGGACGGCCTGCCAGTCGGATCGGTTCATCGTTGTTTTCATGAGGGTTTTTCTCCGAGCTGCTCGCGAAGGAATCTCTTCGCATCGCGCAGCCGCGATTTCACGGCATCCATGGAGATGCCGAGGATCTTTGTGATCTCGTTGTATTGGAAGCCTTCGATCCAGAGGCGGAGAGCCTCGCACTGCCCCGGAGGCAACGACGCTACCGCCCTGCGCACTCGTTCCCAAAGCGCCTCTTCAGCCTGCCGGTCGGCGTAGTCGAGCTCCGCCGGTGCGGCTGGCTCAGCAAACAACAACTCGGGATCGTCGATCTCGACCATCGTCGCGCTGCGCTTCTGCGTCTGCCGGGCACGGACGCGGTTGAGAAGGATCGTCTTCGCGATCGTGGCCAGGAACGGCCAGGGGTCATCGTTGCGAATCTGGTCCATCCGTTCATACAGCCGCTTGAACGTGTCCTGCGAAAGGTCGTGCGCTTCGTCGTCGGCGATGCGGTTGGTGCGAAAGTAACGAAACACACGCGCGTAGCACTTCCGGTAGATGGCCTCGAAGCGCTCGTCGTACGGGCTGCCGCCGTCTACAATCATGACCAACCGCTCTCACCCGTCATTTCGTATAGTCCACTCATCGTGAAAGCCCTCACTGCTTGTGTTGCGCTGCTGCTGTTTGCCGGGGCCTGCCATCATGAAGACACCGGCGCGGGCGGCATGTGGGGGCGAACGTTCGAGCCGCGGCTGACGACGACGCGCTCGTGGCACTCGTGCACCCGCAAATTATCGCCCGGACACGTGGTGGCGGAGGCGCAATGTGCGGCTGCGCCGATCGCCGCCGGCCGCTGCGATAATGTGATCGATTCGCGCGAGGAGGCGAACCGCATGCTGGTTTCGCGCCCCCAATGCACCGACGCGGCAATCGCAGTGCTGGAGAATTTCTCACGCGCGGAGGCGGCAGCGATGAGCGATCTGGCCGGCGCTTACTACGTCCGCGCGCAACGGAACGACAGTCCGGCGGACCTGCTACGCGCGCTCGACAAGGCGCAGCGCGCCGTGGCGATGCGGCCGCAGCCGGAAGGCGCGCAATTCAATCTGGCGCTGATCCTCGAGGCGCTGTCCTTGAATGGCGATGCGATCGAGGCGTGGCAGCGCGCGGCGGCGACGGAGCGCGGTGAATGGACGGACGAGGCGCGTGCGCACCGGTTGGCGCTCATACAGAGGACGGCGCAAGACGGCGAGCACCAGTGGGCGCGTATTCGGACGCAGATCGATGCTGCGATCGATGCGCACGACGTACCAAAGACGGTCAGCCTCATTGAGGCGTTTCCGGCAACGTCGCAGCAGTACTTCGAGGAGGACGTGCTCGCACGATGGGCGGACTCGCCGTCGCTGCAGCAGGCTTCGCGCGTCAAGGTGTTCGCCGAGGCACTGTCGCGGTTCTTCAATGACCGTTATTTCGTCGACGTCGCCGCAGCGGCTGTCAATGCGCCCCCGGCGGTTCTTGCCGATTTGAAGCGAGGGCACGTCCTTTTCGCACGAGCTCGTGCGGCCGAACGTGTGCTCGGCCCCGGAACTGCGGCACCGCTTTACGAGGAAGCGGCGCGTTTGCTGCGGCAGGCCGGCAGCCCACAATATCTGCTTGCCCGCATTGGTCATGCCGGACAAACCCCCTTGCTGACGAACGACTATGAGCCGTCCTTGAAAGAGCTCGACGCAGTCGAGGCGGAGGCCCGCTCGCACCGGTATCCGATGGTCGTCGCCCGCGTAGAGTTGAACCGGCTCAACACGAATCAGTTCCTCAGCCGGTACAACGAATTGTTCGCGTCTTACGATGCCGCGATGGCGGCGTATGGCCGATGCGGCGATTGGGAGGACCGTGAGGCGGCGGACGCACGCGCCATCAGCGCCATGTCGGTAGTCGGTCTCAAAGATGTTGCGTGGCGCGAAGCATTTCTGGCTGTGAAAGACGCACCTCGGCTGCTCAACTGGAAGACGCACTTTCTTCTCATGGGTGTTACTGCCAACGCCGCGCTCGACCTCGGCCATCCCGAGGCTGCACTGCTGTACCAAAACGACTGCGTGAATAGCGCCGCCCGGGCACCGACTGTTTTTCTCGCGATCTCCCTTCGCGAGCGTGCCGCAATCGAGCTCACGCTGCAGCGTTATGACGCAGCGCAGCGCGATGTGGACGCGGCGATTGCTGCACACACGCCGGCGGTCGATGCCAGCGTTAGCCGCTCATTGGAGGCGCGCCTTGCGGAAGTCCAGGGGGAAGCGGCACTGCACGCCGACCCGAGCCGGGCAGTGTCCACGCTGACACATGCGATCGAGGTCGCGGCAAAAGGAGAATATGTAACGTTTCGCGCGTCGCTCTTGGCTGAGCGCGCCGAGGCCTTTCGACGCCTGGGACGGACCGCCGAAGCGGAGGCCGACCGGCTCGCAGCGCTGAAAGAATTGCACAAAGAGGAAGATGCGCTGCTGGGCGGCAGGAAGCCAGGACGGCGCGACGACCTCTGGAATGCATATTTCACCCGTTTCGACGAGACCTACGACCTTCTGATCCGACAATTGATCAGCGAAGGCCGGGCCGACGAAGCATTCCGTTATGCCGATCGCGCGCGTGCATTTGAGCCGCTCGATCTCGTCCGCAAGCTGCCAAAGGCGCCGGCGGCGTTTCTCGAGCTTGCCGCGCATCCCGACGACTTCGAGATCCGCAAGCTGCAGGAACATCTGCCGCCCCGAACGTTCCTCATCGAATATCGGGTCTTCGAGGACCAAACGGTGGCCTGGGTACTTGGCCGCAATCTCTTCATGGTCCAACCTTTGACGGCTCGCCGCAGCGACGTAAAGCGCTGGACGGACGCCCTGCAGAACGCGGCTCGAACAAGGGACGCGCATGCGTTCGAAGCGGGCCTGGACGCACCGTATGACTCTCTGTTGAAGAAGGTTCTCGAATCGGTGAATCGTGCGTCAGGCGTCGCTGACGCGAACATCGTCATTGTGCCGGACCGTGAATTACGCGGCCTTCCGTTTGGGGCGTTACGCGATCCGGAAACGAAGAAGTATTTGATCGAAGATCACACACTGACGATTTCGGGCAGTGCGCTGCTCTACGTGTTTGCGGTCCTTCGCGACCGCGAGCTGCATTCGGGCGATGCCTCCGCCCTGCTGATCGGAAACCCTGCGTTCGACCGGCAATTCACGCTTGCCCGAGGATTGGACCCCCTTCCGAACGCAGAGCGCGAAGCCGTCGAAATCCACAAGTTGTATGCCGGTTCCGAGGTGCTGACCGGCGGTGCTGCAACGGCTGAGCAGTTCCTACGGCGGGCGGGCGGCAGTGCCATCATTCATATCGCTGCGCATGGCATTGTCAACGGCGGCGCACCATCACAATCATTTCTTCTGTTCACTCCCTCGGGTGGCGACCACGGCGTGCTCAATGCTGAGACGATGATCAGGGAGTTGCACACCGATAAGACCCGCCTGGTCGTGCTGGGCGCCTGCAGCAGTGCCGGAGGGCTGCCGGTCGGCGCGGAGGGCATTGCCCCGCTCGTTCGGCCGATCATCGGTGCCGGCGTTCCGGGGGTGGTCGGCGCTCTATGGGATATCGACGACGCCACAGCGACGCGCCTTCTAGTGTCCTTTCATCGTCACTATCGACAGGGCAGCGATGCGGCGGCGGCGCTCCGACAGGCTCAACTCGAATTGCTCCGGAGCAACAATCCGGGCCTCAGTTCGGGACTCACCTGGGCGCCGTTCCAAGCGATTGGGTACGCCTCTTCGCCCTTTGCGCCGGTAGGAGATATCACGAAGGAGAAACCACCTTGACTAGCTTCATTCTCAAGATTCTGTTCAGCGGTCTCATGGTCTTTACACCCAGCCAGGACGGTCACGAAATGACGGTCCTCCTCCTCGCAGCCGGCCACAGTCACCACCTCTCGGACGGCAGCGTACTCCAGCAGCACAAGCCACTCCTCATCGCGCGTGCCGGCTCTTGCAGCGGCGATTGCCCGACGCGCGACAGCGGCGTCGCACAGTTCGTCTACGCCGATCAGTCTCTCTCGACGGCGCAGGACTCGCTCGAAGCTGCGGCCGGCGGAGGAGGCGCGTGGATGCTTTCCGGTTCGGACATCTCGCTGCAAAAAGCGAGCAGCAGCGATCCCGACCTGCCGGCGCTCTCGGTCACGTCGACCGCGCGCGCGTTCAATGACGGTCAGCCGTCGATGATTCCTTCGACGTCTGCCGAGCGCGAAGACATCAGTTGGATCGCGGACCTCAAGAAGGTCTGCCCTTCCGGCTGCGCGCTCGATCCCGCGGTGCTCGCGTCGGTTCCACCGTCGACCGTCGTCGCACGCTTCCATCTGCGCAGCGGCCGTCTCTTCACCTACACCGTCACGCGCATCGGTTCGAACGTGACGCCGGTTCACTTCTCGCGGCTCGACGGCTCCGGCAGCGACTCGGCGTATACGCAGGCGATCGCCTCGTGGGTCGGCGCCGAGGTCGAGATTGCAGGCAGCGGCATCGAGATCGTCGAGAGCAAGTTCAACGGCGACGCCGGCCGGTCGATGACGCTCACGCCGGACGCGAACAACTCGATGGAGATTGCGGTCCTCAATTTCCCGCCGTTCGTCCCTCCCGCCTCGGCGAACAACAACGCGCCGCAGGTTGGGAAGCACTTCGAGGCGTACTACGACCTGATGCAGGATCCTCCCGCGAAGGAGACGCGCCTCGTGCCGTTCGCCGGCGCGGCCAGCGGTTCGCCGTCATACCCGACGGCCGCCTGGTCGGATGTGCATCCGCAGTCGGCAGTCTGGTCCCCACTGCTGAGCGGTCTGCGGTTGGACATCGGACGCGCCGCGTATGAGCGCGTGCTCTGCCCGCCGGGCTACATCGAGCCATAAACATTTCCTGGAACGGTTCGCCGCTCGCGCGGCGGACCGTTCATTTCCATCGACAACGACGCGGAAAGCGCATGGACCTCTTCAGAAGCGTAGGACTCACGATGTGTGTGATGGCAACCGTGTGTGCGCCCCGGCAGCAGCAGTCACCGCGCGACGAGCGCATCGCCGCCGCTTCGCTGCTCACCCGGCGTTGCGCGGCCTCGCGGCTGGCGAAATGGAACATCCGCGGCGTCGCCGCCGGCGCAGACTGCAGCGTCCTCCTCGTCGACACATCGATGGTGCTCAACGACTCGCTCGTGGAGGCGATTCATTACGGTACCGGCCCGTATGCCGTAGTCGACGGCGGCGTGCGGCAGTTCAGCGCGCGCTCTTTCCGCGGCGTAGCCTACCGCGACCGCATCGGCCGCGTCCGAACGTACGGAAATCTCACACAACGCGAGGCCGAGGAGCTGCAGCCGTGCCGGTGAGACTGGCTAGCATCGTTGCGATCGTTGCTTCACTGGTGCTCGTTGAACCTGTGGCGCGAGCCGCGCCGCATCGATCGGCTCTGCTCATCGGCATCAACGACTACACCGCGTCGCGGCTGACGATGATCCGCGCTGCTGCGCCAGACCGCGACTGGCCGAATCTTTCCGGGGCGGTCAACGACACGATCGCGATGCGCGAGCTCCTCGTGCTGCTGCGCGGCTTCGACGCGCGTGACATCGTCACGCTCAACGACCAGGCGGCGACACGGACCGCGATCCTCGCCGCCGCGAACGCTCTCGCCGCGAGAGCTACGCCGGACGACATCGTCTTCTTCTTCTACGCGGGCCACGGATCGCAGGTAAAGAACTCGCGATCCGACGAGCCCGACAAGCTTGACGAGTCGATCATCCCTGCGGATTCGCGCCGCGGCGCGCTGGACATCCGCGACAAGGAGCTTCGGCGCATCTTCAACGCCATTCTCGATCGCGGCGCGCACCTCACCGTCATGATCGATGCCTGTCACAGCGGCTCCGCCGCGCGCGGACTTCTCACGCTCGCGCGGCCGCGCGGCATTCATCCCGATCTGCGCGACATCGCTGACGCCGGTGACTACGGCCCCCGTCCCGAGAACCGCGGCGCGCTCGTCATCAGCGCCGCGCACGACGACGAAGAGGCACGCGAGGTTCGTGACGACCAGAAGACGATGCACGGCGCATTCACCTGGGCGTGGATGCGGGCGATGAGGGACGCGGCAGTGGATGAGCCGGCGATGGAGACGTTCCTGCGAGCGCAGGCGCGGCTGCGCGCGGCGATGCCGTTCCAGAATCCGGTTCTGGCCGGCAATGCCGCCCAGCGACGCATGCCCTTCCTCGGCGTCAGCGACACGACTCGCTCTGCCCGTACGACGCTCGCCATCGAGCGCGTTCGCGACAGCACGGCCGTGATCTCCGGCGGATGGGCGCACGGCATCACCATCGGAAGCGAGCTGCGAGTTGCCGGCGAGCATTCGCAAGCGCCCCTCACCGTCACCGCGCTCCTCGGACTCGGACGCTGCGAAGCGCACGTTCCCGCCGCGGCGCACGTCCGCAGCGGAGACCTGCTCGAGCTCACCGGCTGGGCCGCGCCGCCGCCCCGTCCGCTGCGCGTGGCGATCCCGCGCAGTGACACAGACATCGCCGTCTTCGCCCGCCGCGCCGCGAAGGTTGCGGCGGAACACGGCCTGAAATGGATCAACGATCCAACCGTCCGCACGCCGGAGCATCTGTTACGCCGCGCCGGCCCGCGATGGGAGCTTCTCGAAGCCGGCGGCCACCCCAGCTCGTTCGAGTCTGACGACGACGCACTGAACGCGCTGACCCGGCTTCGACGTGGAACCTCGCTGTTCGCCCAACTCCCGGCGACCGGAATGATGGCCGTGCAGATCGCGGACACCGCCGTCATCGAGGTGATCGGCAATGCCGAAGATGCCGACTACGTCCTGGCCGGGCGGTTCGTTCGTCATCACGTCGAGTACGCGTGGGTGCGCCCGAACGCAGTGCGCAGCGACCGCCGCGCGTCCGGTCTGCCGCTGCGAACCACCTGGATCAGCGATGCGGGCGGCGATCTGGCCTCCGTGCTCCGCAACCGGGCCTTGCGGCTTCACAAGATCGAGGCTTGGAATCTCCTCGAGTCGCCGCCCGAGGCGCGCTGGCCGTACCGCCTCGGGTTGCGTGGCGAACGCGATCAGCAACTCGTTGCCGATGGCGGCAGCGTGAAAGGCCATGATGCGTACGCGCTCGAGCTCCGCGCCCCGGCGCCGGTTGGCGCGCGGACCGGCCGCCGCCATGTCTACATCTTCACGATCGACAGCTACGGCCAGAGCACGCTTCTCTTTCCGGTGAGCGGCTCGGTCGAGAATCATTTTCCGCTCGCCGGTGCCGCCGCGCCACCGGTGATCCCGCTCGGCGCAAAGTTCGAGATTGCGCCGCCGTATGGCGTCGACACGTACATTCTTCTCGCGACGGACGAGCCGTTCGGCGATCCGTGGATCCTGCAGTGGGACGGCGTCCGCGGTCCGATGCCGGCGACGACCACCGCGCTCGGGCGTCTCGTCGCGCTCACCAGCTCGACCAACCGCGGCGCGCCCATCCTCACACCCGCCACGTGGTCGATCGAACGCATCGTGATCGAGTCGGTCCGCCCGCGTCGTTCCCGGAAACGCTGACAGCGCCACAAAAGCGCCGCATCGGTGTCTTTGCCTGATGCGACCTCCTCGCGGACGGCGGCCTGCTGCGGGCACGTCGTGGCTGGCTGCGCCGCGATGGAGGCCGCACTCGTGCGTTTCCGCGGAGGATAAATGGGCCGACGATATGACCCGTGAAGACACGATCACCGCAGCCATACTCGGAGAGCTGATTCCGGAACTGGAGTACGCGGCACCTCTGCTCCTGGAACGATCGGATCGCGGTGATCCGCTGGTCGGGACAACCTCGCCGACGGATCTGGGTTTCGAGACCGGTGCCGTCGATTCGGTGCTGCTGGAGCTCTTCAAGTCGCTCGTGCCATATATGAAGACGGTAATGAGCTGGGGCATGCTTCGTGTCATCCAGGAATGGCTCTCATCACAGCGTGAATCGCGTCACAACGCCGAGCTCCTGGCGATGCTCAACGGCCTCATCGTGGAGAACGCCAGGCTGCGGGAAACCGTCGAGAGGGTCGCGGAACTGCTCGGCCGGCGAGAGGGAGTGCCGGTGTCGGCGGAGGGCGTCGTGCAAGCGATCGCCGCGGCAACGTACCGCGTTGGCAGCACGGACAGCGGTGGCGAAGGCGCGTGAGGCCGTCTTGATGAATGCGGTGGTGATATTCGTAACGCTCCTCGCGCTGGTCGTAACGATCATCGCTGATCGACCAGCGCGAAGGCCGGCGAATCTCGTCCCGATTCAACTGATCAGCGCTCTTGGTGCATGGGCGCTCGTCCTTGCGAATGCGTCGGCACTTGCTATCGGGATTCGCGACGGGTCGCTGGTTCTTCTTTGCACTGCCACGGCAACGGTCGCGATCGCGCTGATCTCGATGCTTCGGCAGAGCGCCGTAAGTGTCTCCGATCACGCCGCGCCGCAGTCGTTGAAGCTGGTAGTCGACGATCTGAAGCAGCTCCTGGGCGGCGCGCCGCGTCTCGGCATGGCTTCGCTCGACGTAGTCGTTGTCAGCGGAGATGGTCCCGGCATCGGTGTGGCCCTGGCGCAGGAGGGACGCCTGGTCGTGCGTGTCCGCCGCGACGTCGCGGTATGGATCGAGAGGCATCGGCAGGCGGGTAGCGCGGGCGCCGAGTTGGCCGCGAGCTTGGCGCGCTTCATCGTTCTGCACGAGCTCGCGCACGTGCTGAACGGCGATCATCGCACGTTCCGTTTCGTGCGGAGCATGCTCGTCGCGCAGATCGTGTGGCTCGCCGGGGCCGCCGCGGCGGCCCTCTCTCTTTTCCTTGACCGTGGAACGTCTGTCCGGCCACTGGTCGTTGCCACGTCAATCATTGTGGTGTTCATTACGCAGAGCCTGATCGCGCGACAGTTCATTGCGGAGCGTGAACGGCTGGCGGATTGGCGGGCAATGCAAACGCTGTCTCCTGCCGATGCGGCACGATTGCTGGAGCGGCGTGGACGCCGGCGAGCCCTCTCGAATCCGACGGAGCTCGAGAAACTGATGACAGACCTGAAGGTTCACGCCCCTGCGCGTGACGGCGGCGGATTGCTCTCGCGGCTTATCGGTCTTGTCTGGCCGGAAGGCGACGACATTCACCAGCGGTCGGAGAGAGTGGCCAATCGCGCCGGCGACGCGCCGCAGCCGGTGCTGTGGGCGGCGCTGACGGGGATGCAATGCGCCTTCTTGTCGATGTCCGCAGTAGTGGCCGTAATGCTCGCGTTGACTCCGTGGATGTACCTGCGGCCGGACGCATCGACGATGGTGCTGCTGGCAATCACGCTGTGGATCAGTGTGCCGGGGGCGATGTTTTGCGGGCTGCGGATTGATCCGGCACGCATGAGTGTGCGGACGCTCAAGCTCACCCGAACGAGTGTGGTCGCCGGCATTGTCTTCTATCTTGCGTTCGGCACCTCGGCGCTCATGCTGAACCGCTTTCATGCTCACTTCGGTGGCACATCCATCCCAACGGTTCAGGTGCTCGGGCTCCTTCTCGTGCTCGCACTGCCGGTAGGTCTATGTTTCTGGGGATCGACGCTGCTTGGAATCCGCGATGGCGGTGGTGAGCTGCAAACAACGCCGCGTTCGTCGTGGGTCGTCATCGTTCCGTTCCTTGCGACCCTGGCGCTGGTGCAAGTTCCCCTAAGCGTGATCGCCTCGCGTTTGATTGGTGCCGGTTCGTTTCGCAGCGGCGGGTGGGTGCCACTGGCGCTCATGTCGATGGCGGTGGGCGCTGTCAGCAGTGCTATGGCCAGGAGTACAAGTCCGGCCCTGCGCGCGATCGTTCCAATGGCGTTGTTTGTCACCGGCGCGCCCGTCTACGGTTTCCGGGTGTTCTGGCGCAACTTCTACGTCGATGTCTCAAAAACAACGTTGGCTCGCGCAGCAGCGGCCGCGGCGGCGGTGCAGCTCGTAACGATCCCCTGGTTCGTGCTCTGCGGCGCTTTGCTGATGCCGGCAAGCCGGCGCCTGCTGGCCGGTCAGCCGGCGACCACCGTCGCCCTCTTTAGCATGCTCGGCGTGATGGCTCTCATCCTCGTCATTCCCGATCGGTATGACGCATACCGCGGTCCATCGGCGCGCCTGCTCGACACGAACCGACTCCATCTGTTCGAGAGACTGCTGGCCGCCGCCCGTACCGCAAGTCCAGCGGCGGCGCACCGCCTGCACGCATCCCTCGCGCTGTGGCTTCGCAATCACCGTTTTCCTGATGCGATCCTGCCGCAGCCGGAGGCGGTATGGCCGCTCGAGCCGCTTCTGACCCTGGTGCGGCTCGCGCGCGCGACGGGTGAGCACGCCGTGCTGGAGCGGTGGCGGAATCGCATCGAGCACACTCTTCGTCAGATCGTCTCGAACGATACCGTCGCAGTCGCGCCGCGCCTGCCTGCCTCGATGTACTGGACAGTTTTCGCCGCGGCCATCATCGACGAGACAGAGCTTCGCGACGCCTTTCCATTCGAGCGGATGCTCGACCGGATCGAGACGTTGCTCGACGAGCGTTTGGAGCATGGAACCGCGAATCTCGTAGCCGACGTGATCGCTGCCTGGCAGTTGCTGCGGCGGCACGGCCGGCCGGGGCCGGATCCGCAGCGCGTCCGTAACTTTGTGTGCTCATCGTCGCTCGTTTCGCGTCCGGTGTTGCGCCAGTCGCTGACAGAACTCGTTGACGTGGCCGAGCTGACCGATGATGCCGAATTGCGGGAAAGGCTCGGGCCGATCGTCCGCTCCCGCATGTGGGAAGGTTTGCAACTGAATCCACGGAAGGATGTGCTGCTGGTGCTCGACTGCTATCTCGCCGCCGCGCGCCTCGGCGAATTGGATGCGCGTCATGCGGCGGCGAGCGTCATCATCACGGAGCTTGCGGAGCGTGTCTCGGATGAGCTGCTGGCGGTCGCGAGCGGGTGAACGACGCGAATACTCATGGATGATTCGGGCGAATGCATGCGGTTCTCGCCGGCGCTCGCGGGCGTCAATACTGCTGGACACCGCACGACACCATGAGTTTCAGGGCCACTTGCGGCGACTGATGGATGCTCTGTTTGATGAGCTCTCTGTCGAAGAAACGCTGATCGACGTCCGGAAAGACGGGCCGCACGGCGCCGGCAATGCATCGGCATTCCTTCTCCGCATAGCGCTGCGTGTAGATCTCGACGCAACCTGCAACGAAGCGGGAGCTTCCGGACGTTCGCTTCAGATAGAGGACGAGGCCGCGGGCGAGGAGTGCCGCTTCCGGCCCGTTGCAGGCCAGGTTGTCCATCATTGACCCCCCTGCGGCAAACGCTGATGCGCGATCGGGGTGCGACGGGACGCCGTTGTCGAGGCGTTCTTGCCGCTTCTGTAAATCGAGAGTCAGAGCTGCCGCCTTTGTGAACCGTTCCACGAGCGCGCGGCCCTCTCGATCCCGAGGCAGCTTGCAGGCAGATCGGAGGCGGTGTGCGATCCCCGCAAGGAAAAACTGCTCGTCTTGCGTGAACCTGTGCCGGCAATCTTCCTCGACCGCGAAGCGCGCCTCGCCAAAATCGAGACTGCGGTACTCCGCCGGTGTAGGTGCGCATACAGTCTGTGCGTCGGCTGCGACGCTGAATAGAGCGCCGACAGCGATGATCGACCAGCGAATACGGCACGAGCTCATCATGGAGACTCCCCAGTCCTCAGCGCAGACGGATTGCGAACGAGAACGTCGTCGACCTGTCTGATGGCCTTGTCGAGATCCCAGAAACAGCGCTCCGCTCGAGGCTCTTCTCGGAAGAGGGCGCATTTCCCTGCAGACAGCGCGTCGGGGCATGTTGTCGCGCACCAGAAGTTGGCGACGGACAGGAATCGAACAGTCTCACTGGCCTGAGCGGCCGTTTGTGGCAATCTCTGGTCGAGGTCGCGCAGCACGGCGGCGCAGCCATCACGCCAGCGCAGATACGACGCGACGAATTGGTCGGGTGTGCGCGAGTCGTATAGTTTTCTGAGCGTCTCGCCGTCGGCCCTGCATTGCGCCAGAAGCGGCCGAAGCGGCGTGCGGTGTGTGGAGAGAGGTGAAGGTGAAACTGCTCCCGTGCCTTTCGCGATCACGGGAGGATCGGGTGGCGGGCGCCGTGAACAGGTGGCCAGCGGCATCGTTCGCGCCGCGCCGTCGATGCTGGCCTGAGTGGCGTTGCGGATCGACGGGTCCCGATTCGTACGAATCCAACGGAGCACGTTGCGCTCGACCGCATCCGAAAGCTCGTTGACGGTCACGAGGCCGTTACCATCGGACCCCGCGCGGCATTGAAGAGCGTCCAGCACGGCGCCGGTGAATACGCCATTCTGGCGGATGTCGTCGTCGTATGCCCATCGTCCCGCGGCGGCGCCGTACAGAACCACCTGCCCGGCTGTCAGTCCCATTCGCTGAATCAGCGGTGCGGCCGAAAGTGGCTCCGGGACCGGTGAGCGCTGCCTTCGCACGCGTTCACGACAGGTGTCGATCAGGACGAGGGATCGACCGGCATTGGATACCGCGACGAGATCGAGAACTCTGGCCGTGGGAATGGCCGTGTCGCGCTCGCCCAGGAGTGAGTTCGTTGCCAGCAGGTATTGGGCGCCCTCATTGCTGTATCCGTGCGTTGCAAACGAGACGATGAAGATTCCATCGACTCCCGCCAACCCCGCCTGGTGGTTCAGGACCTTCAGGATCTGCGATTGGGTGGCCGTCACGACGATCGCGCCCTTTCGTTTCAATTCCGCGAGGCGCCGTTTCGAGATCTCTTTTCGTGGGTTTTCGTCCGACAGTGCGAGCGCTACGCGATTCGGGCGGACCAGCGCCACGCGCGGATCGACCGAGAAGACATACGCGAGATCGATCGCATCGTCGACCGCATACGGCACGCTCTGAAGCATCTCGTCATCTCGGAAGGTGCGGATGCCGACGAACAACGCCACGGACTGTGTGGGGTCGAATGCCGGCTTCGGAAGCGCGACTCTGAGGGGCCTGACTGACCGTGTGTCCTGCCCCTTCGCGATATCCGCGGCCACCATGCCCATGCCGGCGAGCAGGATCAGCGTAAGCGTCTTCATCCCGCGGACGGACCTCGACGTGACGCCCCGGCCGGCTCGCCTTCTGCCTTCTCGATTTCCGTCGCCACGCATCTGATCTGTCGCGTGTTGGATAGACACGGAACTGAACCCAAAGTGGGTGAGGTGTTCAGCCACACACCACAAAACGAGCGGTTCGGTGTCCTTGAAGAGAACCGCGTCTCAACTCAGGCCAGGAGGTTCCGATTGCCGCGTTCGATTCTGGGGACGGAAACACGCAGCCCTTCGCTCACCGTCGGCGGGAGACCGGCGGCCGTGAAGACACACCTCTCTCCGGCGCAGATCTCGCAGCGTCTTCGTCAGAAGCGCTCGCCGGCATATCTGGAGCGCATGCAGCGGCTCGATGCGGGCACGCATCAACAAGACGCCGCCGGTCTTCAGGAGTTGCTCGACGCGATCTCCGCGGAGTTTCCCGAGCTCGGAGTCGATGAGCGTCCGCTCGGAGTCGTCTCCAGATGCTTCCTCGGGCCTCCCTACGAAGTACACATCTGTGACCTTGCCGGCGGAATCACCGAGCACTTTCAGCACGGGCGCTCGATGCCTCCGCTCTTTGAGCGAGCCCGGTCCATCGCCGCTCACGGCGCTTACGCATTCATCGAGATCTACGTCAGCACCATCCGCGCGGTGGCGGCGGATGGTGCTGTATCGGTTTTGAGCTCTTGAGCAGAGGAGACCACGCATGTCCGATGTCATTGATCTCAGTAGCGTCCATTCACACATCAGCCGGCTCGAGCACAACCTCGACGTTGTCAACACGAACGTCGGAGCCGTGTCCGAGCAGGTGGTCGCTGTTTACCGGCAGCAGGAACTGACGAAAGATCGTCTCGATGACCTCCATGAGCAGTTTCAGGAATTCGTCGCGGCCGATCGGAAGGACAAGCAGAAGCAGTTCGCCGCGACGGAGATCGTTCGGGTACGGCAGGAGATCGAGCAGAAGTTCGGCCACCACGACATCGTGCGCCGCACGACGACTGGCATTCTGCAGGCCACCGATCTTCAGATGATCCGTCAGAACACGATTCATACCGTGACGGAGCAGTTGATGGTCACCACGCCGAACTACTGGCTCGCCCCCGCGCTGGTGGCGCTATCGGCCTGGATCAAGGACGACCGGCCGCTCGCCGAGCGTGGCGTGGCCGAGTCCATTCGCCGCGACGACAACAAGACGTCGCTCTTCTTCGCGCTCGTCTGCCGCCGCGCACGGCGCAGCGAAGCACTCACCCGTTGGCTGAGCCGCTATTTTCAGATGCAGAACCCGATGGCCATCGATCGCGAGGTGGTGGTCATGCTCGACGGACTCGCCAACGGCGTGTTCGGGGGCGGCGCCCTGGTCGCCTGTTCGAGCGTCATCGAGCAATGGTTGACCGAGCTCGAGGAGCAGGCGGGCTTCCTCGACGATCAGCGGAAGCGCTGGGCTGCGCAACTCGACGTGATGACTCCCAGGCCGGGAGACGGCGATTATCCGACGCTCCGCAAATACGCCGGAAACGCGCCGCAGCTGATGAAAGCGCTCTGCGCCGCGCGTCGCAATCGGGCGGTCCACGGTTTCTTCATGAGTCTCTTTACGGGAGAGCTGGTCGTTCCGCCGTCGATCGAGGCCGCGTGTGATTCTCTGCTCGACTCACTGGTCGCGAATTTCGATGACGAAGAGCTGCCCTACCGCGGCGAGGAGCGCCTGCTCGCGCTCATCAAGGAAGAGGACGGGGACAGGGACGCAGCGAAGGCCCGCTTCGACGCGGAAGCCGAAATTCATCAGGCAAGCACGAATTTTGCGGCGGTGCTCACCAACTCGGCCATGAATCCCGAGCAACTAGGCGCTACGCGCGCCACCCAGCGCTACGCCGTGTCCCGGTCGCGAGAGTGGATCATGGCGGCACACAATGACCTCGTCGCGCGCGACCGAATGGAGATGCCGCGGCAGGCCAGACTGACCATTGTGTCGTGGTCGGGTACGAGCACCGACGGATCGAACGAGAAAGTGCTCGCGGCCGATCTTCGAAAGCATTACGACGCGAAGATCGATACGGCCGTCAAGGCGGTGTCGCTGACACCCGCCGCATGGATCGTGCTCATCGCCGGCATTCTCATCGGTGGCCTGATCATGACCGGCGGCGGTACGGCGATTCTGATCGGGCTGGTGCTGATCGCGGCCGCGGCAGCGTTCTTCTTCTGGAAGTTCAGAGATCTCGATCGCCAGCGGGGCGAGGCCCGCCAGGCGCTGGAGAAGGAGCATGAACAGGCGGCCGCCGTCCTCAAGGCAGTTCTGGCCGAGCTTGCCGACTACCGCTTCGAGGTCACGGCCGAAGATGCGCGTTCGGCCGATGTCACGGCGCTTCTCGAATCTCTCAGCTCTCCACAATTCGTCCTGCAGCGCCCCGAGCAACGTGTATCAATCGCGTGAAGGAGAAAATGCCATGACCACACCTGCACGACCGATTCTCGGCGAGGTCATCCCGCCCAAGCCGGAGACGCCGCCGAGCAATGCCGCGCCGGAGTTGCCGCTTGCGAAGGAGCTTCCGCCGTGGGATCTCGTTCCCTCGGACCTGCTGCTGGTGCGGCGGCGGCCGGTGAATAAATGACGGCCGTCTCTGCACCGGCGACGTATGCCGAGTGGGTGCCGCTCCTCGTGCGGTTCCGCGACGGCGACGATTCTGTGCTCGAGCTTCTGCTAGCCGGGACGCTCGAGTGGACGAACGTCGTCGCCGAGCGCTGGACCGCACGTGTCGCGGAAGCGTTCGATGCCCGGCTGAAAACGGTCACGTCCCGTTTGCAACTCGCACTCGATCGCTCTCGCGGCGACGCGTTTTCGGTTTCGCAGGCACTCCTCGGCGCGCGTCGCGCGCTCGCGCCGCTCCACGCGGCCGCCGCGATGCCCTGCGCGCCGGAGAGTGTTCGCGAGCATTTCGCGGGCGAAGTGGCGCGCTTCGCGGCACAGACGCAGGAGTCGCTCGAAGCCAGCGCACAGCGCAATCGCGCGGATGTCCTGCTCAAGGCGCTCCGCGACAATCCGTTGACCGTCGTTGTTCCTGCTTCTCTTTCTGGCAAAACCGATTCCGCCACTGTCACGACGGCGCAAGCCGTACCGGGCCGGCGCATTCTCCTGTGAGCAACCATGCCTGACTTTCAGTCCTGCCGGCAGACCATGCTTCTGTACCTCAAAGCGAGGATTCCGTTCATCTCGTTCCGCACGGATGAGCGGGACCGCGCGCTCGATCTGCTTCGACAGCTCGCCCCGCAACTGAACATTCCGATCTACGTTCACACGCTGTCACAGGGGACGCGCGACATCGCGACCAATCGCGCGGTCAATGACGACCGGTCCGTCCCCGGAGCGCTCGATTTCGCCAGTCAGCAGATCGTGCAACGTCAGAACCTGACGTTCGTGTTGACGGAGACGCAGGATCTTGGCGACGACACGCCGACGAGCCGGCAACTGCTCGACGTCGCGGCGTCAGCGACCGAGCGCGGGGGAGTGATCATCGTCATTACCACGTCTCCGATCTGGGGGCGCCTGCAGAGGCAGGGAATGAGCCTCACACTCGATCCGCCGAACGAGGATGAGATGCGGGCCATCATCGCCGAGTGCCTCACGCCGTACCGTGGCGGGCTTCCGATCGACTGGCAGGATGCCGAGCTGTCCGAAGCGGCGGCGATTCTGGCCGGCGTGACGCGGATCGAAGCGGAGAACGCGCTCGCCACATTGCTGGCCAAAGGCTCGATCACGAAAGCGGATCTGAGCGAGCTCGCGAAAGTGAAGGACCGCATTTTTTCCGATATCGCGGGACTGGAAAGGGTCAAGGTCACGGCAGGCGACGTGTCCGTCGGCGGTCTCTCGGGCTTGCGCGCCTGGCTGGACAAGCAGCGGCCGTTGTTGACGATGGATTTGCGCGACCGCGGGTTGCGTCCGCCCCGCGGTGTACTGCTCGTCGGCGTCCCGGGTTGCGGGAAGTCGCTGTCGGCCAAGGCGATCGCGGACAACTGGAGCCTGCCTCTGTATCGCCTCGATCTTTCCAACATTCACGGCCAGTACCTCGGGCAGTCGGAGGGTCGTTTGAAGGAGGCGCTGGCAACGGCGGACCGCGTCGCACCGTGCATTCTTTGGATCGACGAGATCGAGAAAGGGCTCGCCGGCTCCGGCGGAAGCGACGGCGGGACTTCGTCGCGCATCGTCGGGCACTTCCTGTACTGGCTGCAGGAAGGCCGCGCGCGCGTATTCGTCGTGAGCACGGCGAACGACATCACAAAGCTTCCGCCGGAGCTCTTCCGGCGCGGGCGATTCGACGAGCTGTTCTTCGTCGATCTGCCGACTGCGCCGGAGCGCGGCGAAATCATTGCGCTCTACCTGGAGAAGCACCTGAGGCGCACGTTCGACGAAGCGATCGTCTCGGATCTCGTCGAGCTCTCCGAGGGATTCGCCGGAAGCGATCTTCAGGCGGCCGTAGCCGAGGCAGCGCGCGAGGCGGTATTGAAGGGAGACGCAGTCGTCGACGAGGAGTATTTGCGGAAGGTGTTCCGAAATATCGTGCCGCTTTCGAAGACGAATCCGGAAGCCATCGAGAGTATCCGCGCCTGGGGACGCGAACGGGCGGTGCCGGCATCGGGCGTTCACGCTCCCGCGAGTGAAGGACAACAACGCGCGCGCAGATCGGTGCTCGTTTGAGAGTACTCCTGCTCACGGCCACGCGGTCGTGAGCTCATCCGCCATTCGTGTTGCGATCTCTCCGATAGTGGACTCTGCGGTGTCGGCAACACCGACCACAGAACGTCCGATTACGGCTCTTCCTCCGGCTCCGGCGGCGCTTCGGGTTCCGTGCGGCTGGCCGGTTTCCTGCGCCGTTCCAGCTTCCTGAGCCGCTGCACCTCCTCCACAAGCGGAATCAGGATTGCGTTCGCTGGATCGCGTGCCAGCCGCGCGGCGATCGTGTACGCGTGCCCTGCGATCAATTCGAGCTGGTAGCGGCGGACGAGATTGGTACTGGAGACACCGTTCAGGAGGGTGCGCAGCTCACTCTCGACCGCGTACCACCGCCGGCGATCGGAAAAGATCTCGAGAACGTCTTCGACCGACCGGCCGATCGCGTGCGCCACGTTGTCGGACGCTCCAATGATGCTCACCGACGCCTGGAGGGCGGCATCGGACGTCTTTATCTTGTTGCGGAGGTCCCTTCGCTCCGCGAATGACAGCGATTTGATCTCGTCGATCTCCGCCTGGATCTCCCGCAACCGCTCGACCACATCCTCAGGCGTCGATTTCTGCTTTGCGGCCATGCACCTGCCTCCTTCGGACTCTCGGTGCGCGCAATGATACTCCCAGAGCACCCATTTGCGCTGTCCGAGCGCGCAACGATAACTCCAAGCGCGCATTTGCGATCACTGCACGCGCAGCTCGATACCCCATGCGCGCTATTACAATCCTTGAATGCGCTGTTGAACTATCAGCACGCGCATTTACGCTCTCTGCGCGCGGAGTAAGACTCTCTGAGCATATAGATATTATCTCCGAGCGCGCATTTTCGATTGCTAAGCGCGCAATTGCGAGCTCCGAGCGCGCGGCTGCTCTCCCTGAGCGCGCAAGTGAGACATCACCTCGCGTTCATGCAATCATCTCCGAGATTGCCGTCACATCCATCGCCCTCGGCCAGTGCGAGGCGGTTGAAGAGCGGGTCCGGCGACTCGTTCACTCCGCGCAAGTTACTGCGCAATGGCGCTGTTCCGCGCGCCGGTGGCTCGCGTGGCACGTGCGACATCAACGAGACTCGCGAATCGTTCGAAGCGGGCGGTCGCGCCGTCACGGATGAGGCGGCCGAGATTCCGGCCCGATCGGACGTACACGGGCAGAGAGCTCGCGGGCATCGAGCTGAGCAATTTCCAGCGCGTTTCGTCTGGCGGCATCGGTCGAGCCGTTGTCGCGATGTCGACGAACGTCACTCCGGATCGCGCCAGCAGTCGTACGAGACGGTCGCCGTCGCGGGCCGGGTCGATGGCGAGCACCGGCCCACCGCGGTCCGCCAGCAGATCGGGTGAGGACTGGAGAGCCTCGAGGATCGACTGGATGTCGCCGTCGCTGAAGCTCGTGAGCGTCAGCGAGCTCTCCGTAGCGGAGGCGATCACCGCGTTGGCGGCCGTGGCGTCGTTGTTCATCAGGGCGGCGGAGAGAAACATCGCGACACGCGCCGGCAGGGCATCTTTCGGCGTGCTGGTCGCGATCGCCCGCCAGACCTCCGGGGTGCGCTCGGCGGCGGCACGCCGGCGGGCGCGGCGCAGGGTTTCCGTGGCGGCGGAGCCGAGGGTCGAGTCCGTACGCGCCAGTTCCTCCAACTCGCGGACTGTCGTCTCGGCAAGCTCGCCGGAGTCGGCGGCGAGGAACGCCTTTGCGATCGCTTCCGTCGGCGAAGGTGGCGAAGCGACGGGCGCGGCAGAGGCCTTCGACGAAGTGGGCGCCGGAGGAGCGGCCGCCGAAGCCAGGAACGCGAATTCCGAAGGCTGCAGCAAGGCCACCGAGTTGTCGACGGCGAGAGTGTCGACCCAGCGCTCGAGCTGCGTTTCGCGCTCGGCGATGGCCGCCTTCCGCCGCGCTTCGGGCGGCAACGGCGTCCGAAGCTCGAACGCGAGGATGTACTGGTGCCGCGTCTTCGTCGAGGGCTCGGAGTACGCGAGTGGCACCTGTTCCATCAGGACCAGCGTCGGCGTGGATCCCCCGGCCGCGAAGGTCATGCCGTTCCCGCTCCCGACGAGTCTCACATGCGCGACGCCGAGCCGGGACGGCGTCTGCCTCGTCGCGAACCCGGAGCTCTTTTTCTGCACGTGCCACGAACCGGGCAGTTGCTCCTCGGCCCCGCTGACGAGCGCATCGACCGAGTAGCCGGTGCGCGAGGCCGATAGATCGGTGAAGGAGAGGAGCAGCATCGCCCCGCTGTCGTCGCGGCAGGCGAGGAGCGGAGGCGTCGTGACTCCCTCCGCGGCAAGCCACGCCGGCGCCTCGGCAGGACGCTCGCACTTCCACAGTGACGGCGGATCGGAGACGCGAACCGGAGCCGGAAGCGTCGTGGACTGAGCCGCAGCACCGAGGGCGAGGGCGGACAAGGCGGTGGTGAGAGTCAAGAGACGATACATGTTCATGGTTGGGTTCCTGCATTGGCGGGACATGGTGCGGACGTGTCGTGCGGGAGTGAGCTTCGGGCGCGGACGACGGCGTCGAACAGCGTGAGCCCTTCTCCCGATCGCCCGGGGAACACCCAGGTGCGCCATTCGTCCCGCGTAAGTTGATCGAGGATCACGGCCTCGAGTGCGCCCGTGATCGAGAAGTACGGCACCATCGAGAGATCCGGAACCATCCCGTAGTCGATCGTCTGTCCGAGAACGCTCGTGTCGGGACGACCGAGCAGAGTCGCGCCCTCGCGCTCGAGATAGAGCGGAATCCCTTCGGTTCGCTCCCAGATATCCTCCTCCACGGCGGGAGTCGGTAGGTCGCGATGGCGTAACCGCCTCAGCTCGATGAACTCGTCGACGCAGGCGCGTGCCTCGGCGTCTTCGGTGCGCTTCTTCGCGCCGGCTCGCGCGGCCCACGCCAGCGTGCGGATCTCGCGCGAGAGAAGCCCGGTCCGTTCCGCCTCAGTGGTGTATGCGTTCTGAAGCTCGGAACGCGACGCGTAGGCACCGGATTGCGCGTTGTCGGGAAGGCGCATCTCAAGTGGCACATCGTCCTCGCGGTCGGCCTGGTAGTAGGCGTGAAAACCTTCGTGAATGGCCGTGAAGACGATGTCCTTCAGATGCTCGCGAGGGTCGAGCCGCACGACGAGAACCGTCTGCGCATCCGCGAGTCCGACCTCGGTGCCGGGAACGAACGAGTAGCGGGCGCTGAAACGGCCGGCGATCTCGGTTGCCCGCAGGGGACCGGCCAGCCCGGGCACGCAACGGCCGATGCAGTACAACGCCTCGCCGGTGACATCGATCAGCAGCGGATGCGCTGCGAGCGTGAAGCCGGGCCACAGACGGCCATCGAGCAGGAGTGTGAGATCGGCGATCACGGCGGCGGTGTGTCCGGGCAGTGATGCGATCCCGACCGCGTACCAGTGGTTGGCGTTGCGGCCGGGAGTCGCGATCGGTGTCGGTGGTTGGTCGGGGCCGTCCACTGATGTGCATGAGAGAAACGAGAGGACTCCGGTGATCGCTGCAGCGGCCGCTCGCACGGAGAGACGGCCGAACCGGCCGGAGCGCTTGCTGACTACGGGCCGCCGCGGCATCCGCTAGTCCTTCTTCTTGTAGGCCCACCCCTGCTTGACCACCGGACGTTGCACCTCGCGCGTCTCGCGCTGATAGACCAAAGCCGCCGAGTTGTCGAGCGGTCTGGGCTCCGATACCTCCACGGACTGCTTGACCGCGTATGCATACAATTTGCTTTCCGAAACAGGCGAGCGATCGACGCGGTAGACGGCGTCCTTCAGGTATTCGTTATGCGTGTAGAAGTTGTAGACCTGAACGTTTGACTCGGTGGTTGTGCACTTGTACTCGTACTGTTCGTACGTGACCGAGCCCGAGTCGAGACACGGACGCAGCCACTTGCGCTGGACGACGGTTCCGGGCGGCGGGTCATCCGCAAACGCCGCAAACGCACCCAGGAGAAGGAGCATTGAAACGAAAAGCCTCACACGAGACATAGAAAACCCTCCATATGTTGGTTTATGGTGGACGACCCCGATTTCGTGCTGTGTTTCTGCACCGTCTGTGCCCGCAAATTCACGGCATTTCCGGTTCAAATCGCCAAGTCAATGGGCGTCCAGTGCCAACAATGTGCGCAGACCTGCCACGATCCTGCACAATGTCAACCGCAGGGCCGTAATGCGCGCAGCGCCGCGCGATGTCGTGCAGTACAGCGTTGGCCGAGACATAGCGTTTTCGCGGTTGCTTCTCAAGAAGACACGCGATCAGCGCGGAGAGCCAACGAGGGATCGCGGGGCGTAGGTTCCGTACATTCCGGGCCGGCTCCTGAATGTGCGCGAGCAGCGTTCCCAATGAGGATGCGCGGCAGTGAGGTACCAATCCGGTGAGCATCTCGAACAGGACGATCCCGAGGGAGTAAAGGTCGGTGCGAGCGTCAACGCTCCCTCCCAACGCCTGTTCAGGGGCGAGATATTCGAGCGTCCCGAATAGGCTCCCGTTTCCATCGGTCGCTGTGCATGCATTCGTTTGACGGGCCAGTCCGAAATCGCCGAGCAGGACCCGTCCACCAGCGTCGAGGAGAATGTTTCCGGGCTTGACATCACAATGGACGATGCAGCGGCCGTGCAGTGCAGACAGCGCACGAAGGACCTGCCCGGCAATCTCGATCGCCCGGCCGACGGGCAACGGTCCGTCCTTCAGAGCATGCCGAAGCGATCCCTCGTGCGCGAGCTCCATGGTCAGATACGTGGGCGGTCCCTCGGCGTAGTCGAAGACACGCACGAGGTGCGGACAATCGACGGCCCGCGCAACCGCCGCCTCGTTCCGGAAGCGCACGAGCGCCGCCTCCGTCGACCGGTCAGGCCGCAGGACTTTCACGGCGACGGCACAGGAGGTCGTGGAGTCGTCGGCGGAATAGACGACGGAGGAGCCGCCGATGCCGAGGACGTTGCGAATCGTATGACGGGACCCGAGACGCGTGCCGGGCGGCATGATCGCAACCGTTGCGCTGAGGCTGCCGCAGAAGACATCGACAGTTTCCGTCTCGGCGCGCCGGTTCATCACGAGAGTCCCAGCCTTCGCATCTTCAGTGCGAGTCCGTTGCGCGTGATGCCGAGCAGCCGTGCTGCGGCGCTGCGGTTACCGTTGCACTGGAGGAGAGCGCGGGAGATGGCGCCGCGCTCGAGCGATTCGACCTGCAGTTGCAGCGGCGCAAGCGGTTCGGCCGGCGAGGATTGCGCCAGCACGGCGCCGGGAGCGTCTGGCGGCGGATTCGGGGGCGGCTCCAGCTCGAAGTGCGATGCATCGAGAAGCCCGTTCGGCTCGCAGATCAGCATCGCCCGTTGGACCTGATTGCGTAACTCGCGGATGTTCCCCGGCCAGTCGTAGCCGATCAACGCCGCGAGCGCGGAGCGGCTAATGCCTCGCACGTTCTTGTGATGACGCGCGGCGGCCTCGTTTGCGAATGTCAGTGTGAGACAGGGGATATCCTCGCGCCGGTCGCGCAATGCGGGAAGGTCGAACCGAAGAGCGCTCAGGCGATAATACAGATCGGGCCGGAATGCGCCGTCGCGCGACAGTTGGAGGAGATTGCGGTTCGACGCGGCGATCACGCAAAGATGAATCGGACGCGGATTGACGGCACCGAGCGGTAGGATCTCGCGCTCCTGAAGCACGCGCAGCAGCTTGGCCTGAAGGCGGTCCGGAAGCTCGCCGATCTCGTCGAGGAAGAGCGAGCCGCCCTCTGCCTGCGCAAAGCGGCCGGGCCTCGGGTCGACGCCCGTCGCAACGCGGCCATGCACTCCGAACAGCTCTGCTTCGAGCAGTTCGGACGGAATTGCGGCGCAGTTGATGGCCACGAACGCACCTGACGCATTCTTTCCGGCCGCGTGAACGAGCCGTGCAAAGAGCTCTTTCCCCGTGCCCGTCTCTCCCGTGAGCAGCACGTCCAGATCGCTCCCTGCAGTGGAGCGGAGCTGCTCCATCGCCGCGCGCATTCGCGCCGAGGTTCCGATCACCATCGAAGCGGGAACGGGCAGGGGCGCGTCGGGCGAAGCGCCCGCAGCCGCCGGCTCGGATTCCGGCCCAAAGGATTTGCGGGCCAGATATTCAATGAAGTCGAGTTGCCATTGTGCAGGACGCTGATCGTGCCCGAAGACGGCCATGCACCAGCGCCGGCCGTGAACGGACTCGATGATGTTGGCGGATTGTCGTCTCGTGATCTGACGTCTGCGCCGGCCTGGGACGATTCGTTTCAGAATCTCTTCGTCTGGAAGGGAGCCGGCAATCGATCGAATCGAGATTCTGCCGTCTTCGGCCCAGCTCCCGAGCGCCATCGTTTCGGCGGAGAGGACTTCGCGCGCTTCGTCCAGTCTCGTGCTAAGAGCTCGTAGAAACAAGCGGTGCGACATTCCCTCGTAATTGCGAACGAGTTGCAGTGCTGCCGCCGGGCCGCCGGTCGAGGAGTCATGCTCAGTGCGCGTCTCCTCGGATGGCGAGCTGGTGGCAGTCTCCGCGACCTCGATCGCGATCTGCAGATCGGCTGTCCCTGCTTCCTCGAACGACAGCGTCGCGCGGCCGACGCGAATCGTCGCGTCGAGAGGCAATTCCACCATGGTCACCGCGGCGCCGTTGACCACGAGCAGGTTCTTGGATCCGAGGTCGCGAATCAGAGCGCCACGCTCCGTCCGCTCGATCTGTGCATGCCGCCGCGAAATGCCCGGAAAAGGGATGCACAGGTCGTTATCGGGCGCCGAACCCAAACGAAGGCGTCCCGGTGGAAGCTCGAAACGGAGAACCCGGCCCTCGTAGCGAGCCACGATGCATAGCATGCTGCCGATCTCCTCAACGCAAATTCTGATAGTCGACCGAACGTGGACCCGGACCGGTCACGGTAAGCGTCGTCTCTTATGGGTTCCACCATGTAAAGACACCGCATCGATGACAATGTGGCTTCTCGAATCTAGGAACACCGGCTCGCGGTGTGTGTGGCGAAGCACTGCTGTCCAAAACAGTCTGACACGGGGATAGAGAGAGTCAAAGGTTCAAAGAGTTACGACGCGTGAGAGGGTTGTACGAGAACGACACCCGTGCT
>JADGNZ010000010.1 GCA_017883205.1 Thermoanaerobaculia bacterium | reverse complement strand
AGCACGGGTGTCGTTCTCGTACAACCCTCTCACGCGTCGTAACTCTTTGAACCTTTGACTCTCTCTATCCCCGTGTCAGACTGTTTTGGACAGCAGTGGCTATCAATACGATTCTGATAAATCACGATATCGCCGCCGATTATTTCGCCAGTTTGGCTGTTCGTAATTACTTGTGTTGTGGCACAACTGTTGTCCGTCATGGGAGAGTTGCCGAGTTCATAATCGACATTCACCGGAATATTGTTCGCGCTTCCCGTGCCTATGTCGATCGTTGGAAACGATTGACCATAGTAACCGTTACACTGATTGGAATAATGATCGATCGCTGGATAGGCAACATTGGGAGCGATCCCGCTGAACGTCAGTCCGATCGACGCGACGTTGCTGGTGCAAACCGGCAATGGCGTGATGCACTGCGCCTTCAAGTTATTCGCGGCAAGCACTATTAAAACGATGCGGGCAGTAAGAATCTATTCGACCTCATTTCAAGACCTCCCGCGATAGCCGATCTCGAAGCCGCCGTGCTAAGTCACTGAGCGTCGTTGTAGAATTAATATCAGGATCGTTCGCCAGCGCAGCGGGGATGGCGATGTGCCCGCCGCGCTCAATGAGAACCTCGTAGGGCAATGGTAGAAATACCTTGTCGTCCTTGTCGATTGTTAAGTTGCCAAACAGCAGGAGCTCGTCGCCGAGGGATGGCGTATCACCGTAAAGCAAATTTGTGCGGCAAAAAGTGCGACCGGCTGCGGTGAACCGAGCTACCGGATACATGAATAGTACAGAGTCACCCGTGTATTTGAGACGATCTGAAACCGACACTCGAACAATTGTCGCAGGTACGCCGTTGTAAAAACCGGGAATCAACTCTGCGACGGTCCCGACGGCGACGACCGCCGATTGCCGGGACAGCGCGTCGACGGTTGCGGGAATACGAGGTGCGGGGCCACCGCCGGTGAATACCGTCACCCCGAAACACGGTTGCGATGCCTCGGGTTGGCCTTTCGCTGACGGGGGTGCTATCTGGCGTTCCCTCACCTGCCGCCAAACGGGCTGTTCCCGAACTTGTGTTGGATCGACCTCTCCGGCCGCGGTCACCGCCTCGTTTGCCGGAACCCATATCGGCGTCTTGACGGAGGCAGCTTTGGATGCAATCGCGTGATGTGGGTCAACCGCAAGCAGTGGCGTGGTGAGGAAGCATAGTGTTACGAGGAAGGTGAATCGTCGGGCCGTGGAAGATATCTCCTTGGGGGGTGGGAAATGGTATCTGGACCGCGCCGCTAGGCGCGAGCAGAGGAGGATGAATGCTTCAAACCTACATCTGTAGGGAATGTATTCATGCTCCTAATAACACAGTGTGCGGCGAGGAGTCAATCGGCGTACCAGGAAACTCCGATGAGGATGTCGTCATCGCAGGATGGCAGAAGGCTCCCCCGCTGACAGGACCTGGTCGCGGTCTATGGTGAAAGTCCAGTGCACGAGCGATCCGCTCCCTGCGCGACGAGTGGAACCGATAGACGTTTCCCGCCAACCGCTCGCTCAATCATGACCGGGCTCAACGTAATCTCGCGATCCAGCGATCCGCGCAGGAAGAACCGCGGGCGAGCCGCCGGGCGGGCGGTACTACGAGAGAGACAAGGCCCTACAAGAACCGCGGGTACTTCCGCGGCATCGCCTCGTGCACCAGCTCGTACACGCACTCGAAGATCGTTTCCCGATTTGGTTTCGACCAGTAGTCGCCGTCGGAGCCGTAGGCGGGGCGGTGTTCCTTGGCGGGGAGGGTGCGCGGTTCGGAGTCGAGGTAGTCGTAGCCGCGGTCGCGCTCCAGGACGTTTTGCATCATGAAGGCGGTGGCGCCGCCGGGGACGTCTTCGTCGATGAAGACGACGCGGCTTGTTTTCTTGAGCGATTCGACGATTACGCCGCGTACGTCGAAGGGCAGCAGCGTCTGGACGTCGATCACTTCGGCGTCGATGCCGGTTTGCGCGAGCAGCTCCGCGGCTTCCATCACGATGCGCAGCGTGGCGCCGTAGCTGACCAGCGTCACGTCTTTGCCTTCGCGCATGATCTCGGGGACGCCGAGGGGGAGGGTGAAGTCGGCGATGTTGGAGGGGAGCTTTTCTTTCAGACGGTAGCCGTTCAGCACCTCGACGACGAGGCCCGGGTCATCGGAGCGGAGCAGCGTGTTGTAGAAGCCGGCGGCTTGGGTCATGTTGCGTGGGACGCAGACGCGCATGCCGCGGACAAGGTTGATGATGGCCGACATCGGCGAGCCGGAGTGCCAGACTCCCTCCAGCCGGTGGCCGCGCGTGCGGATGATGACGGGACACTTCTGGCCGCCGCGGGTGCGCCAGCGCGTCGTGGCTAGATCGTCGGAGAGGATCTGGATCGCGTAGAGGATGTAGTCGAGATACTGGATCTCGGCGATCGGGCGCAGGCCGCGCAAGGCCATGCCGATAGCCTGGCCGACGATCGTGCACTCGCGGATGCCGGTGTCGGAAACGCGGTAGAGGCCGTACTTTTCCTGCAAGCCGAGGCAGCCCTGATTGACGTCGCCGAGCTTGCCGACGTCCTCGCCCATGGCGATGAGGTTGGGATAGCGCTGCATGGCCGCGTCGAGGCAGGCGTTGATGATCTCCGACCCGTTCTTCTCCGGCGCGTCCTCGCCGTACTCCGGCTTCACCTCGGCGATGTTGAGCGCGGCATCGACGCCGCTGCTGTACAACTCGTCGTCGTACAGCGCCGAGATCGCGAACTCGCGGTCGCGGCGCCAATCGGCGATGCGGTTGATGACGTCCTCGTGGCCGGCGATCCCGGCGCGGGCAGCGATGAGCGCGCTGGTCAGAGCGCGCATGGCGTCGCGGCGGAAAGGCGCCTGATTGCGCTGCAGCTCGCCTTTGATGACATCGAGCTCGTTACGGTTCGGTGCAATCGCTGTCAACTGATCGATAAAGCCGAGCACCGTGCCGACCTCGGCGTCGATCGGCGCGCGATAGACGTCCCAGGCGCGCCGCTGCGCTTCGCGCACGAGGCGCAGGTCGTCCTTCTCCAGCGCATCGAGCTCCTCGGCAGTCGCGATCCCCTGGCCGATCATCCATTCGCGCATCTTGGCGATGCAGTCGAACTCGTTTTCCCAATCGAGCCGTTCTTTTGTCTTGTAGCGCTCGTGCGAGCCGGACGTGGAGTGTCCCTGCGGCTGCGTCATCTCGTTGACGTGGATGATCGCGGGGACGTGCTCCATGCGCACGATCGACGCGGCGGCGATGTACGTTTCGCAAAGGGCCGGGTAATCCCAGCCGTGAACCATGTAGATGTCGTAGCCCAGCTTCTGTTTGGGATCGCGTTGAAAGCCCTTGAGCAGTTCCGAGATGTGGCCTTTCGTGATCTGGAACTCGTTCGGCACGGAGATCCCGAAGCCGTCGTCCCAGATCGAAAGGAGCATCGGCACCTGCAGCACACCCGCCGCGTTGATCGACTCCCAGAACATCCCCTCGGCGCAACTGGCGTTGCCGATCGTGCCCCAGGCGATCTCGTCGCCGTTGCGCGAGAACTGCGTCATCGCCTTCAACTCCTCGAGCTCGCGATAGAGCTTCGAGGCGTAGGCGAGCCCGACGAGGCGCGGCATCTGCGAGCCGGTCGGCGAAACGTCCGCCGAGGTGTTGTAGGCGTCGGTTTGATTACGGAAGGAGCCGTCGTCGTTCAGGATCCGCGAGGCGAAGTGGCAGTTCATCGACCGGCCCGCGGACCAGGGATCGTTGCCGGTATCGGCATGTGCATACAACTGCGCGAAAAACTCGTCCAGGGTTCCGATACCCGAGGCGAAGATGAAGGTCTGATCGCGATAGTAGCCGCTGCGCCAATCGCCTTTGCGGAACGCGCGGGCCATGGCCAGTTGCGCGACCTCTTTGCCGTCGCCGAAGATGCCGAACTTCGCCTTGCCGGTCAGGACTTCACGGCGCCCGATGAGGCTGGCCTGACGCGAGCGAAACGCGATGCGGTAGTCATGAACGATGCTCTCACGCGTGAACTGCGTCCGGACGGTTTCGGTCTGATCTGGCGTTGTCACGAGGGAAGTTTAACGCAGAGATCAGAGACAAGAGATCAGAGATCAGGTGGGCAGACGCCACATCCTTATCTCATGTCTCTGATTCTTGCGCCGCACTCTTGAATCGAGCGCCTTCTCCCCTCGGGCTTCTTCGAGGGGAGAAGGTGCCGAAGGCGGATGAGGGGTGTCGCGCAATCGAACGACATGGAGTTCTAACCTCCGCGAAGTGCTTCAGGTCTGCAACGTTTTCGCGAGAATCAAACGCCCCCTCATCCGGCTTCGCCACCTTCTCCCCCACAAAAGCGTGGGGGAGAAGGCGCTCGATTGAGGAGTGGTGCTGACAACCTCGCAAGTCACGCAGCCGAACGGGGTGGCGCTTCAGCGGCGCTAGCCCGCACGCGGAGGAGTAACGGATTCGGGAGCGCGGCAGCGAGCGGGGTGGCGTCCGCTGCAAGCGCGAGTTAGACGACACAACCATCACGCCGCTCCTGACTAGCATGTTTTCAAAAGCCACACGACTACCGCGAGTGAAATGACGCCTCCCCAGAACCAGACCTGCGACCGACCGAACGATCGAGATACTTCCACACTGTCGGGCGTGTCCACCTTCGCGGTCGGAACCAGACGTATCAAGAGGAACACCGGAATGGCCAAGGCGATGAGGACGATGACAGCGATATCCCGGAATGACATGCTCGTGTCGTCTAAACACTAACTACCGTTTCACCAGCAGTCCGTTCACGGGATCGATTCGCAGGTGGGCGTCGGGGAAGTCGCCGATCTCGATTCCGCGGGCGGGGTCGTGCAGGGGCTTCATCGCGTAGTCGATGCGCACCGGCTTCGGGGCGGTTCGCGCGTATCGATAGAGGTTGCGGTAGCTGCGCTGAAAACGCTCGTAGTGCATGTACGTTCCGACGGCACCGGCGAGCAACGGGATCGCCAGGATCGCAACGGCCCACCAACGGCGGTCGACGGCGAACACGAAGAGCGATAGGGCCACGGGGATGAAATACAGGCGCGGGATGAACATCAGGTAGTGGATGAGCGCGTTGCCCTGGTACGCGGTGAACATCTCCATGTAGATGAGCGCTGCGAATCCGACGAACGCGGCGAAGGCAACTCTGGCGCGCAAGCCGCGCATTGCGCCGAGCGAGAAGAGAAAGAAGACGTAGCCGAGGATCGTGGCGTGGCCCCAGAGGTTTTCGCGCCAATAGCTCTCGATCAGGCCCATCACAGTCGGGACGATCGTCGCGGCGTGGAACTGGTGCGTGTCGGCAGCGGAGCCGAACGGGACGACGAGGCTGCGCAGGACGAAGTAGAAGACGCCGAGGCTGAGGGTGGGGATGGCTACTCTGACGGCGTCGCGAATCTTGATGCGATCGACGGCGATGAGCAGCACGAGCAGCGGCAGCGTCATCGCGGCGGTCTCCTTGAAGAAGAAGGCCACGCCGAAGAGCAACCCTGCGCTCACGAACTTGTTGCGCGCCACCAGCAGCAATCCCCAGGCGACGAGGAGCATCACCGCGGCATCGAAGATGTTCGCGAACCAGGTGGCGACGATGATCGCTCCGCTGGAGAAGAGGTAGGCGAAGGCGAAGAGCGCGTTGCGCCGCTCGGAGCGGCCGTCCCACGCATCGAGCGTTTTCAGGAACAGCCAGAGCGCGCCGAGGATGATCGCAACATTCACGATTCGCAGCAGCCTCCAAGTCACCTCGGGGTCCGGAATCCAATGAATAGCCAGCGCCACGAGGATGGTCGGGATCGGACGCCAGAACGGCAGCGGCGTTTTCAGAATGACGCGGATGAGCTGCAGCGCGCTCTGCCCGCTGCCGCGTCCGAAGACGACGAGGGCGTTCGTCTCATCCCACACGTCGGCGATGAAAAGGCGCGCCATCGCGAGGAGCCAGATGGCGATGACGGCGTATCGGGCGAGGCGCCACGCCTTCGCGTTTTCGTCGGGCAGCATCGAAGCGCGAAGTCTATACGACGCAAACCGCCTGCGAATTGAACTGGACGCCCGAAACGCAGTCACATAAGGTGTCCGCGTGAGCCCGCGGGTTCTGCTTCGCGTCCTTCGCGTCCATCACTGGACGAAGAACCTGCTCGTGTTTGTGCCGCTGCTGATGGCGCACGAAGTCAACGACAGCAGGCGCGTGGTGAATGCGCTGCTGATCTTCGTCAGCTTTTGCTTCGCGTCGTCGGCCACCTACATCATCAACGACGTGATCGACGCGAAGCATGACCGGCTGCATCGCAGCAAACGCAACCGCCCGATCAGCGCCAACGAGATTTCGGTGCGCGCGGCGCTGTGGATCGTGCCGTTTGCCGTGGCTGCCAGTCTGGCCATCGCCGCATCGATCAATCGCGAGACGGCCTTCGGCATCGTTCTCTATCTCCTCCTCTCGACGCTCTACACGCTCGTGGTGAAGCGCGTCATGCTGGCGGACGTGATTCTGCTGGCGGCGTTCTACTCGCTGCGGGTGCTCATCGGCGGCGCGGCAACCGGGATCGTCGTCTCGCGCTGGCTGCTGGCATTCTCGAGTTTCCTCTTCATCAGCCTTGCGCTGGCGAAGCGCTACGCCGATCTGACGCGCGCGGTCTCGAATGCCGAGGAGGCGCCCGGCGGCCGCAGCTACCGAACCGGCGACCGCGAGGTGCTCCTGAGCCTCGGCACGTCGAGCGGCCTGATCTCCGTGCTCGTCTTCGCGCTCTACCTCAACAGCGCGCAGGTGACACAGCTTTATTCGAAGACCGACCCGCTATGGCTGATCTGCGCGCTGCTGATGTACTGGATCGGCCGCATGTGGCTGCTCGCCCACCGTGGCGAGATCGACGACGATCCGATCGTCACGGCGGCTACGGATCCTGCGAGCTACATCGTTGCTGCAGTCGCGGCGTTGATTGTGCTGGCGTCTATTTAGCGAAGAACCTTTTGAACCACAGAGACACAGAGGACACAGAGAAAACCTCTGTGTTCTCAGTGTCTCTGTGGTTCATTGTTTCTATCAAGTTCCCTGACGGCCACGTCCAGCATTTCCGAAACTTGTCCCGCGTCCGGGCTCTCGCAGTAGATGCGGATGATCGGCTCGGTGCCCGACTTGCGGAAGAGGATCCAGGAGCCGTCGGCGAAGTTCAGCTTGACGCCGTCTTTCTCCTCCAGCGAGGCGAAGGCCGCGCCGAAAGCGGCATTGAGCTCGCCGGCGCGAACGCGCTCGATCAAGAGTGCGCAAACTTCCATCGGACGATTGAGGTCGCGGCGGTCGTAGTGCAGCGCGCCAAACTCTTCCTCCATCGACTCGATCAGGTGCGAGAGCGGCTTGCCGAAGTGGGCGATGCACTCGGCCACGAGCAGGCCGGAGAGAATGCCGTCGCGCTCAGGAAGGAAGTGACCGAAGCCGATGCCGCCGCTCTCCTCGCCGCCGATGAGAATGTTGCGCGTGAGCATGAGGTCAGCGACGTACTTGAAGCCGATGGCGGTCTCGTGAAAGGGAACGCCGAGCGCGCGAGCGACTGTCTCGATGAGGCGCGATGTCGAGAAGGTCTTGACGATCTCGCCCGTCATTTTCTTTTCGCGCACGAGGTAGAGCGCGAGCAAGGCGATGATCTTCTGCGGCGAGACGAAGACGCCACGCTCGTCGAGGATGCCGAGGCGATCGGCATCGCCGTCGTTGCAGATAGCGATGTCGTAGGTCGCGGGGGTCGGGGGTCGGGGGTCGGGGGTCGGAGCTGGTGTGCTCGCGGACAGTGAACTCTCCGACTCCCGACTCCCGACTCCCGACCCCCGCATCACCTTGGAGGACGCGGCCAGGTTGTCCGGAATCGGCTCGGGGTTGACGCCGCCGAATGAAGGATTGTTCTCGCCGCGGATTGTCGCTACGTCGATGCCGAGAATGCGCGATGGGAGGCCGGCGGAGACGCCGTGAATCGGATCGTGGAGGATGCGCAGCGACGCCATCTTTTGCACGTCGAGTTGTGCGCGCAGCGCCGCAACGTAGTCATCGAGCAGGTCCGATTCCTCGATCGAGCCGCCGTCGCGTTTCGACGACTGGCCGAGCGCGCCGGCGATGGCGGCATACATCTCCGGCAGCGCGGAGCCGCCGTACCAGGCTTTGAACTTCAGTCCGTTGTACTTCGCCGGATTGTGGCTCGCGGTGACGACGACGCCGCCGAGGAGCTTGCGGCGCCAGGCGGTGAAGGAGATGGTCTGCGAGGGGGTTGGGGCGGTCGACAGCACGACACGAAAGCCGCCGTCGCGCAACGTCTCCGCGACGAGCGTGGCGAACTCACGCGAAAGAAAGCGGCGGTCGAATCCGACGACCAGCGCGTTGCGATCGATCCCTTCGGGCGGCTCGAGCGTGCGGGCCGCAACGGCGATCGCGTCGCTGACGCGGCGCACGTTGTCGAAGGTGAAGCCGTCCGCGATGACCGCGCGCCAGCCGTCAGTGCCGAAGGTGATTGGTTGCGACATCACGCGTATTTGATCACGCGAAAACGCTCACGCGAAGGCGCGAAGACGCGAAACAGAAGAATAAGAGCAAGTCTAACGTCCTGATCGCATCATCGCTCTTCGCGTCTTCGCGTCTTCGCGTGAGACCTCGCGACCTCGATTAATGCTCCTTGAAGATCCCGCCGGTAAGGACGGGACGTCCGGCGGTGCTCGTCGCCGTCGGTTTGGCGACGACGATGCCGTTGCCGTCGCCGACAATCGTGGTTCCGTGCGCTTTCGCATTCGCGGGGACAACGACGATGGTCCGGGGCGGGGCAGAGACTTCGCTCGTGGTTGCTGGAGTCGGATCGACGTTGCTCTTCGCCATGAGCAACTGCTCGCGGCCGGCCGGAGCAACGAGCATCGGATCGGGAGCGGACTGATCGTCAACCGAACCTTCATGGACGACTTCGAGATTGCGTGAGACCCCTCGGCTTGCGTTACCCACCTGTGTCCCGAAGAGCCGGCCATAGTCGCCGCCCTTTCCTCGCCGCGCCTCCGAGTAGATGGAGATCACGGCGAACACAACCGCAAGGCTCAGCATCGTGATCGCGCAGTTCTTGATCGTGAGGATCCGGCGGCGTTGCCGCCGATCGCGAATCGGCACGATGAGAAGGGGAGTACGGGACATTTGTCACCAATCAATGCGAGGGGGTTGCCATGTGGGGGTGGGGTGTAGGGGGTGGGGTGTGGGGTGTGGGGGTGGGAGTTAGCGGGTCGAGAGGCAAGGTCGTCTCTGGACTCACTTAAAACCCGGTCACGCGGAGACGCGGAGAACACGGAGAGAAGAAGTTCAAATCCTCTGCATCTCCGCGTCTCCGCGTGACGGACGGGCTGTCGCTTGAGGATCACCCCTCACCCGCTCCCACTCCCCACTCCCCACTCCCCACTCCCCGCTCCACCCCCCACACCCTACCCCCCACCCCCCGAACAAGCTACCCTACGCAACCATGTCCGGCCTGAGCTTTCATAACGTTGCCAAGCGGTTCGGGAGTGTGTCCGTCATCGAGAATCTGAACCTCGACATTCATGACCACGAGTTGATGGTTCTGGTCGGGCCTTCCGGTTGCGGGAAGTCGACGGCGTTGCGGATGATCGCGGGGCTGGAGGATGTCAGCGACGGCACGATCTCGATCGGCGGGCGCGTCGTCAACGACCTGGCGCCGAAGGACCGCGACATCGCCATGGTGTTTCAGAGCTATGCGCTCTACCCGCACATGACCGTGCGCGAGAACCTCGAGTTCGGGCTCCGCATGCGCAAGGTCCCGGCGGACGAGCGGGCGCGCCGCGTGGCCAGCGCCGCCGAGATCCTGGGCATGTCGCAACTCCTTGAGCGCAAGCCGAAGGATCTTTCGGGCGGGCAGCGGCAGCGCGTCGCGGTCGGCCGCGCCATCGTCCGGCAGCCGGCCGTTTTTCTCTTCGACGAGCCACTTTCGAATCTCGACGCCAAGCTTCGCGTGCAGACGCGCGCGGAGATCACGAAGCTGCAGGCGACCCTCGGCACGACATCGGTCTACGTCACGCACGATCAGGTTGAAGCGATGACGATGGGCCACCGCATCACCGTGATGCGCGACGGAAAGATCCAGCAGGTCGGCACGCCGCGCGAGGTTTATGAGAAACCGGCGAATGCGTTCGTGGCGCAGTTCATCGGCACACCGCCAATGAACCTCATTCCGGCAACGGTGATCGGTGATTCTCTGCAGACATCGTCGTTCGCCTTGCCTCTGTCGACCAAGGTCCGCGGCCGCGGAGTCGAAGGACAGCGTGTGATCGTCGGGATCCGGCCGGAGCATCTCCATCAGGATTCATCGGATCGCGCTCCGATCCGTGCTGCTGTCGACGTCGTCGAACCGATCGGGCACGAGACGATCGTCTACGCCAGCACCGGCGCGGAGCGTCTCGTCGCGATCTTTGATCCGGGAGCGACGCCGCGCGCCGGCGAGACGATCGCGATGTCCGTCGACGCCGAAGCGTTGCATCTGTTCGATGCGGAAACGCAGGAGAGTCTGCGCTGAGCGGCGGTAGACTGGAATTGGCACCATCCGCGCCCAACGATTCGATCGCGATGAAAACTACAAACTCACCAGCCAACGGCCAGCGGCGGCAGTTCTGCCTCCTCCTGGTCAAGCCATCGCACTACGACGACGACGGATACGTCATCCAGTGGTTCCGCTCCGCCATTCCTTCGAACTCACTCGCTGCGCTCTACGGCCTGGCCCGCGACTGCGCTGAACGTCACGTCCTGGGCGCGGACGTCGATCTCGCCATTCACACGTTCGACGAGACCAACACGCGCATCCGGCCCGAGCGGCTGGCAGCGATGATCGAGCGCGCCGGCGCGGGGATGGTCATGCTCGTGGGCGTGCAGTCGAATCAGTTTCCGCGCGCACTCGACATCGCCCGGCCGTTGCGCGCGCGCGGCATCAGCGTCGTCATCGGCGGCTTCCACGTCTCCGGCACGATGAGCATGCTGCATGGCGTCGACGACGGGTTGAAATCCGCCCGGGAGATGGGCGTGTCGCTCTTCGCGGGCGAAGCCGAAGGGCGGCTTGATGAAGTGTTGCGCGACGCGGATGCCGGCGCGCTCAAGCCGCTCTACAACTACATGAACGATCTTCCCTCGATCGAAGGGACGCCGATTCCGTTGATCACGGCGCTGCGAGCGTGGCGCACGGCGGGCGGCGTGACGAGCTTCGACGCCGGGCGCGGCTGCCCGTTTCAATGTTCGTTCTGTACCATCATTAACGTCCAGGGCCGCAAGTCACGCCGCCGCTCGGCCGACGACATCGAGCAGATCGTTCGCGTGAACGTCGCGCAGGGGCTGCACAGTTTTTTCATCACGGACGACAACTTCGCCCGCAACGCGCACTGGGAGGCGATTCTCGACCGCCTGATCCAGCTTCGCGAAGAGGAAGGGATCAAGATCCACTTCATCATTCAGGTCGACACGCTCTGCCACCGCATTCCGAACTTCATCGAGAAGTGCGCGCGGGCCGGCGTGCGGCGCGTGTTCATCGGTCTGGAGAACATCAATCCGGACAGCCTCGTCGGAGCGAAGAAACGGCAGAACAAGATCACCGAGTACCGCAAGATGCTCCTGGCCTGGAAGTCCGTCCGCGTCATCACCTACGCCGGCTACATCCTCGGCTTTCCCAACGACACGCCGGAATCGATCGCGCGCGACATCGAGATCATCAAGAAGGAGCTGCCGGTCGATCTGCTGGAGTTCTTCTTCCTCACTCCCCTGCCGGGATCGGAAGACCATCAGGTGCTCGTCGGAAAGGGCGTCGATGTCGATCCCGATCTGAACAAATACGATCTCAATCACGTCACCACGTCGCACCCGCGCATGTCCCCCGCGGAATGGGAGCGCGTCTACGAGAGCGCGTGGGAGATGTACTACACAAAAGAACACGTGGAGACGATTCTGCGGCGCCTGGTGGCGATGCGCGGCCGGGCCACGAACGCGATCCTGCTGATGACCTGGTTCCGCGGCTCGATTCACATCGAGAAGGTGCATCCGCTCGAAGCGGGCCTGTTGCGCTACAAGTTCCGCAACGACCGCCGCGCCGGTCTCCCGCGCGTTCCGGCGTGGCGCTTCTATCCGCAGTACATCTTCGAGACGATTGGCAAGATGAGTCGCTGGCTCTCGATGTACATGGAGCATCGTCGCACCTATGTGCGAGTCAAGCGTGACAAGCGGCGGCTCGACTACACGGATCTCGCGCTGACGCCGGTGACGGACGCCGAGATGGACACGCTGGAGCTGTTCCATCACACCGAGGCGGCGGAGGCGTTCACGGCGCGGGAGCGGCCACGCGCGGCGGCGGCTTCGTAGCACTCGTTAGCTCAACGTTAGACCGTCCTCAGCTCCGGGTCGAGCTGGAACGAGCGTGGCATCGCGTCGTGACTGACGGTAGAATGCCTTAGTCGATGCCTGTGTTCGCAGACGGAAACGTTCCCGCAAGCATCTCCATGGATAGCGGCACCCTCACGTTTCATGCTGCTGGTGCAGGTGAACGTGAGGTCCGTTCTCTCCGAGACGCCTTTGCCGGATGGACATCGCTGGTTAAGAATGACCAGAGTCCCATCCTCCGCGACGCTGCCGAACTTGCTCAACTCGCTTATCAGAGGTGGGCGTACTACCGACGGGGCCTGTCAGTCGCGTCCACGCTGAAAGACTTACGAGCCAAGATCAACGACAATCCACATGCCGAAGTGGCTGTTCTACTGCTGGCCAAGTCAGATATACGGTACCGATCTGTTCGAATGAATGTTGTGGCAATCTGTCTCTTCCGGCGTACTTGGTACAATAATCTATATATTGACTTTCTGGCCAAGCATCCTCGCGCTCCGTTTGCGTCGGCTGGTGGCGCGGTCCTTTGGCACATCTCCAAAGTAGCCAAATCGATCGGGGCGCACGCGATCTGGGGCGAGACCACGCAAAACTCAGTGGGGTACTACAAGCGCGTTCTGGGAAAGAAAAGAATGACCGACCTCTTATTTTTGAAACGCAAGGAATACGAGGCTTTTGCGAACGATTTTGAGGCGGAAGAGAAGGTTGGGTGAATCGATGGCACGTGCAAAACGGAAGGTGAACTACGCGGCGCTTGAAGAAAAGTACGGCGCCACTCTTGGCGGGCCCGGTGGTATTCGGATATCCCGCCGGCAGCAGGCGGCACCCCGCCAACTCCAGGGTCGCTATCTTGGCCTCATAAGGCAAAAAGTGACGCGCGAGCGCGGTACGCAGGCCGCCATCGAGGCTGTGCAGGCTGGGCTGCGTAAGTAGACGCACACCGACGGCGGCCTATTCTTCGTAGCAGCCGACTTCGCGCCATTCGCTGGCTCTCCGGCCAAGCACAAGAACGTGAGCCGCATTTCTCCTCACACTGCTGAAGAACTCGGCATTCCTTTGTATCGAGGCGCCTTCTCCCAGTGGCCGTTTTGGGGAGAAGGACGCTCGATGTTCCGCTGCCACTTGGGCTTAAACAATGTCGACCGTTCGCCCTACTGCGCGGGAACGAACGTCGGATCCTGCGTTTTCTGGTCGATCACTGAGCCGTACGCGGTGATCTTGCCCTGGCCGTCGATGACTTTGACGCTGATGCGGGCGTTGTAGGTGTTGCCGAGGCCGAGGCTGCTGATGATCGGGAATTGGCGGTATTCGAAGGCCGCCAGCGGGATCTGCACCTTCGGCGCGACCTTCGAGTCAGGAAGAATCACGGTGACTTCCGCGGTCACGGGCTTGCCAGTGACCTCGGCGAGCCCCAGGTTCGTGCGGTAGCGCGGCGAGTCCTCCATCTGCAGAAGTTGCAGCGCGCGGTCGTTGGTACCGACTGCATCGGCCGGAGTGACCGCTTGGACGAACTGGCCCAACGTGCCGGTCGAGGTCTGGTCGTACGTTCGGGCCGTGACGATGAGCGGCGCGGAGACTGCCGTGGTCACGTGCAACGCGCCGCCGGCGTTGGTGAGGTTGAACGTTGCATGCACGATGTCGTCGAGCGCTTTCACTTCGCCCGGCTGAATCGTGACGCTGCTGGTGACGCTCGCGGATGGATTGCCGGTCGGGAAGAGCGTCAGCGTCGCGGTCTGCGGCGCGTTGCCTCCGTTGAAGATGCGCACGTCGCTGCGCCATGTGGCAGCCGTGTCGAGACTGGCCACGCCGGGGATGACGTAACGAGTAGCTCCGACGCCGCCGATGGGAACGCCGGTGACGAGCAGCGGATCGGTGGTGCGGCTGTCGATGACGGATGCGTAGGCGGTGAGCTTTCCGTCGCCGCCGGTGGCCTGAACCTCGATATGACCATTCGTCAGCGTGATGCCTTTGTCGGCCAGGAAGGAGTTGAGCTGGCGTTGTTCGCCGGCAGCGATGGTCAGCGGAACGTCGAGCAGACGCGAGCCCGCGCCGTCGAAGACGCTGACGAGCGCGGAGGCGGACTTGCCGGTGGCTTCGACGATGCCGAGGTTCGTGCGGAAGGTGTCGGACTGGGCGATCTGCTGGAGCGCGAGGATCGTGTTGGAGCCCGCCAAGGTGCTGATGAAACTCGGCAACGGCACGGCAGGAATGAACTGGCCCAGCGTGCCGATGGCGGAGGCGTTGAAGGTACGGCTGGAGGCCACCGTCGCCTTCACGATGCTGATGTCGGGCTTGCCCACGGCATCGAGCGGCTGCACGGTCAGAACGCCGTTCGACGAATCGCCAAGGGCGCCGACGCCGAACCAGTTGCGGACGATGTCGTCGAGCGCGGTCGTGGCGCCGGGGTCGATGCTGAGCGTCGTCTGTTTGACCGCTAACGAATTGGCGCTGCCCTGGTTGAACGTCAATTGCACCTTCTTCGACAACGTCGTGATGTTGGCGATGCGGACGTCGCTCTGCCATTGCGAGCCGAGGCCGGCCAGATGACCGACAGACGGGATCACGACCGCCGACGACGCCGGGCTTGATTGCGTACCCGGAGTGACAGGCGTCGTGAGACTGATCGAGACCGGAATCGATGTCTTCGTCGTGTCCTCAGGGTGGATCCGCGAGCTCACACTCGTCGATCCGAAGATGATGATGACGGTTCCGGTCCATGTGCCGTTCACCAGGCTGCTCGGGTCAGCCGAGATCGTGAACGTCAATCCCTCGGGCGGCATGATTCCGCTGGTCGGCGTGACGGCCAGCCACGGCTTGTCGACGCTCGCCACGAACGAGGTCGTGCCGCCGGGCAGCCCGGGGACCTGAAGCGGGAATGTGACCGGCTGCGTGCTGCCGGCCGGAACGACGATGTTCGGGCCGGTCGATCCGAGCGACGAGATTGGCACGATGACGACGGGAGCGGTGCCGGAGAAGGAGCCGATAATCGCATTGCAGCCGCCAAAGGCGCGTACGCGGTAGAAGAACGCGGTTGCAGCCTGCACGTTCTTGGTGAACGAAGCCGAGGTGGAACCGGTCATGGTCGAGGTCGGAGCGCTGAACGCGGCATCGAGCGACTCCTGCAATTCGTACTGCGTCGTTCCGTCGGTCGGCGTCCATGTCACTGCGTAGGTCTGGCCAGTCATCGACAGAGCGACGACGCTGGAAACCGGCACGCCTGGGGGGTTGCAGACGGTGAATGAGAACGTCGCGGAGGTCGTATTCGGGCAGCCGGAATTAGCGACGGCCTGCACGCTCCATGTGTACGAGCCGTCCGCCAGGGTTTGCGTCAGCGTCGCTGCCGTCGTCGGGAACGTCTGTGTCGTGCCGTTGCTCGAGATCGAGACGATGTAGCTCGCCACATTCGGCGATCCGTTCCACGTGAAGATCACCGGTGACCCTACGGTCGAGCCGTTGGCGGGTGCGGTGAGGACGGGTGCGGGCGGGCAGACAGGCACAGGGGACACCACGAGCTGCAGCGAGCTGCTGTTGTTCGCCGGAGTTGGGTCTGTCTGCGAGCCGGTGACCGAGGCGGTATTCGTGACGGTTCCCGAAAGAGCGGCCACGCGATAGCGGCTGGTGATGGCGACGGGAACGCCAAAGGGAACCGAGGTCACCGTGCACGGATAAGGCGTCGAGCAGGCGCCGCTGTTGGAGATGAACGCGAGGCCGGCCGGAGTGGGATCGCTGACGACGACGTTGGTCGCCGCCGATGGGCCGTTGTTGTAGACGGTGACTATGAAGTCGACGATGCTGTTCGAGTAGGCTGCAGTCGGACCGTTCTTCGTCACGGCGAGATCGGCGACACCGGTCCCGGAGATGGGCGTCGTCGCTGTGGCGGAGTTGTTTGACGTGTTCGATTCGGGCGATGAGGTGCTGACAATCGCCGTGTTCGTAATCGAGGTGCCTGCGTAGTTCACCGGCACGCTGTAGGTGCTGGTGATGACGACCGACCCCCCGCTGCTGACCGTTCCGAGCGCGCAGGGGAACGGACCACTGCAGCCGCCGCTGTTGGAGACGAAGGTCAGACCGGGAGGCGTGGCATCGTTGACGAACGTGTTTGCGGCGGCCAGCGTGCCGCTGTTGCTCACCGTGATCGTGTAGGAGATCGTGGAGCCGACGGTTGTTGACGCGGGGCCGCTCTTGGAGATGGAGACATCTGCCTGCGCGGAGATCGTGGCCGTCGAGCTGGACGAGTTGTTGGCGCCGTTTGGATCGCTGGCGGAGGTGACAGTGGCCGTATTCGTGATCGACGTGCCGGCGTAGTTGACGGGGATGCTGTAAATGGCGGTAATCGTGACGGGCGGACCGACGGCAAGCGCGCCGATGGTGCATGGGAACGACGAGCAACCGCCGCCACTCGCTGAAACGAAGCCGAGACCGGCAGGCGTTGGGTCGGAGACCACGACGCCGGTGGCGCCGGCAGGCCCGAAGTTCGAGACCGTGATCGTGTACGTGATGTTGGTCCCGAGCGTGGCTGTGGCCGGGCCGCTCTTGGAGATGGCGACATCAGCCGATGCGCCGACGGTGGTCGACATGGTCGAACTGTCGTTGGTGTTGTTCGGATCGTTGACTGCCGATGAGGCGGCCGCGGTATTGACGATCGCGCCGCCGGAGTACGTGGGCGGCACGCTGTAAGTCGACGTGATCGTCGCGCTCTGGCCGGAGGCGAGGTTGCCGATGCTGCATGGATACGAGGTCGTGCAGGCGCCGGCGTTCGAGAGGAACGCGATGCCGACCGGCGTCGGATCGGTCACGACGACCGACGTTGCAGGCGACGGTCCGCCGTTGGTGACGACGACGGTGTAGGTGATGAGCTGGCCGGGGTTGGTCGATGCAGGGCCGCTCTTGACCACGGAGAGGTCCGCCTGCGCTCCGATGTTGGTAGTGGCGGTGGCGGTGTTGTCGGTCAGGTTGGGATCAGAGGTCGTCGCCGATACGGTGGCGGTGTTGCTGACGTTGCCGCTGAATGACGGCGAGGTGCTGTACGTGGAGGTGATGGTGACGCTCTGACCCGGAGCCAGTGTGCCGAGATTGCAGGGGTACGCCGACGTGCAGCCATTGCTGTTGGAGACGAACGTCAGATTGGCGGGCGTCGGATCAGTCACCACGACACCTGCGGACGCTTGCGGTCCGTTGTTCGTGACCACGACGGTGTACGTGACGTTCTGGCCGGCGGTCACGCCACCCGGCCCGCTCTTGGTGATGGCGAGGTTCGCTTCTTCGACGACCGTGGTGTTGACGCTCTTGCTGTTGTTGGATGGACTGGGATCGGGGGTGCCCGAGGAGACCGTCGCACTGTCGGTGATGACACCTCCCGTTGACGGCGCTGTCATCGAGAAGGTCAGGATATTCATCTGCCCCGTCGGCACAGGCCCGGGGTAGGTGCATGTGATCGTGCCGCCGGACACGGGGCCGCAGCTCCAGTTCGTGCCCGATCCGCTGGCGCCGGTCACCCCGGCGGGAAGCGTGTCGACGACGGTGACGGCGCCACTGATCGAGTCAGGACCGTTCTGCCCGACTTTGATCGTGTAGCTCAACGCGGTGCCGGCGTCGACGTTGGCGGGTCCGCTGAGCGTGTCGGCGTCGAGGTTAGCCGAAGAGGGCGTGACCGTGGCAACGAGGTTGTAGGCGGTAGGCGTCGGGTTGGTCGCAAGGGTCCCGTGGCCGGAAGCCCAGGGTGGCGGGAGATTCTTGGTCGTAAAGTCGCCGCTCAGTGACGCGTACGTCATGACCGGGAAGACGGCCGCGTTGGCCGGCTCATAACCGCCGAGGAGCGAGACATCGAGGGTGCCGTCGATCGTCGCGCTTCCGGTGATGTTCAACTGATCGAACTGACCGGCCGAGGGACCGGCGAGCTTGATGGTCAGCGTTCCGCCTGAGCCTGCGGAGCCGCCGAGGTAGTTGCCGGTGACGTTGATGACGCCGGTGGCCGAAGTCGTTCCCGGCTTCACGTTGCCGTAGTTGTCCAGATCGCCGGTGATCGTTCCGTTGCCGTCAAGGATGCCGCCACCTAGCTCGAACGTGGCCACTTGGATATTGCCTGCCCCGAGCGTGGTCGAACTGTTTGCGGTTTCCTGATCGTAGGAGCTGAGGAAGTGAATCGTTCCACTTTGCGCCAGCACCGCCCCCTCGGTGTAGAAGTCCGGGCCGAAATCCATCGTCACGCTGCCCGCTGACTTCTTGAGCGTGACGAAGTTCTGAATGTCGTTCGGACAGCCGCAAGTCAAGGTATGAACTGCCAGTGTCCGCGCGCGGTGGGTGAGCGTGCGTCCCTGGGGCGTCTTCGAGACTGCCCGTGAGCGTCCGGATACCCACGTCGTCCGCGAATTCGCAGGGCTCGACTTGGAACTACCGACTGGAACCGTGATGGTACTGGCGATCTGCGTGTCGGTCTGAATGTCGAAGGTTCCGTCGTTGTAGATCGTCGAACTGTCCTTCAGCTCCAGATGTCCGGTGCTGGTCAGGAGAGGGTGAATGGGAGTTTTCTTGTCGGCGCTAAGGGACGCGCCGGCCGTGTAGTTGATCGTCCCGTAGTTCTCGATGATGGCCGTTTGCAATGTGGTCACGCCGACGGACGAGTCGATGGTCAGCGTGGCGCCTTTGTCGACAAAGAACGTTCCATCGTCATATTGGATCGTTCCCGCGGACCAGGTGCCGATCCCTGCCATCTCAAAGTCGCCGTACAGGCTCAGCGTTCCGGCGTCGTTGAAGAGAAAATCCTGCGTAAATGCAGCGGAATCGAACGTCACGGCCGCATTGGCAATCGAGGTCTGGCCCCCGATGTAGTAGTCGCCGTCAATCTCCGTGCCGCTCCCCGAAAGGAAGGCGACGTTGCCGGGACCATCGATCGAGCCGCCATTGATCGAGGTACTCGATGCACCGAACGCGATCGTGGCACCGGTGTCGGGGTAGAAGGCGCCGGTGTGCGCGCCGTTGCCGCCGATCACGAGCGTTCCCATCCAGGCCGCAACAAACGCGTCGTTGGTCATCGGCGCGCTGATCGTCGACGTGCCGCTGCTGCTGCTCTTCTGGAGCTGGCCGGCCTGGAAGATACCGACGGAAGTTGATGGACCGCCGAGGATCGAGCCATCGGCGGTGATGTCGGTGAGACCGTATGTATTGAATCGAGCGATTCCCGTCAGCGTCAACGGCGAGTTGGAAAGAGAGGGATCAACCGCATAGTTGATGTAGCCGTAGTTGGTGAAAGTGCGATCGTTGAGCGTCATCGGGCCTGACACGCCTGACAGCGTGCCGGTGCCGCCGCCTGCGAGCTCGGCTCCTCCGGCACCTGTGATCGTGCCGCCGTCCCAGAAGAACGTTTTTCCGATCGACAGGAAACCGGGGCCGTCGAGTGTGCCAGCCGTGAGGCTGAAGGTCGCCGGTGAGGTGACGCTTCCGATATTCAGGCTGCCGCCGCTGATCGAGAGCGTGCCGCCGCCGCCCATCACACCACCGCTTGTGGCGCCGTTGCTGCCTGTCTGAAAATCGACCGTAGCGCCGCTCTGAATATCAACGGTGCCGCCGGAGAACAGGAACTGCGAGCCCGACTGAAACGCAAGAGTTCCGCTGGCGATGGTCAGCGTGCCGCCGAGTACCTTCAGCGTGGAACCGCTGCCGATCGTGCCGGGTCCGGCCAGCGTCAGAGAGCCGCCCGGGACGATATCGATTTCGCATCCGTTGCAGGACAGGTTGAGACTGACGATGGGATTGGGGATGACGCTGTTGATGGTGATCGTCGTCGGCGAGGCGTTCGTATCGCTGGCGGAATCCCCGGCAGCGCATCCGGGAAAGCCGCCCGATGGGTTCCAGAGACCGGAAGTGGCGGTCCAGTTGCCCGCTGGGGGCGGCGCACTCGAGGTGACGGAGTACGCCTGCGTAACACAGGACTGCGCGAGGACTGAGCCCCCGGCAAGTACGACGATTGCGATCGTCAGTGCTGCCGTGATGACGGCAATCCGCCGCCACTGGAGCGCGGGGACAACGGTAACCGATGGATCGGAGGAAACGGCGGATTCGTTGTGCATCGCTGGCTCCTGCGGCGAGATAGTCTTTCCACAGCGCGGAAGCCGTGACTGGAACTGCGTCCGGAGCGCCGTCAGGCCGATCTGTCGCTCTCTTCTCTTCTGAACCTTTGGATTATGCCGAATAACGATGAGTCTTGTCACCAATTACGGCGGGTAATGAGCGGTGGATTCGTGGATTAGTGGACTGGAGATCAGGAATCAGAGATCAGAGATCAGGACCAGACGCCAGAGGTGATCCGTTCATCGTCTGATCTGCTCATCGACTAATCCAGTCTCCGACAACATCCTCTGTTACCCCTTCACGCTGCCAACCATCAACCCGGCGATGTAGTACCGCTGCAGGACGAGGAAGAGGATGAGCACCGGCAGAACGGTGACGACCGATCCGGCCATCATCAGCTCGACATCCAGCACGTGCTCGCCGAGTAGGTTGGCCAGTGCGACGGGGAGCGTGTGATGCGACTGGTTGGAGAGGATGATCAGCGGCCACATGAAGTCGTTCCATGTCGACATGAACATGAACGTGGCCAGCGTCGCCAGAATCGGACGGGCCAGCGGCATGACCACCGACCAGTAGATCCTCCACTCGCTGGCGCCGTCGATGCGGGCCGCCTCCAGCAATTCTTGCGGCACGGCGAGCATGAACTGGCGGATGAGGAAGATGCCGAAGACGGTGACCATCGACGGGATGATCACGCCCCAGTAGGTGTTGACCAGGTGCAGCGTCTTCATCAGCAGGAAGAGCGGCAGCATCCCCACCTGCGGCGGCACGATGATGGCGGTGAGGAGAAGGCCGAACATGCGGTCGCGGCCACCGAAGCGGAGTTTGGCGAAGGCGTAGCCAGCCATCGATCCGAAGAGCACAGAAGAAATCGTGACCGTCACGGCCACGATGGCGCTGCTCAGAAACGCGCGCCCGATGTTGAGCCGCAGAAAGAGTTGCCGGTACTGAGCGAGCGTGGCCGCGTGCGGCACGAGATGCGGCGGAAACGTGGTCGATTCTCCATTCGACATAAACGACGCGGAGAGCATCCACAGCAACGGAAAAAGCGTCAGGAAGCCGCCTGCGATGAGCACGGAGTGGAGAAGCAGCGATTCGCTCCGCCGGCTCATTGCTTCTCCCGCAACCGCATCTGCACCAGCGTGGCTGCGCCGATGATGAGAAAGAGCACGAACGCCACCGCCGCGGCATATCCCATCCGCCAGAATTTGAAGCCCTGCTCGTACATCATCATGACCATCGTCAGCGTCTTGTTGAGCGGACCGCCCTTGGTCATGACGTACGGCTCGGCGAAGATCTGCAGTTGCCCAATCGCCACGACGACGCCGACGAAGAGGAACGTCGGGCCGAGCATCGGCAGCGTGACGTGCCGGAACTGCCGCCACATCCCTGCCCCATCCAACCGCGCCGCTTCGTACAACTCCTCAGGAACATTCTGAAGCCCGGCGATGAAGATGATCATCGTGTAGCCGAAGCCTTTCCAGACGCCGAGCAGGATGATCGCGGGCATGGCCCAGTGAGGATCGCCGAGCCAGTCGGGCTGCGGCAGATGCAACGCGCCGAGGGCGAGATTGATGATGCCGAAGCGCGGATGGTAGAGGTACTTGAAGACGACCGAGACCGCGACGAGCGTCGTGACGACCGGCGCAAAGTAGATCGTGCGAAAGAGCGCCTTCCAGCGCGTGAGCTTCGCATTCACTAGCAGCGCCGCCACGAGCGACACCGCCACCGTCAGCGGCCCGCCGACGAGCGCAAAGTAGAGCGTGTTCGCAAAGGCAGTCCAGAAGATCGGATTGCCGAGGAGATCGCCATAATTGCGCAGCGCAATGAAGCGGAGATTGTGGATGTCGCCAATCGAGTAGAGATCGAAGTCCGTGATGCTGAGCGCGAATCCCGCAATGACCGGCGCAAAGAAGAATACCGACAACAGCACGATGGCCGGTGACAGAAAAAGAAGCGCAGCGCGGGCTTCGGTGCTCTTCATCGCGACGCTCCGCCGCGAGACTGCGCAACCGCGGCATTCCGCGACCGCGCTTGCGCCAGCATCCATCTCCTCTTTTCCAGCAGCTCGTCCGCACGAGCATCAAGCTGACGAAGCGCGGCCGCCGGCGGAACCGTCCCACGCGCCGCCGCCTCGCCGCGGTCGTAGATCGCGGTGGCGATCTGCTCCCACTCCGGCACCTTCGGGATCGGCGCGACACGCTCGAGCTGTGCGCGGAAGGCGGGGAAATGCTTGTCGTTTGCGAGCAGTGGCGACTGCCAGGCCGTGCGCCGCGCCGGCAGATCGCCGACCAGTTCGTAGAAGCGCACCTGCTGCGCGGGCTCGGAGAGAAAATCGATCAGTTTTCGCGCAGCCGCTTTGTGCTGCGAAGCACGAAACACGACGAGACTGCCGCCGCCGGCCATGGAGATTCCCATCGGCTCGCTGGCATCGCTTGCCGGAAGCGGCGCGGTGGCCCACTTATCCTGCATCTCCGGCGGCAGGCGCTTGCGGAATTCGCCTACGTTCCATGGGCCGGTGATGTACATGGCGAAATCGCCCTGTGCGAACTGCTGATAGAGATTCGCGATCTCACTGTTGCTGACCGCAGGCGCCCATCCCTTATGAAAAATATCGACATAGAACGCAAAGGCACCCGCAAACGGCGGCTGTGAGAACGCGCCGCGCGTGCCGTCGGGCGTCAACAGCGTGGAATGGTTGGAGAGCGCCAGCATCGTGATCGGCTCGTACTCGTTCGTCGGCAGAAGAATCGCCCAGCGGCACTTCTTCTGATCGTGAATCCGCTGCATCGCTTCACGCCACTCCGCCCATGTTCGCGGACCATGCGGAAATCCAACCGCGGCCAGAACGTCGCTGCGATAGAAGAGCACACGCGTGTCGACGTACCACGGGATTCCGTACAGCGTCGAGCCGGCGACGTTCGTGGCCCAGATTCCGGGAAAATAGTCGGCCTGTTTCACGACCGGCGATGCTGCGACAAACGGCCCGAGGTCATCGAGCGCATTGAGAGCGACAAACTCCGGCATCCAGGTGTTGCCCATCTGCGAAATGTCCGGCATCGCCTCGCCGACAAACGCAGTGACGAGCTTTTCGTGCGCGGCAGACCACGGGATCTGCTGCACGACGACATGAATGTCCGGATTGCGCCGCTCGAACTCCGGGATGAAGCTGGCCACGGCCTCCCCTTCGCTGCCGAGGGCCCAGAACTCGAGGCGCTCGCGGTGGTCGGAGGTTTGTGACGAGCAGGAGAGGAGAACCAGCAGCGCAAGAGTTAGTGTCATCCTGAGCCGCCAGCGGACGGCGAAGGAGCTCAAACTACGATGCACATGCCATGAGCCGCGCATTCTGAGATCCTTCGCCGTCCGTTGGCGGCTCAGGATGACACCACGGGTAAGGCGTTCAGTGTTCATTCATTTGCCCAACCACCCGCCCGTAAACCCCGCGCGTTGTAATCCGCGAATGACGTGCGGGTTCTTGCGCATCGTCTTCCATACCAGCTCGCTGCGATAGTTCTCAATCATCGCCACGATCGGACCTTCGTCGATACCGAGGTAGTCGACGTCGAACCAGCCCTGGGCGGGATCGACACGGCCGTGTTTCAGTTTCTCGCTCGTTCGCAACGTCGGATTGAACGCGTCGAGAAAACCGTATTGGGCATAGAGATTCGATCCATAGCGTGTCGACATCTCGCGAATCGCCGGAATCGACAGCTCGGGAGTGAAAACGATCGACGACGCGGCCGCAGTCGGAGCGATGGTGCCATCGTCGCGAATGTCATTCTCGGCAACGCCGCGCGCCGTGTATGAATGGAACGTGCGCGCTTTGCCGTCGATTGTGACCGTTGCGTCCATTGGACCGTCGCACGCGGAAAGACCCCAGATGCGGTCGCCATAGTCGCGCCAGCCGTCAGGATTTGCGACGGCATATGCGTGCTGCGCCAATGACGCACGCCGCGAGTTCTCGAACCAGTCAATTCCCTTGGCAGCAATCACCGGCTCGCTGATTCCTCGAAAATCAATCCACACCTCGGTGTACTGATGTCCAAACAAAGGCGCAAACTGAATGAACTCCTGACCATTCGGCGAGCCCCAGACATCCGTGGAGTGATATGTCGTCCACGCCGACGGCTCGACCGGATGCGTCGGCGAGCCGAGCGCGAGGATGACGAGGATCATCGCTTCGTTGTAGCCGCGCCAGTCGTAGGTGTGAAAACCGCTCTCCGGCGTCCAGCCCATGCTCACCGCGTGCGGCCGGACTTCTTCCCACGTCCATTCCACCCGCTCATACAACGTCTCCGCCGCACTGCGAATCTCCACCTCGGCAGGATCATCCCGATCGAAATACGACTGCGCGAAGAGGGCGCCGGCGACGAGCAGGGTCGTATCGATTGTCGACAGCTCAATGTGGCCGCCGTCATCCGGCAGAAACCGTTCGCCGGTCTTCATGTCGAGGAAGTGGTAGTAAAAGCCGTGAAATCCGGACACGCCTTGCGCCTCCGGACCTTGTTTCATCGCCAGCAGCGAGCGCAGTGTTGCCAGCGTCCTCTGCGCTGCTGCCTCGCGCGTGACGTACCCGCGCTCGGCGCCGATGCAATAGGCCGTGAGCCCAAACCCGACAGCAGCGATACTGGAAAACGACGGTGTCGGCCAGCGATCCGGAATCAACTGCGTGCTCGGATCGGCCAGGTCCCAGAAGAAGTGAAAGCTGCGCTTTTCGACGTCATCGAGAAGGGCTGTGTCCGACGGCGTCGGCACAACCGCTCGCTGCCGCACAGGCGCGTTTGCGCACGAGGCGAGGAGGAAGCAGAGTAGAAACACGACGGAGCGCTGGCGGCGGGAGGCCGCCGAGCCAGCCGGCGAGGACGCCAGCGCTCCGTTGCAGATCATCAGAAACTAACTTTCAGTCCCACTTCCTCGCGCCGTCCAAGACGGATGACGCAGTTCGCCGCGCCGAGGTGCACTGAAGCTGGCGTGTCTCCCGGTCCAAGGAAGTTGTTGAGGCAGCCGTAGCTCGTCCAGTTGAAGGCGTTGTACACGCCGCCAACGATCCCGACCGAGGTCCGGCCGAATGTGGTGAAGTCCTTCTCCCCTTTCAGGTCAACATTCCGGTCTGCGAATCCGCCGCTTTTCGGCGGCGTGATCGACGTCGAGAACGGATGCGTCGCTTCGCGGTTGGCCAGGCTGAATCCCTGCGTGAAGTCGAGAACGTTCGTAAACTGGCCCGACCCGAACGACGCGATCGCGCTCAGGCGGATGTCCCACGGCAGCCCGAAGATGCCGGTTGCCGTGATGCGGTCGCGCTCCGAGCCCGGTACATCATGCTTGCCGTACGCGGCAGCGCTCGGGAAGTCGAGACTGAAGAGATCGTTGCCGGTCTGCTGCGCCCGTCCGTGTGTCCAGGCGAACGTGGCGCCCCAACGTGACTCGGTGGTGTAGGGCCTGTCGGCCTTTAGTTGGATGGCGTTGTACCAGTAGCGCTTTCCTTCAGGATCAGACTTGATGACGTTGCCCAGTCCCGGCACTAGTGCAGCACAACAGAGGCCGTCCGGAGCCGCCGACAGCCAGGTAAAGCCATGGTAGCCGCGCACGCCATCGTAGCTGGCCGAGCCGAACCACGAGCCGAGCGACTGCCGGATGCCGAGGTTGAACATGTTCGAGTAGGGCGCTTTCGTGTTGTTGTTGAGGAGATAGACTTCCGGATGAGCCTGGCCCGAGGCGATGAGGGCATTGAGGCCGGCCACGCTTAGAAAAGACGGATCCCACTTGATAGTCGCTCCGCCATTGCGCGGCAAACCGTTCGGCGAGAACTGGATGTTGTAGACCGGGTACTGCAGCCGATAGCGCTCGTCGAGCGTGGCGTTCAAGAAGAGCCGGTCGTAGTACTTTCCGAAGCCGCCGAATACGATCGTCTTGTTCTCGCCGGTCACGTCATAGGTGAAACCGAGACGCGGCTGGAACTCGTCCTTGGCCGGCTTGCGCTGGCTGCCGTTGGAGAAATAGCTCGGATCGATCTTCCCGGTCAGAGCGGTCACGATGTTCGCCGGCGTCACGTAGTTATCGTCGAGCATATGGGACTCGTAGTCCCACCGCAGCCCGGCCGTTACCGAGAGGTTCTTGTTTACGGTCCAGTTGTCCTGGCCGTAGATGCCGTACTCATTGTTGTTGACCGTGAGGACCGGATTACCGAAGCCGAACACTGCCTGGAAGGGCTGCGCGAACGTCAGGCCGTTGGCAGGATCGACGTTGAAGTCGAACTCCGGGTTGCCGTTCAGGCTCTTGTTGATGTTGTAGTGCATCTTGTCGAAGTTGCCGCCGATCTGGAAGGCGTGCTCGCCGTGAAACTGCATCGGCGCGAAGTTGAAGTTGTCGCGCAACTCGATGCGGCGCTGATCGAAGTTCTGTGTCGTACTGTTGCCGCCGACGCGGCCCAGTCCAAAGTAATTGAGGCCGACCACGTTCGGATTGAGCGGCGTCGGATTCCAGCCGTAATCCTGCCAGCTCAAGGTCGCTTGATTGAGTACGTTGGCATTGTTCCACTGGTCTCGCAGCGTCGTGCCATAGACCCAGTTTTTCAGATCAGTGCCCGACTGAAACGACGTCGTACCGCCAAAGTCGCGGGTCTCGTGCTCGCGTCGATAGTTCCCGGAGATGTCGATATTCTGATTCTTGTCCGGCTGCCAGCTCACTTTTCCGAAGGCGAGGTTTGATTTGAACGGGCTTCCGAACGAGCCACCCGGCTGAGGGTCCAGCGGCGTGTTGAGCGGGACCACGATCGTCGTGGCGTTCTCGTCGACGCCCTCATACGAGAAGAAGAAGTTGAGCTTATCCTTGACGATTGGCCCGCCGAGGCTGAGGCCGGGCTGGGAGCGGTGGTACGACGCATTCGTCGACAGCGTCGAGAACTGAAAGCCCTTCGCCGTCGGTGCCACCCACCCTTTCGGCTGATAGTAGTCGAAGACGGTGCCTTTGAAATCATTGCCGCCCGATTTGGTCACTGCGGTAATGATGGCGCTGGAGGCGTGGTCATACTCGGCGGCGAAGTTCTGGGTAATGACCCGGAACTCCTGCACGGCGTTCTGCGGGAATGGATTGCCGCGGCTGGAATCCTGCCCGACCAAGCCACCCTGCAGCACGTCGTTCTTCTGGCTGACACCGTCGATGAAGACGTTCGTCTGCTCCGCCGGCTGCGCGTCGCCGGCGATCGTCTTGCGCAAAGGATCCGTCGAGAGCCGGATTCCCGGCGCGAGCTGGGCAAAGTTGAGGAAGTTGCGGTCGGGTTGCGGCAGGCTCTCCATCTGTTGCGGCGTCACGTTCGTGGCGGCCTCGGAGGTCCGCGTCTCCACGAGCTGATTGCCGACCACCGTGATGGTCTGGTTCATGGACGCCTCGGCAGACATCACGAAGTTCATCTCGATGTTCTGCCCGAGAAGAACGCGTACCGTCTCATTGCGCGTCTGAAAACCGGGGGCGGCAATGACCAGGTTGTATTCGCCGGGGTTGATGCCGGCCATCGTGAACGAGCCGTCCGGTCCGGACTGCACCGTCTTCACGAAGCCGCTTGCGGCGTTGACCGCGTCGATCTCCGCGGCAGGTAACGCCGTCCCGTTCGCGTTGGTCACTTTTCCGCGGATCGTGGCCGTCGTCAACTGTGCGGCAGCCGGCAATGCGATCGCGGCCATCAGCAGAGCCACTCCAACTATGAAACTAAAGGTTCGCCTCATAACACCTCTCCTTTTTCTCGGCCACTTCCTGGAACACGGGCCGCACGATGCGGCCGCGTCTGTCTCGTGGATGCACTTTTTGCCACCGCGCACGATCCGCGTACCACGAGCGTCGTGGCCACGCGCTCGCGCCGCGCCGTGTGTGCGGCGGGATTGATGATGATGTCGAGCAGAAGAGCAAACGCGCGCCGGCCCAGTTCCGCGATGTCGACGCGCATCGTCGTCAGCGGCGGCGCAACGTAGCGCGCGATCGGAATGTCGTCGAATCCGACGACGCTCATCGATTCCGGGACACGGATGCCCGCGGCAGCAAAGGCGGCCAGAGCACCAACAGCCATCGAGTCGTTGGCCGCGAAGACCGCGGTCGGGCGCGGCAACGACGCCGCAATCTTCTGCCCCGCCGCGAATCCCGACTCCTCGGTGAACGCGCCCTGGAACTCCAGCGCGCGCAACGCCGCCGTCTCCATACCGCGCATGGCGTGCCGGTAGCCGCGCAACCGCTCGCGCGCGTCGGCGTTGTGCAGCGGCCCGCAGACGAACGCGACGCGAGTATGCCCGAGCTCGTGCAGGTGACGCATGACGGCGCGCGCGCCGCCGAAGTTGTCGATGGTGATGGCATCGCCGGTTCTGGCTGCGGCGTTGAGCAGGACGACCGGCAACTCGCGCGCCATCAGCTCTTCGATCGGGGCAAGAGTCACGTCGGGAGCCATGATCATCAGCCCATCGACGCGGCCGCGCATCGTCTCGACGACTTCGAGCATTTCGCCGGGATCGTTGTGCGAACCGGAAACGAGGATGTGGTACCCCTCGCGCCGCGCGGCCAGGTCGATGCCGCGAATCACTTCCGAAAAGAACTCGCCGTGCACGTCGGGAAGAACGATGCCGATGGTCTGGCTGCGGCGAATGCTCAGCGACCGCGCAGCCACGTTCGGAACATAGCGCAGAAACTTGGCCGCCGCGCGGACGTCGCGCGACGTCTCTTCGCGCACGACGGCGATGCCATTCAGGACTCGTGAGACGGTGGCCACCGATACGCCGGCGCGCGCTGCGACATCATGGATCGTCGCCGCCGCGGCGTTGCTGCGGCGTCTGGTTTTTCGCGCGTCCCGTGGAATCGGCATGAGTAGTGGATTGCGATTCGTCGATGGATGAGTGCTCGTCGATCAGTTGGCTGGCGGCTTCGGGATCACGTTCTGTCCGGTCTTTTCGAATCGCAGGCAAAGGAAAAGCGCGATTCGTGTAAACGTTTACATTTTTGCGGTACGCTACTCACAATTCGCGTGGCTGTCAATGAGGAGAATGAATCGATGAGCGATGTCCGCTTCCCTCCCGGATTCGTCTGGGGCACCGCGACGGCGGCGTATCAGATCGAGGGTGCATCGCAGGATGACGGTGCCGGACCAAGCATTTGGGACCGCTTCAGCCACACTCCCGGCCTGATGACCAACGGCGACACGGGAGACATCGCCTGCGATCACTATCACCGCTATCCCGAAGACATCGCCATCATGCGCGACCTCGGCATGCAGGCCTACCGCTTCAGCATTTCCTGGAGCCGCGTGTTACCCGAAGGCACGGGACGCGTGAATCAAAGAGGATTGGACTTCTACCGGCGCCTGGTCGACACACTGCGCGAAGCCGGCATCCGTCCGATGGCCACGCTCTATCACTGGGACCTGCCGGCGGCGCTCGACGATCGCGGCGGCTGGCTCAATCGCGACGTCGCCGAGTGGTTCGCCGAGTACGCGTCCGTCGCGTACAAAGCTCTCGATGACACGGTGGAGTGGTGGGCCACGCTCAATGAGCCGTGGGTCGTCACCGACGGCGGCTACCTGCATGGCGCACTCGCGCCGGGACACCGCAACCTGTTTGAAGCACCGATCGCAACACACAACCTTTTGCGCGCGCATGGCCGCGCGGTGCAGGTGTATCGCTCGGAAGGAAAGCATCAGGTTGGCCTGGTGGTGAACCTCGAGCCGAAGTATCCGTTCTCGCAAAGCGAAGAAGACCTGGCCGCGAATCGCCGCGCCGACGCCTACATGAACCGGCAGTATCTCGATCCCGCATTCAAAGGCGCATACCCCGACGAGATGAAGGAGATGTTCGGCGCGGCGTGGCCGGATTTTCCGGACGCCGACTTCGACCTCATCAAACAACCGCTCGATTTCGTCGGGATCAACTATTACTTACGCGCGGTGACGAAAGCCGATCCGTCCATTCCGATCGAGCGCGCCACGCGTGTCCGGCAGCCAGGAGCGATCTACACTGAGACCGGCTGGGAGGTGTACCCCCCCGCCCTCACCGCCGTCCTGCTCTGGTTCAAAGAGCGCTACGGACCGACGCCGATTTACATCACCGAGAACGGCGCCGCGTTCTACGACCCTCCAACGGCCATCGACGGCACGGTGAACGATCCGCTGCGTATCTACTACCTGCGCGAGCACATCCTTTCTGTCCATCGTGCCATCGAACAGGGCGCCGACGTCCGCGGCTACTTCGTCTGGTCGCTCCTCGACAACCTGGAATGGAGCCACGGCTACACCAAACGATTCGGTATCGTCCACGTCGACTTCGCCACGCTCAAACGGACGTTGAAGGAGAGCGCGAAGTTCTATCGGGAGATTGCGAGGACGAACGGTGGGGCGGTGGGGTAATTCTTCGACGCACTCGCAGCTCGCACTAAACGCCACGAACTACGTTTCGGAGGCCGGCGGTTGGGGCGGCAGAACGGGGGCCGGCGTCACGCGCGCGGCGGCGAGGCGGCGCATGATGTCGGCGATGTCGCCGCCGAGGACTTCGATCAGTTCCAGGACAGTCGGCAGACTCGGAGTGTTGCCGCCGTACTCGAGAATACCGATGTACGTCGGCGTCATGCCCGCGCGCTGTGCGAGTTTCTGCCGCGTCCACCCTTTCGTCTCGCGCAGTCGCTTCAGGATCGCGCCGAAGCGTGCCGCATCAGGTTCGATTCGCATCGCGCGTGGCATCGATGCATCATAACTCACCTCCAGCTCAAACCATGGAAAGAGCCGGGGCTGGGTTTATTACCACCGATGCTCAGATCTGAAGCACCCTTGATTGAAATGACCCATGCGCAATTACCCAGGCTAGCGTCGTTCCTACGTTTCGAATCGTCGGCTCTTTCCTCGGTAAGAGCCGGCAGTTCAGTTCGAATCGATTGCTCAAACCAAGGTAACAGTTCAGCGATCTTCAGCGAGCATCGGAGGTCCTGGGCGATTCAACGATGGTTTCAATGGAAGCGATGATGATTACCTTGGAAGGAGCGGGAGAAAAGAAAGCTAGCATCGATGCTTACCTTGGTAAGAGCCAACGCAAGAAAAACAATCATCGACGCTTACCACGGGCAGAGCTGACCGGAAGAAAAGAAGCCCTGACGCTGCGTTTCCTACCATCAATGCTGCGTTTCGCGCCACCGACGCTGCGTTTCCCGCCATCGATGCAGCGTTTCGCACGATCGATGCTGTGCTTCCCACCTTCGATGCTGTGTTTCCTACCATCGATGCTGTGTTTCGTACCACCGACGCTATGTCTCCTGCCGTCGATGCTGCGTTTCGCACGATCGATGCTGTGCTTCCCACCGCCGATGCTGTGTTCCCCACCATTGATGCTGTGTAATCGACCGTAGCGGCTTCGTTCTAATGCTTCTGCTGCAGCCACGGTGGCCTCGCGCCTCGCCATCCTGGCCCTCGGCGGCACGTTCCTCTTCGCCGCACAGACCCTCCGCGCCGCCGACCCAACTTACGCGGTGTCGATGCAGGCACTGCCAGGCGCGAGCGACGCCGGCATCGGGATGGACTACATCATCTTTGATCCGGCGACACATTCCGTGTGGGTTCCCGCCGGGAACACCGGCGCCGTTGACGTCGTCGATCCAGCCACCGGCAAGGTTCGTCAGATCACCGGCTTTCCGACTGCGGAGATGGGTAGTGGTGACCGCAAACGGGTCGTTGGCCCCAGCTCCGTGACGATCGGCGACGGCGTGATCTACATCGGCAACCGCGGCGACTCCACCGTCTGCGCCGTAAACCCGAAGACGCTGGCTCGCGGCACCTGCCACAAGGTTGACTCGATGCCTGACGGACTTGCCTATGTCGCGGGGACGAAGGAAGTGTGGGTGACGACGCCGCGCGACAAATCGATCCGCATCCTCGATGCCGCAACCTTGAACGAAAAGACGAAGCTGACCTTCGAGGGCAACCCGGAAGGCTTCGCAGTCGACGCAAAACGCGGCCGCTTCTACACGAACATGGAAGACAAAGACCTGACACTGGCGATCGATCTGGCAACGCACAAGACCGTTGCCACATGGAAATCGACGTGCGGCGCAGACGGTCCGCACGGGTTGCGCGTCGATGAGAAAGCAGGACATCTGTTCATCGCCTGCAGCACGCGCACCGAGGTGATGGATGTGGCGCATGACGGTGCGGTGCTCTCGTCGATCGACACCGGAGATGGTGCCGATGACCTCGATTACGCCGCCGCCACGCACACGGTCTACGTCGGCGCGGCGAAGGCAGGGCTGCTCACGGTCGCACGCGTCGATGCGAAGGGGATCTTGTCGATCGTAGCGAAGGTAGCGGTGCACACCGGCGCGCGCAATCCCGCGGTCACGAGCGACGGCACGGTCTACCTGGCACACTCGGGACTGGGAAAACTGAGTGATCTGGTGGTGGCGACACTGAAGAAGTAGGCCGCGCGACTGTGAATCAAAGCGAAGAACGAAATGCGACGGCATATGTTGAAGACGATCGTTTCCTCCAAAGGCCGGATCCTGCTGCCAACCCTGCTGCGCAAGCAGGACAGGATCGAGCCAGGGGATGAATTCACCATCGAACGGCTGGACCGCGGTGAATACCGTCTGGTGCGCCGCGCACCAAAGCCAAACGAAGGTGCTCTCGATTGGCTGCTCGCCTGTCCGGAGAAGGGATTCTTCGTTCCCATTGAATCTGAATCGACCGGCGCGTTGTGAGATATCAAAGTCGTTCCGGGCATACGTCCGCCATATCGGGAACTAGGAGTTTGCGCGGTAGAAGATCCGCGGCCGTATTTCACGCAAGAGAGAGCGGTCGACGGATTTCGGCCGCCGCCCGACAGCACTCAGGCGAGGACGCCCGAGTGCCCGCGGTCGAGACGACCGCACTCCTTGCGACGGAGGAGTGTGGGCGTCTCGCCCGCGGCCATCGGGGCGTCCCGCCTCGGTGGTTGGACCCGGCGTGATAGCTCCTAAAGTTGAGACGAGCCCGAGCTGAAACAAGACCCAGGCCACGATGGGAACTACGCCTCGCCCCCATTTTCGATTCGATCAACATCTTCGACGGTCAGCAGAGGGGCTCCGGGCCGTGGCGGAAACACCGGAACGCCTCGATCAAAACGGATGTCGGCATCCGCTACACGGCGAAGAAATGCTTCGACGAAATCATCGACACCTTGTCCGGTCTGCTTTGCCAGTTCGGCGAGGCGTGCTTTCAGGGTGACATCTACGGTGATCGTGGCGGTCGGCATCGCTAAACCTCAAATTGTCTTTCGGTATCGTCGCACAAACGAGACGGTAAGGCCCTCCTCGTTGACTGCAAGCATTCCCGGAGGGATAGTTCCAGCCTCAAACAACGAAGGAGGAAACCCCATGGCCGCAAAGAAAACGAGCAAAGCAAAGAAGCCCGCTGCGAAGGCGAAGAGCGCGAAGCGGATCGCCAAACCAGCCGCGAAAAAGGCTACGAAAAAGAGCGCAGGGAAGACGGCGAGTGCGAAAAAGGATGGCGGCCTCCGTCTCCTCTCCGCAAGTCCCAGCTTCACTGTCAACGACATCGAGAAGAGTCTGGCCTGGTATCGCGACGTCCTCGGATTCACTGTCGGCGATCGCTGGGAGATGGATGGCGTGCTGCGCGGCGTCGAGCTCTCCGCGGGCGATGTGCTGTTCATGATCGGGCAGGACGACTGGCAGAAAGGACGCGACCGCGTCAAAGGCGTCGGAGTACGCCTGTATTGCGAAACTGATCAGGACATCGACAAGATCGCAGCACGAATCAAAGCCGCAGGCGGAACGCTGGCGCAGGAGCCAGCGGATCAATCGTGGGGCTACCGCGAGCTCTCCGTCGACGATCCAGACGGATTCAAGCTCACGATCGGGAAAGCGCTCAAGAAGAAACGGTAGCGAGCCTGCGATGTTTGAGGAAAAGCGTTTCACGCGGAGACGCGGAGGACGCGGGAGAGAACCGACGCCAGCGGCTTCGTAACCGATTCTTGTCAAGCGCGGATCAGCATGAGGTCAGGACTCGGCGCGATTCATGTACGATCGACGCACTTATGGCACCTGACAGAAACGACAAGATACCGACGTCCTCGATCGTGATGAAAGCGATCGACGCGAAGACCTTCAGCGAGTTGGAGGCCTTCGTCAAAGATCTCGAAGCGCGTCCGACCGACCGCCTGCTGCGCGACCTTCCCGATCTCGTGGGGCTGTCGGAGTCGAAGGCGTCGATCATTGCCTACGTGCTGGCGACCAAGTTTCGCCACGCGGACGAGGACGGCCGCCACACGATTCGCGAGAGCGTCGCCGGAACATTGGAGCGTCTTCCGCCGGGTGAAGAGCGCGAGCGCGTCTCGCACGTCCTCGAACGGCTTCACGGCCTCCAGAACGCGCCTCGGGTGACCGGCTTCGAATGATCTGACAAGATTGAACCACAGAGGCACTGAGGACACAGAGGTGAAGCCGTACTCTGCCGACCTCTGCGTCTCTGTGGTGGAAGGGGTTCGCTACTTCGCCGCCCCGTCGAATGACACCGCCGCACTCCCCGGCTCGAGCCGTTGCGTCGCCACCGGAGCAAAGTTGCGGATCGCTGGTTCCATGAACTGCGCCTGCCGTTGCACACTCGGCGGTCCGCGCAGGATGTCGATCGGGCCGCTCTCGGCAAGGCCGGGGATGAGCAACGGTCCCCCTCCCTTGACCAGCGGCGCAGTCCCTCGGAGCGCAAGGTGCTGCGCCAGCGCCGGCTGCGGAACGCGCAGTCCGCCGATGGCCACGCCGATCGGCGTCAGCAACTGCGGCGGCATGTTGTAGATCGTGACCTCGGCATCACGCTGCGCCGCGGCATCAGGGAACCGGACCTGCAGTGGCGTCGCTTTCTCGACCGGCGGAGCGCGCAGGATCCACAGCGGATGCGAGGCAGAGACGACGGTCATGGTCTCGTCGCGATAGTGCGTCTGCTCGAAATGGAACGTTCCGTCGGGAGCGAGCTCGGCGCGCTCCGTCTCCGCGCCCGCCGATGAGAACCAGAAGATCATGCCGTTTGCAAAGGGACGGGCGGAGATCACCTTCGCCTCCGACCCGCCGAGGGGAACGAGATCGACGTCGATCTCCTTCTTCTCGCTCTTCGTCATCGTGAAGGCATCGATTTCTTTCTTCTTGTACCCGGGGCAGCTCACAGTAAGGAACAGCTTGCGCTCCGGCAGTTCCCTGATCACGAACTGTCCCGCGACGTGCTTGCCCGGTTCATCGCCCTCGTCGCTCTGGCTGACGTCGCGGGTGACCAGAGGAAACCTCCCGCGCAGCGACATGACCACGTACTTCAGCGTCGCGGTGGGCAACGGCCTTTGTGTGAACGTATCGACGACGGTCACCGTCAGCGTGTTGTCGGGGATATCGATGTCGAACCGCGACTTAGGCGCCATTTCCCGGTCGGTGATCACGTATGACCGCTTCCCGCCGCAGGTCACGATGTCGATCTTCGCATCCGAGTGGAGAAACCCGTCCTTTACGACGCCGCGATATTCTCCCGTCTCGCGCGGCGCGAATCCGACGCCGCCCTGCGGAAAGTCGATTCGCGCGTCCTCGTGGAGCGGCTCTCCGCCGCGGGTGAGACTGCCGTACGCGTCGAAATACCTGGCCTGTAACGGCGCCATAGGCCGCTGCTGCAGCGGCGGCACTTCCTCTACTTCATCGAACGGAGGTAGGCGGCCGAAGCGCAGCTCCGCGCGGTACATCCCGGGCGGAACCTCATCGACCCGGACCGAGCCGAAATTCAAGTCGGTGCGAAGCGTCTCCTTGTGAATGACGGAACAGGTTGCCGGGTCGAGTGACTTGCCGGGTTTTGGCTCCGGACACGCGGCGATCGTGAGCTCGAATGGTGGAGGTTCCTTCGGCGTCTCGCATGATCCAAGCGAGCGATCGAGCGCAGGGAGATCGCCGAACGTGCTCCAGTTCACCATCACTGTCGTTGATGCACGCGCCGCGATCGGTTCTCGCAGCAGCGTCACCGATTGCGGCGCGATGCGGACCGAGCGCCGGAACGGAAGCCAGCCCCGCCCATCGAGCCGAAGATCCGCATTGCCCGCGGATAGACCGCGAAACAAAACGAATGCGCCGCTCAAGGCATCCTGGATGGGCAGCGAGGCGGCAACCACTTCCTTGCCTGCGACGCTGATCCCGATGCGCGGCAGTTGGACGCCGCGCGCCGCCTTGATCGCGGCACGATCGACATCGGAGACGTAGATCCAACCGAGAACGGCAGGCGCATCATTGACGGCCCGCGCATCGACAACGCGCTCGATTCCCGCTTCGAGCGCCGCGATGGGGACGACGGCCACCGGAACTGCTTTCGAGATGACGATGAGCCAGAGCTCTTCGCCCGCCGGCACCGTTGCCCGCTCCGCCGCTGGAAAGGCGATGGCATGTTTCGGCGCGTACAGAACACCGCTCGCTTCCGGCGGAAGTTGCAGCACGAGCGTTGCCGCGGGAACGAGGGAAATCGCCAGGTTCGCCGGCGCGCTTTTACCATCGACGATCATCGGATCGACCGACACCATCCCCTTCGCTCGAACAAAGACATTCCAAAGTCCGGGCGGAAACGTCAGCGCCGCATCCGACGCCACGCAGGTAACCGCCTGCGCGCTCAACCAACGCTCGATCGGTTTCTCCCGGTCACGTGCCTGGAACCGACAAACCTCAGCCCCCTCGGTGGCACCTGTCAGCGTGACGTGGGTATCCGCGGCAACGGCCGTCGTCGAGAGGACGAGAAGTGCGAGAGTGGCCCAGCGCATGTATTGTTGACGAAAGAGGAGTACTAATGGTTTCTTCCGGCCGAAAAACCTAGTGCTCACCGAAAGGATTCAACAACTCGATTCCGCATCCTTCAAAGTCTCGAACGTTTCGTGTGACGAGAGTGAGACGCTGAACGTGAGCGGTCGCGGCAATGAGCGTATCGGGCAGCGAGCGCGTGATTCCTCGTGCACGAAACTTCCCGCGCATCGCGCCAGCCCAACTCGCAATCATCTCGGTTACGGGAATGACGTCGCACGACTCCGCAATGAATTGCTCCAGCCATTTCTGAGTTCTCGGATTTGGCTTCCAAGCAAGTCCGAACATGATCTCTTCGACGGTCACGGCGCTGATCACGATACGCTCGACTGCTGCTGCCCAATCGAGCACTCCCGAGTCAGGTCGAGGACGCGCTAACTCACTTAGAACGTTTGTGTCCGTCAGCCAGTTCATCGAGGACTTTCACGAAAGCGTTTTCTCGCATCGTGGGGCGACTCTTGGGTAAGCGATAATTCTCCTGGCGAAGAATCTCGCGCAGTTCCGCAAAGCGATCGGCGATGGTTTTGTTTTTCGTGAGTGTGCGCCCTTTTGTCTCGTCGACGGAGACGACGGCGGCAATCAACTGATTCCGGCGATAGATCAGTTGCGGCTCACTCTCCGAGCGTCTCAAAACTTCGGAGAACTGCTGCTTGGCTTCACCGACGTTCCATCCGTTCTTGTCCATTTGATCTGCCTAACATGTCCAAGTTGCGGAGACATTCTCGCACGAGATCGAAGTGAGATCACTTCGCCGAATACCGCACCGCCGGACTCCCCGCAGGATAGAAGACACCGAGGAGCCGCATCTCGCCGGCACCGCGATTCTCGACGCAATGCACCTGACCGTGCGGCAGGAAAATGCACGAGCCGCTCTCGATCGGAGTGTTCGACGTGCCTGCCCACATGACTCCCTTTCCGTCGAGGATGACGATCACCTCTTCGTACAGATGGTAATGATCCGGCGAACGACCGGGCGGGATCCCGCCGACGAACTGCGTGACCTGCGTGCTTCCGTCGTTCGCGTTGATGATCTCGCGATACCAACGATCGCCTGTGCGCTCGACGGGGCGATCGCGCATTGCGACGACGAGCGCGCTGTCGTAGCGCCGGCGGCCCGCCGGCTGTACCGCCGCCGGCCCGGCGGCGACTTCCCCACCCTCGACATCCGGACACTGCGAACTGACGATGATCAGCGTCTCGCCAGCCACAATATCTAATGATGCAGAGGGCGGCACGTAGATGCCGTTGTCGACAGAGATCGCTGAACCGCCCGCGGTTCCAGAGCCGGCGATGACGTAGAGCACCTCATCCGCCACTTCGTTTCGTAGCCTCACACTCTCACCTGCCGGCAACTCCAGCACGCGCAGCGAGATCGCCTTGGCGCCCGCTTCGCGGCCGAAGTGCTTCCAGATGCGCAACGATCCGCTGCACACCGGCTCGCCCTCTTTCAACCCGGCCACCAGGCAACCACCGTCGAGTTTTGCAACCATTTCGTGGGATTATGCTCCGCGCATGACCAGCAAGGAAGAAGGAGTCCGCGCCACCAACCAGGACTTCATCCGTTACGACCAGGTCGAGAAACACCAGACCTACCAGCTCGCCGAAGGGCTGGATGAGAATCAGTTCGACGACGATTTCCAAGTCCGCACCGTCGACATCAGCCGCTTTCTGCACGGTAACGCCGGCGACAAGCGAGCATTCGCCATGCAACTCGGCGACGCTCTGCACGAGATCGGATTCGCCATCATCGAAGGCCACGGTGTCGATCCGAGTCTTTATGCCGAGGCGGAGCGCAGGATCGAAGAGATCTTCAGCACGCTGACGCTCGAAGAGAAGATGCGCTTCCGTGCCGAGCGCTTCGGCTCCGTCAATCAAGGCTACTTCCCGATCAAAGAGACAAGCAACATGCATCCCGATCTCGTCGAGGGATGGGTGTTCTGCCGGCGCGCGTTCGAAGATCCGGCAACGTTCTGGCCGGAAATGGGGTCAGGTCTAAAGTGTAAAGTGCCGACGCAGGACCATCCCTCCCTCGAAAACGCACGCACCGGCACTTTAGACTTTAGACCTGACCCCAACGCCGCGTTCTTCGGTCAGATCGTCCACGCCCACGAGCGCCTGATCCTTCCGATCATGCAGAGCCTCCTCACCTACCTCGGCTGCGATGCGCATCTCTTCGACGCGAAGCTGACCGGCACGAACTTCGGCCTTCGTCTCAACTACTACCCACCTGTCTCCGCTTCCGACGACGCTTCCGGCGCTGCCCGTCTCCTCGGCCACGAGGACATCGACATGTTCACGTTCCTTCCTGCTCCGCGCGTCGAGGGCCTGCAGATCCTCAATCGTCGCAACATGAAATGGGTCCGCATCGCCGCTCCGCCGGGCAGCATCATCCTCAACACCGGCGACTACATGCAGCGCATCAGCAACGACGTCTTCCCGTCGACCACGCATCGCGTCAGCAAGCCGCGCGAACCCGAACAGAGAAACAAGACGCGCGTCTCCTTCCCGATGGCGGTCTATTTGTGGGAAGACGAGATGCTCGAAGTGCTGCCGTGCATTGCCAACCCCAAATATCCCCCCGTGAAAGCGATCAACTTTCACACGAGCATCACCAGCAAATTCTATGGAGACGACTACGCGGTGAAATGACCGACCCTCTTCTGCAGTATCGCGATCGCTTTCCCATCCTCAGCAAAACGAAGTACCTCGTCTCGCACTCGCTCGGCGCGATGCCCGAAGCGACGCGCGAGGCGCTGGTCGAATACGCCGACCTCTGGGCCTCGCGCGGCGTGCGCGCGTGGGGCGACAAGTGGTGGATGATGTCGATCGAGGTCGGCGACATCATCGCGCCGCTGATCGGCGCGCCGCCCGGCTCGGTGGTCATGCTGCCGAACGTCACCACCGCGGAAGCGGTCGTGTTGTCGTCGTACGAATACACGGCGCCACGCAACCGTGTCGTCATCGTCGACGGCGAGTTCCCATCTGTCCGCTATATCTACGACCGCCTCGCCCGCCGCCTCGGCGCCGAGATCGTCACCGTTCCGCACGACGCCACAGGTCTTGGCTTCGATCTCGACCGCCTCCTGGCTGCGATCGACGAGCGGACGCAAATCGTTCCGATCGGCCACATCCTCTTCGAATCGTCGTACATGATCGACGTCGAAGCGATCGCACGGCGCTGCCGCGAAGTTGGCGCGACGCTGGTCCTCGATGTCTTCCAATCCGCCGGCATCGTCCCGGTCGACGTGACCGGCTGGGATGTTCCGATCGCCGTCGGCGGCGTGCTGAAGTGGCTCTGCGGCGGACCAGGCGGCTCGTTCCTCTACGTCGATCCCGCGTTGCGGGCGAAGCTGGAGCCAAGCTTCACCGGCTGGATGGCGCATGCAAATCCATTTGCCTTCGAAGCCCCTCCGATGCGCTTTCGCGACGACGCCCTCCGCTTCGCCCTCGGCACACCGCCCATCCCCGCGCTCTACGCCGCACGCGAAGGTCCGAAGGTGATCGCCGAAGCCTCCGGCGGCGACATGAACGTCATCCGCGAGAAGTCGCTGCGCCAAACGCAGCGGATCATGGACCTCGCCGATGCGCGCGGCTTCGAGCTGCGCACACCGCGCGAATCCGATCGCCGTGGCGGATCGGTTTCCGTGCTCATGCCGCACGCAAAAGAAGTAGCCTACGAGCTCAATGCCGAAGACATCGTCTGCGACTTCCGCCCCGGCGCCGGCGTCCGCTTCTCCCCGCACTTCTACACGACGGATGATGAGCTCGAGATCGCCTTCGCGACAGTCGACGAGATTCTGCGAACCGATCGCTGGAAGAGGCAGGCGGCGAAGCAGACGATCGTGACGTGACGGAGTAACATTCACACTATGAGTCGCGTACCGATCGACCACATCCTCGAACTTCCGACGGCGGAGCGCGTTGCGATCGTCCAGGAAATCTGGGAGAGCATACTGGAACATCCTGACGACGTCGAGATTACCGCGGCGCAGCGCGACGAGCTCGAGCGCTGTTGGGTTGAGCTTCAACAGAATCCCGACGATGGCGAGTCGTGGGAGGAAGTGAAGAAGTCGCTCAAGAACGAATGATCACGCGCATCATCGTTCAACCTCGCGCGAAACGACACGTGGTTCAACCAGGCAACACTGTCGCGATGGCGTGGTTTTCGAACTGATGGTTAATGACATAAGGCGAGACCCCGAACTCCTGGGAAATGTCATCTACCTCGTCTACTGAAACGGTGCTACCGGATACACGCTTGCGCAGCGCTGACGCCGGCGCCAGAAACTCCGCCGCGAAGGCGCGGCTCTGTTTCTGCGTATCGGACAAGGATTTCGTTACCAGCCAGGGGCCGGCGTCCTCTGCATGTAAGAACTCGTACAGGCCGCGACAAAAATGGAACCGATGGGCCGCTTTGTTGTGACGTGTGCTAAGCGCGAATGAGGGGCTCTCGCGCCGGTTCGTGGCAACTAAAACATCGTAGACACCGGTGGCATTTGGCATTTCGATGAGAGCGGCTTGCAGATTGCCGTTACTTACCCGCAGAGCCTTGGCTATGTCATCGAATGATTGCATCGGCTCATCCACGACTCCGATGACTTTTCGCAGGCGCTGTGCCACCAAATATCCATGGACCCAAGGTTGAGCAGCAGGTTGCTGTTCATTTGCGGCAAGTTCGCTTCGCAAACTCAGGAGCGACGTCAGAACAGTATCGTTACAGCGAGCAGACTCGTAAGCGTTCGAAACGTCGTTCGCCTCCTGCGCCAAATTGTCGGCTGAGGCAGCAACAAAAAAATCGCGCCGCATCTTCAGGTGAATGGCCGCGGTCGCCTCGACAATGCTGGCTTCTGCCGGTGCAGTGAGACTGAATGGATCAAGCCCCAGCGCTGCGGCCGCTTCGCAGAATTCTTTCTCTTCACTGGAAAGGGCCTGTAGAGCAGTCCATTCCTCTTGAAGCAACGTGCCCGCGATGCCTTCAGCGTGGAGCCGGCCGATGACTGCGGAAATAAAGGCCGAAAGGCTCTGCTGAAAACCCTGAATGGGAATATGCGCAGAACCTTCCTCGATGAATTCGACACGATAGTTGGGCAGTACCTCCCTGTGCCAGAGGACGCGAACGTGACCGCCCTCGCCAGCAATCGAAACGGACGGCAATGCGAAGCCATCCCTCGCAGCACGAAGCGAATGCCGCTCCGCATACCTGGGGTCTGCAAGACGTTCAGCTGAAGGTACTTCGACCTGCAACGTCCACCAATGAGTCGCCAGCCATTCGGCGAGTGGATACAACGGAAGATAAACAGCGTCACGCACGCTCTTCACGTCCTGATCAAGAACGCGGCTGACGCATTTCGATCCCGCCCAAATGACAAGACGAGCCCATGTTGCTCGCAGTTCTGGCCCGCGTGCGCCCTGTGGATCGATCCACTCAAAATCGAAACGGATTTCACTCATAGATTGAATCAAGACTGGAAGGCCACTCGTCACCGGCAAGCGGCCACCCCTTGTATTCGCCATTCGCCGAATTGATCAGACGCCCTTCATAAGCCATGTTGCTGGTCTTGAACCACACGTATCGCGGAAAGTCGCCCTCCCACAAGGCACTCGTCGCGCCGCGAAGAATCGCCGCTCGAAGCCATCCTTGAACTATCTCCTGAGTGAGATCTCGAGGGCATATTGACGCATCAGAACGCGGCCGCGGTTGTCCTGCGAAAGAAGGTGCATCCTTGTGTTCAGGACTGCCAACATACTGAGCGCGCTCAGCGACCTGCGCGAGATTCACACCGACTGGTGGTGGACCTACTGTTCTGACCAAGGGGCGTTTGCGTTTCGGAGCTCTCATCGGCTGAAGTGTATGCCTCAAGTGTCGCAGACAAGATGATACGCGATCCAGCGGTTACGCCAGTCTCGCCAAAGGTCTTGAAACGCCGCCGCGCATCTGCGTCATCTGCGGATCGCTCTCCGTCCCCGTGCGGCAATCGCATACAGCACACCGCCGATCACCCCCCAGAAAACCACCAGCTCGATCGTCGTCAGTGAGGCGTGCTCGACGCGCTCGCGGAACGAGAGGCGCGTCAGGACTTCCACGTCGCCGCGGAGTTGCACGGCGATCAGCGTGCCCATGAACAGCAGCGAGATCGCCGCACTGACTTGCTGCACCCAACGCGGCAGCGCGAGGGTCACGCTGGCGTAGAGCGACGGATTCGCGCGCGGAAGCATCAGAAGCGCAAGGCTGTGCAGGAAGTAGAGGCAGACCAGCGCGAAGACGGCGATGTTCAGCGCGAGCGAGACCTGTCCGCTGACGAGGAGCAGCAGCGTCACGATCAACGTCAGGGTCAATCCGACGATCGGCGTGCCGGTTCGCTTCGAGATCGACCCGATGAACCCCGGTGCCAGTCCATCCTCGGCCAGCATGATTCCGACGCGCGACGGAACGAGCATCGTCGCATTCACCGAGGTCGTTAGCGCCATGACCGCTCCCAGCGTCACGAACCACGCCGCCCCCATCGGCAGATAGCGCGACGCCACCGCGGCCATCGGCGCGGCGGCTTGTCGCAGCTCGGCGCCGGGAAGCACGCCGAATGCGACCACCGACATCAGGAAGTAGATGACCGTCGTCGCAAGAATGCCGCGAAGGAAGATGCGCGGCAGGCGGCGTGTGGAGTCGCGCACTTCGCCCGCGGTCTGCGCCAGCGACTCGAAGCCGGCGTAGCCGAAGAAGACCAGCGGAAGCGCCGCTGCGAATCCGCCGAGGCCGTGCGTGAAGAACGGCTGGTAGTTGTGCGCATGGATGGCGAAGAGGCCCGGACCCACGAGGACAACGATCGACAGTCCGAGCAGCACGCACATCCAGACCTGAATCCGGCCGAACCAGCGCACGCCGGCAACGTGGATGACATAAAAGAAAAGGAGGCTGACGATCGCCACCGGCATCGCGGCGCTCTTCGGCAACGCGCCGGCGAAGAGCTCGACCATGTAGTCGCCGAGCGCGCGCGAGAGATAGGCCAGCGCGCCGATGTACGAGATCACTTTCAGCCACACGCCGACGAAGGCGAGTCCGTAGCCGCCGAACGTCCGCGAAAGATGGGTGTACTCGCCGCCGGGCTCGCGTCCGAGCGGCGTGGAGAGGAAAACTGAATACGCGACCGACGTCGCCAGAATCGCCGGCGCCAGCACGAGGTAGCCGAGAATGACGCTCGGGCCGGTCAGCGCCCAGGCATCGCTCGTAACTTTGAAAATGCCGGCGCCGATGAGCATGCCCAGCAGCGTGGCGTAGGACTCGATCGTACCGAGGTCGCGGCGAAGTGAGGCGGAGAGCGGTGCGGCCATGATTCAGTTCCTTTCGGCCGCGCGTGAGGCTCGCCAGCGGTCCGCGGCGACCGCGAGTACGATCACGACGCCGATGATGATCTCCTGCACGTAATTCGGCCAGCCCATCTGCTGGCTGCCGTTGCGGAGAAAGGCCATGACCAGCGCGCCGATCATCGCGCCGGCGATGCTACCTTCCCCGCCGCTGAGGCTCGCGCCGCCAATGACGACGGCAGCGATGACGTCGAGCTCGACGCCGACTGCGACCGTCGGATCGCCCTGCCGCAAACGCGACATCTGCATCACGCCGGCGAGGCCGAAGAACAATCCCGCCAGCGCGTAGATGCGCACCTTCAGCGCGCTGGTGTTGATGCCGCAGGCGCGCGCCGCCGCTTCGTTCGAGCCGAGGGCGAAGACGTGGCGGCCGAAGACGGTGTTGCGCAGCACGAGCGCCATCATCGCCGCGAGGATGATCGCGATCCAGACGCCGGGCGCGAAGAGCATCCAGTCGCGCGACGGAAAGGTCACCGCCAGTTCGTTGAGCCACGTCGCCGGCGGGTTAACGGTCTGTTCGCTTGCGACGTACTTGGCGACGCCGCGCGCGATGCCGAGCATGCCGAGCGTGGCGATGAACGGAACAACGCGCAGCGTGGTAATGGCCAGTCCGTTGATGATGCCGACGATGCCACCGGCGACGACGCCAGCCAACAGCGCGGCGATCGGCGTCCATCCATCGTGTAAGGCCAACGCGGTAACAACGCTAGTCAGCGCGATGACGGCACCGACGGAAAGGTCGATGCCGCCGCTGACGATGATCATCGTCATACCGAGCGCGCCGATGGCGACAATGACGGTTTGCGCGAGCACGACGCGCAGGTTCGCACCCGAGAGGTAACGCGCCGGCGATCCCGTCAGAATCGCAAAGAGGAGGATGACCGCAACGAGGCCGGCCAGGGGCGCGAGGACGCGGAGCCAACGATTCATGCGAGGTGCGGATTGTATGCGGGAGCAAAGAAACCGTTTCACGCGGAGACGCGGAGGTGCGGAGTTTTTCTCTCCGCGTCCTCCGCGTCTCCGCGTGAAACGTCTCTCAAACCATCGCGGCTTGCAGGATGCTGTCGGCAGTCCACTCGCTCACTGGTTTCGCGGGCGACAGACGTCCGCGCGTCATCACCGCGATGGAGTCGCACACGGCGAGAAGCTCCGGCAGATACGAGCTCACCATCACGATCCCCTTCCCTTCGGATGCAAGCCGTGCGATCTCGCGGTAGATGTCGGCCTTGCTACCGATGTCGATTCCACGCGCGGGCTCGTCGAGAAGAAGGATGTCGGGATCCTGATGGAGCAACCGCGCCAGCGCCACCTTCTGCTGATTACCGCCGGAAAGGCGGCCAGTGATCCCGCGCGGTCCCGGCGCCTTGATCCGCAGCCTTTGCATGACCTCTCCAGTCTGAACATTTTGTTTAACCCGATCGATCCATCCGCCGCGCGAACAGCTTGCGAAACGGCTCATCGTGACGTTGTCGGCGATGGGAAGTTGCAGCGCGAGACCTTCGCCTTTGCGGTCTTCGCTGAGGTAGCCGAAACCGTTGCGGATCTGATGGACGAACGTTTTCAGCTCTTGCCCTCGCAACCGCACAACACCTCCGGTTGCCCGCTGAAGTCCGAAGAGTGTGCGAACGAGATCGCTGCGGCCGGAGCCGACGAGGCCGGCGATGCCGAGGATTTCGCCGCGATGGAGAACAAAGCTTGCCACGCGGAGGCGCGGAGGGGCGGAGAGGTTCTCGACTTCGAGGAGCACTTCGGGTTGTACCGACGGCTGCACAGACAAGAGTGTCTGTGCCACATTGAGCCCGCTCTGTGGCTCAGGCATTGCCTCTTGTGGCACAGGCACTCTTGTCCCATTGAGGCTGCTTTGTGGCTCATGCGCAGCTTGATGTGGCACAGACACTCTTGTCTGTGCTGCCCCCACCATCATCGCGATCAAGTCCTCGTCGCGCACCGAGGTAAGTTCGCCAGTGCCAACACTCCGGCCGTCGCGCAGAACAGTGAACCTGCTGGCAATCTCGCGCACTTCTTCAAGGAAATGGCTGATGTAGATGATGGCGATTCCGCGATCGCGCAGGCGGCGCACAGTTTCGAAGAGGTGCTCGACGTCCGCTCGTTGCAGGCTGCTGGTCGGCTCATCCATCAACAGGATCCGGGCGTCGCGCGCCAGGGCGCGGCAGACTTCGACAACCTGCCGGTCCGCGAGCGAGAGATCAGCGACGCGCCTGGAAGGCTTGATCTCGCTGCGTCCGAACTCAGCGAGGAGCGTGGCCGCGCGCTCGTTCATCACGTCGCGCCGCAGCCATCCTCCGCGCGACGCTTCGACGCCCATAGCGATGTTTTCGGCGACGGAAAGATGCGCACACAACACCAGCTCCTGATGGATATGCGCCACTCCTCGGCTACGCGCATCGGCCGGTCCGCGCGGTGCGTACGGCGTTCCACCGACGATCATCGAGCCGCGGTCAGGCGCGACAGTGCCCGACAAAACGTTCATCAGCGTGCTCTTCCCCGCACCGTTCTCGCCGATGAGCGCGTGTACTTCGCCGGGCGCGACCTCGAGATCGACGCCATCGAGGGCGATCGTGGCGCCGAAGTGTTTGGTGATCGCATGCAGCCGCAGCGCAGGCGAGGACGCCTGCGGGCCAGCCGGCGAGACGCCAGCGTTCCACATTCCTGTCACTTCAAATACGTCTCCAGCGGCGGGTGCAGCAACGTCTGCGACTCCGGCGCATCGAGGTTCGCGGGCGTGATCAAAGTGACGCCCGTGTCGACGCGCTTCTCCACAGGCTTGCCGAGAAGGTGATCGACGACGGTCTTGACGCCGAGCTCCCCCATGCGAAACGGATTCTGCACCACGATGCCGTGAAGCTTGCCGTCGCGCATCGCTTTGACGAAAACCTCGCTTGAGTCGAAGCCGATGAAGCGGATCTTGCCGGCCTTGCCTGCGTCTTCCAGCGCAAGCAGCGCACCGGCGGTGGATGATTCATTCGGCGTGAAGAGGCCATCGAGGTCGTTGCCGAAGCGATTCAGCAGATTCTCGGCGGCGGTCTTCGCTGTGTCGCGTGTCGCGCCGGCGAATTGATTCGAGGAGATGAGCTGGATCGCCGGATATGCCGTCTTGATCCGCTCGATGAATCCTTTCTCGCGCTGCTCGGTGCTGAAGACCCCTTCCTGATAGCGCAGCGCCAGGACTTTGCCTTTGCCGCCAAGGAGACGGCCCATCTCGTCGGCGGCAAGCTCGCCGCCGTGATAGTTGTTGCTGGCCACGAAGCTGATCGCATCGGTCGATTCCAAACCGGAATCGACCACGACAGTCGGAATGCCGGCGCGCTTCGCCTCTTCGACGGGACGAACGAGGGCGTTCTTGTCGAAGGGAGCGAGGACGATGCCGTCGACGTGCTGCGTGACGAAGCCCTCGACGACCTGCACCTGCTGCTCGCGGTCGTCCTCGCGCATCGGACCCTTCCAGATGATGGTGACGTTGACGCCGCCCTTCGCTTCGTCCTGCGCCGTCTTCATCGCGCCGGCGTGAATGCTCTTCCAGAACTCATGCGTAGAGCCCTGCGGGATGACGGCGATGGTGAAAGACTTGCCGGATTTTGGTGCGCTGGTCTGCTCGTGCTTTGCGCAAGCGATGACGAGCATCGCGATCCCGGCAGCGATCATGAATCGTTTCATTCGGTTAGCTCCTCAATCTGTGTCCATCTGCGTCATCTGCGGATCAACGTGTCATACAGCGGCTGCGCTTCGACAAGTGATGAATCCTCATCGGAGACCGTCGCCGCCAGCACGCGGATCTTGTCATTGTCAGGTAGCGTGATCGTTCGCGCGCCGGGCGGAAGATCGATGGCGTACGCGAACAGGTACGAGTACGCGTACGGCTCGTTCGTACCCTCGGCAGTATGCCGATGCGAAGCAAACCACGCGATCGGCGCGCGTTTGATGAAGCCCGGTGTGAGACCGTTGAACACGGTCGCGGTGCGTACGCGAGCGGGAGCGTTCGGTGGCGCGCCGGGCCGCGGCGGCAGCGTCTCCTGCTTCGTCGTCCAGAGGCGGTTGTCCCACTGGCCGACGTAGCCGCCCCAGTCCTGAATCGTCAGCGGAAAGGATTTGCTGCCGGCGACGAAGCTCGCCGTCTGATCGCCATCGGAAGAAGCAGCGAGGACGTAAAGTCGTCTGTGATCGCCGGCAGGCAGTGCGATCGACTGGCCATGCGCGACGACCGCGTTCGCTGCGCTCTCGGCGCCGAGGTGAAAGTGGATTCCGGCGTAGTCGAGGTCGGAAGGCAGCATCTCGGCAGGGATCGCGCGGCCCGCGGCATCGAAGCCGGGCGTTGACTTCGCGCCATCGTGACTCGTCACGTTGCGATCGAACGGAAGTGCGACGGACTCCGAGCGCGGCATACGCACCTTCGTCGCGGATGCCAGGCGCACCGCGAACGTGCGAAGTTGATAGGGCGTGAATGACGCCACAACGCGTCCGTCGACGATGCGTGCTTTCCCGATGGGCATCTCCTGACCGTTCACTTCGCGAGCAGCGATGACCTTCGCCGCGAAGCCGATGCGAACATCGTTCTGTCGCTTGCCGTCGAGCTCCACCAACCGAACGATCACCTCGTGGCCGCTCTCCGCCTTCTTCAGCGCCAGAACGCGAACGCGTGGATTGCTGACGCGCAGTAACGAAAACGTTCGCCCCAACCTGCCGGCATGTTTGGGCGACACGAACGCGATCAGAGGTTGGCTCAGACGCATCGCCTGCCAGTCCGTCCCTTCCGATCGCCAGTCGCCACCGTGCGCGGCAAGACCGTAAACGAACTCGTGATGTCCCCAATCCTGCGACGCCTGATCGCTGTAGGCGCGGCCGTTTGCGCCGAGACCGGGCGTGTAGAGAAGCGTGAGCCGCAGCGTGTGATCGTCGGGCTTGTCGGATCCGTACTTGCTGTCGGTAAGAACGGTCACGCCGCCATTTGCATCGCTCAGATCGAGCCACTGATGCGATGCCACCTCGAACTTCTTCTCATCGTTCGTGGTCCGCTCGATCGGACCCACTTCCCAGTTGTACGTGGCCAGCTTGTTTGATGCGGTCAGCGGAAACGTCGCCTTCAGCGCCGCAGCTTCCGTCTTCCAGTCGATAGCGTTGTCGATCTCGATGCGATTGCCGGCGTCGCCGACAGCGAGGCGAATCGTCTGCACGAAGCGTGAGCCTTCCGTTTCCCGCGTCACTTCCAGCGCCACTCGTGCCGGGCCGTTCTCGACGATGCGAAACGCGGCCGGTCCGCTGACGTAACCGCGCGGCGGCTTCTGCTGATCGGCCCAATCCATGTTCCAGGCAGGCCAGTCGTGCGGATTCTCTGTCTGCAGCGCGAGTCGCGCCGGTGCCGACAAGACTTCGCGTTTCGTCTTCTTGTCGAGGATGCTGGCAATGTCGCCATTGCCGCCAATCGATATTCGATAGCGAGCATTCTCGAGCGTTGCCCCAACCGGCTGTCGGAGCCGGACCTTGAGACTCGACTCTCCGACCCCCGACACCCGACTCCCGACCCCCGCATCACGCACGCCGTACACCGCCCATCCCACCGACGGCACCTTTGCCACGAAAATCACCGCGTCGCCTTCTCGCTGCGAGGGAACGACATGGCCATCAGGCCCAGTCACAACGGGCACGCCATGGAGTCCCGCAATCTTCGCCTCGACCACATCCTCCCGCGCAACACTCAGCGGGTTGTAGACAACGATCGCCGTCCCCTTCACCCGCGTGTCGAGCGCCGATGCCACCGCTTCCGTCGCGCTCGTCAGCACACCCGCGAACTGGTTCATGGCGATGACATCGTCGTTCCACGAATACTCGTACGATTTCGGCGTGGCGGTGCCGGCGGCGATGTCGTGGAACTGGCCCCCCATCACCAGCGTCCACGCGTCGTTCAATCGTTTCATCGGGTACGCACGCCCGCCGAGCCACTCTGCGGCCACCGAGGCGCGCTCGGCGGCGTCGGCGAGCAGCTCGTTCTTGTGATTCCAGCGCTTCTGATACGCCTCCGACGTCAGCGAGCCGGCGGAGTGATTGGTCAGTTCGAGCTCGCCCTTGTAGCGTGGAAGACCCGCTCGCTGCGACGGCTTGATGTCGAGAAACATCTCCTCGGCTGTCGAGGAGATCACGCGCAACGGGCCGTCGTTCTTCGACACGATCGACTCAACGAGTTGCACCGAGGGCTCGCGTGGCGCGCCGCCGACGTCGCCGGTGCCGTAGTAGTGATAGTCGGTGAACAGGCCGCTGACCTCGCCGTTGCGCTGCACCCGTTTCGGCCAGTCGACTCCGTTCGGCGGCGTCGTGTCGCTGCGTGAGAGGTCGTAGCGAATGTCCGCGCTGTAACTGCCGGGATTGAACGCGGCCAGAACGCTGCTGCCGTCGGGACCTTCCCACACGCCGACGTTGAAGGGCGTCCCCACCGGCGTTTTCTCCGGCGACTCCGGTCCGCCCACCGGCGCGGATGATCCCCACGTCAGCTTCTGCGTTGAGAATCCAGCGATGCCCATGTGATGCAGGATGCTCGGCAGCGACGCGGGAAATCCGAAGCAGTCGGGGAGCATGTACTCCGCGCTGGTGCGGCCCAGCTCGCGCCGGAAGTACTCGGAGCCGTAGAGCACCTGGCGGATGATCGACTCGGCCGACGGCGAGTTCACGTCGCTCTCCTCCATCGACGATCCGGCCGGGAACCAGCGGCCTTTGCGTACCCACTCCTGCAAAACCGCATAATCGGCCGGGTAGTATTCGCGCATCATCCGATAGCGGTTGGCGCCGCTGAAGTTGAAGATGTAGTGCGGATATTTTTCGAAGAGCGCAAAGTTGTCGTGCATCGTGCGGGGCAGAAATTCTTTGATCGTCTGCGGATACTCCCACCGCCATTGCGTGTCGAGATGCGCGTAACCGACGACGTAAAGCGTCGGCTCCTTCGTGAGGTCGGGCGGATCTGCCGCGCGCGCGAACGTGGCGGAGGCAACGAGGAGCAAGAGAACCAGACGCCGGATCATTTCTTCACCACATCGATCTCGCTGTAGAACGTCTGCCCCCACGGATCGTCGCTCTCGGTCTCGAACACATCGAAGAGAAGGTATCGATAGCGGCCGAGGGAGCCGCTCGTGTCCGCGATGCTCACGCCATACTGTCCGCCACCTTCCCCTTCCTTCGGCCGTGTATCGACGAAGGCAATCTCGCGCCAGCCGCAGGTGGACAGATCGACCTTCACACCGGGACTGGGATTGAAATTCGGATCGGTGCCGTCACTCGCGTACAGCCGGTACACCTGAGGCGCCCGCGTATCGGGATGCCACGAGTAGCTGTTCACGGCCGCAATGTCGACGATCGATCCAAGGTCGAAGCGAATACGTCCGCCCCACGAATCGCCGCGAAAAAAGAGATTCGCTTCCGGCTCGTCTTCGTTCCCGGGAAGGCGGCCATCGGTCAGTGCCGCGATGGGCGCGCTGTTGCGATCGACGGTCCCGGCGATCACTTCGATCTTCGCTGACGCCGCAATATCGTCGCGCGCCGGCGCGGCCACCCGCGCGAACTTGAACGCGGTCGCCGCCGCCCCCCGGTTGTGATCAACCGTCACCATCACCTCGGCACGCGCAGCAACCGCGAAGAGGGCGACAGCGAAAAAGCGTTTCACGGAGCGGAATGGTAATTCGATTTCGCGCGATCAACGTGGCCGAGTCAGCACTCACACTCGACCACCATGCCTCGTTCTGGCTCGCAACGCACTATCATCGAGCGCCTTCTCCCCTCGGGCTTCTTCGAGGGGAGAAGGTGCCGAAGGCGGATGAGGGGTGTCGCGCAATCGTCTGGCTTGGACTTCGGGCCTGCGTGAAGTACTACTGTTCGGCAACATTGCCGCGAGAGTTCAACGCCCCCTCATCCGGCTTCGCCACCTTCTCCCCCACTGAAAAGCGTGGGGGAGAAGGCGCTCGATTCAAGTGTGCGCGAAGCGCGAAATTATGAGCGTTCCCCGCGCCGCGAGGCTATTGACTCACTCACATGGACGGCGTGGCCGCACGAGGCACAACCTTGAGATCGGAAAGCGTTTTCGATCCATCGGGCTTCTTCTGCGCCTTAGCCAGTCCGTCGACACTCGCGGTCCGTCCCGGCGTTCGCTCCAGTGCCGAGCGATACGCGGCAGCCGCCTCGGACGCCCGGCCCGCCGCGAGCAGCTCGTCGCCTAGGAGCTCGTAGGTCGGTTTCTCGATGACGGGAGGGCCGAACTCGAACGGCATCGATGTCTCGGCCGCGGCGGCTTTCTGCAGCATCGTGATCGCCTCGGCACGTTTCCCTTCCGCCGCAAGCTGCAGTGCATCCGCCTGCTGCACCATCACGTCGGCGCGGATGTGGAACGTCGGATTCATAGTGTTCATCGAGTGCTGATGTTCGACGCTCTGCAGCGCTGCTTGCTGGAGTGCGTGTAACCGGACCACCGCGGTTTTCAACGCAGCAGAATCGCCGTGCGCTGCTGACACGAGCACATCGCCATAAGCAATGAGGAAGCGGGCGTTCGCGAACTGCGAGCCATCAGGAATTGCCACGTTATCGGCGGCCGTCAACGCTCCTCGGCTGGCAATCTGATGCGCGCGCATGTCGGCAAACGATTCAATCCGCCCGGCGGCGGAATCCATCGGGCCGGCTGTTTCGAACTTCCCATCGAATGCCGAGGCGCGGCAGGCATCGAGAGCGTTGCGCGCGTCGTCGAAGCGCCCCCTCTGCAGGTAGGCATAGTGAAGCCAGAGCGGATAGTGGCCACAGACCGAGGGGGGTTTCGAGCGTGCGGCGCGCTGTTTGTTGACGACGTCGATGGCGCGGCGGTTGGCGTCGATCACGTCGTCCCACATGCCCATGGCGATGAAGATGTGTGACGTCATGTGCAGCGCATGGCCGGCGCCGGGCGCGACAAGTCCGTACCGGCGGGCAGCGCGCAGTCCGAGCGGCGCGTGGATCGGATCGTCGTAGCAGTGGATGAGATAGTGCAGCACGCCGGGATGCTGCGGATGCGCAGGAAGGACCTCCTCGAGCAACGCCGCTGCGCGCATGTAGATGGCGAAGTCGCGTCCCTGATGCGACGTGCCGAGGAGCGCGACGGCGTAGAAAGCGGTAGCGTCGACGTCGTCCGGATAGCGCTCGTGCACCCCTCTCATGGCCTCGGCGTACTTGAAATCGCGCTCATCCTTCGTGCCATCGCCGTAAAGGATCTCGACCGCGCGAAGGTAATCACGCTCGCGCTCCGTCTTCGCTTTGGCCAGACGCTCGGCGGGCGTCGCTGCCAATTTCTTCAGCGCCGCGCGAGCCGCATCGGCGTCCTGCTGAAACCAGACCGGATGCGTATAGGTCATCGCCTCGCCCCAATACGCCATCGCAAAGGAAGGATCGATAGTCTGCGCGCTCTTGAACGCCTGCGCCGCCGATTCGTACTCGAAGTCGTGAAGCAGCGCGAGGCCGCGCAGAAACGGTGCCTGCGCGTCAGGCGCGCCGGAGTTTGCGAAGGCGACCTCGCCCGCGTCGTTCTGGGCGAATGCATTGGCGGCGAAGAGGAAGGCGAGGAGAATGACGCGCATGGCTGGAATGATAGGACTTGTTGATCCGCAGATGTCGCAGATGAAAGCAGATATCTGTGTCTATCTGCGTCATCTGCGGATGAAGGTTTTGTTTCTCATTCTCATCACCGCCTGCGCAACCGCTCCGCCGCCCGCGACAGCACCCTTCACCATCGTCCTCGGCATCGCGCAGGATGGCGGGTATCCGCAGGCGGGATGCAATCGTCCCGACTGCGCTGCGGCCTGGCGCGACCCGAAATTGCGGCAGCGCGTCGCGTCGCTGGCGATTGTCGATCCGCAGTCGCACCAGCGCTGGATCATCGACGCCACGCCCGATTTCGGATCGCAACTGCGAACGCTCGACGAGGCCGCGCCGCGTGCGGAGGCGTCTCCGCTTCTCGACGGCATTCTCCTTACCCACGCCCACATCGGCCACTACCTCGGGCTTGCCCAACTCGGCCGCGAAGTCATCGGCGCGCATTCGGTGCGCGTCTATGCGATGCCGCGCATGCGCGAGTTCCTCACGCACAACGGCCCATGGGATCAGCTCGTGACGCTGCACAACATCGAGATAGCCCCGATCGAGGATGGCGTCGAAGTGGCGCTGAACGAGCGGATCCACGTGACACCGATCCGTGTACCGCATCGCGATGAGTACTCCGAGACGGTCGGGTTCATCGTGCGCGGCCCATCGCGCTCGATCCTGTGGTTGCCGGACATCGACAAATGGGAGCGATGGTCGACGCCGCTCGAATCGATCCTCGTCCGTGTCGATGTCGCCTACATCGACGGCACGTTCTACGATGCCAGCGAGCTGCCGGGACGCGATCTGCGCGAGATCCCGCATCCGCTGATGACGGAGACCCTGTCACGCCTCGCGGCGTCGCCGATGCTTGCAAGAGTGCGGTTCATTCATCTGAACCAATCGAACCCACTGCTTCGCGGGAGCAGGCCGGGCGTCGTCGTCGCCAGAGATGGGGAGCGGATCAACCTTAATTGACAATGGACAATTGACAATTGACAACGAAGACCGGCAATTGACAAGGGACTTGCTCATGGCCACCGTTGTCAATTGTCCATTGTCAATTGTCAATTAATCAGCAGCACCTTCCCTGTCGTCTCCCGCGCTTCCAGCGCTCGGTGCGCATCCGCCACGTCCCGCAACGGCACCTCGCGATCGATGCGCAGCTTCAGCCGTCCCGAGCCGATCCACTCGAACAGCTCGCGCGCGCGGTCGAGCAACTCCTCCCGCGTGTGGATGTAGTGCGCGAGGCTCGGCCGCGTCAGGAACACCCCGTTCTTCGCCAGACGGCTCGGATCGAACGGCGGCACGACTCCGCTCGATTGCCCGAAGAGCCCGAGGGTCGCGCGCAGACCGCAGCAATTCAGGCTCTTGTCGAACGTCGTCTTCCCGACCGAATCGTAGACGGCGTTGCATCCCTTGCCGTCCGTCTCGGACATCACGATCGCTTCGAAGTCATCCTTCGTGTAATCGATCACGACATCGCATCCCGCCTCGGCGGCAATATGCAGATGCTTCGTCGACGCCGTCCCAAACACGCGCGCCCCCAGCATCTTCGCGATCTGCACCAGCAGCGCACCAACCCCACCCGCGGCCGCCTGAATCAACACCGTCTCTCCGGCCGCGATCGGATGAACGCTCATCGCCAGGTAATGCGCCGTCATCCCCTGCAGCATCGCCGCCGCAGCCGTCTTCGAATCGATCGAGTCCGGCAGATGCACGAGCAAGTTCGCCGGCGCAATCGCATACTCCGCGTATGCCCCGCGCACCATCGCATACGCCACCCGATCGCCCTTCTTCAAGTCGCCGACACCAGCCCCGACCCGCTCCACCGTCCCCGCCGCCTCCGACCCCGGCGTAAACGGCAACGGCATCTTGTACAACCCGGTCCGGTGATAGACATCGATGAAATTCACCCCGATCGCCTCGATGCGAACGAGCACTTCGCCGGAGCCCGGCTCCGGCACATCGACGTCTATGTATTGGAGAACCTCGGGACCGCCAGTCGCGGTGACACGTATCGCTTTCATGCGCGTAACGTACACCAACGGGGAGTAAGAGATCAGAGGCAAGCGATTGGGACGAGAGAAGAAAAGTGGAAGCGGTTCGATAATGAGATCGGCACTCCTGCCGAAGCAGGATTCTAGCTTTGAGCTAATCGATGCCCCGGGACATAGATCTCGAACCCGGTATTTCGATCATTCGTAACCGCTTCCGTGAGGAAATCTATATCGCCGCTGGCTCGGAGGCAACCGGTCGATTAGCGCAACACCTCGGCGGCGAGGACGCCGCCGGGCCAGCCGCCGAGACGGCGGCGTTCCGTCCAAAGGATCATTTGCCACGTACGACGTCATTTGCCACTTGCGGCGGAACGCTGGCGTCCCGCCGGCTGGCTCGGCGGCGTCCTCGCCGCCGCGGGTTCTCGCCGCCGTTGCGTCGATTACCGCCCGATCACGAGCAGCGTGAGATCGTCGTATCGCGCGCCGTTGGCGTGTCGCGAGACTGCGGCGTGGATCGCGGACGCGATGTCGCGGGAAGACGACAACGCCGGAAGTGCTTGCACGATCCCTTCGACGCCGAACTCCTCGCCGTCCGGCGACGCAGCTTCGATGACGCCGTCGCTGTAGAGAATCAACTGATCTCCTGCGTTCAGCGTGAACGTCGCCGACATCCATCGCGACGACGCCATGATTCCGACGACCGGGCCAGTCGAGTCGATCTCTTCGATGCGGCCGTCGGCGCGGACGAGCATTGGCGGGCAGTGGCCGGCGTTGACGAGCGTCATCGTGCCGTCGTCGCCGAGCCAGCCGATGACGGCGGTGGCGAAGCGGTTTGATGGCAGGAGCGGTTTGAGAAACTCGTGCAGGCGTTGCATCGTCGTCGCCGGATCGCAGCCTGCTCGCGCGCACGAGGTGATGCGGCGCTCCAGCTCTTCCTGGATCATCGCCATCACCAGAGCGGCCGGGAGTCCCTTCCCCGCTACGTCGCCGAGGGCGAACCAGAGACGGCCGGCGGCGCGATGCGTGAACCAGAAGTCGCCGGTGAAGGTTTTCGCGGGGATGGAGATTGCGTGGACGTCGAATTGGGGTCGCGGTTGCAGTCGCGGGGTCACGTGCGTACGCGGTCTCGTAGGTACGTCAAGCTCGAAGGCTGAAGCAGTCATGTGTTCTCCAGTTGCAGGGGATTCCTCGCCCACCGCCGCGCCGCCCGCTCGGAATGACAAAGGCCAGAGCCGTGAATCATGCCGCCACCGGCTGGCAGTGGCGGCATGGACGGTAGCCGTGCTCCATCGCGTCGTCGGCATCGCGGAAGGGCATCCGGTTCTTCTCTTGAATCCGTTTTGCGTCGCGGCAGGTCGGGAAGCAGAAGATGTGCGTCGTGCGGGAACCGATGTAGCGGACGTGCTCCCGCGCCAGCGCGTCGAGCTCGTCGACATTCACGCCTTCGCGCTCCAGCAACGCGCGCTTCGTGGCACTGCCGAAGATGTAGTTGCCGACGCCGCCCGATGACGGCACGACGCGATGGCACGGCACGACGTACGGAACGGCGTTGCGGGCGATGATGCTGGCTACCGCGCGGACGGCCCGAGGACGGCCGGCCTGGCGGGCAACCCAGGCGTAGGTGCGCACTTCGCCGCGCGGAATGCGCACGAGCGTCTGCATCACGTCGTGCTCTAGATCGTTCGCGGCATCGAGATCGACCTTGGGCGTCGCCACCCCTTCTCCGTTCACCGCGGCTTCAACCTGCCGCCGCAAGGGTTCGGGGATGGTGCCGGGCTCGAGAACGCGGCCATGCTTTTTCGCGTACGCCTCGCGAACGTCATCGATCGATTCCGCTTCAGCAATCATGCGGATGCGGCCGTTGGAGAACGCGACCCACGCATCGCCGACGCGGTCGAAAGAATCGGCAATCTGCTCCTTCACAGCCTCGCGGCAGGAACGCTCCGGCACGACAGCCAGTGATTTGATCGCATCCGCGAGGTCGACCACGTCGGCCTGCGACTCGACGCAGCTGTAGCAGGTGAGTAGATGCTGCTCGACCGCCGTCTTCTCGATCGAGGCAAGCTCGCGTGTCCGCAGCGCATCGATCCTCGTCAATACAGTTCTACATTGCATACGCCACCCCCTTCTGGGTTGCCGGTTTCTCCAGCGCATCGCGCAGCAGCTTGAGCGACCGGAACACCTTGCCGCGAAGCGCCGCCTCGGACTGGCCTACCGTCTTCGCGATCTCCGCGTAGGACATTTCCTCCATGAACCGCAGCACGATCAGCTCGCGTGCGTCGACCGGCAGCAAGGCCATGGCCCGCCGCAGCAGCTCGATCTCTTCCTTCCGCTCGAGATCCGATCCCTCGAGACTGACGAACGGCCCGATCCTGCCATCGTCGAACGTCTCCAGCGGTTGTTCGAGCGAGCTGCGTTTCGAGCGCCGCTTGTTGAGACAAAGATTGCGCACGGTCTTGAAAAGCCACGGACGCAACGCCAGCGCCGCACACCGCGCCTCGTCGTACTGCCGCGTGAGAGCCTTGTGCGCACGCATCATCGCGTCCTGCACGACCTCCTGCGCATCGAACGCGTTCTGCAGAATGCCGTGGGCGTAGCCGAAGAGCGGTTGCTCGAACCGATCGATGAGCCGCTCGAACGCCCCCGGCTCGCAGCGATGGACGGCCACCGCGAGGTCGCCCCCCTCGCGCCGGTCAGGCTCGCCCGCCAATTCGCCGACTGTCCAACTGTTCTTCATATTGCTAACAACACGGGTGAAGGGCGTTTCGTTCGGGGATTCGCCGGTTGCATGCTTTCTGGGCAGCCACTCTGGTTACAATTCCGTCAGCAGGCAGGACATGAACTATCAGGACCACATTTCGCGCGACCCGCAGATCTGCGGAGGTGAGGCCGTCATCCGAGGGACGAGGGTGATGCTGCGGACGGTATTGGCAAGCCTCGCTGAGGGCGCCGGCGAGGGAGAAATCATCCGCAGCTTTCCGGCACTGACCCCGGAAGATATTCGTGCAGCCATCGCCTTCGCGGCCACCGCCGCCGAGGAGGATCTGCCGATCCCGGAAATCCCGGCGATCTGATGCGGATCAAGCTCGACGAGATCTCCCGCTCGAGTTCATCGCGGAGCTCGGCACGCTAGGACATGACGTCGAGCACGTCTACGGAGAACAACTCTCGGATGTAGCGGAAGGGCCTCGTGAAGCCGTTCTATCCTGGGCTTGGCATATAACCCCGCAACTCGGCCACCTGACGTCCACGCCCTGCCGTGCTAATCTTGCTTAGGGTCATGAAAACCGCGCTTGCGTCAGATTTTCAACCAGTCCTGGATCGCGAAGACGGTGAATACCGTCTTTACCCTCCGGCGTCTTCAGCGTCGTCCGGTCGCTTCTCTTCATACGAGCACCTTCGCCGGATAATCCGCGACTCACCCGTCAACAAACTGAACGCCACTGTCGAAGATGCGGACAGTCTGTGGAGATTTACGCGGATTGGCGCGATCTTGAGTGATGTCACGCTTCTGAGTGGCACCGCCCCAGTTGGCTCCATGGGAATTGGCGACTACATATGTACGAAGGTCAGTACCGATGCGTTCACTCGACGATTGCTTTGGTTCTTCGACTGGGAAGCAATTCAGCAGTGGGCTGAAGAGGCCGCGCCTTTCATTTTAGACGGGCGCGTCATTTTTCTACCGAAACGCGGTATTGCAAGATCGATCGTCAAAGATCTAAACGCACGAGTTAGACTGGTGGTAGAGGAAGGTGACGATGAGCCCGAGCCTGAGCCTATTGACACACCCTCCGAGGACACACTTGTGGATCTCAGTGCGACGATGCCCTGTGTTGACCTCGAAGACAACGATTACTGGACGGTGACGGACGAGCATTTCGAGTTTCTGAGTAACCGTTCAACTGCCTTGCAGTCACTTTCACCCCAAACAGACGCCACGGCGACACTCTTTGAGATCGCTCTTCCATTTATCGCAAACACCTCACTTCAGGACCTGCACAAGTTCCTTCAAGATGAGGAGGATACTTTAGCGGCATTTAGGTCGTCCTTGGTGACAGTATTCAATGAGCACGTTGGCAAACTTTCGGCCGAAGAATCTCCAGACAACGTCCGACGTGCTGGCTTATCTATACGACGCGACGTTATCGAACCACAACTCGCAGCCCTTACACGCTCCCTAAAGCGTCTAGTGCAGACTCGCGCTATACGGCTCGCGGGCGCAACGATCGGCACAGTAGGTCTTGCGCTTACCGCTTCTGCCGTGCAGCCGTTGTCGGCCATTATGCAAACAGCGCTGGGAGGGAGCGGGCTAGGGTTGCTTGCTCGCGAATACGCCGAATACCGAGCGGATCTATTGGCCTTGAGGGATAGTCCATGGTACTTCGCGTGGGCGCTCCGTAACAAACAACGCGCGTAGCGAACCAGCGACGCGATCTCGACTTATCCACACCCTCTCTCTTTCCCCTAGACATGCGCGCGTTACGATGAAGGCCAACCCCTTCCGTGCCGCAACCCACCGTCTCGATCGAAACGCTCCAGAAGGAGCTTCTCTCCGACAGGTACTTCCGCGAGTGCCGGCATCCGCAGTGGACTTCGAACTACGAACTCTGCCGCGACACGGTCATCGTGAACCGGCTCACGCAGCTGCAGAGCGTGAGCGTCCCGCTCATGAAGGAGACCATCAAAAAGGTGGGGGTCATGGGGTGGTCATGGGGTCACACCTTCGCAATTCCGTCGCTCCTGATCATGCTCGCGCAAGTCCCTGTCTGCGACGAAGGGAGCCGGTGGGGTCACACCTTCGCACTTCGGTCGTTCCGGATCATGCTCACGCAAGTCTCTGTCTGGGAGCGACTTGCAACTCGGACACAATTCACGGCCCTGCGGCCTACGAGAATCCACAAAGCAGCCAAGCGATGCGTTTGCAGCAACTTAGGCGCGAATTCGAGCCAGAGCGCGCGTCGATGCCCTTCTGGGTGTGGGACGCAAGTCAATGAAGCCGCACGAGTTATGCCCACGTTCGAGGAGATTGGCGAGGACCGAAGGTCTGACCCCAGGGACACGTCGCGCACCATCGTCGCGCCGCGACCAGTTCGAGCGCCAATCGATCCGAGCGCTCGCGGCCCGACGCTGGCCAGCCGCCGGCACGGCGGCGACCTATCGGGGCACTCATCCCTTCACTAGAGCAGTCGCCTCGTCAAACGCCACCTTGTAGGTGTAATCCGGTGGCCCGTCGCAAGTGGCGAGGCGTAGCGCCTCGGTGGCGTGCCCGCGAAGTGCCTTCGCATCGTCCCGATCCTTCGCCAGTTGCGCCAACACTAGATGTGCGTCGGCGCCTTGCATGACGTAACCACAGCGTTCGGTGATGAGCAGCGCCTCTTCGGCCAGTCGCTTAGCCTCGTCCGGCGCAGAGGTGGCAATACTAAGGCGTGCTAGGTCGACGAGGATCTCGGCTTCGGTTTCTACGGTGTTGTTGCGACGACAGCGCTGTAGCGCTGCGTTGAGATGATACTCGGCTTCATTCATTTTGCCGGCCACGCAATAGGCCGCTCCCATCAGCCAGTAGGCGCGGATGTAGTCACGCTCAAAGGGATATTTTGATTCAGCCGTCTTGTCTGCCAGATCAAGAGCGCGGCGCGCCGACGAAATAGCAAATGTGAACTTTGCCATCCGAGGTTTCGCGACGCTGTTGTGCGACATGAACCGCAGGCGGACGAGTTCACGGTGAGCACGGTATGCCCAAACCACCCCCTGCCACTGGATCCTCTTATGCTTTTCCAGAAGCTCAAGCGCTCTCGCCAGTTCTCTGTCCGACTGTGCCAAGGCGCCACGAAACACCAGTAATCGTCCTAGGTCCGCGTGACCAATCGCTTCGCGGACCTCATCCCTAATCTCTTTGGAGATGGCGACGCTTCGGCGCAGGTTCGCCTCGGCTTCACCCAGGCGCCCCAATGGCAGTAAGGCGCCTGAAGAAACGGAAGCCAATTCCATGGCAACATTCTGCCTAAGGCCTTGCTTCTCGCTAATTGCAAGAGAGCGCTCGATCAGTTTCACGGCGCGAGCGGGCCGACCGCTAAGGCAATAGGAACTTGCCATCAAGCCAAGCGTCAAGGCCTGAAGACTTTCGTTCTTCAGAAAAGGCGGTTGCTCTTCGCCGTCCGGGAAAAGAGCCCGCAACAGGTCGAGGAGTAACTGGTATGCACCAAATTGGAAGTACGAGGGCTTCCAAAGGCGGTCGAGGAGTAGTTTGCTTCCTTCATCAAATTGCCCCGCTCGGACCGTGTGGTGATACAGCTCTACTATGGGCGCAAGGTCGTCCAGACTACGCAGGGTGTCCGAGCATGGTACTGTGGCGAAGTAATTCCGCAGCCGGATATGAGCGCCAGTTCGGTCCGGCGCTGCCAGCCGGTCATACGCGTAGCGGCGCACGATTGGATGGAGGTCATATCTGTTGTTCTCTAGATCGCGATGTAGGAGCCCGCGGCTAACAAGATCCCGGATATCGGCGTCGATGGAGCCTTCTCCGGCGATCTGACCCCGCTCCTCCCGACTGGCAGTTGCGGCGCTCAATTCCGCCGATCCGGTCCCCGCCAGAGCATTTAATGCGTCGTACTTCACGGGGCTGCGGAAGCAAGCGATGCGGCTGAGGAGCTTCTGTCGTGCTGGGCCAAGGCTCGCGTATGCCTGTTCGAGCACGTGATGCTGCCGCTGAACCAAGTCGCCGCTCACATCCAGCCGCTGCGCTGCAGCGATGTCACCCGATTGCTGGAGGTCGCCCACGATCAAACCGGCCAACAGACCAAGGCTGAGCGGGTGATAGCCATACGGCTCGCAGGCAGCCTCAATCTCCGCGCGTCCGCCGCGAATGCCCTGGGCTTGGAAAAACGTAACTGCGTCCGCTGGCTGGAGCTGAAAAAAGTTCCTCCTCGCGGCAGCCCTGCAGGAGGATTGCGCTGCGCGTCTCCATTGGCGAAGGCCGTAGCCGAGTGGTGAGCAGGACTCTGCCGTGCATCGCGGGATGGTTGGCCACGTCGCGCAGAAACCTGTCGGCCAGCGGCGAAATGCAGTCGCGGTCGCCACTCTCGGTGCCGACGGTTTCGTCGTTCCGGTAGGCAGCCTCGAGACCGCCGAAAGCACGTAAGGCACGCTCGAAGCCGTCGAGGATCAGAAGTGTTCCGCGCGAATGGAGTCTCTGCAGAAGTATGTCGAGTTGATCGCGCGAAGAAACTGCGCCGGTATCAATCCGCCCATCATTCAGATAGTCTCGTGCCTTCGCGACAAAGGTCTCGAAGCTGGCGTCGACCTCGTAGAAACTCCACCATACTACTCGCGGCCATTTGGCGGGATCGACGTCGTGCAGGAGCCAATGCCAGGCGAGGGCGCTCTTACCGAAGCCGCCCAGCGCGCGGAGCACGAGCAGCGGATGCGCGGCATCGTTAGTCAGCCAATCGGTAAGCATCTTCCGCTCAGCCATGCGGCCGGTGAAGTTCGATGGCATGGCGTAGGGATGGGCGAGATACCAATCGTCGCGCGATGGCAGCGCGACCTGCGGCGGCTCCGGCGGCGCGCCGAGGGCGGTGAGAAGTTGGAGCCACGCGAGGTCAAGATCCGCGCCTACCGTGAAATCGATCTGAGTCAGGTGCGCGACATGGAGCGGCGTTTCGCATTGAGACTTCAGCAACGGAATCCTGCGCCCGTCGCGATTGGCCGGACTGCGGGTCAGGCTCATGTTGTTTTCGAGCTCACACCATTCACTCTCGACGTAGTCGGGTGTCAGAGCGAGCACCGTCTTTTTGCACCGCGTCACTCCCCGCTCGATTCCCTTGATACTCGGGGCGCCTGGTATGAAATCGCGATAGTCGATGAACACGCGGAGGCCGGCTTTCTCGATCCGCTTCAGCAGCTCGCCCCGAACCCACGCCTTATCCTTGCTGCTATAGGAAATGAAGACGTCGTAGTCGAATGACGGTGGTGCCGTCGTTTGTTCTTCGCTCATGGATGGATTCGCAGGGACCTACCTTAGTGTACTGCCGGAGGGAGCGATATCCGGGAATCGGTCATGGCGCGATGGGACGCTGAAGGAACATGTGGGAGCAGGTGGGGTCACACCTTCGCACTTCGGTCGTTCCGGATCACTCTCGCGCAAGTCTTTGCCTGAGAGTGACTTACAACTCGGACACAATTCACGGCCCAGCGCCCTACGAGAATCCACAACGCAGCCAAGCGATGCGTTTGCAGCAACTTAGGCGCGAATTCGAGCTGGGCGCGCGGCGATGCCTTCCGGGTGTGGCTAACGCAAGTCAATGAAGCGGCGCGAGTTGTGCCCACGTCCGAGGAGATTGGCGAAGACCGAAGATGTCACCCCAGGGACACGCAGTCCCTTTCTGGGGAGCCACTGTGATTACAATTCCATCGGCAGGTAACCCATCGAATGAGAAAGCTCAAAATCATGGAACACATCTCGCTGGACGGCGTGATCCAGCACTCCGCCGATGACGGCGATTTCCCCTACAGCGACTGGACCGCGCCCTATCGAACCCCCGCTGGCCGGGACGCGGTGCTCGCCGCACAGGGCGAGAGCTTCGATCTGCTGCTTGGCCGTCGCACCTACGATATCTGGTCGGGCTTCTGGCCGAAAGCGCCGAGCAGTCCGATGGCGGACGGCATCAATGCGGCTACAAAATTTATCGCTACCCACCGTCCGGAGAGTCTTGAATGGGGCCCGGTCGAGGGCCTTGGACCGGACATCGTCGCGGGCATTCGCCGAATCAAGTCGCAGGACGGCCCGAACCTTATCCTCTGGGGTAGCTCCACGCTGACATCGACGCTGCTCGAGCATGGGCTCGCGGATGAAGTCCTGCTGATCGTCTATCCGCTCCTGTTGGGCACGGGGAAGCGCTTCTTTGCGGAGGGAACCCCGGCACGCTCATTCGAGCTCGTCAGCACGAACGCAATGCCGTCCGGCATCATCCTCAGCACGTACAAGGTCGCCGGGCCTTTGAAGACCGGATAGTTCAACGACGCGACATCGTCAGGGGTCACACCTTCGCGCTTCGGTCGTTCCGGATCATGCTCGCGCAAGTCTCAGTCTGGGAGTGACTTACACCTCGGACACAATTCACGGCCCTGCGGCCTAAGAGAATCCACAAAGCAGCCAAGCGATGCGTTTGCAGCAACTTATGCACGAATTCGTGCTAAGCGCGCGGCGGTACCTTTCCGAGTGTGGCTGACGCAAGTCAATGATGCTGCGCGAGTTATGCCCACCCTCGAGGAGATTAGCGACGACCGAAGGTCGTGACCCCAAGGACACGTCGTCCGGCCTCTCCCCCGTCTGAAAGGTCAGGCACCGCCTCGACCTCGGTGTTGCGCGGAAAGACCTTCGTGCGCGGCAGGTAAATCGCGCTGCGGTTCTTGTCGAGCGAGTAGTTGCCCTGCTGCGTGTTGCGAAGCGAGCGCGTTACGCCTTGCTGATCGCTGAGAAAAAAGTCGGTGGCATCGACGAGGACGGACGTCCCGTCGCTCGCCTCGACTTTGAACGACCAGAGCACCGACCGCGCAAACGAGTCGGCCACCGCACGCCGCTCCGCATCATCGTTGCTCAGCGCACGAAACCGAGTGTTCGTCGCCGTCATCAACACTTTCGGCCCGATGCGCTCGAACGTGACGATCTGCGTCTGCCCGAGTAGCCCGCGATCAAGCCCGATCGGATTCGATCCCACGCCGGCAGGAAGCGAGACCTGGTAAAGCAACTCTTCGTTGAACCGCGAAAGCAGCATGAACAGCTTGCCGTTCTCGGCGTCCCAAAAGAGCGGGATGAACCCATCGAACTTCTGAAGCTTCGCAGTCTTCGATTCGATCGTCGATTTTTCCGCAACGGCCGCCTGCGGTGCCGCCGGAGCTACACTGAGCGCTTGCGGAGGCGGTGTCGGCGTGGTCGTTCAGGCAGCGAGCAGAATGAGCGAAGCGGCAAGGCGTTTCATGCCGCGATTCTAGCCGGGTATTGCTTGTCACCACCTGGGCGGAGCTGTGCGCCAGGCAGCACACACGGGGAATCGGCAGGTGCGGGCGGAGAATCGTCCGGTCAGGACGGTGAAACCTCCGGTCACGGCGGTGAACACGTCGGCCCCGGTCGAGAACGGGTCGGCCCCGCGGCGTATCGGTCAGCCCGCACTGTGGATCAGTCAGCCCGCACTGTGGATCGGTCAGCCCGCACTGTGGATCAGTCAGCCCGCACTGTGGATCGGTCAGCCCGCGCTGTGGATCGGTCAGCCCGCACTGTGGATCGGTCAGCCCGCACTGCGGATCGGTCAGCCCACACTGTGGATCGGTCAGCCCGCACTGCGGATCGGTCAGCGCGCACTGTGGATCGGTCAGCGCGCGCGGTGGATCATTCGGTGCGCGCGGGGAATCGTCAGGTGCGCGCGGAAAGACGATTGGGGCGCACGGAAAGACATCACGGACACACAGAAAACCATCGCGAACCCAGGCAAAATCATCGCGAACCCAGGGAAAATCATCGGGTGCGCGCCGAGGGTCATCGGGTGTACACGAAAAACCATCGTGTGCACGCGAAGAATCATCGCGAGCACAAGAAAATCAATCGCGGGGACGCGGAACATCATCGGGTGCACACGAAACGCCACCCCGCGCGCACGCAGAGAGTCCTCGATCGCGCTTGCGCACAACCTGGCAAGCAACCCACGCGCGAGCAGTGCAACCAGCCTCATCAAAATAACTCCAACGTCAGCCAGTCATCCGACCTAGGATCTTTGGCCGGTGTAGCATCTGGTCATGACGAAGAGTCTCCGGGCAGCCTTCATCGTGTTCGTGGTCACGGGCGCTGCGTGCGACCGGCGACCAGCCGAGACGCCGCAACAGCCTGACTACTTCGCCAAGAAACACGAGTGCTACGAGCTAGTCACCAAACGACAGGCGCGGGACGACGAAGCGAGCGCAAAGAGCAACACTCCTGACGTTGTTCATCTGCAAGCAGAGCTATGCTACGTCCCGACGATGAACACCTGCATCTATGAATCCGGCTTTCTTGAATTGAAATCGTCGAAGTCATTCATGACTACGGAGGACTTGCTCGCCGGTCGCGTCCTGGCGGATGGCGAGTCCAAAGATCCGAACTACAAGCAGGAAAGGGAGCGACTGTTCGCGCTCTGCGCAAAGTAGCGGAGGAGTAAAAATAAATGATTCGAGTTGAATACGACAGCGGGGACCTCTCCGGGCAGTTCGCCTGTCCCTTCTGCGGACAGACGGTTAAGTTGGTCGGCAACGTACACACATTCCGGTCGTCAGGAAGCGGGGTTGAGCGGACGTACCCAGACGCAAAGAATTCGATTCACGATCATTTCAACCACAACAGGGGATCTTTCATCCAAGAATGCAAGTCGATCGGCAAGGTAGATGACACGACTTGGCAGGCAGTCGAAAAACAGGCCCCGACCCGAGTAGTCGCCAATGGACGAATCGTGGTGGAGATTGGCCCGAACAGCCGAGGACCGATCCACGTTATTCAGGACGATCCTAAATAACTATCAAACTGACCAACTACCGTGTGTTACAGTTTTGAGACTACGGGCCGAACTGCAAGGCGGTGCGAGCGGCGGAGGCGTCTCAAGCACGATCTCCGATGATGACGTTAAAGAAGATTCCGGCTCCATCCCGCTCCAGAACGTTCACGGTGATTCCTGCTTCCTCTAGCCCTGCGATCAAGGCTTGTGGATAAGGCACCCGGAACCGCTCCGGGTTAAAGAGCACCGTTACTCCTATGCGCAGATCATCGGCATTATCTAGCGAACCTATGTACGTTATGGGCGGTTTGGGATAGCGGTGTACGCTCAGACCGCTACTAGACAGTAATTCCTCGAAGTCGCGCGCATATGCCGCGCAGTCACTGCTTGGCATCGCGTTAACGGTCACCTGCAAGTGGCGTCCAGCACTTACGTAATCCGCAATAACTGGCGCGAGGTGCGCCACTATGATTTCGCGCTGCCGATCCGTGATAGACCTCGGCTTGAGTCTATTCAACTCCTCGTTTAACCGCGCGATCTCTTCTTCCTGCCGTGAAGACCGCGTAGCCGTCCCCCTGCCCACAATGACGGCAACCATGCCACCGAATGACGTAGGGCCGGGATGGTGCACGGCGTCAACGCCAGCAACACGAAAAGCATCTAACAGCGCCTGATCTAGCGGATCGCCTGAGTGCTCTATCGTGTCGGAACCCCATATGGTTACGTTCGCGTCATGAGCGTTCAGGAGGTGTTGATTAAGTTCTGCGTGCTCTCCGGCAAGATATGTCTCATCGCCATGTGTAAAGTCGATTACTTCTTCAGTCCAAATCAATCCGCGTTCGAGCGCTAGGCGAATTTGACCGGCATAATTCTTGGCGTCGAACCCCTGTGGAGATGCAAACACAATCGCGCGCCTGTTGTATGGCATATCCCTATATGCGGGCCACGCCCTCAGGCTCTCCGCGATCTGCCGAATTTGGTTTGGTGTGATGATCCTGGGGCGCTCAACCGTGAGTATCTCTACCTGCTTCGTCAAACGGCCGATTTCTTCTCGCTGCCTATCTGTATCGTTTCGAGAATGCATTAAGGCTTCCTGCATTGCGGACACGTCTGGCGCTGGAGCCAACTTCAACTGATTGATTTCGAGCTGTCCCCGCTCGCGTCCCCGATACTCTTCTGCCCACGCTAGGAATACTGCCACCGGAAGTCCCACGCCGACTAGCGTCCAGAGGTACGGTTTCAACTTAAGCGCCTCGTTAGTCGCCAGTTGATACACCGTGAGGCCAACGCTGATTACGACGCTGCTAGTCAAGGCGCCCCTCCAGTGATGAACGACCGAGAGGAGGAATTCCAAAACCTCATCAAGGAAAGTACCGACCTTGCGAACGAATGGCATCCCGCTACCCTACTCTCGCTCCGCGCGAGCCGCTCGGAAGTTATTTTGCGGCACCGTAATTGGTGGGACCATCCGTCACGCCTAGAACAAGCCGCCGGGATCGACTCCGAGCGCACGTGCGATCCGGGCGACAACCAAGTAGCTCGGATTTGCCGTGCCGCCCTCAATGCGCCGGACGTGGTTCTCGTGGATGTTCGCGAGTTCGGCGAGTCGTTCCTGAGAGAAACCGCGTTCGTGCCGTAGCTCGCGGACTCTCTTCCCGAGGGCGCGAAGCATGGCGGCGTCAGAGGCCATCGTGTCGAAAGTGAGGAGACACGATTGTGTTGCTGAATGACAGACAGTATGCTGTCGCTTGTCATGATCGAACGAAGGCACGATTCCACCCTCCGAGTCACGCTACCGGCGTTCGTAGTTCGCATCCTCCAGCGCCGCGCGAAGGAACGGGAACTAACGGTGTCTGCCGTGGTCGAGGAGTCGATTCTCGACGGCATCATGCTTGACGAAGTGCAGCGCATGGCGGAGCGGTCGCCAGACTTCGCACGAGTCGCGAAAGCATGGATACGGTCAGAAGTCGCGAAAGAGTACGGGGGCGAATGATGTCTGACGATGATGCGAAGAGGGCAGTTCTGACGGCGGTCTTTCTCGATGATGACGACGGAGGAGTCACCGGCTTCATCGAGGAGTTCTGGGGCGTCACCGTTCGCGGGAAGAACCTGAGAGACGCGCGCAAGCAACTCAAGGAACCGGCGCAGGCGTTCCTTGATGAGAACCGCGATGACATCCTCCGGCGGATGGACTCTGACGGTACGGTGACGCGAGTGAAGATGCTGCTGGAGATTTAGCGACGGGCTGGCGATATCATTGCCCGATGCTTCGCGCCGTAGCGGTTTTGGCCCTAGTGGTTGCGGCGACAACATCACGGTCACCATCCCCGACTCCGGCTACGCCCACGATAGGTCAGCGCGCCAAACCCGCCGCAGCAGGCAACCAGCATCAACCCCCAGCACCCAAAACCACACCACAACCCGAAGTTGCCGGGACGGTGAAGCAGGTCAACACCAATAAGGCTGAGTGGTACGGCGGAGCCAAAGCAAACGGCGGAGGCAACCCAACGAACCCACCGGTAGACCCGTGGCCGAACCGCTTCCAGGGGGCTACCGCACTCGCAACATGCCTCTACTTCGGCGCTACGGTATGGATTCTCTGTGAGATGAGACGCTTCAACCGCCGCGCGCTTTTGCTTTCTCTTGCGAGTAATCGAGAGACCAAAAAGGCCGCAAATGCCGCGAAGAGTTCTGCCGACACCGCGAAGCGCGCCCTTGAGGTATTGGAACGGGCCGACGTACTGATTGAGAAGATTGACTTGAGTGGTGGTCCGGGCTTCCGCTTCGAGGGGAAACCGGTACAAGACACGACAAGATTCTATGCAAATACGGTATGCACGGTTACCGTGAAGAACTATGGTCGTACCCGCGCGGAGAATTTGGCATTCCAATGTCAAATCATCAGCACCGAATTCAGCGATCCTAAAAAATACGACAGTATGCACGTGGTGAGCGTGCCTGCGATTCTGGGCGCTGGCGAGCGCGCGCCGTTGTCCTTTGGGGAGTTCGGCCGTGGTTTTAGCCAAGAATCGATCGACGAAATTAACGCAGGTCGGGCTAATCTCTTCGTAGATGTCGACATTGCATACGAGGATGTTTTCGCAAACCCGCATGAGGTCCAAGGTCGCGGCGATTTCCTTCCAGCAAGCGGAAGATTTAACATTGCTCACCGCGGCTAGGGTCAGCCCCGCCGTGATCGCAAAAACCACCAAAAATGAAACTAGGACACCAGCCGACCGCAACCCCCCTTGACATCCCCACCAAGCTCATGATAGTCTCCATGGCCTCGTTAAGCCTGTCAGCAGGCTCATCGAGGACGGAGCCGGCGCTCGTGAGAGCCCCACGCTCCTGGCGGCCAACGGGTGAGAACGACGGCGCTGGATAAGTGCGACTGTTCTCATCCCTGCGGGAGTTGAGTGGTGCTCCTCCTGCCGCGGGCTCTCGAAGTGCGCGCGCACTTCGGGGAACATCAACCGGAGGAGCCGGCCCATGGCCGTTCTCTTCCAGCCGGTGGCCGCCTGCACTCGTGCACAAGTGCTCGTCGTTCCCTCCGGCCTCTACTTCTGAGGTGAATCATGAATACCAATCAGGAAACCGGGAATCCGCCGGCCACCGCGGACCTTCCGCAGCCGGCTCCCACATTGTCACCCGAGGCGGTCGTCGAACAGTTGCGCGCCACGCGCGCGCAGATCGGCGAAGTTGCGCCGTTGACGACCGCACAGGCAAAAGTGCTGCGCCGTCAGGTCCGGACCTCCAATCCGATCCTGCAGGCGTCGATCAACGTCATCGGTGCGCTCGATAACGTCTCGCAGGCGGTCGGCCAACCGGCTGACGGAATGCGCCAGTTGTACGACGAGGCTAACCGCTGGACGGCGGTGGAGGATGAGCTCCGGGGCATGCTGAACGGCGTGTCCGGCGCGAACCTCATCCGCCGCCAGCGCATCGCACTCGTCGCCGGGCAGGCCTACACCATCGGCTCGCAGTTGGCGCGAGACCCGGCGAACGCCGTCCTCGTGCCACACGTGCAGGAGATCAAACGGTTGAAGAGCTTTGCCCGCCGCAAGAAGGCGGCGCCGGCTCCCACACCGAAGTCTTCGGCATCCGGTACGTCGCAGTCGCCGGCACCCGTTACCCCGCAGTCACCGGCATCCGGAACGCCGGCGCCGTCCGCGCCAGCGACGCCGGAGCCGGCGGGTAAGTAACTTCCGGCAGTTCTCAATCGTCTAAGTGAAAGGAGGAAGTGAGACCGGGCGCGTGCAAGCGCGCCCGGTCGTTTTCCTCCGCGAACGCTGCGATAGGAGAGAACGCCATGAGAGACAAAGATCTCGAGTTTCTCAATACCACCGAGGACGGGTTGCGTCTCCAGGAGGTACTCCGCGAATGGGGGCTGGTGCGGGACGACCTCCCGTGGCTCCCGAGCTCGGTGACCTATGCCCAGATGCGCCGGAACGTGGCCCGGCTGCGGTCCGGCAAGATGCGCGTGGATCCTCGGATCCCGCCGAACGAGCTCGCCGACTTACTCGAAGCGTCGATGAATCAGGACAGGTTGATGCGAGACCTAACGATGGCAACTCGCGGCCAGACGGAGATCGAGCGCGAGAGGAGAGAAGCCGAGCGCGCCAAACGCGCCGTGGCCGGTTTCCACCGTCTCAAGAAAGCCGCCAAGGCCGCCGATCCGGAGAGCCCGGTGGCAGAGAAAGTCCGGCGCATCCACCGCCTCCGGAAAAAGGCGCTGGGACGGCGCAGGAAGCGAAGAGGGTAATCCGCAGATGACGCAGATGGATGCAGATTCCCTTGCCATTGGCCGAGGGGTCAGGTCGAAACCGAAACTGACGACCGCTTGCATCGAGAGGAATGGTCGTAGCGAGGTGTCGTCAGTTTCGGTTTCGACCTGACCCCTCTCGCCGCTCAATCCTCCATCCCCAGCGCGCGCCGCAGGATGTTGACGTCGTAGCGCGTGGCGGCGGGCTCGCGTGCTTCATGGTTCTCGATTGTCTTCAGCAGGGCGCTCAGCGCCTCGCGGCCGCGGAGGCTGCGGAGGGCCTGTTTCGGGGTCTTGCCGCCGAGGGCGGGGATCGGGGTGGTGGTCCAGTTTGTGTAGAAGCTGATTTTCTGGTCGAGGATCACCGCTTGAAACTCCGGATCCACCGCCTCGGCACGAGGGCGCCGGCCTTCATCATCACGAGATGCCGCGGATGCCGCGAATAAGTCCGCTGCATCGGTCTGTGTGCGCTGGTGGTCGGTGATCAATCCCCGGCAGGCCTTCTCGATGCGCTTTCGCAAGGCGTTGGCGCGGCGGGTGGAGTTCGTTTCGATTCGGAGCTCGTCCGGCGATGTGATGACGACGCCGATCGTGGTGTTGTCCCAATCTTCGTGCTGGCGGTTGCCGCTCTTGAAAAACGTGATCGAGCGGGTACCGTCGTCATGTTCTTCGATCGGGAAAGAGCTCTTCAGCGCTCCGACCGCGGCTTCGATCGTGTTGCGATCGGCAGGAGCAAAGCGATACCGGTCGACCGTCTGACGGAAGGGATCGCCGTCGGTGTTTGTGAGCCGAGGGGGCGTGCTGCGGCGTTCGATGTAGCGATCGACCACCTTTCTCCATACGTCAACGATCACGAGCGCGGTGGTGATCTCGCGAAGACGCTCGATGGCAATGGGCAGCTTCGACTTCAACAGATCTTGCACGACCCCGACTGCATGCGAAGCCTCCTCGGGAGGAAGGTTATAGGGATGCATGCCGTCGATCACCGACGTATCCCCGAAGTCGACGACGCGGCTCAAGATCACATCGCGTGCGACGAGCGTTCGCGATGCACTGGCCTCCTGCACGAGGCGCTTCTCGCCGGAGAGCAGATCGGCGAGGATCATCGACTTGCCGGGGACGGTTTCGCGTACTTCCCACATGCCGACCCATGCCTGGCGCTGCCCATCGATCAATGCGCGCTCGCGCCAGGAGATGTTGTCCGCCTCTTCCAGCGCAAACCACTCGACGGCGGGCTTTCCCCGGATCGGGTGATGAAAGATGGCCCAGGGGACCATGAACTGCAGGCCAGCTTGCATATCCTCGAGACCGAGGCCGCTCCCCGCTTCCTCGAATTCACTGCCGAACCGGTCAAACGCCCACTGTCCGATGCGCTGAACGAGCCGTAAGCCCGCATCGTGCACAGGCGCACGATGCGGTTCCGCCGCTGCGGCTTCAGCCGACTCGAGCAAGAGGTGGCACTTCTTGTATTTGAGGCCGCTGCCGCAAGGGCAGGGATCGTTTCGTCCGGCAGGCATGCGATGGGGAGGATGTCGGATCAGACCCGAACACGCAAGCTACTCGTACCTTAGCGCGTCGATCGGATCGAGTTTCGCCGCTTTGTACGCAGGGTAGATCCCGAAGAAGAGGCCGATCGAGATGGAGACGACGAGGCCGACGACGATCGACCAGAGTGGGGTTTCGGTGGTCAGGGGGCTGACGTTTCGCACGATCAGCGCGATCAGCATGCCGGCGGCGACGCCGATCACGCCCCCCACTCCGGACAACGTCATCGCCTCGGTCAGGAACTGCATGACGATGTCGCGGCGGACGGCGCCGATTGCCTTGCGCACACCGATCTCACGCGTCCGCTCCGTCACCGAGACGAGCATGATGTTCATCACGCCGACGCCGCCAACCAACAGAGCGATCGATGAGATGAAGAGCATCGCCAGGGTGATGCCGCCGGTGATCGCTTTGAAGTTGCCGATCAGCTTGTCGGGCGTCAGCAGGCCGAAGTCGTTCGGTTTGTTGAACGGCACTTTCCGCCGCGCGCGCAGAACCGCGGTTCCTTCCTCGGTGATGCGGTCGACCCACTCAGGCTTGCGCGGCACCGTGGCGATATTGACGCCGGTCGTCCGTTTGATCGCCGGGAAGTGCGTGTCGAACGTCGTGATCGGAATGTAGATGTGTGAATCGGTCGACTCGAAGAACGTCGCTCCCTGTTTTTCCATGACGCCGATGACCGTGAACTTGCGGCCGAAGATCGTGACGTCTTTGCCGAGGGGATCGCTGCGTTGGAAGAGCGAGTCGCTGATGCCGGAACCGATCACGATGACCGGCGCGGCCGAGCGCACATCGCTGTCGGTAATGAAGCGTCCCTCGGCGACAAAGTGGTTGTTGGCGACGACGTAATCCTGCGTCACACCGCCGAACTCGTCAGGCGTCGCCTGCTGGCTCTTGTAGATCACTTCCAGCCCGGCGTTGTCGCCCGCCCAATAACGCTCCGGGGAGACGGCCAGCATCGAAGGGCACAGCCGTTTCATCGCCAGCGCATCCTCATAGGTCAATTCCTTGCGCATACGCTGCGATTCCTCGTTACTGCCGGGTCCGAATCGCGGATCGAATTTCTGGAACTGCACGAGCGTCGCGCCGAACGATTGGAAATCGCGCGTGACGCTGTTGTTGAAGCCTACGATGATCGAGACCATGGCGATGACCGTGGTGACGCCGATGACGATGCCGAGGACCGTGAGCGCGGATCGGAGCTTGTACGTTGTCAGCGCGCGCGTGGCGAAGCGGATATTTTCGCGGGCGGCAAGGATGTGATCACGTGCGCGCATACCGGTTTACTCCGACCTCAGCGCATCGATTGGCGGCAGGTTCGCGGCGCGCATGGCCGGGAAGAAGCCGGCAGCGACGCCGGTGATGACCGCGATCATCAGCCCGCTCACAACGAGCGACGGAGTCACGCGCGTCGGCAGCGGAAAGGCCGCCGAAATCCCGAAGCTGACCATGACGCCGAGGAGTACGCCCACGATGCCGCCGCCGAGCGAAAGCAGAATCGCCTCGGTCAGAAACTGGAACTGGATGTTGCGCTTGCGTGCGCCGAGCGCGCGGCGGATGCCGATCTCGCGCGTCCTCTCGACGACCGAGACCAGCATGATGTTCGTGATCACGATGCCGCCGACGACGAGCGAGATGCCGGAGATGAAGATCATCACAGCGAAGCCGGCCGCCGTGATGCTCTTCCACAATGCTTGCAGCGCCTCGGCGGAAACGACCGCGAACGGATCGTCCGCGCGAAATCCCGTCTTGCGCCGGCCGCGTAGGATCACGCGAATCTGATCGAGCGATTTCTCGAGCCCCGGAACGCCGCCCGACGCTCGCACGAAGAGATTCAAGCCGCCTCTCGCACCAAAGGCTTTCTGGTACGCCGAGAGCGGGATGTAGAGCTGGCTGTCCTGACTCCGCCCGAGGACCGAGCCCTGCTTTCGTAAGAGTCCGATCACACGCGCCGGATGTCCTGCGATGTGAATCGTGCGGCCAAGGGGATCGAGCTTGCCGAAAAGCTCGTCCTTCACGTCCGATCCGATCACGGCCACCATCGCGGCATGCTCGTCCTCGGTGCGCGTAAAGAACCGTCCCTCTTCGATATCGACGTTGCTGATCTCTCCGATGTTTGCAGTCCCGCCCTGGATACGAACGCCGCCGAGTTTTTGCGAGCCGTTCTTGACAGTCATGCGCGTGTTTTCCTGCGCGCCCACCGCCGCGCAGCGCGTGCACTGCTGGCGGATGGCCTCGTAGTCGTGCCAATCGAGCTTCTTGCGCTTCACTGCTACGAGGAGCTGCTCGCGGCTGGTGATGATCCCGAATTGCGTGACGATGTAAACGTCCGGACTGAGCGTGAACACTTTCTCAGCAATGTAAGCGTTGAGACCGGAAATGATCGAGACGACGGAGATCACCGTCATGACGCCGATGATCACGCCGAGCAGCGTCAGGAAGCTGCGAAGCTTATGCGCGGCAAGAGCGGCGAGGGCGATGCGGAGGGTGTCCATGGTGTTCGGTGTAGGGAGTCGCTGGTCGGGTGTCGGAGCCGTTGTTCAATCAGCTACTCATCACCGGCTAGCCCTTCTTATCTCCGGCTGTCCCGTCTGCTCCAGCATCCTTCTGCTCCTTCACCTTCGTCCCATCCTTGATCTCCCGAAGTGCGCGGAACGGGCCGGTCACGATCTGTTGTCCCTCTTTCGCGCCGCTCACGAGCTCGATCATGCTGTCGCCGGAGAGTCCTGTCTTCACCGTCTCGAATTTCACCGTGCCGTTTTCATTGACGAACACGCCTTCTTCATCCTGCGGCTTGCCAGTCTTGTTGCCCGGTTTTTCGCGCACGACCAGAGCCTGTATCGGGATCGCCAGCGCTTTCGCCCGCGTGCCGGTGATGATGTCGGCCGAGGCGGAGAATCCGGGCCGCACGTCCGGCGGCGGATTCTCGACCTGGATCTTGACCTCGAAGTTCACGGCCTCCGTGCTGCCGCTTGCCGTGAGGCCATTACGCTTGATGGGACTCGACGCCACCTCGGTGACCAGGCCCGGGAACGTCTTGTTCGGATAGGCGTCGATGGTGACGCTGGCGCGCTGACCGACTTTCACGGAAGGCACGTCCGTCTCGTCAACCTCCATCACCGCTTCGACCACGCTCATATCGGCGATGGTCATGAGCACGGTGCCGGCGTTGTTCATCGTGCCGATCACGGCCACTTCGCCCTCTTCGACCGGAAGGGCGGTGACGATGCCGGCCATCGGCGCGCGCATCGTGGTCTTGGACAGCGTGTCGCGCGCAGCATTGAGATTCTCGCGCGCCTGGCTGATGCGCTGCTCGAGCGCCATCACGTTGGCGCGCGCGGAGTCGCGCCCACTTTGTGCACGATCGAGATCGGCGCGCGGAATGATCTTCTGATCGTAGTTCTTCTGGGCGCGCTGGAAATCCTGGTCCGCGGCGATGGCCATCGCCTTTGCGGCGTCGCGGTCCGAGAAAACAGCTTGCAGCGCGGCATCGGCGCTTCGGGCCGTAGCGGCGAGCTGCTTCTGATCGATCTGCAGGAGGAAGTCGTCCTTCTTCACGACGTCGCCTTCGCGCACGGCGAGATTGAGGACCTGACCCATCACGTTCGCGGAGAGGTCGACTTTGCGCTTCGCATCGATGCGCCCGTTCGCCGAGACTTTGCTGGTCAGATCCTGCCGCGCCACTTTGCCGAACGTGACAGGCGTAACGTCCTTGCCACGCTGCGAGACAAGGCCCTCCGCGACAAGCCCGGCGATGCCCAGCACGACCACACCGGTAATGATCTTGGTACGACGCCGCATGAATGGATCTCCTTGGTGAAAGAGCTATACGGGAACGCTGGCGCGGAGTTGCGAGGGCAAGATAGCCCGTCGAAATCAGTGAATGTGCCGCGGCGTCCGTTCGCCCATCCGCGCTTTGCTTCCCATCCATAGTAGAAGCGCGCCGAGGCCGCACGCGATTGGGCAAACGAGAAGCGACAGCCGCATCTGATCGGGATTCTTCGTTACGCCGAGGAGGTCGCTGATCTTGCCGATGAGCGGCGCGCCGACGCCGTAGGCGACGATGTTGACGATCGAGAAGAAGATGCCGATGCCGAGACCGCGGAGGTTGGGGCCGGCGATGTCGTGGACGTCGGCGGTGGCAGGACCGACCCACATGAGGGCGAGTCCATAGAGAACGATGTTGACCATCACGATCGCAGTCAGATTGTTGGCAAAGAGCACAACGATCCAGAGGGGAATCGAGATCGCGGCGGCGAGTGCGCTGAAGGCCATGCGTCCGCCGGCGAAGCGCTGGCTGAAACTGTCGGAGTGATAACCGGCGAGAATCATGGCGGGGATGCCGATGACGATCGAGAGGATGCCGGCGGCAACGCCAACGACGGCCAGACTGAGATGGTGCACGCGCACGAAGAACGAGGGACCCCAGATGCCGAGGTTGTTCGAGGAGAGCGCGAACAACGCGTAGCCGGCGAAGAGATAGCGCAGCGGTTTGGATCGGAAGAGCAGCGTCCAGTCGCTGCTGCTGGCGAGTGCGGCGGACGACTCAGTGCGGCCGCGCGGCATTTCGCGTAATCCGAAAACCAGCGCGGCGAGAATCAGGCCGGGAAAGCCGAGGAGATAGAACGCCCACCGCCAGCCGTGCGTCTGGCCGATCCAGCCGCCGAGGAAGAAGGCCAGACCGCCGCCGATGGCGATACCCGAGGAGTAGATCGACTGCACCGTGGCGCGCATCCGCGTCGGGAAGTAATCGCTCAGCAGCGAAAGCGCTGCCGGCCCGAGCGTGGCCTCGCCCACTCCGACCATCAGACGGCAGAAGAAGATCGTCCAGAAGCTGCTGGCGAATCCGGTCAGGCCGGAGAAGAGACTCCAGACCGCGAGACCGATTCCGATGATCACCTTGCGTTTGGTGCGGTCGGCAAGGCGGCCGAACGGAACGCCGAGGAGCGTGTAGAAGATGACGAACGACGTGGTGCCGAGGAGCGCAAGCTGCAAGTCGGTGAAATGCAGCTCTTTCTTGATCGGGCTGAAGAGAATGTAGATGAGGGTGCGATCGAGAAAGTTCAGGACGTAGACCGCGGTGAGGACAGCGAGCGCGTACCAGGAGTAGGCGGGGGCGTCTTCGGATTGATCGGGCATGGACGGCGCGGAGTCTAACGGAACCTGAAGCCATCGTGGTCGGCGGCGAGGACGCCGCCGGGCCAGCCGCCGAGACGGCGGCGTTCCGCTTCGCTTCGCCTTAGACTTGCACTCGATGCGTACTCGGCTTGCTCTAAGCGTCCTCTTTCTCGTCGCCGCCACCGCGTCCGCAGGAATCGTCGACGACCTCGATGACGTCGCGAAATGGACTGCTGCTCCGTCGGATGGTGTGTCGCTGAACCTGGTTCCCGATCATGGCGCGATGCGGATGGATTTCGACTTTCGCGGCCACGGTGGGTGGGCGGCGGCGCGGCGGCGTTTCGATATCGCGTTGCCGGACAACTATCGCTTCGCCTTCCGCCTGCGCGGGGAAACGCCGCCGAACACGCTCGAGATCAAATTCATCGATCCGTCGGGCGAGAACGTCTGGTGGGTGCGGCGGGTGGCGTGGGAGTTTCCGCGCGACTGGACCGAGGTCATCGCGGACAAGCGCAACATCGAGTTCGCGTGGGGGCCGTCGCCGAATCATGTGCTGACGAAGATTGGCGCGATCGAGGTGACCGTCACGGCGGCGAGCGGCGGCAAAGGAAGCGTCTGGCTCGATCGGATCACGTTCGACGAACTGCCTGTGGACGCATCGATCCCGATCATGACGGCAAGCAGCTCGGCGCCGGGAGAGACGCCCGATCGCGCCATGGACGGCCGCACCGATACCGCGTGGCGCTCGGCAGCCGGAGGATCGCAATCGCTGACGATCGACTTCCGCAACGTGCGCCAATTCGGCGGGCTGACGATTCAGTGGGGCGCCGGCGCCTTCGCGACAAATTACGAGGTGGCCACATCGACCGACGGCAACGAGTGGACGTCAGTTCGCACCGTGACGGGAAACAACGGCGGACGCGATTATCTGCAAACGCCGAACGCCGCGGCGCGCTACGTGCGGCTCGATTTCAAGAGCGGCGCCGCCGATTACGCCATCAGCGAGATCACGATTGAGCCTCCCCGCTTCGGCGACCGGATGATCAATGTGTATCAGGCGATCGCGCACGATGCGCTTCGCGGACGCTACCCGCGCGGCCTGATCGGTGAGCTGGCGTACTGGACGATCTTCGGCGTCGATCGCGACGAGGGGGCCAAACCGCTGCTGTCGGAAGACGGCGCGATCGAGACGCCGGCCGGATTCACGCTCGAGCCGTTCGTGCGCATCGACGGACGCCTCATGACCTGGGCGGACGTGACGACGACGCAATCGCTCGAACAGAATTCGCTGCCGCTCCCGTCGACGACGTGGCGACATCCAAAGTTCACGCTCGAGATCGCACCGTTTGGCGCCGGCTCGCCCGCCGCACCCATCGGCTACGCGCGCTACAGACTGCGCAACAGCAGCACTCATATCGAGCACGCGCAGTTCTTCGTCGCCGTCCGCCCGCTTCGCGTGACGCCGCCGTGGCACGAGCTGAATATCGCTGAGCTGACGGCGCCGATTCGAAGCATCCATTGGAATGGAACAGAGCTCGCAGTGGATGACACGCGCGTTGTTCCGCTGACGAAACCGACGGCTGTCAGGGCGTCGACGTTTGATGGCGGGGATGCGATGTTTGGGGGGTGGGGAGTGGGGGGTGGGGGGTGGGAGAAAAAAACCGCGTCAAATCTGGACGCCTCGTCTACGCCCCCCGACTCCCGACAAACGACTCCCGCGAATCCCACACCCCACTCCCCACCCCCCACCCCCCCCGTCCTCGATCCCCAACGCCACGCCTCGGCCGTCATGATGTGGGACCTCACTCTCGCACCCGGCGCGGAGCGCATCATCGACATCGCTACGCCGCTTCACGCGCACGACGCGCAAGCGATCCCGACCGACGTCGCGCAACAGCGCACAAGCGCGATCGCCTACTGGCGCAAGATCGTCGATCACATCCAGATCGACATCCCTGCCGCACGCGATCTCGTCGACACCGCTCGCGCCAACGTCGCCTACAACCTCCTCGGGCGCGACGGTCCGGCCATCCGCGGCGGCGCGCGCAACTATCGACGAAGCTGGATCCGCGACGGCTCGCTGGCCTCGACGATGCTGCTGCGTTTCGGACTCGACGACGACGTCCGCGACTACATCCGCTGGTTCGCGCCGTATCAATTCGCCGACGGCAAGATCCCCTGCTGCGTTGACAGCCGAGGAGCCGACCCGGTTGCCGAGCACGACAGCCACGGCGAATTCATCTACCTCGTCGCCGAGTACGCGCGGCTCACCGGCGACCTCACGCTCGCGCGCGAGATCTGGCCGCATGTGTTCGCGGCGGCGAATTACATTGATGCGCTGCGGGGCGTGGGGAGTGGGGGGTCGGGGGTGGGAGATAAATCCGCGGCGGGAACGAGCACGGTAACCATTGAATCAAAGGTCGCAAATCCGCACGCCGAGCCCGCTACCACTCCCCACCCCCCACTCCCCACTCCCTTCGAAGGCATCCTCCCCCCATCCATCAGTCACGAGGGCTACTCCGCGAAGCCGATGCATTCGTACTGGGACGATTTCTTCGCGCTGCGCGGTCTCAAAGACGCGACCTGGCTCGCGGAGCAACTCGGCAAGCACAAGGCGGCGTCGCGCTTCGCCATCGTGCGCGATGAGCTCGCGCGCGACTTTCACGCATCGATCCGCAATGCTATCGCGCTGCATCACATCGACTACATCCCCGGCTCCGCCGACCTCGGCGATTTCGATCCGACTTCGACCACGATCGGGATCGAGCCGGGCGGCGACCTCGCCAACCTGCCGCACGACGCCGTCATCCACGAGTTCACGCGCGCATGGAACGAGTCGTTGTCGCGGATGGAAGGCCGACGCGAATGGAAGGACTACACGCCGTACGAGCTGCGCCAGGTCGGCACGTTCGTTCGCCTCGGATGGCGCGACCGCGCGCAGCAACTCCTCCAATTCTTTCTCGATGACCGCCGCCCGCGCGGATGGAATCAGTGGGCCGAGGTCGTAGCGCAGGATTATCGGGCCCCGGCGTACCTCGGCGACATCCCCCACCTCTGGGTCGGCTCCGACTTCGCCCGCTCCTTCATCGACATGCTGGCGTACGAGCGCGAAGAAGACGATGCCCTCGTCCTCGGCGCCGGTATCCCCGACTCTTGGCTCGACAAAGGCGTGCGGGTGCGGGGACTAAGCACGATCTACGGCCCGCTCAGTTTCTCTGCACAACGATTCGGGAAGCGCGTCGTTGTTGAGATCAGCGGCGTGCGCGTGCCGAAGGGGGGGATTGTGTTACGGCTGCCGGGCGTTCGCGAGCGCGTCATCCGGAAGTTGTCCGACACAATTGAGCTATCGCGATAACCACCGTAGCGCCGCCAGCGCCGCGGCTGGAACCACCAGATGCTCGCTGGCGATTTGGCACACCTAGTCGCGCTTAGCGGTAGCGCGTTTCCTGCGGGGCTGCGGTGGGTGAGGAAGTGCAGCAATCACCGAGCGAAGTAGTTGATTCACTGATTCGGAATTGTCAAAAACTAAAGCGACGTCCGGCTCGAGCAGGACTGCTACGGAGCCTTCTTTGATCCGCGACGCGAACCGGTTCGGTTTTGCGGCCGCGTAATCGAAACGGTATTCCGAGCGCGTTCCACCAAATCCTCTTTTAGGAGATTCTTTCTTCATAGTCTTCTCGTTCGAAGGAGGTTGTCTTTCGTGCACTGATGATCCGAACGTGATCAGAATACTCCACGAAAACTACGAGGAGCAGCCGATCGACGGCGGAGTGACCTACGATGATCTCACGCCCCTCACTTTCGGAGTGATCTGGATCGTCGTGAATTTGGGCTAACTCGTTGACAAAGACCGTTTCCGCCTCAGCGAAGCTAACTCGATGTTTGCGCCAGTTCGCCAATGCCTTGTGCTGGTGATACCGAAACGGCTTCATGCTTTAAGTCTATCCTCGGATCGAAGGAAGGATTTTGGATCCCTCCCCCCTCTAACGCGGTGAATGGCTGATCTCATGGCGGAACATCCCGAAGGGATGACAACGGCGCGACTTCAATACGCAGCATCTGCGTTCATGATGTCGAGAAGGACCGAAAACGATATGCGTTAATTTTTTCGCGGGACGTCTGCGGCGCGTGGCGACGGAAACCTCCCGGCGGCCCGCATGAGTTACGATTAGCTGTGGCCATTCCTCCTGACGTCCGCGCTGATGCCGAAATCGCCCTTGCCGAGTTTTGCAAACAGAACTCGAGTGAGGCGGTCGCCGACCAGTCGCGCTACGAGTACGAGATCCTCGAAAACCATGCGCTCCTGGTCGAACGCCGGGCTGGCTTTCTGAGCCACCTCGAATGGACCACGGTTCCTGTGGCGAAGTTCCGCTACTCGCCTGCCAAGCTCGTCTGGTCGCTCTACTGGCCGGATACGAACGAGCGCTGGCACAGGCTGTCGAACTCGAAGGCGGCGAAGGACATCCGCACGCTGCTGGCGGCCGTGAAGTCGGATACGTCCGGCGTGTTCTGGGAGTAGATCCGCTTACTTCGGCGCGTGCAGGAACGAGCAGGCATCGATCGATTGCAGATCGAGTTGCAGCGACGCCATGCTCTGGATGATCTCGATACGGAACGGGATGCGGCGCGGGTCATCGGAAAGCCAGATCTTCATCCCGCCGGGCCATTTCTTTCCGCCCGGAGCGTCGAGCAGCTCGAATCCGATCGCAGCGATCTGCTGCCCTCCGATCGGAAACGTTTGCCGCCCCGCCGGCCGGACGATCACCGGATACGACTTTCCATCCGAGTAGATCGCCGTTGCCAGAGGGCCGGGGATGTTGCCGGCGCTCAACCGCAGGAAGTGAATCACGCTCACGACGTCATGAAACGCACTGCTCGGAATCGGGTCGGTACGATCCCACGCCTTCTCCTGCGTCTCTTTGTGCCGGTGCGCGACGCCGGCCGGATAATCGAAGAGCGTACGGTCCTTGCGTGATTTGTCCTTCCACGAATACGCGTGATACGTCATCAGCGTCCGCAGACCGGCCGTATCCATCTGCGTCTCGTAGGCGAAGAAACCGCTCTTTCCATCCGCGGCTGTGATGAGGAGCGAGCTGTCGATCGTCTTCGGGCCCGCGGTCTGGTAGGTCGTCTTGAGCTCGCCGACGCCTGTGGTGGGAAACATGATCCCGGCGACCCAGGAGAGTCCGCCGCGAAGATGCCAGGCGTAGCGAAACGACTCGAGGTTCGCCGGGCCGCGGCAATTGAGCTCGACCGCCCCCGCCGGAGGAATCGTGCACGCGAGGGCGAGTACTACGGCCCCGAGGCGAGAATGCTTCATGAACGCGATGGGAAACACGCTGCAGAAGGTTGCTATTGCTGGCTTTGTGCCGGAGCCGCTACATCGTGCTCAGCCGTTCTTCGACCTCGACGATCACGTAGTCGGGAGTCGACGAGCCGGCGGTCACGCCAACCGTTCGTGCATTCGCAAACCATGCCGGATCGAGATCGCTCGCTCCCTGCACGAGGAACGAAGGCTTGGCCTCGCGGCAGATATCCCACAAATGCTTCGTGTTCGCGCTCATCTTTCCGCCGATGACGACGATGGCATCGACTTCGGGATCGAGAGCCAGCACGCGCGCGGCATCCTGATTCTCTTTCGTTGCGTAGCAGATCGTGTCTCCGCGCTCCACCTGAGCCGCACGACGCTCGATCGCCTTGACGACATCTTCGAACTCTTCGGCGTTGAGCGTGGTCTGGTAGAAGACTTTCAGTTTCGGATACTGCGACCAGTCGATGGCATCGGCCTGATCGACCTTCGTCACGATGTGGTACGACACGGGATCGAGGTCGTGCGTATATCCGATGACTTCGCGGTGTTTCGGGTCGCCGATGAAGATGAGGTGGTAGCCGTTCGCAAGGGCTTGCTTCGACTCGCGATGGATGTCGTACACGAACTTGCAGGTCGTATCGAGCACCTGCAGCCCGGCCGCGGTGGCACGCTCGTGAAACGACGGCGGCACGCCATGAGCGGAAAAGACGATGGTCGGCTCCGCGACTTCTTCGATCTCGTCGATCGTTCGCACGCCGAGTTGCTCCATCTCTTCCACAACGCGCTCGTTGTGAACGACCTGGCCGAGGATCGCGCCGCGGCCGCCGCCGGCAGCGAAGCGTTTCACCTTCAGATCGGCGATGCGGACGCCGGAGCAGAAACCGTACTTGGCCGCGCGTTTGACATTCATCGGAGGGTGGGAACGCATCGAATGGGCGGGACATTCTGGGGTAATGGGGTCGGTCTCACTTGTTGCTGTCATCAAAGAGATCGCCAGGCAGCGGAGCATCAAAATCGCGGCTCACGCGGATTGCGCCGCGCATCCGGCCAGCTTTGCGAACCGCCCGCTCTGGACGAAACGCAACAAGCCGCGCCAGAGGCCGGCCGGCTCGCGCAATGATCACATCCTCGCCGCTGGCTGCCCGGCCGACAAGCTCCGCCAACCGGGTCTTGGCGTCGGAGATATTGATAGTCTCGCTCATTGCCGACGACTTAGTCTGATCTGACTGACTTCTTGCAGTCAATCGCGAACCGTCGGCAAACGCAATCGGATCGACACACCCCACTTTTGTCAGTAGGAGCAAGAAGGAAACACGACCATGCGCATCACCTCGAAGGGACAGGTGACCATTCCGAAGGAAATCCGTGAGCGATTCGGACTTCTCCCGGGCACGGACGTGGAGTTTGTTGCGAACAGGCACTCAGTTCAAATCGTGAAATCGAAGAACCCGCCGCGGCCCACGCGCGGTCAGACGATCGTTCGTCGTTTGGCCAGCCGTGCCAGTGTGAAGATGTCGACCGACGAGATCCTGGTACTGACACGGAAGTGATTCGATGATCACCTCTCGTCTAAGCACCGTTGATTCTCGACCTCGCACGAGCTAATCCGTTCGCCTCGTCTGAAAATGCATCGGCACGGCGAATACAATCCGCCTTCCGATGCCCACCGTCCCCAACGAACCCCTTTTCACCCCTCGCTTTGCGATGCTGTGGGTATACGCGTTCGTGACGTTCTTTTCTGCGTTCCAACTCCTTCCAGCCATTCCGTTTCGGATCCTGGAGCTGGGCGGATCGAAGGCGGAGGCCGGGTGGTTCCTCTCCGTCTACACCTTCTCCAGCGCCTTCGCCGCGCCGGTCATGGGCAGCATCGCCGACCACCTCGGGCGGCGACGCCTGCTCATCACCGCGTCGATTCTCTTCATCGGCTTTTCCGTCGCGTACGGTCTGGTGCGCAATCTTCCGCTCCTCTTTCTCATCGCCGCAATTCACGGCGCGATCTGGTCGGGCATCCTCGCCTCGGCCTCGGCCCTGATGAGCGAGTACATTCCGGAATCGCGGCGCACACAGGGGATGGCCTACTGGGGCTTGGCCAGCACCGGCGCGATCGCCATCGCTCCCGCGGTCGGTCTCTGGGTCTACCACTTCGGCTGGATGACGCTTTGCTTCGAGCTGGCAGCGATCTCCGTGGTGATGGTGTTCGGAGCGCTCCTTCTACGCGTGGACGAGAAACCTGCGAGCCCGCGCCGCCTCGCCGTGTCCGACGCGTGGGACTGGCGCGTCATCGCCACCGCGCTCTCGCTGACCGTGGCATCGTTCGGCTACGGCGGGATGACCAGCTATGCCGCGATCATCGCCGTCGAGCGCCACATCACACCGGTAGCGATCTATCTGACGACGTACGCGATCTCGATCGTTCTCTTTCGCGTCTGTTTCTCGCACCTCGGCGACCGCATCGGACCGAAGCGTGTGCTTTATCCGGCACTCGTGCTCGTACCTCTCGCATTCGCCTGGCTCGGCATCGCGCACACACGCTGGGAGATGATCGCGTCGGCCACGCTCTTCGGGATCGGCTTCGGTGCAGCCTACCCGGCATTCGTGACGATCATCCTCGGCAGCACCGATCCCGCGCGGCGCGCCCGCACCTTCGGCTCGATCGTCTGGGCATTCGACACCGGTATCGGACTCGGGTCATTCGCGATCGGCGCGATCGGCCAGCACTACGGCCTGACGAATGCGTTCCTCGTGGCGGCAGCGCTGAGCTGCTTCTCCATTCCGATCTTCGCCTGGGCCTCGGCGCGCCTCACTGGCAGTTCATTTGCTACCCAACCGGAGCATGCCCGAGCCAACTGAAGACGAACGCCTTCGCGACCGCGAAACGATCACGACCAACGCAGGCGACGACGACGAACGCGTCTCGCGGAAAGTGGTCTACGAGCACACCGCCACGAGCGGATCATCGCAATCGGCTTCGATCACGATCATCGTCATCGTGGTGCTGGCGCTGATATTGGTTGGGTACATCCTGATGCACATGCATCGGTGAGAGCTCTACATTTCGTAGTCGTAGGTACCATGGAGGAGTTCGGCTACGCGATTTTCGACTTGTGCGATCGTCGAGTAAATCTCTTCCGCGCCTTCACCATAGGCATCCGATGTAGCAGAGACTCCAAAGCCTCGATCGCGGCGCCATTGAATCGTCAGTGCTTGGTCGTCGTCTCTAACATCGACGTACCAGGTGCCGGCCGGATCGGCGGGAGCATCGACCGTGACGGTCGCACCAGGAAAGCGCCTGCGAAGATCGCGCTCGATGATCTCAATGTCGTTCATCTTCTCCATATGCTCTCTCCGTCCACACCTGGTTTCGAAAGTAGAACGATGCCATCGATTGTCTGAATTTCGATCGCGCCGTTTTCTGCGATGTACGTATTGTGCGACCGGCTGCGGTATCTAGTCACGTCCGATCTACCCGGAACTTCGCGCCGGCTGTCAGCCTGAGGCGGATAAAGTCGGCCATCTGTTTGCCAGGCAATCGGATTAAACCGAGTTTCTGAGAACTCATTCTCGACCGCGTTGAGGGTGCGCCCGATGAGCTCGAAAGCTTCCTCCGCACTTGATGCCGGAGCGGCCCACCGTAACCGTCGCAAGAACTCGACAAGTCGCTGCGCTTTCGTAGTAGGCATGACCTCACAATGGTACATTCCTCTACATGAATCGCTTTGCGCTCGCTGCACTCCTTTTGCTATCCACCTCCCTCCACGCTGCGGAATTCGATGCCAAAGCTGCGGAACGATTTGCAAACCTTGCGCTGGCGTGCGTGCACAAGGAGTATCCGAACAAGATCGGGCACAACCTGAACAGCGACAAGGACGTCGCGCCGCCGCGAATGCTGACACCGGCCTTCTTCGGGTGTTACGACTGGCACTCGTCGGTTCACGGTCATTGGCTGCTGGCGCGGCTGGCGCGAACGTTTCCGGATGCGCCGTTCGCGGCGAATGCGCGGGCCGCTCTGAAACAGAGTCTGACGCCGGAGAACGTCGCGCAGGAGGCGGTGTATCTTCGCGGCGATGGGCGGGCCAGCTTCGAGCGGCCGTACGGACTGGCGTGGCTGCTTCAACTGGCCGCGGAGTTGCGCGAGTGGGATGACCCGCTCGGGCGCGAGTTGTCAGCGAATCTGAAGCCGCTCGAGCAGGCGGCGAACGAGCGTCTGGCGACATGGTTGCCGAAACTCTCGCATCCTGTACGCTCCGGCGAGCACAGTCAGTCCGCCTTCGCGCTCGGGCTCATCATCGATTCGACGAGCGATCCCGCGCTGAAACAACTCGCACGCGATGCCGCGCGACGCTTTTTCTCGAGCGACAAAGCATGCCCACTTACTTACGAGCCCTCGGGCGAAGACTTTCTGTCGCCGTGCATCGCCGAAGCCGACGTGATGCGCCGCGTGATGCCGCCGAAGGAGTACGCGACGTGGTTGCGCGCATTTCTGCCTCGCTTCTCGTCGCTGCATCCGGAGATCGTCACCGACCCAAGCGATCCGAAACTCGCACACCTCGATGGATTGAATCTCAGCCGCTCCTGGATGCTGGAAGGGATCGCGTCCGGTTTGCCGAAGTCCGATCCGCGCGCTTCTCTGATCCGCAAAGTCGCGGCCGCACATCGCGATGCCGGTCTGGCCTCGGTCACGGGCGAGCACTACGAGGGCGGGCATTGGTTGGGGTCGTTTGCGGTGTATCTGACCACCGGGCGGGGGATGAAAAAGTAATAGCATTGCTGTTGACCTTCTTGACCTAGATGACTATCTGGATCAATCATGCCGACGGAGACGAACCCCATGGAAAGACCACGCGAAGAGACGATCAACGTCGCTGAAGCAAAGAAGCAGCTTTCGAACCTGCTAGGACGCGTGGCGTTTGGTAGGGAAACCATTCTGATCATGAGGCGAGGCCGTCCGATGGCAAGACTCGTTCCTCCGGATGAGCAACCTGCTGACCAGGGACTCGGTGCAGTGCGGGGATGGCTGTCCGACGATGATCCTTTCCTGGCTGAGGTGGAGCAGATTGTCGCCGCGCGCGTCCGACACCGTCCTCGGACGTTGCGCAAACCGCGCGGGATTAGCAAGCGATGAAATACCTTCTTGACACCAATGTCCTTTCTGAGGTGATCCGCAAAGATCCGAACGGAGGGGTTTTGCAGCGATTGAACGGACTAGCGTCGCGGGACTTGGTGACTTCGGTGGTCTGCGTGGGCGAACTGCGTCACGGAGCATCCCGCGTTGCTCACGGTGCACGCCTTTGGAAACGGATTAGTGATGAGATTCTGAGCCGAGTCAACGTGCTCCCTCTGGGCGAGGCGGAGGCCATTCGTGCGGGAGATCTTCTCGCCACACTCGAAGCACGAGGCGAGCCGATCGGAATCGAAGACGTATGGATCGGTGCGACGGCCCTCGAGTATGGCCTACAGGTGGTGACCCGAAATCTGAAACATTTCAGGAGAATCCCCGGCCTCACATCCGAGTCGTGGTGGACTTAACGGTTGAGGACCGGCAGATCAAGCCGTCAAAACTGCGCTTACCTTCGGCCTGTTCCATGTACCGAGGTCGTGCTACATCTCATTCAAATCTCAGGGAGGTTGCCATGCAAACTGCCAAAGTATTCTGGTCGGGCCGCTCGCAGGCGGTGAGACTGCCCAAACAATTTCGACTGGAATCTCGAGAAGTGCGAATCAGCAAACGCGGGAACGAGATCATCCTCAAACCGCTGCCGGACACCTGGGCGTGGCTCGACGAGATCGCAGGGCCACTGGATGCGGATTTCGTCGAAGCTGCGCTGGAACAACCAGAGATGGTCGACCGCGGTGAGTTACAACCAGCGGCGGTGTGAGTCCCAAAACCCTTTTCACGCGGAGACGCGGAGGACGCGGAGAGAATCCTCCGTGTCTCCGCGGCTCCGCGTGAAAAAAACACGAACAGCTAACGAGTCTTCCGCAACGTCGCAGCGCTCACATCCAAATCGTCGATCGGGATCACGTCGATGGTCTTGAAACGCGCCTGCAGCGCTGGCAGGAACTTCTTCGCGTCGCCGACGATGACGATGCTGGCGTCGTTGCCGGCGACGTGAGAGGCGGCAAACTTCTCCACATCGTCGGCGCTCACGGCCTGCACGCCGCTGATGTAGCGATTGACCTCGTCGAGGTTCAATCCGTACAACGCCAGCGTGCCGAGGCGGTTGACGAGGCCTGCGTTTGTCTCCAACTGGCGGCCGAAACTTCCGATGAGCACGGCCTTTCGCGGACCGAGCTCCGGCGGATCGACGATCGTCGTGCCGAGCTTGTTCATCTCGTCGATCATCAATCCCGCTACCTCGCCTGCCGATTCGTTCTTCGTCTGGGCGGTGGCGGTGAAGGGACCGGTGTCGCGGCGAAGGTCGAAAGAACTCCCCGCACCGTAGCTGAGGCCGCGCTTGATGCGAATCTCCTGGTTGAGCCGCGACGAGAACCCGCCGCCGAGGATTGAATTCGTGACGAGCGCGAGGTAATAAGCGGAATCGGCCCGGCGCAGCCCCGGGCGGCTGACGACGACCGCTGCCTGTCCGGCCGATGGCATGTCCACGACGACGACACGCGAGGCTGGAAGAGCTTTCGGCGGAGCCGTCTCCCCGAGGTGCGAGCCGGCGGCAGGCTTCCATCCGCCGAACAACTCCTCCGCCACCGCGAACGCCTTCGCCGGCGTGATGTCGCCGCCCATGATGAGGATGGCATTGTCGGGACGGTAGTAGTCGCGATGAAACGAGACGATGTCGTCACGCGTGATGCGTGCGAGCGATTGCGGAGTGCCGCCGAGGTTGTGACCGTACGGCGCGTCGCCGAAGATCACGTGCGTGGCCACGAAGCTGGCCAGCCGGCCGGGCTGCTTCATCGCCACAGCAAGCGCGTCGCTGTTCCGTTTGCGCAGACGGTCAATCTCTTCCTGTTTGAACGCCGGATGGAGGAGGACGTCGGCCATGAAGGCCAGCGCCTGCGGCAGCTTCGACGACATGACGCTGATGTCGGCCGACGATTCATCCCACCCTGCGCCCGTATCGAGTGTGGCGCCGAGCGCCTCGACGCCGCGCGCGATCTCTTCCGCGCTGCGTGTCGCCGTCCCCTGCGTGAGGAGGGATGCGGTCGTGTCGGCGAGACCGGGCAGCGTAGCGGGATCGGCTTCGCCCCCGTTCTTGATCAGCACGCGCGCTGCGACGAGCGGCACGCCCTGTTTCTCGATGACGATGACGCGCAAGCCGTTCGCGAGCGTCTTCTCGGCCGGCTTCGGGATCTGTACTTCGCGCGGTGCCGCGGGCGGCGGAGGCGTGGTCTCGACCTGCGCGAAGGCAGCGGTCTTCATCACGAACATCGAAGCGGCGACGGCGGCGATGACGCCGATGACAGTGGCGTTCTTCATTTCGCCTCCGAGGTGTATGTGATGACGACGGCTTTCCCGTCGACCAGATACTTCTTGACGACGCGTTGCACGTCGGCGGCGCTCACCGCCTGAAGACGGGCCAGACCGCGGTTCACGTAGGTGGCATCGTGATTTTGGGTGATAGCTTCACCGAGCGCGCCTGCTTTGCCGTCGTTCGTTTCGCGCTCGCGCAGTGCCGAGGTGATGATGAGGTTCTTCGCCTTCTCGAGCTCCGCGGCGGTGACCGGCTTCGCTGCCAGCGCAGCAATCTCTTCGCGCAGCGCGGCGATGCCATCCTCCGGCTTCTTTCCGCTGGCCATGATCGCTCTGGCAGTGAAGAGGCTGACATCCTCTTGCAGATTCGCCGACGCTCCCGCGCTCTGCGCCAACTGCTTCCGATAGACGAGCGATTGATAGAGCCGCGATGAATCGCCGTCGGAAAGGATCGTCGCGGCGATCTCCAGCGGTTCGGCGTCGTCGCTTCGGGCCGATGGGATAAGCCACGTCAGCGCTCCGGCCGGCAGCGGCACGTTCGCGCCATGTTCAGCGAAGTGCTTCTCTTCGGTGCGCGCCGGCTCCTGCACCGTGACCCGAGGAATCGGCGTGGATGGTTTCGGGATCGTTCCGAGATAGCGGTCCACCCAGGTGTCGAGCTGTTTGGGATCGAAGTCACCGGCGACGATGACGACGGCGTTGTCGGGCCGGTAGTACGTCGCGTGGAAGGCTGTGACGTCGGGGACGGTCGCCGCGTCGAGCTCTTCGATCGAGCCGATGCCCGGGCGCCGGTACGGATGAACGGCGAAGGAGTCTTTCGTGATCGCGTAGCTCAGCCGGCCGTACGACGGCGCCAGGATCCGCGATCGGTACTCTTCCTTGACGACGTCGCGCTCCGACTTGAACGTGTCTTCGTCGATCTTGAGCGATCCGAGCCGCTCACCTTCCGCCCACAGCAGCGTCTGCAGGTAGTTCGACGGAACGATCTCGTAGTAGACCGTCCGATCGGGATGCGTGTACGCGTTGTTCATCCCGCCGACATCTTCGGTGAGCCGGTCGAGCATCTCCGACTTCATGTGCGCGGTCGCCTTGAACATGATGTGCTCGAAGAGATGGGCGAAACCGCTGCGCCCTTCCGGGTCGTTCTTCGAGCCGACGCGATACCAGACCTGAATCGAGACGGTCGGCGTGGCGTGATTCTCGATCGAGTAGACCTCGAGTCCGTTCGCGAGCGAGCGGTGCTGGTAGTTGATCGGCGCGACGGCCGGGCCCTTGGCCGGAGTGGCCGCGAACGCCAGCGGGGCGAGTGCGACCAGCGCGATGGCGAGACGATTTGCGAGCATCGGAACACCCCTTGTGACGACGATGCAGACTATATCAACGAGGTTCGAACCTGTTTCACGCGAAGACGCGAAGACGCGAAAAAAGCACCTTCGCGTCTTCGCGTCTTCGCGTCTTCGCGTGATCACCGCGGCAGCGACGAGTGCAGTTCCTTCATGAACCCCACATCCGGCCGGAAGTAGAAGCTCTTGATCGGGCAAACCTCGGAGCCCTTCCCCCCGCACATGGCCACGACCGTGTGATCGCCGGAGGCATCGAGCGACCAATCGTCGCCGGCCTTCATGATCCGGGAGAGCTCGGCGCGGAACTGTTGGTACCCGGCGCCGAGCCAGACGTCGCGGAGCGATTGCTTGTAGACATTGCCGAGGGGCGCGCCCTGCAGGATGCAGCATGGCGCGACCATCCCGCTGGTGCGGACCAGCATGGAGTGCCAGCCGATGATGCACGGCTCATCGAGTCCCGCGGTCTCGCGATCGACGCGCCGCATCTCCGCGACGCGGCGGCGGTGCGCGAGTTTTTCGCGCAGAGTCAGGTCGCGCCGCGCTGCCAGGTGAATGAGACGCGCCAGCGGATTGCGGGCGCGGCGCTCGGCATCGAGGCGCGCGCTCATCTCGGCCAGCATCGGACGGATGTCGCTCTCGAAGCTTTCGATCGAGGTGATGCGGCGTAGCTCGTCGATGCGCACGACCTCTTCGTAAAGGCGCAGCATCTCGGCAATCTCGGCCTCCGACATCTTCTCCTCCGGCTTCAGGAACGACAGGCCGTTGAAGATGATGGAGTCGGCGCCGAGCTCGCGCGCCAGCGCGTACATGCGCGGGATCGTCCGGAAGTTGTCGCGCCAGACGAGGAATTGCAGGTTGACCTTGGGAGTGGCGCTCTTGCGCCGGGTCCTCTCTTCGATGACGTGGCGGACGTTCTTCAGCACGCGGTCGAAGTTGCGCGCCGGCGTCTGCATCATGCTGGCGTAGGTCTCAGCATCGCCGGTGTTGAGGCTGACGGTGATCTGATCGCAGCAGTCGATGAGGATCGAGGCGATCTCCTCACCCATCAGCACCGCGTTCGTCGTCATGTTCTCGATCGGAATGCCGCTGTCCGCGATGGCCTGCAGCACATCTTTGACTTTGCGATGAAAGAGCGGCTCGCCGCCGCCGGAGAGACGGATCGAGCGCGTGCCGCACTCTTTCAGCTCGGCGATCAACTCCTCGAGGCGCGTGAGTGGCAGCTCATCAGTTCCGCGAAGAGTGGCCGTCGAGCAGAAGAAGCACTCGATATTGCAGCGGTCGGCCGGATGGATCTCGACGTGATACGGCCCACCGTACGCGACGCCATCGCGCACGCCACGCAGAATCTCCTGCTTGTCGGCAGCGGTGAGGTATTTCCAGCCAAGTTCTGACATGCGGTTGCCGGTCAGAACCCTAACACCGCGACGCGCGTTCCCGCCTACTCGTATCGCAGCGCCTGAATTGGATCGAGCTCCGAGGCCCGCGCCGCCGGATAGATCCCCGACACCAACCCCACTGTGATCGAGACGCCGCACGACAGCAGCAGCGAGCTCACCGTGATCACCGTTGGCCATCCTGCATACGCGGCCACGAGGCGCGCCAGGATGATGCCGATGATGATGCCGGACATACCGCCGATCAGGCTGATGGTGAACGACTCGATCACGAATTGCGCGCGGATGTCCCGCTTGCGCGCGCCGATGGCGCGGCGGATTCCGATCTCGCGCGTTCGCTCCATCACCGAGGCCAGCATGATGTTCATGATGCCAATACCGCCGACGAGAAGCGAGATGCCGGCGATCGAGCCCATCACGATCGAGAAGATCCTCTGCGTTTGCCGGCTCTGTTCGAGCAGCGCTTCCGGCACCACGATCTCGTAGTCGTCTGCGCCGCCGTGCAGCCGCTCCAGCAGCGGATGGATGAGCGTCGCCGCGTCGCGCGTGGAAGCGCCTTCCTTCAGCTCGACGAGCAGCTCGTCGACCGGCGCATCGAGCGGATCGCGGTCGAACTTGCGCATCGCCGTCGACACCGGAATCCAGATCTCCTGCGCGTTCGATGCGACCGGAACATCTTTCGACGACGCCGACCCCGGCTCATCGCCGGTGAAGAGCCCGATCACCTCGAGCCAGACGTCGTTGACCTTGAGATGCTTGCCGATGGCCGGTCCGTATCCGAAGAGACTGCGGCGCACTTCCTGGCCGATGACGCAGACCTGCGCGTACTCCTGCTCGTCCCTCATATCAAACATCCGTCCCTCGGCAAGCGACACCGTGGCCACGCGCGGATAGCGCCACGAGATGCCGAGGACTTTTGCCTTCGTCTTGGTGCCGGGAGCGATGATCTTGTACGGCTTCACCTCGACGCGCGGAAGAACCATCTCGACGCCGGGCACCGCTTCGCTGATTGCCTCGCCATCGCGCAACGACACGCCGAGCGATTTCTTGCGCAGCTCCGCGCGCTCGTCCGGCTTGACGGTCTTGGCACGGACGATGACGTTACGCAATCCCAGCCTGCCGATCGCTTCGAGCGCCTTCTTCTCGCCCCCCGCACCGATCGACAGCATCGCGATCACCGCTCCGACGCCGAAGATCATCCCGAGCATCGTCAGCGCCGTCCGCAACTTGTGCGTGGCCAGGTTTTGAAGCGCGGTGGTGAAGGTCTCGGTGCCTGTCATTGGTGGTTTTGTTTACGTAGGTTTGTTTACGTAGGTCGGACTCTCCAGTCCGACAACACGGGCCAGTCGGACTAGAGAGTCCGACCTACGTTTCCGAGACAGCATCGCAATGACGGCACCGACGCCGAAGATCATCCCCAGCATCGTCAGCGCCGTCCGCAGCTTGTGCGTGGCCAGGTTTTGAAGCGCAGTGGTGAAGGTTTCGGTGCCGGTCATTGGTTTTTTGTTTACGTAGGTCGGACTCTCAAGTCCGACAACACGGGCCAGTCGGACTAGAGAGTCCGACCTACGTTTCCGAGCTACGCATCCTTCTCCTCCGTCGGATCCCTCAGCGCGATCTCGTCGCCTTTGACGAGGCCCTTCGTGACGACGACACGGCCTGCCGAGGAGGAGCCGATCTCGATGACGACCGGCTCGAACTTGCCGCGGCGTTTGCAGTACACCAGCTTCTTGCCCTGCTTTTCGAAGATCGCCTGGCGCGGGATCGAGAACGCGCTCTGGCGGTCTTCGACGTCGAGCACGGCACGGACGCGTGCGCCCGGTTTCATCATCGACGGATCGGTCTTGTCGAGCGTGATCGTCGCCCCGAAATACTGCACCGGCACGCGCGGGAAGCGCGGACGGGCCAGCTTGTCCACCTGCGTGATCTTGCCGGTGATCACCGAGCCCGGCTTCCCTTCGACCGACAGCGTCGCCTTCTCGCCGACAGCGAGACCGGCCGCATCGGCTTCGAGGACGAACACCTCCGCCTTCATCGAGCTGAGGTCAGGAATCTCGCCGATCGGACTGCCCGGCCAGACCGAGTCGCCGACGCGGACGATGTCGCCCCGCCAGTCGTGCTGCAGGACGAGAATACCGTCATACGGCGCGCGCATCTCCAGCGCGTGCAGCCCCTGCTCGGCGTTACGGATTTTCAGATCGGCCTTGCGCTGCTCGATCGAAACGAGATCGCGGTCGGCCGCGGAGAGCTTCGCGCGCACGCCGAGTACGCCTTCCGCGTGCTCCTTCTTCCTGCCGGCCAGCGTCTCGTCGATCTGCGACTCGACTCGCTGATAGCGCGAGAAAATCTCAGCATCGTCAAACTTGAATTGCCGCGCCGCCAGGAGCTCATCGCTCGCCTGATGCGCATCGCGGCGAAGGTTCGTGCGCGTCGTCGACGACTCGCTGTTCGTCTTGAGCATCTTGTTGCCGGCGGTGTCGTGATCCTCGCGTCCGGCGACGAGTTGCGTCTCGAAATCCGTCGGATCGAAACGAACGATGACTTCATCCTTCTTCAACAATGAGCCGTCCGGAACGAGCCAGGCGATCTTGAGTTGTCCCGGCGCTTCGGTCGGCGCGGTGAGCGGCGTCGCCTTTGTCGACTTCAGATTCCCTTCCGCGGTCACGCGCCGCGCGAAGCGAACGGGCTCGACGCGAAATGTGGGGACCTCGGATTCCTGACGACACGACGCGGCCAGCAGCGCCAGAAACACGAATGCGCCCAGCCGCGCCGTCACGCGATTCACCACCGAGACACAGAGAACAGAGAGTGGGGTCTCTGTGCTCTCTGTGCCTCTGTGGTGATTCTTCTCCTCGGCATTTAGGTGCCTGCTCACGATTTCTGCGGCTCCTTGTCGGCGACCTTCGGCACCAGCACGCGGTCGCTTGCGGAGAGTCCGCTGACCACCTCGACCGTCTTCTCGTTCTCGCGGCCGAGCTTCAGCGGCACCGCCGTCACCGAAAACGTGCTGCGGCGATAGGCGACCGGGCCGCTTCCTGTCACGAACACCGCGCTGCGCGGAATCAGCAGCGCATTCTTCGCGCGCGCCAACTCGACAGTGCCGTGAAAGCGCATTCCCGGCCGCATCTTGGCGGGGTCGGTGCGATCGAGAACGATGTTTACCTTGAGCACCTTGATCGGATCCTTCGTTCCCTGTTGCTGCTGCACGGTCCTTCCAGCCTCGCGGATCGTGCCCGCGAACTCCTCGTCCGGATGCGCGTCGAGATTGAAGACCACGCGCTGCCCCACCGCGATCTTGCCGGCATCCGCTTCGTCGACCTCGCCCTTCGCCATCATGCGGGCCAGGTCAGGGATCTCGATCACGCGCTCCATGCGCCAGCAGGAGTCGCCGACCTTCTTCTTGTCGCCGCGCCAGTTGATCACGTAGACGATCGTTCCATTGCGGGGCGCCGTGATCGTCATCGCCTTGATCGCGTTCTGCGTCTCGTTGACGACCGATGCGGCCGTCAGTTGCTTGCTCGTCAGCAGCGCGATCTGCGCTGCGGCTGCGCGCTCGAACGACGCGATCCGTTGCCGAATCGACTCCGTCTCCTGCTTCGCCAACGCGAAGTCGAGCTCGATCTGCCTGCGCTCGTTCGAGCTGACGATGTCGGGCGGTCCTTCCAGCTTCAGTTGCGCCTTCCGCAACCGCGCCTCGGCGTCCGCGAGTTTCAGCTTCTCATCCTCGCGCCGCAGAGCAAGATCGGCGCGGTTTTTCTCGATCTCTTTGCGCGCCTGTTCGCTCTCGGCGCTTTTTTCGTCGAGACGTTTCTGCAGTTCGGCCGTGTCGAAGCCAAGCACCGGCTCCCCCTGCTTCACGTCACTCCCCTCGGGAGCGATCATCGAGATCTTGTACTCCCAGACGTCGTTGACTTGCGGCGGTCCGAAGCTGCCCGAGTCGACGGCGGAGAGCGTGCCGGTCACGTCGATGCCGGTGACGAGATCACCGCGCGACACGCGGACCCAATCGCCCTGCCGGTCCGCGGCCAGCTTATTGCGCGTCCATCCCGCTCCCGCCAGAACGGCGGCGATGGCAATGCCGGCACCGATCAGCGACTTACGCATGTCCCAGCGTCTCCCCTTCGTTCAACCCGCTTTTCACGACACACTCCTGCGCGTTGCAAGCGCCGAGGACGATGTCGACGCTCTTGCCGGTGGCGAGATGGACGCGCGGCTTTGCGCTGGCGAAGTCGAGCGCCGCGCGCGGAACAAGCAACGCATCGCGCTGCAATACGGCATGCACGACCACACGGGACGACAGGCCCGGCCGCATGCGCGACAGATCGAGCTTGTCGAGTGCGACGAGCACGCGGAACGCGCGTTTCAGCGACGTGCGGCTGGCCTCTTGCGCCACCGCGGAGATCGATGTGACCCGGCCGGGAAACGACATCCCCGGATAGGCGTCGATGACGATCGTCGCCGGCATTCCTGCGCCGATGCGTCCGTCGTCGACATCGGCGAGATCGGCTTCGACGCGCAACGACTGCATCTCCGGAAATTGCGCCAGCGTCCATCCGACGAAGACTCCATCTCCTTCCTGGAGTTTCCGCCCTTCCCATGGATGATCGCGGATGACGACGATTCCGTTTGTCGGCGCACGAAGAATCAGCTCGTTGATGGCCTGCTCGGCGGTCGTCAGCTCGCGTTGCGCTTTCTGCAAGGTTAGCAACAGATTGTCGCGGTCCGATTTGACCGACATCGTCTGCGACTTGAGCACGTCGATCGCCTTGGCCCGCTCTACCTCGGCGCGTTTGAACTTGATCTGCCGGTCGTTGTAGTCGCGCGCCGAAATGATCTCCTTCGGCATCGCAGCATCGATCTTCGCCTTGTCATACTCGGAACGTTTGCGCTCCACGTCAAGCTGCTTCTCCAGCGTGTCCGCTGCCCACTCCGCATCCTTCTGCTGCAACTGCTGCTGCGCCTGCTCTACTGCTTGACGTTTCGCATCGAGGTTCGCGGAGAAAGTGGAGTTGTCGAGCTCGATGACCCGGTCGCCCTGCTTCATCTCCGCCCCCTCGGGCGCAATCCACTTGATCGTCGTCTGCCACTGCGGCAGCCGCGGCACAGCCAGCTCTTCGCCGCGTGCCGCACGCAACTCACCGGTGAGAACGACGTCGCTGGCAAAGGTGCCACGATGCACACGCAACGCCTTCGCATCCGCCTCGGTGCGATAACCCGAGAAGCAGGATGCTGCGAAAAGCGCAAGCGCCACCGAGGCGCAGGTACGGAACAGGGTCATGTCGAGGTCCTCGATTGTACGACCAACTTCGTACAACCTTCGTAACGCAATGGTTAAGACGCATGCGGCAGAAAAAGGTTAGCGGCGCGGTGGCCGATCTGCTCATGTACTACTGATTCGACGTGTTGGACGCTTACTGGTTACAGCAAGTTAGTTCCAGAACGCGGAAGCCGTCGGCGAATTTCGTGTGGAAGTACACTTCGCGCATGGCGAATCCGGAGCATGTCAAGAAGTTGAAGGAGGGGCGGGAGGCGTGGAACGAATGGCGACGGAAAAGTGGAGGGGACCCTGATCTTTCAGACGTCTACCTCGTAGGCGAATCACTCGCGTATTACGACCTGGAAGGAGCCGACTTCTCCGCTGCCAAACTCCTTGGCATTGATTTTAGTTCGTCTCGGTGCGGCGAGGCTTCCTTTGATCGGGCCGCGATCGTCGAAACCATATTCAACTACGCGGAGCTTAATAGAGCCACATTCCGGAGCGCATCCGTAGGACTCAGCACATTCGTCTCGTGTGATCTCGATGAAACTGACTTCACTGATGCAAGGCTCACCGGCTGCACATTCTCAAGCGTTTCCTTGCGAACTGCCCGAGGGCTCACAGCGGCCCGTTCGGAAGGCAATTCGATCGGCATCGACACCTTCTTCAAGTCGGGTGGCCTTCCCGAGTTCTTCCTTCGCGAATCCGGTGTCCCCGAGGAGTTCATCCAATACGCCTCGTCGCTCGTCGGCAAAGCAATCGAGTACTACTCCTGCTTCCTCAGCTACTCGTCGAAGGACGATGAATTCGCGCGACGGCTCTACAACGACCTGCAAGGGAAGAACGTCCGCACCTGGTTCGCCCCCGAGGATCTGAAGATCGGCGACCGCTTCCGCTCGCGGATCGACGAATCCATCCGCATCCACGACAAGCTCGTGATCATCCTCTCCGCCAACTCCGTCAACAGCGATTGGGTGGAGACGGAAGTCGAGTCGGCCATGGAGCGCGAGCGAAAGGAAGGGAAGGACGTCCTCTTCCCCATCGCCATCGACGATGAGGCCTTCACCTCGCAGCAGTCGTGGGCCGCCGACATCCGCCGCAAACGCCACATCGGCGACTTCCGCAAATGGAAGTCGCACGACGACTACACCACCGCCTTCGACCGCCTGGTCCGCGACCTCAAGAAGTCCCAGCCCCCGATCATCATGAAGGGCGGTTAGGAGTTTGCGACAGAAACTACGAAGCCCGTACCTCACGCAAGGGGTTGACGAATTTCGACCTCCGCCCTGACAGCACTCGGGCGAGGACGCCCGAGTGCCCGCGGTCGAGACGACCGCACTCCTTTCCTCGGGCGGCGGGGCTACAGAGGAGTGTGGCCGTCTCGGCCGCGGCCATCGGGGCGTCCCGCCTCGATGGTTGGATCCGACCTGACAGCTCCAATGGTCCAGATCTGAAGCAAGCCTGGCTGACGATTATCCCCATTCCAAACTCTTCCCAACGCACAACGGGGGTGGTGCGACCGACCGGCATGTGGCTGTCGCGACAACGTTGCCAGATGGGAGCGGCGCGATGGGCTCACCTCGGCTGGAACGTCGTCACACAGCAAAAGACAACGAAATTCTTGCGAAAGACCCCTGAGTTCCATGCGTGAGACTCTGAGTCTCATGCATGAGACCAGTGAGTTTCATGCGTGAGACTTGGAGTCTCATGCGTGAGACCCATGAGTTTCATGAGTGAGACTCTGAGTCTCATGCATGAGACCCATGAGTTTCACGCATGAGACTCTGAGTTCCATGCATGAGACCCGCGAGTTCCATGCATGAGACTCGGAGTTCCACGCATGAGACTCGGAGCTTCATGCATGAGACTCGAAGTCTCATGAATGAGACCCTGAGCTTCATGCATGAGACTCGGAGTTCCATGCATGAGACTCGGAGTTCCATGCATGAGACTCGGAGTTTCATGCATGAGACTCGGAGTTCCATGCATGAAACTCAGAGCTTCATGCATGTACGAGGCGGCTAAGCCAAGAACACCTTCCGACTCAGTAACTTACGCCACGATCCCCTCGCTCGGCGGGATCCGGAACGACCGTTTGTAGATGTCGATCACCGAGATCAGGAGCGAGAACACCAGCGGCCCGACGACGAGACCGACGAATCCGAAGGCCTCCATCCCGCCGAGGACGGAAACAAGTAGTGGAATCGCAGGGAGTTGCATCTTTCCCTTCATCGCCCACGGCCTCACCACGTGCTCGATGATCGGAACGACGACTACGCCCCAGACGGTGAGGAAGATCGCCCCGAAGTAGCTTCGGTCGCCGATCGATGCAGCCACCCAGAGGTAGAGCGCCGCCGGAATCCACACCGCCGCCGAACCGACCACCGGCAGCAGCGACAACACCGTCGCCACCGCGCCCCACAGGATCGCGCCCGGAATCCCGGCAACGGCCAGACCGAAGCCGATGAAGACGCCCTGCGTCAATGACGTGATCACCTGACCGCGAAAGGTGGCGTCGACCACACCTTTGAAGTTCTCCGCGAACTGCGTGTTGTAACGCGCCGGCAGCGGAGACAACGCCGACGCCTCGGCCACGATCGTCTCCCCCTCCACGTAGAAAAAGTACGCCGAGAGAAGAACGAGAAACAGCGCGATCACCAGGCCGGCGACCCCGCCGATGACCGATGCGCCATGCGCCGCGATCCACGCAGGAGCTCTCTGCACGACGGGTATGATCACGTGCGCCGGATTGATCGCGGCAGGATCGAAGTTGGGCGCAACGCGCTTCAGCCACGGCATCCGGTTGTCGATGTCGAGGCGATGAAGCGTCCGCTCCATGTCGCCCGACTGCAGATGCTTCACCACGACGTTGGCTTCCTGCACGAGCAGCACGATGATCAGAAACGCGGGAAGGAGAACAGTGAAGGTGATGAGGATCAGCATCACCGAGGCCGCGCGATTCGCTCCGTGCATGCGATCGCGGAGCCGCCGGTAGATGGGAAACGTGACGGTCGCCAGCACCGCGCCGAGCATGATCGGCGCAAGAAACGGCTCGAGGATGACGAAGGCGGCGTAGAGAATCCCGAGCGCCAGTATCGCGAAAAAGACGACACCGGCCAGCCGCCACTCCTGCTGTTTCTCTTTGGGATCAGGGGCCGGCGTGAGCTCGGTCATGCGCTCGATACCGCACTAAACCGCGATGATGCCGCGCCGCGCCGCTTCCACCACCGCCTCGGTACGCGTTTGCGCGCCGAGCTTGCCGAGGATGCCGTTCACATGGAACTTGATCGTGTGATCCGTGACGCCGAGGCGCTGGCCGATCTCCTTGTTCGTCTGACCGGAAGCGAGGAGGCGCAACACTTCCCGCTCGCGCGCCGTCAGCGGCTCGATCATCTCGACCTCGGCGCGGGGATTCCGCAGCAGCGAGTCAGCAAACGCATCATCGATCACGATCTCGGCCTCGGCCACCGCGTGCAACGCCGCATGCATCCGCCGCGGCGCCGCCGTCCGCGCCAGCACGCCCCGGGCGCCGCACGCCAGCGCTTCCGCGGCTCCGGCAGCATCGCGCACCAGCACGAGCGCGGGAACGTCGACATCGGGCGCATTGCCATCGCAAAGCATCACCTCGGCATTCACAGCGCGCAGCCGCGAAGGCTCCGCTTCCGTGACATCGAGATCATCGAACTCGCCCAGAATCGTGCGAAGACTGGCCCGCACCAACGGCGCGCTGCTGACGACAACCACGCGCAGAACATCCGGTGCATGGCTTTCGAGAGCGTTGGAACTGAATGCCGGATGCGCGCGCATGAATAAACAATACAGCAAAACGAGGGTCCGTGTTCCCCGCGGCTGTCCTCCTGACTCGCCGCTGCCGTTATTTTTCTCGCGCTTTGGCTAACAGATCAGGATAGACCGTTGTCACGAGAGCGCGGAGAAAAACATGACTCCGCGTCCTCCGCGTCTCCGCGTGAAACGCTTTTCAAATCCCTTGCTATCATCCGCGCCCTTGAACATACGAGAAACCACCCTTCCCGGAGTCTTCATCATCGAGCCGAACGTCCGCGGCGACGATCGCGGCTTCTTCATGGAGACCTATCGCCTCGACGCCTTCCGCGACGCCGGCATCGACGCAGTCTTCGTGCAGGACAACCACTCCCGCTCGGCCAAAGGCGTCCTGCGCGGCCTGCACTACCAGGAGCCGAACGCGCAGGGAAAGCTGGTGCGCTGCACGCGTGGCGCACTCTACGACGTCGCCGTCGACATCCGCCGCGGCTCGCCATCGTTCGGCCGCTGGTTCGGAACCGAACTGACCGAATCGAACAAGCGGATGCTCTGGGTCCCCCCCGGCTTCGCGCACGGCTTCTGCGCCCTCGAGGACACCTCCGACCTCGTCTACAAATGCACCACGCTCTACGACCCCCCCGCCGACCGCGCCATCCTCTGGAACGATCCCGACATCGGAATCCAGTGGCCGATCGCATCGCCGCTGCTTTCGACGAAGGACGCCGCCGCACCGCGGCTGCGCGATGCGACCTTTCTTCCCACGCATCCTTGACACCCCGCTCCCCCGCCCGTAGCATGCGCGCCTCTCGGGAATGCCGCCAGCAGAGGTCAGGTTAGCGAGGTTTCCCTACGACGCGGGGTCGTAGTTCAGTTGGTTAGAACGCCGGCCTGTCACGCCGGAGGTCGCGGGTTCGAGTCCCGTCGGCCCCGCCAATCTAAACTGCAATTCTCTCAGTAGTTTAGGTTTATACGGATTACCGATGTGGGCTGTACGTGGGCTTCGATGCAAGATCGGAGAAGCGTATGGCTCTCACCATCTTTCGTCGCCACCTCAAGCGTTGCGCTCAGAAGGATAGGTACTTCCGCCGCTGTCAGTGTCCCATCCACGTCGAGGGCACGCTCGGCACCGAAGAGGTTCGGAGAGGTCTGAACCTCACGTCCTGGGAAGCGGCTCAGAACCTCATCGCCGAGTGGAACCGCGCCGGCAGGGTCGGCGGCGACCGCGTGGAGCCCGTGACCGTCAAAGAGGCGGTCGAGCTCTACCTGTCGGATGTCGCCGCGCGCGTGCGACCATCCACCGTCCGCCTTCATCGCGTCCTCCTCAAAGACTCGCTCCTTCCGTGGTGCGAATCCGAAGGGCTGAAGATGATGAACCGGCTCGACGTGCGCGCGATGATCCGCTACCGCGCGGGCTGGAACTACGCGCCGCTCACGGCGCTCAAGAAGTTCGAGCGGCTGCGCTCCTTCTTCCGCTTTTGCACCGCGGCGAAGTGGGTCACGGAGAACCCGACGGCCGCGATGAAGGCGCCGAAGGTGGACACGCCGCCGACGCTCCCCTTCTCGGATGAGGAAGTGAACCGCGTCTTTGAAGCGGCGCGAGGGTTCAAGATTCAAGGGAGTTACGGCAAGGACAATCCCATCCGGGTCCTCGCGTACGTCTACCTCCTCCGCTACTCCGGGCTCCGCATCTCGGACGCTACGGGCTTGGCGAAGGACCGCGTGACGGAGGACGGGCGCCTCTTTCTGCACATGCAGTTCAAGACGCGGGTGCCGGTCTACGTTCCCCTTCCGCCGTTCGTCGTCCAGGCGCTCCGCGAGCTGCACGAGCTCTTCCCTGACCGGCCGTACTACTTCTGGACCGGCACGGGGAAGCTCGAGACAGCCGTGAAGAGCTGGAAGCGGACGCTTGCCCGAATCTTCGAGATCGCGCAGGTGACAGGCGGCCACGCGCACAGGTTCCGGGACACCTTCTCTGTGTCGTTGCTTCTCAAAGGTGTTCCTCTCGAAACCGTCTCGCAGCTCCTCGGTCACACTTCGACGAAGGTGACGGAACAGAGCTACGCGCCGTGGATCAAGGCGCGGCAGGACAAGCTCGAAGAAGCCGTGCGAATGACGTGGGAAGAACCGAAACCGAGACTCAAAGTGATTCAAGGGGGCGGGTAACCGCTCCCTTTTTTTCGTGAGAAACGGAGAGGAGCGCATACTAGCCAGAAAGGAGAAGTGACAGATGGCAAGGTCAACGTGCATGAAGTGCGACGGTAGCCGTTTCGAGTTGGCGGAGTACACGCCAACGTCTTCAAAATTCAAATTCCAGTTCGTTCAGTGTTCGTCGTGCGGTGGGGTTGTCGGCGCGATGGACTTTATGAATGTAGGCGCCATGCTGGAGGACCAAAATGTGGCTTTGAAGGTGATTGCTGCGGCGCTCCGCGTACCCGTAAGGTTGTAAAACCGCATAGCTGAACTACGAGCGATCATCTTCCTCCAGGTCGAATAGTTCCGCCGCGGTGACGTTCTCGCGGGCGAGTGCCCGGCATGCGGAGACGATTGCCTTGATGCACTTCCGCGAGGGCTCCATCCGCCCCATACGGACCCGCAGAAGGTGTTGCCGGGAGTACTCCGAACGCACCGCGAGGTGCGCGGGCTTGATGCCCTTCTCTTTCAGATACGCTTCGAGCTTTGTCATATCGAGTTGGCCGGCCCCGGTCGGGTTACAAGGCACCGCGGGTGTGACAGCCCTGGCTTGGAACGTCCAAGCGGGACCGGCCGAAAAAACCGTAACTCGGAAAGGCGTCTACGCAAGCAATTTTTTAAGACACCTATTCGCGACTAACTACAGGCGGTAGAACAAGATGCTGTGCAGAACGCTCCGACGTGAGGGAAGAACCGAGCTAGGGTCCTTTCATGCTCGACTTTTCATCAAGAAATCCGCAGTCTCAGCGGAAAACGTTCACTCAGCAGACGGTGAGACAAGGGAACGTTGGCTACATCACGTTCATCGAAGAGGTCCCCGCTTTGATGGCGTGGGGCTCTTCGCGGGAGGAGGCGGAATGGAATCTAAAGAGACGGTTCGCCGCGTACGTCGCGCGGGAGAGGAAGGTGGGGAACCTGCGCGGGGAACTCACGGTCATCTGCGCGTGACGGTCGAGAAGACCGGGGGAATCTGGCACGGCTACCTCGAAGGACATCCGGAGGTGGACGAGCGGGCGCTCACTGAGGACATCGCGCGGCAGAAGGTCGAGCGGATCGTGGCGAGGCTTGACGCAGAGGGGTGATACTGTTCTTTTCCGCAACCGTCAGAAATCGCGTTTTAAGCGTGGGATAGTAGCAAACCGCCCCCGAACATCGTATGAAGGGTCAGGACGGCCTATAAGTAAGCAGGACGCGAGTGGTGGCAAGCTAGAGCCCGGCGCATCTGTCGCAGACCTGGCCTTCGATGCCAGGGCCTGACCGCAACACATTGCACGCTTCCTTACAAGCATCACAGTGAAACGGGCGGGCGACCGATACGCTGAACGGACGTCCACCAATTACGCCAGCCTCCTGGCTCGTTGAGAAGAATCGCTCGTGCGAGACGGCGTTGAGCGGCGCAGTCACGGATGTCGCCGGCAATCTTGTACTTCTTCGCGTAGCTCTCGAAGGTTGGTCGTTGAAACTGGAGGCACGAGTAGCTTTTCTGGCCATTGGTGTCGATGATCACGATGTCCTCGCGGCCAGAGGATTCTGCGAAGGCAAGCCGCTCGATGTAGAGGTCGAGGGCGTCGGGGCTGGTAACTGTGAGCGTTGCTTCATTTGAAGTCTTCGCGGTCGTTGCGTTCATCCCAAGAATGGCGATTACTAGCGCGCTCACGAAGAGGATTTTGATGCAGGGATGCATCGGGTCCCCGGACACATGGGGCGTTGCAGTTCAGCTAGGGCAGGAAGTTCCTATTAAGGGTAAAACGGGTGCGGGAAAGAGCAAGTGGATAGCGAGTGACGCCTCGTAACACAAAGCCGCCCGGTGTATTGAGCGGCTTATATGGGACTTCCGAGGGTCGCTTTACTCCTTTCTGGGACGGAAGACTTTGCATCCGTCGCCTTCGTGACATGGACCTTTACGGTGCGCCTTCTTGCCGTGGCCGCAAATACAGACGGGTTCCGGTGTGAAGGACTTGCATGGACAGGAGGTGCAGGGACCGGCGGGTGACTGCTTCGTGATGAGGTGGACGCGCTTGTGGTCCCCACATTGGCAGACAAGGACGCGCTGGTCGAGGCTCACTTCACCTTCTTCAGCTTCCGCTGTGTCTCCTGCGGTTTCTTCTCGAGGAAGATGACTTGCGAGGCGACGATCTCCACGGCCCAGCGCTTCTGGCCGGATTCCTTGTCGTCCCACTCCGAGGTGCGGAGCGAGCCTTCGATGAGGACGTGCGAGCCCTTCTTTAGGAACTCTGCGACGTTCTCGCCGTTGCCATTGAACACGGCGACGTTCAGCCAGTTGACGCGCTCTTGCTTCTCGCCGGTCGCGTCCTTCCAGCGGTCGTTCACAGCAATCGAGAACTTAGTAACGGTAGTGGTTCCTGCCGGGGACGTTTCCGGGTCCTTCCCCAGATGTCCAGAGACGATGACGCGGTTGAGACTTCGCATTGAGATTCCTTTCGGTCTTTCGGCGGCTTGAGGTCAAATGGACCTTGGTAGGGGTCGCCGGTCGTGCAGAAGTTGATGAGGGCTTGAGCGCCGCGCTTGTAGACGACGACTGCGATCAGTTCTTTGTCGTTGAAGACGGCCCAGAAGCGGGAGTGGAGATAGCGTTCGAATCGGAGCATGGGCCGTCTCCTCACATGACGAACTCGTGGTGGGTGTTGACCGGCTGCATGGGCACTTCGCGGCCGGCGCCGAGCTCTTTCAGGTCGTCGAGCGTGAGGTGTAGCTCGGTGATGACCTTGCACGGCTCACAGGTCGCGCGGAGCGTGATGGTGTTGTCGGGGGCAACGGAGAGTTGGAACGTTTGGATCTTGCGGTAGCAATCGGGACAGGGCACGGCCACAGTCGCCTGCATAGGCAGGTTCCTCCTTTCGGTTTATGAGATTGGGAAGTTGCGTCCAGCTAACGCGCTGGCTCTTGCCCGGAGTGAGCCGGGCAATTTGCCAGAGTGCTAAACGATGGCCTGCGTCGTCTTCAAGCGAAGGACGAGGTCAATTGCCGCTTTGATAGCGGCGAGGATGCCGGCGGTCCTAATTGTGGGGTCGGCGACGAGGACGGCGGCGATGACGCCACCGATGCCTTGTATGAAGGCGACCCATACGGTCCAGGATTGATACCAAGGTTTCATGGTGCGATAGTCAAGAGTGAATGATGTCACCGACCTTTGAGGCGGGACTGAAGGAAGGCAATGGTGGTCGTGAGGTAGCGAACCAGGTCGTTGTTCGAGGTGATGCCCTTGAGCTGCCAGTTCGGGATGTCAACGCCGGTCCATGCTTCGCGGACGTAACCGGTATTGCATGCGGCGCGCGGAATGTACTTGTAGGAGTAGGCGCTCGTCGGTTCGGTGGAATCGACGATGTAGATGCCGTCCTCGTCGTAGCCGTACGCGACGACAAAGTGACCATACTTCTGCTCGGTGAAGGTCGGGCTGTTCGTCCCGAAGAACCCGTCGTCGCAGTAGATAAGAAGGATAGAAGCCTGATTTTGGAAGACGATCTGTTTGGTACGATCGAGGCTCGGCGCGTAGGTTACGGCGAAGTGCGGGCCGGTCTTGTTCTGGAGCGCGTCGTCCTTCGCGGGCTGGGGAATCTGCGAGGCGTCGGCGTACTGGGGCTTCGGAAGGTGGATGTCGTTCGGATAGAGGGAAAGCTGAGGAAGGCCGTAGTCGCGGCCGGTCTTGAAGAGGGCTTCGCCGGTCGTGCCCTCGACGTTCGGAACGCCGTCCAGAGTCTTCGCGATGGCGTACGGGAAGCGTGGAGAGCGCGGGATTACAAGCTGAAGGTTCAGGAAGTCGAGATAGCTCTTGTACCAGGCCAAGGCGTGTCCGCCGCATGCGGGCTGGCCATTCTGGTAGTAGGTCGGAACCTGAGAGACATCGGGCTTCAGACGGACGGGATATGGAGCGGGAGCTTGAACGGCGCCCAAGGGGACGTTCCGGGGGTCTTTGGATTCGAGCGCGCCGAGAATGAGTGGGATGTCGGGCATGGGATTGATTTAAGGGTAGCTCTTGCGACGAAGCGCACAAGATGGTGTTCTGGGGATTACCTGTAATAGCCGAGCTGCCAGCCGATCCCGAAGCAAATGAGGTAGTAGCCGGTGAGGATAGCGAGGAAGGCGAGAGTGCTCTTGAGGGTCATTTCTTCTTGGTTTGATAGAGAGGACGGCCTTTGATGATGTCGAGGGTGGAGTTCTTCTGCTTCGGCGCGGCGGGAACGATGGCACCCTTCTTCTTGCCGGCCGTGACCTGGCGCATGCCGTCGGGAACGACGTGGCGGGGTCGCGTGCCGCCGAGTAGCGTCGTGATGTACTCCTTTTCGGTGTACTGCTTCTGGGGGTCGCGGAACATCTGATAGAAGTTCGTGAGGCTGAAAGGAATCGGGCCGAGTTCAGTACCGAGGTTCGCGAGGCTTCGCCCGGTCCCTGCGACGACGCCGGAACCCTTCGGGACGATGGTCTGGCCGAGATAGTTGCGGTTCGTCCCGACCTCGACGCCGGTGCGAATGATTGCGTTCGATTTTCCGTAGAGCGTCTGCGCGAAGCCGCCTACGACTCCGAAGTCGCGGATGTTGTTCATGAGGTTCACGGCATCGTTCGGTGCCCCTGCGAAGAAGAGGTTTTGGTAGATGTCCTTCCCGTTCTTGTCCTTGCCGAGGTAGACGTTTGTCGGATTCTTGGATGCTTTGCCGGACATGAGGACGCTCGTGAGCTGGGTCGCGATGGCGCCGGTGATGGCCGAGCGAATCCAGAAAGCGCGCGCGGCCTTGCCTCCCGGGCCGCCTTCGAATGCGCCTTTGAGGTTGAACCAGTTCGAGAAGGTCCAGTCGGGAGCGAGAAGTCCGAAGCGGAGGATGGACTGCGTCATCTTGTTGATGCCGAGCGCTTCCCAATTCAGGCCGCCGTACGCGGAATTCACCTCCTTCGCGAGGGCTCGTTGAGCGGTGTAGTGCTCTTCAGGCGAAGCCTCGGGATGGTCGGCCATCCACTTCGCGTCCTTCATGGCGAAGTCAGTGACCTTCATCTTGCGCTGAACGATGTCGAAGGTGAGCTTCGAAGTGCCGGCGGCGAGTTGGTCAAGCTGCTTGAAGCCCGGCATGTTGCGAAGGATCTCCATGCGGGTCGGGATGGAACTCGGCGATAGCTCGCGGTAAGCCTCGATGGTGCGGCCGAGGACGGGTGACGTGCCGCCTGCTTTGATGAAGGCTCTCTCGTTCTCGAGGAACACCGGGGACTTCATGTCGGTCGCGTAGCTCTTGATTAGACCGGTGACGCCTTCATTGCCGATAGCGGTCAGGTTGAGTGCCTTGAGGTGGAAGACGGAGAGCGAGAGTTCGGCGGCTTTGAGGTATCCCTGATAGAGCTTGCTCGTGCGGAAGCCGGGGATCCGGTCCGTGTAATCCGGGTCGGTGAGTGGTCGGAGCGCTTCGACGACCTTCTCCGGGGCGAAGAGGGACTGATGGGCGATGCCGGGCTTCCCCTCCTTGTCGGCGAAGGGCACCTGGTTCTGAAAGAGACGCGACTCCGGAGTGATGGGCTTCCAATCGGCGGGGATGTTCTCCGAGCCGTGCGAGCCCCACTTCGCGAGTTCGGAGTCCTTGAGCTGGTTTATCAGAAGGTGCGTCGCGGCGGCGGTCGCGTGTTTGTCGCCGTAGATGGTGAGCGCGTCGAGCGCGTTCAGCGTGCGGGGTTCAACGCCGTTTGCGATGGCGTGGAGGACCGTGGGGTACACGCGCTCTTTCGAGAAAGGAGTGCGGCGTCCTATCTTGTAGGTGCGAAGGGAGCCGCCTTTCGAGACAACTTTTCCGGCGTCTTCCTTCGGCTGCAGAAGATGGCTTATGTACTCGTCGTTGCCTATCTTCGAATCGAGGAAGCCCAAGCCCTTGCCTTCCGCGAGGTGCGTTTCGAAATACTTGGTGAGTGCGGCGTCTGCCGCCTTCATGTTCTCGGTCGGGTTCGTTGCGAGGTCGATGATTGGCTTCAAGGTTTGGACGCGCTCGACCGCCGCCGTGCGCTCGGCCGGCGGGAGCTTGTCGTAGATTTCGTGCGTACCGTTCGCGAAGGCTTCGAGTTCTCCGGGCTTGTTCTTGAAGTCCCGCATGAGCGTGAGCGCTTCCTGCTCCTTGGATGAGAGACCCTTCGTGAGCTGGTCGCGGAGCTGGTTCGTTTCGGCAACGCGCGAATCACGTTCACCGGTGAAGTACGTGCGGAGCGCCTCCCCTGCTTTGGCGTCCTCGGTGGCTTGCTTGTACTTTGCGAGCGCTTCCTTCGCGCTGTCGGTGAACGCTTCGGGATTCACGAAGCCGGCGCGTTCGGCAGCCGGCGCGGTGTTTGGTTCGGGCAGCGGCTTTTCGGGGAACGAGACTGGTGCGGGAGAAGGATGTTCCGCAGCGGGAGGTTCGGCCTTCGCGGGCGCGGATTCCTTCACGACCTGCTCCGCATGCTTCACGAGCTGGGCGGCTTCTTCTGGTCCCACTTTGTCGGCGAGGCCACGTTCAAGGACATCCGCACCTTTGCCGAGCGCGATCTGCCCGACGAGGGCGGCGAAATCTCGGACGCCGGGTTCGAGCTTCTTCGCGGCATCGGGCGAAATGACGCCGGCTTTCTGTAGTCCTTGGAGCGCGAGCACGCCGTTGTCGCCGGTGACGTCCCCGGCCAAGGCGAAGGGAATGTTGAAGAGCAGCTTCGTGAGCGTGCCGGCGACGGGGAGCTTGCTCGCGGCGTTGAACATCGAAGTGATGGGCGAGAGAGCGGAACTCGTGAAGGCGGTCGCGGTTTCGAGGACGTGGTTTAGGTTCGCGGCTGCGCCCTCGTGGTTCTGGAAACCTTTGATTGTTGCGCCGAGGGTTTCGTTGAAGCGGTCGCTCGCGTCCGTCATGTCTTTGAACGGCGTCGAGATGATGTCTTTGAACGAGGAGTGGAGCGAGAGCGGGTTCGTCTGAAGGTCCGCGATGGCTTGCATCGTTCCCGGGAAGCCCGCGAGGGCGCCGGAGCCCAGTTGTTCGCCCGCCGTTGGTGCGGCGGTGTCGGGGTTCGAAAGGTTGTTCTTGCCGAGCTTTGGGATGGAGAAGGTGCTGGGAGGGCGGGCCGGTGCCGCGGTGGGCGTGCCTCCGTCTTCGAGGAGTGTCCTTCCCTTCGCCTTCGCGAGCGTCCGTTGTGCATCGAGGAGCGAGACGCCGGTCTTGTCGCCGTTCACGACATCCTTCGCGAGCTTGTTCTCGAGCTGGTCATGCTGCGCGGAGATGCCGCCGTTCGTGCGGCCAGGTTCGATCTGAAGATTGGACTTGTCATTCGAGCCGGAGAGCTCAAGTGCGATGGCGTGGTCCAGTTCGTCCGAGTACGCGCCGCCCATCTTTTCCTTGAGAGGAGCGCTTACCGCGAGCGGCATACGGCCGTTCTCAAGATGGGAAGGGTCGAGCTTCTGCGGAACGGTCGGGTCGAAGCCGGGATAGACGCGGTCGCGCAGAAGCTGTGTCTGAGCGGCCTTCGGGTTGTTGAAAGTTTCGAGCGGCTTGCCGGATATGTCGGGGATTGCCGAAGCGCCGTATGAGGGAGCGGAGGGGTTGGTCCTCAATGGCGCAGGGGCAGCGGCGTTGGATGGAGCTGCTGGGGTCTTTCCGGTAAGCGAGGACGGCAGACTAACGAGAGTCGGCGCGCTTCCAGACTTGCCGGTAAGGGACGGAGGGAGACTGATCATTTGCCGTCATAGTGGTCGGGGTATGCCTTGTAGACCGCGGCGGCGATGTCGTCAGGGACGATGCCGGGGAATTGCGCCTGGAGCTGGCGGATGAACTGCTCACGGGTGCCAGCTTTGTTGAGGGTCGTTCGGTTCGCCAACGCCTTCGTGAAGGTTGCGACCGTCTTGTCGGTAGGCGGAGGTGTCGGACTCTTTGGCTTTGCTGGCGCGACGGGCTTTGGCACGGCCTTCTGTACCTGCTCGAATTGCTTCGTCGTCGGGTTGTACTGGTAGACGTTCGAAGTGGTGGGGGAACTGATCGTCTTCGGCGGAGCGGCGTCTGCCTTCTGGGTGGCGACTGCGACAGTATCAGCGGCTTTCTGGTTTGCGAGGGAGTCCTGAACGGCTTGGTGTAGGTAGTTCAGCTTCGTGGCATTCACTTTGTCGTTCGCGGCCTGGTCCGCCGTTTCGCGGGTCACAAGGTCATGCACGTTTGCGAGGCGCGCGTTGTAATCGGCCTGGAGGTTCGCGATGTCGCCGTTCGCGAGGGTCTGGAGGCGGGAGGCTTCGCCCCTGCGAAACGCCTCGTCGTACCAAGGGTTGTCGTTCACGGTGCCGAGCGCTGAGTTCAGGGCGTCCTTCTTCGCGCCGATCTTCGAAAGGAGGTCGGGCAGGCCGGCAGCGTTGTAGGCGGTCGTGTAGAAATCCTGCGTGGACTGCGAGGGCTTCGCCGTCACGTCTTTCATGAAGTCGTCAAACGTTGCGTACCCGAGGTCCTTCGCGGCGTTCTCGCGGGCGGCCTGGTTGGGGTCTACGACGGGAGCAGGTGGAGGCGGAGTATCGCCGGTTCCTCCGGTCCCACCGTTTGGAGGTGCGCCGGCGTTCCAGGCCGCGCCTTGGCCGGGCTGCACGACAGGAGGCGCCGCTGCGTCGGGAGCCGTGACCATGCGAATACCGCTCGACGGGTCCCGGTCGGCGAAGGTGGAGAGCATCTTCATCGCGCTCTCCTGGTCAGGAGCGTCGAAGTTCTTCGCGGCTCCTGCTGAGGTGACGTATTGGAATGAGGACATGGATTAAGAGAAGTTGCCGATGTTGGTTTGGCCACGCCCGCCGTTGCGTCCGAAGAAATTAGGCGTGTCAAAGAAGCTGCGGTTCTGTGATTGCTCGCGCGATTCGCGTTCGGCCATCGGAGCCCAGAGCGCATCCAAGATGGCGTAAGCGCCCTTCTCCTCTGCCGTAGCCTGTGCGTACTCCTTCTTCTTCTCGGAACCCAAGAGGTCAGAGAATGCGAGCCGAACGATCGCCTGGTTGCCGCTGTCCTCGTTGTTGTCTGAGTCCGGTGAGAACGGCAGGAGGTCTGCGTCGTTTACGAGAGCGGGAGCCTTCAGCTTGCCAAAGAGTGCGATCTCGTCGCCGTTCACGAGCGCGTTCTTGTTCGCGAACCACTGGCGCTTCAGGTTCGCCCAGATTTTGTCGGTTGCGGTCGGATAATCCGAGAACCACTTCTTGTAATCGGCGAAGTTCCGCTTCCCCCATTCGGCGTCGTTGACCATTAGGAGATACACGCTCTCGTCGGCGAAGGTGTTGGGGTAATCGACGTAGTATTCGCCGCTCACGGGCGCGGCGTAGGTGAGCTTCAGGGCATCGACGGAGAAGGTCCAGCGTCGGTAATCCCAGGCGCGTTTCGCAGCGAGGTCGATGGCGGTCTTTATTTCTGCGAGCGAGAAGAGCGCGTTCGCGCCTGCGGTGAGGTCGCTCATCTTGCCATTCAACTTATTTTCGATGAGGTACTGTTGGGCTTCGGAGAACTGCATTGAGGTGGGATTGATTTAACTGTAGAGGATAGGTTTCATTGGTCAACGGCTGTGCGGGGGATTATGCATAGGCTTCCCAGAGAATGTTCACGTCGCCGGTCAAACCGGGACTGCCAGCTACTGTGGGACTGAGCGTGAATTGGGTGCTGTCCATAGAAGCGGTGCAAGCAAACGTTCCCGCGCTGCCTTGCGTGATGTGGATGATGCGGTCCGTGGCACTCCCAGCGGCACCGCCAGAAGTGACAACGCCCCACATCATGATTTCCGCGTAATTGGTCCCGTCGAATGTTCCAGATGACCAGCCATATGCGGGCGTGCTGCCTCCGTAGGTGGCGGTCACTTTGAGGAGTTTTGGTTTGACGCCGAGGCCGTGGAGGACGACGATGTCGGTGTTGTCGTTGCCAGCCTGAGTGACGAGACCGCTCGCGTAGAGAGCGGCGGCGGGTGCCGTGGCGTTTACCGTGTAGTGGCCGGCGCCATCGCTTGCGACGGAGATGTTTGTGCCAGGGAGAACGCTCTTCACACCGAGGTTGAAGATGCTGACCGCACCGGTGCCGCTACTCGGTGATATGCCGATGGCGGAGTCGCCCGCGATGATCTGACTGACGGGGCTTGCCGGGAAGGTATGCCAGGTGCCGTTCATGAAGACGTAGAGGAAGAAGTTCGTGCCGTCCGTGTAGAGCTGGATGCAGTCTGCGAAGGTCTTCGGCGTGAACGTCGGCACGGTGGTGAGCGCTTTCCTCGGTGTGAGAAGCGTGAGGAGGACCGGCAGGAAGTCTTCGAGCGTGTAGGCGGGGGGTTGAGCGTTCGGTTGGGAACCGCCGCCTTCGATGCCGAGGTCCGCGAGCGATTGGTCGCCTTGGTTTTGGGAGCCTTGGGATTGGGCGTCGCTCATGGGGTGTACCCGAGGTCGTCCAGGATGAGGTCGGACCGGTGGAGCTCAAGCTGGGCGTTCGACGATTCGATGACGACCTTTACGAGAAACTTCTTTCCGTTGCACTTGTTCTTGGCGTTGAAGTAGAGCTCGGGGATTTGCGCGGGCGAAGTGATGGTCTTCCGCTCGATGAGGACGAGGGGCTGCACCGAGAGATGCACGCTCGTCTCGGTCTCGTTCGGGAAGGCCGCGTCGAGCGTCCAGGTCTCGGTTGCGGTTCCCGCGTTCGCGATGGCGGTGACGTGCCTCGACAAGCCGGCGTTCGCGCCTTCAAGGGGTGTGACCTCATCCCCTGCGGATGCGCGCGTGAGACCCGCGTTCAAGCCGTCCACTCGGACCTGTTCAGGATGACCCGCGATCTGCGCATTCGTGAAGTTCACGCCCCACAGAGGTCTGCGAAAGTTGTAGAGCTTCACGGCGATGGTCGCCGAGAGGTCCTGCACGTTCGAGAGGATCGTGGCGAGGCCCATGTTCAGAATGACTGCTTCGACGGCCTTCTCTTCCGCGTTGTCGGCGAGTATCTCGGAGTAGTAGTGCCCGATGGTGCCGCCCGAAACTATGAGGCTCCCGATGTAGTTCTTCGAGAGGAATGAGTCCCGGTATCCGAGGAAGACTTCCTGGGCGATGGTTTTTGCGGCGTAGATGGCCTGCGGGATGGATGAGGTGACGTTCTGCGTGGAGACGGGAACGAACTCGGAGAGCTGGGTGCCGAGGTCGAAGATGTAGGCACCGCAGCGCATCCGCGCGTAGCCGTTGCCTTGGTTCAGGATGAAGAGCTTGTTGTTGATGACGAGCGTGCCCTGGGGTGCGACGGTGTAGGTCGTGTAGCCAAGGGGATCGTCGAGAATGGGAAAGAGCTCGCGCGTGGAGTAGCCTGTCGTGAGGAGTATCTGCTTCTGCGTGACGACGACCCAGCCGGAGTCGGTGCGCTCGATGGACTGGATTTTCCCACTGGTCCATATCCATGGCGCGATGGAGCGGTCGGTCTGCGTGTTCCAGAGGAGGAGAGCGCCTCGGTTTCCGAGATTCGCTCCGATGAGAATGCCGTTCTTGCCGGACTTGAGGCAATCCACGGTCATCGAGGACGGAAGGTTCAGCGCAGTGAGGTTCACGTTGTCCGCGTTGTCGATGAGGCCCACGGCGTCCTTGTTGCCGAAGATGACCATGTCTTCGTAGGTGTCGGCGGGATGGTCGTAGCTCGTGAGGCCGGTCTTCCATGAGTCTGACCAGGTCCCGTCCTTTTTTGAAATGGTCGTCGAGGCGAATGCGAGCATGCGGCCCTTCTGGTCGCCGATGAGCCCTTGACCGCCGGAGGTCGAGCCGGAGACGGTGTGCTCGGCGGCGAAGTCGCCCGCTCCCGGGGTCGTCTCTTTCCAGACCTTGCCGCCGTCGTCCAAGGCGTATACGTACCCGCCGGCGTCAGCGAACCATCGGACGTTCCCAAGGCCGGAAAGGTCCACGGAGTCCTTGAGCTTCACGACGTTGTAGCCGGTCATGAGGCCCCAGAGGCCCTTCTGCATGCCCTGGGAGAAGTAATACTCGCTCGGATAGCGGCCGCGCGAATGACGGCCGTCTGCGAAGCCGAAGATGCGGGGATAGCCGAAGGAAATGGGTTTGCTCATTGGTGGTGAAGAAGGAGGTAGGTGACGAGTCCGACGATCGTTGAGAGCGCCACCGTGAAGAGATACCAAATCAGCTTGTTGTACTTGTCTTTGATGGCTTGCTTTTCGTTCCAGACCTGCAAGGCGTTTATGTCCGCGATGTTCTTCAGGACCTTGCCGTTCGTCTGGTCCTGCCGGTTGTGGACCCCCACGAATCCTTCGCGGACCTCTTTCACAAGGTCTTCGATGTCCCGCTTTTGCAAAGCGTCCTTCACTTCTGGTAGTTGGTTAGGCTCCATTCGAGGGATATTTCTCGGTGTATGTGCCTTCGACTTTGGGATACTTTTCGTCGTAGGTGCCGGGGTTGGCTCCGTACTTCGAGGCGTAGGTTCCCGGCGCGCCCGGATACTTCTTTCGGTAGCGGCTGATGAAGTCCGTCACATGGGAGAGCAGGCGGTCCCAGCCCGACATGACGCGGTTCACGTCGCGGAAGTAGTAAGAGAACTCCGGCTTGTTCGGCGGGAAGATGTAGGTCTGCTGCGAGATGGGGCCGGTCGTCTGCTTAGTGGGTCCGAGGCCGCCCTGAAGGTGTGAAGGGTTTCGCTTGTCACGCTGCCAGTAGGACATCTCAGGGTTCGAGACCGGCGGGACCGGATCGGTGGACATGACCGTTGCTCCGTCGAATTGCTCTTTCGGTCCCTGGCGTATGTGCCGATTCTCGTCAGGGAAGTAGTAGCGAAGCTCAGGTCGGGTGGTCACCGGCGGCACTGGGACGGTGTCCATGACCATGGGTCCGGCGAGCTGCGGCTGCGGTCCTTCTGGGATATAGCGGTTCTCGTCCGGGAGGTAGTAGCGAAGCTCCGGCCGGGTCGTGACTGGAGGAATCGGGTCCGTGCGCATCAGGGTCGCGCCGGTCGTCTGGGGGTCGGGACCTTCGAAGACGTAGCGATTCTCGTCTGGCAGGTAGTACCTCATCTCGGGACGCACGGTCACAGGCGGCGTGGGATGCGTCTGCATGCTCGTGGGACCCGTGTACTGCTTCGTGGGACCGCCGCCGGCGAGGATGCGGTTTACGTCGCGCCAGAAGTAGGCCATCTCCGGCTTCGACACAGGAGGGATAGGGTCGGTGCGCATCTTCGTCGCTCCATCGACTTGCGGTTCAGGCCCTTCGGAGATGTAGCGATTGATGTCCGGCAGGTAGTAGCGCATCTCCGGCCGGACGGTGACCGGCGGAATCGGTGCAGTCTGTTGGACGGCCGCGCCATCAAGCTGCGGTTCGGGACCTTCCCACATCCAAGAGCGGTTTAGATCCGGAACGTAGTAGCGAAGCTCCGGCCTCACCGTGACCGGTGGAATGGGGTCGGTGCGTATGACCGTGGCGCCCTGGTGGAGTTGGGGTGCTGCGGGGATGATGTAGCGGAGCATGGACCGCAGGGCATAGCGCGGTTGGTCCGGCTGGTTCGTTGGATAGATGTACCAAGGCTGGATGGTGGGTCCTTGGATCGAGCCGGCGTTGCTGTGTTTTGGTATCTGGGTCAGCATCGTTTAGGCAAAGCCGATGTTCTGGTTCCAGTGGGACGATGGCTGGTTCGTCGGATGGCTCCATTCGGTGTTCGTGCTTGCCGCGACGGCGGGTGAGAACGTCGCTCCGATGGTGTAGATGTTTGCGGACCAAGTGAGCGTCATTCCCCAGCCGCCGGCTGGCGAGAGTGCGGCGTTGCTGTCGAAGAGTGCGGCGCCGTCGCTCGCGGTCGTGACAAGGCTAGAGCCGGTGCTCGCGCTCGGTGGAGTCCCGCTCGTGATGTCCGCTCCGAACAGGATGGTCCACGAGTTATCGTTGATCGTGGTGAGGTTCGTCGTGAAAGGACTACCGCCAACTCCGTGAGTAAAGTTCTCCGCACCTCCCCCCGAGTAGCTCAAGGTCTGCTTGACGCCCGTGTACGAGCTGATCTCCATGTCGATGTACGACTCGGACTGTCCGTAGCTCGCGACGACGTTCGCGTTCGTGGTGGTGCTGGGAGCGATGAGATACCAAAGGGACCAGAAGTGCGTGTTGAGGCTCTGCCCGTCGATGCGGGTCATCGCGACTCCGTCGTAGGTGATGCCGGTCGGGTCGTGGCTGTCAGCCTCGATGGCGACGAACACGATACGGTTCGCGCCGGTACATGTAAAAGTGACGGTCAGGCTTGAGCCGGAGCCGCTTTGGGACTTTGAGTTGTCGCGGGCGATTGCCATTAGTCAGGGCGTGGGATGACGATGCCGGAATCGTTCATAAGAAAGTCTTTGCCGATGGTCCCGGTCGTGTGCGCGGCCTTGTTCATGAGGCGGTAGTTCCATTCGTCGAACGGGACACAGTCGTAGTTCTTCCCGTCCTCGTGCCAGATGATGGCGCGCTTCTCAAGCTGGTCGGCTTTGCATTCGTCGCGCGCGCACGTCATGCATTTGCAGGAGGTACAAAGCCCGTAGCGGCGTCCGCTTCCGGGCTTGTACTCCCAGATGAACTGGCAGTGTCCACACTGTCGGGACTCGCCTTCGACCTTAATTCCGCGCCCGTCGTGGGTTTGGAAGTAGCCGGAAGGTTTGTCGCCGCGGATCATGCGTTCAGTGATTCCTTGAGTGTGGGACAGTCGAAGCAGCAGAACTCCGGTTTCGATGTCCCGGCGTTCTGGCTGCCGCACTCCGCGGCCGTGTACTCGGCGGCGCCGAGCTTCAGGTCTAAGCGGTCGTGCTTTTCGCAGCAGGGGTTCATGGGCGTTATTCGTCGAAGTACAGCTCAGCTTCGAGAACATCGGTGCCTTGGGCGAAGATGTACTCGAGGATGATGCCGTTCGAGAAGACGAGCGGTACGACCAGCTCGCCGCCAGGGATAGCTACCCAGCGGTAACCGCCGCGCATGTGGAAGCCCCACTGTCCGAGGACGACGCCGCCCGTGCCGGCAGCGGTCGAGGCCACGCCAGCGGTCGTTACGGATGCTCCGGCTTTTGCGTCGAGCGGAGAAGGGGTCACGGCGGTCCAGGTGCCGGCGGTGGATTGCCGCTTGGCACGTACGGCGTAGTTGTTGTCTGCGCTGTTCGCGCCGGGACCGATGGCCCACTCGTAGATCTTCGCTGCGGCCATGGTGGCCGACGCGGGGTTGTCCACTTTGATGATGCCTGCGGTCGCGGCGGTGATAGAGGCCGCACCTGCCGCGCCGAATGCTACATATTTCATTTCGTTGTTGGTTGGTTAGTGTGATTCGACCTTAGAGAGGGTTGCAGAAGGGAGCGAACATGCCGACGGTGTTGACGTAGACCGCGTTCGGTACGACGGTCGCGTCATCGAGAGCGGTGGTGCCGCCGACGAAGTTGCCGGTGCCGGTGGGGTTCACGATGACGTAGCCAACGACGACCTCGCCGTCAGCAACAGTCGGGAACGTGACGGCCGCGAAGGTCGCAGCCTCGGTTCCCATGTACGTCTTGAACGTGCCTGCGGCGTTCACGGTGAAGACGAAGACGTTGAACTTCGCGTTGGTGATGGTTCCGACGAGGGCGGCGCAGTCGGCGGCGGCCTTGGAGAAGGGAACGCCGTCAACAAGACCGTAGATGGTCGCGGCGGTCTTCGCGAGCGCGGAAGCGGAGCCGTGGATGGCGAGCGCTCCGGAGACGTGGAGAACGTTCGTCACGGCGCGTTGCAGCTTGTCGAAGAGCGTTGCGAGCTCGCCTTCGGTGTTCGGGAGATTCTTGGAAGTGATGGATCGGGACATGGATTGAGCGATTGATGAATGTTGCGACCTTTGTTCGTGTGCCTTCCTCCGCCCCAAAGGGCGGAAGAGACACGCGAGCAAGGTCTAGACGTAGACGAACAGCTCAGCGCCGAATTTGCGCCGGTTGTCCTTGACCTTGGAGCCGTAGACGTAAAGGTCCTTGAAGGCGGAACCGAAGTTCCCGATCAGGTCCTCTTCCATCTGGGCTTTGATCACCTTGTCAGCGAAGGTCTGCCATCCCTTCTGCGCACCGATGCTGTGATAGCCATTGGTGTTGTCGCCGGAGAGACGGGCGCTCATGTAGATGCGGAAGCCGGCCAGGTCGGTCAGCCATCCGGTCTTGATGAGCGAATCGTACACGGCGGGGACCGCCATGTTGATGTTCGTGCCGCGAGGGAGAACGGTGCCGACCTCCGTGGGGAGGATGAGCACGCGGTCCGCTGCGGGCACTTCCGCCGCGTCGAGCTTTTGCTTTAATTGGAGCAAGAGCTGGAGCGCGTTCGAGGTGGTCATCTGGACGGGCGTGTTCGCTTCGATGACGTACGCGGTGCCTCCAGAGATGGAGCCGCCGTCGTAGGTGGAAGCCACGTCGTCCAGGTCGTTCTCGATGGTGATATGGGTCGTGTCCGTGAAGGTCGCGACGCGATACCACTTGGTGTGGCCGGTGGCCTTGAAGCCCCGACCGACCATCGCCGCGGTGAAGGTCGTACCGGAACCGACGACGGCGCCCGTGCCCGTGGTGACGGTGACGGTGCCAGTCGTGTAGTCCGTGCCGATGCGCTGGCCTGCCGCGGTCTTGCCGTACTTGCCAAAGACATAAATGTCGATGTTCTTCCGGCGTTCCTCGGCGGTCTGCTGCACGAGCGTGGACTGCGGGTTCTTGATGTAGGATTTGAAAACGTCGATGCTCTTGATGCGGTAGTAGAACGATTTCTGCTTATCGATCGAGAGCTGGCCGTTGTTCTCGTTCAGGTCATCAACCGAGAGGTTGGAACCCGAGTAGTCCTTCTCAGAGAGCCGCGCGAAATCGAGGATGTTCAGCAAAGAGCCGACATTCACGATGTCCCCTTCGTAGTCTCGGTTGACGAGCTGGTCGAAGAGAGCGGTCGCGTACAGTTCCTTTGAGAGCTTCGCCGAAAAACCTTCGGCGAGCTTTGTTGCGTATGCACTCATGTGTGGTTGGAATGTGGGTTACCAGGCCCGCATGGGGTGGCTGGCTCCAACCGTCGAAGATGAAAGCCTTAGAGCGCCTCTACGTCGATGTCGTGCGTGTTCACGTACTCGCGCCAGGCCTTTTCATCGGTCGTGCGGAGCGTGGCAAGCTGATCGGCGGTGAGCGTCGCGGGCTTCTCGGGCTCTCGTGGGCCGCCGTTCCCTGGCTCAAGGCCGGGGGTGGGCGTTGCGGGTGTGGGTGTGGTCATGGTGTTGTTGTCGTTTTTGAATGCGCTGATGAGGACTTCGATAGGTGCGCCGCGGTGTGAGGGCTTCGAAGCGTAGTCTTTGAACTCGCGAGACTTCTCCCCTAATTCGGGGTGAGCGGCGACCGCAATCTCGAGGTCGTTCTGCCAGGAGCGCTCGGCCTTTTCGGCTTCACGTTCCGCGGCAACGGCTGCGGAGCGCCTATCTGCTTTGAAGGCAAGAGTGGCGCTGCGCTTCGCGACATCGTCCATGTACTCCCACTCCGGGAATGCTGCCCGGAGATCCGAGTCGGTTGGTTCAGTTGTCAATTCCTGGCGAGATTTCTTTTCCGCTTCGGCGAGCCGGGCGGCAAGAACCTGATTTTCCCTGGTCGATTCCGCGAACTTCGTCCGGTAGTCGACGGGGTCGGCTGCGGGCTGGGCTGGCGGGGTCGGGGGGACAGTCGTCTCGCTCGACGGCTGCGGAGTTTGGACAGTCTCCGGCTGCACTTCCGTCTCCGTAGGGAGGTTTGGAATGTCTGACATGTTGTGTGCCCGTCCCATTTAAGGGGTTTGGGCGATTGGTTTACGACGTGTGAAGGGGCTACTTCGCTTTCTTCTTCGGCTCGGTCGGCTCTGGCGCCTCGTCCGTGTGAGGGTCTGCGGAAGGCGGCGCCTCGGTGGGAACATCGAGCACGGAGGCGTACGTGATCTGCTGGTCTTCGGTCAGGTAGTCTCGGCGCGCCCGCAGGAACGCCGCATCCGCTTCGGTGAGGCCGGAGGGCTCCTTCGCGAGGATGGCCGAGAGTTGTGATTCTGTGGTTTGTTCCATGGGATGAAGTGTTGGGCGACCTTTAGAGACTGAACTTTTTCGCAAGCTGCTCTTTGAGCGCCTCGCGCTCCTGGCCGGGTGTCGTGATGATGGAGGTCAGCATGGAAAGGATGCGGACGTACGCCTTCCAGAAGAGTTCCGCCTTCTCGCTGTTCTCGTACTTCTCGTGCTCGGCGCGGGCTTTCTGAAGTTCAGCGGGGAGGATTCGCTTCAGGTCGTCGATGGTGATGTCGGGCTTCTGAAGAACTTGGCTCCACGCGTCGTAGACCTTCTTCTCCTCGTCCGTGAGGTTCTCGTACTTGAGTCCGAGCTTTTGGAGGATTTCGCTGATCATTGCGCGAAGGCGGGTTGAGGCTGGGCGACTGGTGCGGGAGAAGGACCGGGAGCCGGTGGATTACCTTGACCCGGTGCGCCGGGCATCTGGGGCAGCATGGATTGCGGGTTCTGCTCTTGGAAGTCCTGAACGCGCTTCTTCTCTTCGGGTGTGAGTTCGAGCCAGGAGAGCACGCGGTCGCCGAGGATTTCTTGGAGCGGGATGTTCATCGGGAACTGAGCGGCCCCGATCTTCAGCTTCTGAATCTCCTTCAGGGAGTCGGACTCCTGCTGGCTCTTCTGGGTCGCCTTGCATTTGTAGCCCTTCTTCGAGGCGAGGGCGGACGGTTTGATGGTCTTCTCGTAATACGTGCCGGAGGCTCCTTTCTTGTGCAAGGTGACGGGCCTCAGGAGCTTCGCGGCCATCGGGGACGTGACGATCTTGGCGAACTTGTCGCCCATCTCGTTCGAGTTGATGCGGGCGTACTTCGGTAGGTCCTTGATGCGCTCCTCGGCCTTCTGGGTCATGAGCTCCAAGGCACCGAGCGTCTTCACGTCCGGCTGGACGCCGCCCGCCTCGGTTGGGGTGGCGGCCGTCGCGGTGCCGACCATCGTTCGCATCATCTGCATCTCTTCCATGTGGCTTTCGAGCTTGGGGATGTCCACCTGCTTCAGGACCTTGTTCGGGTCGCCAGGGAAGGGGTAGAAGCCGAAGGGGGTCGGCGTATAACCGATCGGGCTCCAGCCCTCCTTCGCGGTCGCGTCGTAGAAGTGCATGCCGTAGCCCCGAAGCACGCCGTTCTCGATGAGCTGGGAGAAGTAGACGTTCAGTATCTGGTTCGGCACGCGCACGATGTCGGCGATGCCATCGGACCAGAAGTCGGTGCGCTCGATGTCGTCGGCCCAGGTCGTCCAGGTGAAGAAGTTCACGCCGAGGATGTCGCGGAGCGGCTTGTCCATGAGTATCTCGGTGCCGTTCGCCGTCACGACCACATGGACGACGAGTTTCATCTCGTCCGGGTGCCAGACTTTGATCTGGGTCTCGTTCAGCTCGACGTAGGTCTCGCCGACGATGGGGTTCTCAACGTCGGGCACGCCCATGTCCTGCATGCGCTGGTTCCGGTCGGCGACGATGAGCGAGTTTTCGCCGGCTTTGACGAGACCCTGCTGCGTGGCGAAGAAAGTCTTGAGCCTCGTGACGGCCGCGCCGTCGTACATCGGGTTCATGGAGATCTGCGCGAGCGTGCGGTAGATGCCGACGTGCGTGATGTGGTTCGCGGATTCGAGGTCCCAGGGGTTCACGTAGCGGTCCACGAGGACGTCCTGCGGGTCGATGACCTCCAGCTTGAACTCGCCATCGAGGATGTTCAGCTTCCAGAAGCTCCGGCCGTAGAGGAAGACCTGTTTCTTGTCCACGATGTCCAAGAGTTCCAGGTGATTCTTGTCGGCCACGTCGTCCCAGAGGGCGTTCAGGTACAGCTCCTTCGCGCCGTCGTTGTCAAGCTCCTCGAAGGCCAGGTCGATCGGTTCGTCCACGCGGGAGAGCATCGTTTTGATGGTCTCCTTCATGAGCGGGACGTTCACGCTCTGGCGCTGGGTCAGGCGGTTCACGATGACCGTGTCGCGGTAGAGGCAGTAGTTGTCGGTCCACTGCGGATGCCGGCGCTCGCGGAAGTACCTGTCGGAGAGAAGGTTCTTCTGGAGCGTTTCGATGGAGACGGTGGGTTGCGGCACGGAAGGGCTTTGCCTTCATCGTAACGCGCATGCGTCTATGCGATAGGCCGGGGGCTGGGGATAAGTGACTTAAGCGCGCCAACGAGTGATCGCGTGATACACGGCGTTTGTGGTTTCGAGAAGAAGGTGGAACGCGAACGGGAGGACTCCACCAAATCCCACGAAGCCAAGGAAGGTCGCTATTCCGGGGAGAGGGTCCGCGAAGATCGCCAGGACGCCGAATGCTCCTAGGAAGAGGGGAAGCGCCATCGCGCCGTTGAATTCAGCGCTAGGTATGGAGCCGGCTCGACGCAGCAGGCAAGCAATCAGAATGTGTCCATATCCCAGGGTCTCGAAGAAGGAAAACCACGCTCGATTAGAGGGAATCTCGGAATTGAGTATCGGAGGTATCCACCTTGGCAGCGGTGGCGGCGGGACCATATAAGCAAGGGCTGAGATGGCAATAGCACAAAGAAGCACAAGGAACAGGTAGCGCGGCGCAACAAAGACTGGAGACCAGTCGTCTACCGGTGACCGTCGCACCGGCTCTCTCGTTGGTTTCGGAGCCGATGCTCGATTCAACCAAGTGTGACGGAGCTGCGAGAGGTTTGATATTCCGGTAACGAACGCGAATATCGCGATCATCGACGCTACGCCGCCGAGCAGTTTCCAGAACATCGGTGTGCGAATGGTACATCGAGCATCAAACCCCCAACCCCGGATAGAACGGCTTCACGAGGTGAAAAGCGGCGCCGGCGGGTTCCGGCGCCTAGGGGTCACGGGTAAAGCTAGTGGAGAGTGCCGGACTCCGGAGCTCCACCGATAGCGGGTGGCACCGGCGGCGCGATCATCCCCATCGACTGCATGAACACGAGAGTGTTCTGCGCCTCACCGACGAAGGTGATCTGGCAGTTGTCGATCTTGCAATTTACGAACGGCGTCTTGCCGCCCGGGTAGACGATCGTGCAGTTCACCAGCGTGCAGTTGACGTAGAACTTCGAGTCCTCGTCGATGACGATGTTCTCTCCCTTGATGGTTTGTCCGAATATGGATTTCACGTTTGAATCTCCCACAACTTCTTGGTTCAGAGTTATGGGCAGTCCTGAGTGAGCTTGACTTGGAGCTGAAGAAAAGTTACTTTCTGGCTCGTCTTTACCAAAGCCCCCGGTGGTGACTGCCCTTTTGGATCACCGGCCCGCAGTGCAACCTGCGGGCACCCTATCCTCCTTTTGGTCTCCTTTCCTTGTCTCCTGCCGGCCACGCGCCGGAGGAGCGGTTTGCTGCGTCTAGCAGACTCACCTTGCGGCGAGCATCAGCGAGGGTACGCCCAGTAAGTTCCCAAAGTCAAACCTTTCTTTGGGCGTGTGGCAAAAAAAAGACAGTGTCAACTCGATGGAAGCAATTTCATACGGTGTTTCACGTGTAACACGTGGAACAATATGCGTTTAAACAATACGGCATGGGTCGCAAGCAAGCGTCTCAAAATTACCCTTATTGACACGTTTTGCACAGGTATTCCGCAGCTTTTCCGCAACGTTTTCCGCAGCCTGAACGGAGTGATCCGTTGCTTTCTGAAGAGCTTACGTGAATTGCACAAGTTCTTGTGCAGTAGGAAAATTTACACCCCGATCTGAGGGTAGAAGGGTTTGACAAGTCCTGTGGTCGGCGGCGGGATGAAGCCCGTCCCACCCTGCGCGTTCATGAAAAGCGCGTAGCGGAGCGCGTCACACGCATGGTCGTTCTCCTTGACCGGCGTTTCCGCCTCGTTTTGATTCGGCTTCCGCTCGGGGTAGGCGTAGCTTTCAAGCTCTGAGATGAGGTTCACGCATGAGGGATGGACCTTGATGCGGTTCGCGCGGAAGAGCTCCTGTACCTTCGTGACGCCGGCCTCGATGTCCTTCGACACATCGCGGACGTTCAGGCTGTGGCGGCGCATCTCCTCGATGCGGTCGGGCTCCGCGGGGTCCGGGTAGATCGCGTTCGGCTGCTGCGAGCGCGCGTACTCGACGACCTCGATGTTGGTTTTCCCCGGCTTGTACCACTCAGAAACGACGAAGTAGGTGCCGTCACGGTCCTTGTCGATCGTGAGGACGGCCGTGGGATTCGTGAAGCCGAAGTCCACGCCTAGAATGCGTTCCGCACGGTTAGTGGGAAGCGTGGTCGTGACGTGACGCTGCCGGTCGAAATCCTTGTAGACGAGCCCGTGCACCTTCCTGAAGTCCGCGAGGTACTCCTGGGCGAAGCGGTCCTCGGTGAGCTGGCGCTTCGCCGCCTCGATCTCCTCCGGTGGGATGTGCGGGTTGTCGTAGCTCGTGAAGTGGAAGCTCTTGAAGTCCGGGTCGGTCCTTTCGAGGCCGTACAGGTCGTAGAAGTGGTTGTAGCCCTTCGGGGTCGAGAGGAAGAGCGCCTCGCCGCGCGTGTCGGTCAGGGTCGGGCGGAGAACCTCCTGCCAATGGAGCCAGAAGTTCCGCATCGACGCGACTTCGTCGAGCACGAGGAAGTCGAAGCGCTGGCCGCGTAGCGTCTCGATGGACTCCCAGCCGCGCAACCAAACGAGGCCCGTGCCGCCGTCCTTCGTGCGGACCTCGATCTCCAGCCGGGATTCGTTGATGGAAAGGGCTGCAGGCCGGAGGGTGCGCTTGAGGTCCCGCCAAAGGATGTCCCTCGCCTGCTGATAGGTCGGCGCGACGTAGCAGACCCGCGCGTCGTTCTTCGAGACGGCCTTGCCAGCTATCTCAAGGCTTGCGAGGGTGGTCTTGCCGAATCGCCGGCCGCAATCGACGACCCTGAACCTGTGCCGGTCACGAACGATCTCCGTCTGAGCCGGGCTCAAGACCATTCTTCGCGAGGATTTCGGACGGGAGGTAGAGCGGCTTGCCTCCGGTGGTGTGGTCGATCTCCTGCTTGTCGCGCCAGCCGAAGTTCTTCAGGGCGAAGATGGGGCCGGTCGGATTCCGGCCGAAGAGCTGGATCTCGGCGTAATTCTGGACGCGGAGCTTGGCCCTTTTTATGGCGTCAGAAAACTCAGCGAGCTTCGGGTTGTTCTTCTCGTAGTCGAGGAGGGTTTCCCGGGTAGTGTCGAGAGCGAGAGCCAGCCCGGTCACGGTGTAGGGCCTGCCCTTCTTGTCGCAATCTTTGAAGAAAGCGTCTATCGCCTGTTCGAGGTCTTTCAACGTTTGAAACTTGTGTGGCCGGCCGCCGGGGTGCTTCCTCATTTGAAAATGATGCGCGTGGCGGTCCAGTAGATCGCCGCCCAGAGAAACCTCGGAAGCCACCGGGGTTTCGGACGGACGGAGGCTTTGAGGATGTCGAGCGCGGCGACGTGGGTCTGCCGGGCGCGGTCGTACTTCCGGGACATACCTTCAGCGTAGAACACCCACCAATTACGTCAAGGCGAGGCGCCGGTATGTGACTCATGTGGTACGCTACGGGCGCTCGGGATGGCCCGCAGAGGAAAACCCGGTAGTGGCGCACGCGAAGTTGCTAGGCGGGAAGAGACGCCCTACGGGAGAACCTACCGGAGACACGATGAGCAAGCCAACGCGTAGAACAACGCCCGGTCGCGAGTTCCGGGCAAATAGTAACGGCACGGCACGGCAAAAAAAGCATCGAACCTAACTCTTACAGCCACCGCCATCGCCGCTCAAACTCGTCGAGTCCTCTTCGGAGGGATTGGAGCGGAAGATGCGCAAAGCTGTCGAGACCGCAGTCACCCTTGCCGCCGATCATCCCCTGATCGCCTTGGCCCTCTTGGTCTTCGTGGCCATTCCCCTGCTGAACGGGTGGATGCACGAGGGCCGCTTCTTCGGCGAGTGCCTCATCGTCGGCATCCGCTTCTTCAAGCATGAAGTCTTCGCCTGGCGGGAGTTCCTGAAGCGGCTCCGGGGCGAGTTTAGGACGTGGGAGTAGCGCGCCGGCATTGGTACGATAGAATCCCCGAGTAGGATTCGTAGGCCATCAGCAATGTTTGACACGACAAACCTCGCGATGCTCGGCGTGGTGTTTGCTGCGCTGGCGTTTGTCATCAGCGCTCACCAGGTTTGGCGTTCTAGAGCACGCCTCCAGGTTTCTGTGCGCTATCTATACAACTCCACCTATCGTTCGGAAGCACCGATGCGGTTGAAGTGTGTCAACCGAGGGGGCGGCGCGATAACAATGACACGCGCACGCCTGTGGTTTCCGGTGAGGTTCGACGGGAGAGACCAGTGGGTCGAAGTATCGCCAGCTCAGCCAGACCTAACCAATGCGGTGGTCTTGCGGTCAGATCTGCCGAAACGGTTAGAGGGCACCGATGAATGTATTGTAGTCCTCGACATAGCAGTGCTGCTTCGTGCGTTGCAAATGGCCGCCTCACATGTCTTCATGGACGAGTGCGATTACTATAGCCACGGCAGCCTGTTTCAGCCGCCAATAGCAGCCTCATTTTTTGACGCTCTGGGAAAAGAGTATCGGCGCGAGCTTCCGGGCAAGGAATGGGCCGAAATCTGGGCCAGAACGTTGGTGAAAGCTTCAAAAGTGGGCAGCGTATGGAATCTGAAGGGCAAGCACCAGGACAGCCCATGATTTCGTAGCGGGGGGTATCCCGTTAGCCGGCTCGTTGTCTTTCTCGATCTCCTCGCCCGTCCGTGGTCCTTCTGCCATGAGGAGAGTTGGGGTTCCGGGCGGGGGGTTCATTACTGAGGCGTGGTGAGGCGGTTTTCCTTGAAGAGCTGAAGCGCGCGGAGAAGGTCATTCACCATCAGCTCGGAGCGAGAACCTTTGTGAATAAGGGTTACCGCCGTTGCGAAGAGGAGCGCGAGTTTGGCGAGCGTATCGTTCATCCGGGAAGGTTACACGTCGAGATGCAGCTTCATGCCGCTTTCTGTGATGGTTCGGTGAGCGCCCCGAGCGCCTTCTCCACGTCCTCCAGCGACCGCGCGAGCACGTACGTGCCCCCGGCCATCCGGAGGCGACCTTCGAACTCGCGCTGACCTGGGCTCTGACTGCCGCGCGGGGCCTTCACCTCGATACCGATGTACTGACCTGCGATCACCGCGACGATGTCAGGCGCGCCGACGGTTCCGAACCGGAAGAAGCGGTCCTCGGTCTTCACGGCCCCGCTGTTCTGCCGGTAGTGGAAGATTCGCTTCGCGGCGAGCCAATCGAGGATGGTGCGCTGGATGTCGCTCTCCTTTTCAGGACCGCGATATGCCATGTGCTGCTAGATTTGCCTTCGTAGTGCCGCGACCTCGGCTTCCGCCGACGCTAGCTGACGTAACTTCTTCTCGTAATCCCTAAGCTGGTTGAGACAGGAAGCGACGATCGAGCGTCCGTGCTTGGCAACGAGCTTTTTCACTTCCGGCATCGCAGCGTCACGTAGCTTCTTGCGCTGCTCAGCGGGAGTGAGCTTCACTTTCTTTTTCATTTGCTGGTGATGTGGGGCCGGCCGAATACCGGCCCCGGTGAATGTTGCTGCCTATCCGACGACGTTTCCTTCCAGGTCGCGGTCCGGCGCGGTGAGGTAGATGACCTTCGTCATCTCGCCGTCGATCATTTGGGAGAGGATGTTGACCCGCGCCTTCTTGCCGACCCAATCCTTCGTGTCGTCGCCGTACAGCTCGATCATCGCGCGAAGCGAGGTGTTGTTCGGGCCGTAGAGCTTGTCGTCCTCCGAAGGAGTAGTGACGGTGAAGATGGTCCGGGCCTTCCCGGACTTCTTGTCCTGCTCGGTCTTGCCTTCGTCTGCGAACGTGATGAGTTCTCCGTCCTTGATGTTCACGCCTGCTTTCAGAAAGGCCGAATCTATGGTGACTTTCATCGTTGTGGTGCTTGGTGAATTTGACCGACCTTTACGGGAAGAAAAGCTTGTTGGTGGGATGGCGTGGCGGTCGCCACGAGTACGTGCTGGAAGTTCTTCGGGTACTCCGGCACCTTGCCGCGGAACTCGTTCACGTGCTTCAAGGACTTCTCGTCGCGCTCGATGATGCGGCCGTTCAGGATGAGCTTCCGGGTGTGCACGACGCTCTTGCCCTTCAGGAACTTCGCGCCGAGCTCCGTCATCTTCCACTCGCCGCCACGCGGGTTCTCCGGGTCGTAGTGCGCGACGAGCCCGAACGTGCGGAGGAAGGAGAAGTTGGTCCATTGGTCTTTCGTGAGCGCGAAAGGAGCGGTAGTGTCGGCCATCTCTTTCCTGATGTGGATGCGGTTCCGGCCGTAGTACAGGATGGCCTGGTGGAACTTCACGAGGGCACGGACGTGTGCGGGAGTGAGCCGGTACCACGTCGCCTTCGTGCTCTTGCCTTCGAGCGCCTGCCGGAGGAGCGCCGCGATGAGGTCCTGAAGCGCCCGTTCGGTCGGCGTACCGCCGGAGGTGGCGAGGAGATCGTGCAGGGCCTCTTTCCAGTTGGTGAGATTGGGGGTCATAGGCTTAGGCGATGTCCCAAGTCCCATCGCGCTTCACGACGAGCGACCACATACTCTCGTCTCCGAGCGGGATGTAGATTTCGCCATCCTTGGGGTAGAAGCTCACATTGACTTCGCCGTTGATGGCGGCGGTCACCACGTCTTCCCAGTTCTCGTGAACCCTCGGCTTGTACTCGATAGGCTTCTTCATGCCGCTTTCTTCGTGGGTTTCGCGGCTTTCGGAGCCGGGTCATCTTGCCTCGCCGTGGTTCCGGTTCCAGCCACCACAGTGACGACGTCGCCTTCCTTCGGCAGGTTCAGCGTGAGCGACAGCGGGAAGTCGCGCTGGAGCGGTTTCTCACCGCCGGTCTCGTAGGAGTGGATGGTGATAGCCGCACGCAAGAGGTCGAGGCGTCGCTCCACTTCCGTGAATTTGTACCCCTTTTGGGTCCGGGTGTAGTTCACCTGGAGGATGGCCTGCCATGCGTCGCCGCAGGCTTCCGCGATAGCTGAGACTTGGATGATGTGCGAGGGGTAGATGTCCTTCGAGGTTTTCACGTCCACCGTGCCGGTCGTGCCGTCCGACTTCCGCCGGAGGCGGATGTCACGGGTCGCGGCGAAGTGGAGGATGCCGCCGGGCTCGGAGTGGAGGTCGCCGTTCTCCGGGGTCTTCGGGACGTCCGGCCAGATGATGTCCTCAGCCTCGATGATGTCGTACTCCTTCGAGCCTTCCTCGTCCCACCACTTCTTGTAGGTCATGACGCCGTAGTACTCGTCCGGCGTGAGTTCTTCGAGCTGGCCCGTGATGTTCGACATGAACTTGTCGCCCATCTTCACTTCCTCGCCGTTGTTCAGGACCTCGATGGCTTGGTGGACCTTCGAGCCGCGCTCGCCGGCGAGGTCGCGGATGATCTCCGCCTCGTCGCCGTTCTTCTTGAGGAAGTTCTCGTAGCCCTTGCCCTTCGGATAGAACTTGCCGATGTAGGTGATGCTCGGTCGGAACTGGATGACGGGAAGGCCGGTTGTGGGGTCCTCTATCTCGCGGCTGTACCATCGCTCGTCGAGGGTCGTGACCCGCGCGATGCCGCGCTCCTTGTCTACGTGAACGATTTCTTTTTTCATTGTTTCGGAGTGCGGGTGCCCGACTCGACAAGGTCGGAGATTTCGTGGCTTTCTTCGCAGTACACGCCGCCGTGCGGCGCGATGAAGAGCGGGGCTCCGCATGCGTCACAGGTCTTCGTGTCGCGGTTCCGCTTCTTCTGCCAGCCGAGCGGTGTGCGTATTGAGATTTGCATGTAAGTTGATGTTGGTATTCGGGAGGGTGAGAGGAACCTGTGCGGGAAACTCTCATTCCCTTATCGGGCATCTGTCGAGGAGTGCATGAAGCCCTGCCCTAAGATGTTTGCCCTCCTGAATGCACGGGTTGATTTGACTGACGGGAAGGAACTGGTGCGGGAAAGAACTACCGATCGTCGTCCATCTCGTCGGGCTCTATCCGAACGCGGCGAGGGCTATCAGGAAGAGAATCCCCGCCACGGCAAGGAAGGCAATCGACAAGGCTATCGTGCCCGCCGTCTTCTCGTGCCACTTCTTCGGGCGGAAGAGTACTCCGTCCACCATCATTTTCTGGTTCATGCATTGGGAGAGGTTGGTTTGGGGCGACCTTTAAGATTCCTCGATGGCGGCGGCAGGTTGGCGCTTGAAGGGCAGCGTTGATGCCCCGTCCTTTCGCTCCGGTCCTGTAGTGCATCGGGACCGCCACGCCGCCATCAAAAGAATCTGACCTTACTGTAGCAAGCCGTCAGGAAGATGCAAGCGGCTAGCTTGGGGATAACTCGGAGGGCCGTTTTGCCCAGCGTTTCCGGGCCATTTCGGCGTAGATGCCCTTTCCGTATTTCTTGCGGCGGGCTTTCGCTCCCTTCCTTCCAAGGGCTGCGAGATGCTGTTTGAGTTCTGGTGACATTGTCTTCAGCGTAGCAAGCCGGCAGGATTCGGCAAGGGCGCGTTATCACCAGATTACGATTACTTGACCTGCGCCGCCATCTCCGCCCTTGCCGCCGCCGGTGTTCAACCCAGCGCCACCACCTCCGCCTGAACACTGGGATCCAGGGCTGCCAAAGAGAGTTTGCGGATCGGCGTTAACAGTTCGGCCTCCTTGACCGCCTTGACCAAAGGCCGATCCTCCTCCACCTCCTCCACCTCCATTATCTCCCGCATGTTGCCCCGCTAATCCGCCCAGGGGGTGACCCTTAGTATCCATAAGGTACCAAGAGCCCTGGCCATACTTTCCGTCTTCATGCTTTGTGCCACCGTCGCCGCCCGCGGTACCTTCGGCTGTCAGCTCCTTACCCAAACCGCTGGGACTCGTGCCCACGCTAACGCTGGTACTAGGAGCACCGGTTCCCACGTGTTTGGCGGTGGGTCCCTTGCCTCCCTGACCGCCGGGGAAGCTCAAGGAGAACACGGGTTTCCAAAATTTGGGATCGGTGAGGTCACCAGGGTTGGACCCGGTGTACACCTGAATCTCAGCTATGGTCGCGTCGCCACTCTGTCCGTCCTCGGCTGCTCTAGGGTCTCGCGGGTCTCCGTTTCCACCACGACCTCCGCTACCGCCAGAACCGTATGTGAAAAGATGCACACGCATTTCTCCTTGCACCGGTATCGTGTACGCCATGATCGGCGCTCCGGCTCCGCCACCAGCACCATACATGCTAGCTATCCCACCACCTCCACCACCTCCGCCTCCGCCTCCGCAACCGATGATTGTTATTTTTGTGGCACCGGTCCCCCTGGTGGGCGAATCAAGGCGATCTTTGGATAACACATCGCACGTGGTTGACTTGGGGGGGCATGTAAATTGAGCCGAAGCCTGAGGAGGCATTAGAAGAAATGCGATTACAAGAATGGCGATGAATACCGTCCATTTCTTAACCGAGGATCGACGCATCGAGATACCTCCTCTTCACAGCCGGTTTTCGGAGAGTCGCGAGTATAGCACCGTAGGGTTCGAGCGGATCCCCGACAGGTTGGTGAAAACGGAACCTCGCGGTATTCCGCCGGGGTGTCGAGAGGGGCAGGCAGCCCCTTCGCAAGCCTTCCTATTTTCGGGATGCGAGCAAAGAAAAACCCCGCCGTGAGGAGGCGGGGTCGTTCTTCACTTCGCCGCGAGTAGGCGTTGCACGAGGGCGTGCGCCTCGGCGGCGCTGTCGAGCGACAGTATCTCGCTCCGCGCGAGGATGTACCGCTGCGATGTGGCGGCCTGCGCGCGGTTGCGCGCCTCGTCGGCAGCTTTCAGGTCACGGTCGACAAGTTCGTCCATCGCCCGGTAACGGGTCTTGGCCTGGTCGAGCCGCTTTTCGGCTTCGGCTACGGCGGCCCTGAGAGGCGCTATCTTGTGCCGCTTCTCCGACGCCGCTCGGACCGCTGCCCGCCGCTCCTGTTGTGCCGAATAGTCCCACGACAGGATGGCGTCATTCGCGCGGACTTCGTCCACGACTTTCACGAACGCTGTGCGCTGATCTTGAGTCATTTGCGCTGGTTGATGATTTCGGGCGTTCGACGCGCCCGGACTGCTACTGCTCGCTCTCGTCATCGGCATCGTCCTCGACGATGTCCTCGACGTGGAAATCGCCGCCGTCTTCGGTCCAGGCGTCGATGTCGGTGTCATCCGCGATCTGCCGCGCGGCGTCGATGTTGGGCGCGGACACCTTCAGCTCGTACCACAGGTGATGAGTGCCCATGACGAGGTAATTAGGCATGTTTGCCGGATTTGATTTGCCGGATTCGACGAGGTCCGGTGCAGCGTTCGCTGCTGGCTCAGCGGGAGCGTGCGAAGTCAAGGAGGAACGTCCTTGGGGTGGCATATCCGGCAACTCGTTTGCCGGATTGCCAAAGGGTCGTAGTTCCTTGACCGCACGCTACGCTGAAGACACAGCGACGCTACTGCGTGGACGCTGGAACAAGAGATCGAGCGACGCACCGTGAAGTGCCGTTAGCGGCTCTGCCGGTACGCCGGCGGAGACGGTAGGCCGAGCGGTGCTCGCTCCGAGAGGGCTGGCATGTGGGTGGGCGACATTGTGCCGGTGCATCCGATAGGCACACGAAAAAGCCGCCTGCGTTCGTCCGATCGGTCGATGCACGGCGGCGAGGAAAGTAACTTCAGTATGCCGCGTCCAGCGGTCCCGTCAATCCCGTCCGCCACCCGGTGCCTGGAGCGGTGAGCGGAACTGAAGCCCGGTCAGGGCTGAGGCGTCGGACGACGGGTACTTTGCACCGAAGCGGAGCGTAGCCGGGACTGATAAGGCCCGGTCCTCGATAGAGGAGTGAAAAGTACCCGTCGTTAGACAGGGCACCGGGTGGCGCATCCGTCAATGGCGGTAAGCCTTTGTGTATTCGCGCGATAGCGTCCGCGCGCGAATTCGCGCATACGTTCAACAGTCCTTGCGGCGGCAATAGGCGCGCGCTAGGAGTTATCCCCAACTGTGCATAGGGCTCCTCGGAGGTTCTATAGGAACGGTCAGTTCCTATCCTCTTCTCATTTCCGGAAAGCGATTCATTATGAGGTCAGGACCTTGAAGGAGGTGTCCTCGTATGGCAGATGGTCGTCCGGATTTTCGGCGCATCAAGCAGTCAGTCAGTCTCTTGGATGTCCTGGCCCGGTACAAGGTCGAGCTCAAGGGCACGAATCAGTCCCGCAAAGAGGGGCATTGTCCGCTTCCGGTGCACAGCTCGGAAAAGGACAAGTCGTTCCACGCGTCCCTTTTGAAGGGTCAGTGGGTGTGGTCGTGTCACTCGGCGTCATGCGTCGCGGCTCGTGGCGGAAAGAAAAAGGGGGGTGATCTCATTGAGTTCGTCGGCTTTATGGAAAAGTGCGGTCTTCGTCAGGCCGGGGAACTCTTGGATTCGTGGTTTGGTCCGTTCTCCGAAGGGTCTTCCGCGCCCGCTCCGAAAGTTCCTCCGCGCGAAGTGGTCGAAGCGCCTACCGTAAATAAGCCGCTCGGCTTCCAACTTCAGGGGATCCAACACGTCCATCCGTACCTGACCGTCCGTGGTTTCGACGAGGAGGAGTGCGAGTACCTCGGCGTCGGCTTTTTCCCCGGAAAGGGCTCCATGTCCGGGCGGGTCGTCTTCCCGATTCATGACGCCGCCGGGCAGCTCATCGGGTACGCCGGGCGCCGCGTCGAATACTCGCTCCATGACGAGGACCCGGCGCAAGTGGCTCCCGAATGTCCGAACCTCGAGCGGTGGCTTTTCCCGGCTGGATTCGCGCGTGGAAAGGTGCTCTACAACCTGCACCGAGTAGAGGGGAATGCGGTCATCGTTTGCGAGTCGATGTGGGGCGTCCTGGCGTGCATCCGCGCCGGCATCATGAAGGCGGTCGCAATCATGTCGAATTACGCGACGCCGGACCAGGTGCGCCAGCTCTCGAAGTTCCGCGAAATCAGCATCCTTTTCGACGGCGATGAACCGGGACGGAAGGGTGCCGCTGACCTGAAATCGCGCCTACCTCATGCCGAGGTGAAGACGCTCGCAGACGGTGTGCAACCTGACGCAATCCGCCCGGCAAGCCTCAGAGTATTCCTCGGAATCCCACCAGAGCCGGAAGTGCCGCTCACGCTTACTTCCGACGCTCTTTCCCTCCTCGAAGCGGCGCCCGCCTGACTGGCCGCAAAGTGAGCAGAAGCCCCACCTTAGACGTGGGGTTTTTAAGTCCGGCAGTAAACCGTGCTAGCCTCTTGCTTACGATGGCAAACGAGGGCAGGACCGTCGAGGAGATGCGGCTTGAGATTCAGCTCGCTACTCTGCGTTCACATGAGCGCCACATGCTCTTCATTTACGGCGTGCGCATACTAGCTCTCGTGGTTGCAGCCGTATCGATCGTGGCTGGTGCTTGGATGGTGTTTCGCGGACTTCAAGGTACTTTCAACTGGGCCGTGGAGTCGCCGCATACATTGTCATCAAAGCTGACAAATGCGTCGCCCGGAATTGGTTTTGCCATGGTGGGAATGATAATCACGTTTATTGTTATCCTACAGAAGCCAGTGAACTATACGACGGACAGTGGCGACGAGGCCGGCAAGTTTTTGAGGTATTACGTCGGCATAGGACCCCCGCCGAGTCGGCTAGAGAGAATGAAGTTTCAGGTCAAAAGAATTGCCGGAATGAGAATTGGATCTTCAAGGAGACGAAAGAATTAGAACGAGGGCAGGTGTCGTAAAAAGTATATTGTGCGACAGTCTTCGGCTCCCCCACCTCCAGGCAGACCAGGCCCCTTCTTCCTCTCCTCCCACCATCCCCCAGAGGCGTCTTCCCTCCAGCAAAAGGTGCTGGTCCTGACGGAAGCCTTGGGTCAATGGAGCCGAGTGTGAGTTTTTGAAGGGCTGGCCGCCTTCCCGGAAAAATCAATCCGGCGCCCCGGCCAGCAGGCGATCCTCAGAGCTTTGCGCCCTGAGATGGATGGCGTCATGGGGTTGCAATCCTTCCATGGCGGAGCAGCGACGCTCATTCCATCCATCTCAAGAAACAAAAGTGCCCGCGGTTGCGCGCGAGCACTGCTGTGTTCCATCTGCGCAACCAGATGAAACTGCGGACCGTCGTACTGGAAAGAATGCCCCTTAATTGAACCTTAATAAAACGGGCGGCTCAAGGCCGCCCTGTGGATTTCCCCGCGAGCCCTTATTTTCCGGGCTCTTTCGGCGGTCTTCCGCGCTTGCCATGGCCGAGGTCCTTCAACTTCTCGTCGATCGCGTCCCGCTGCTTCAGGAGCGAATCAATCGCTCGTTGGGTCGCATCGGCGAGGGTCTTCCGGGCATCGAATACCGGCTGCATCACGTCTGCACTCACTGGCTCCTCCTTTCCGCCGCGTACGCGACTTCTAACCTCTGGGTGATTCGTTCGGTGATGAGGGTCCGGCGTGTTCCGTAGTGCTGTTTGCTGTACCGGATGACCTCCTCCGGTGTGGCTTCGTTGCCCTCCTTTCGTGCGAGGAACTGCGGGAACTTGTGCTTGCGGTCGTCCGATCTGTGCCACCGGGGTGTAAAGGCATGCTGGGCAGTTCGCGCTACGGTCGGAAGGACGAGCTTCGCCCAGAACTCGCCGGTGGCGAGCGAGATGAGCGCGTTCGGCTCGTCCATGCGCATCTCCCGGCCGAGGACCTGGGCATCCTCGGAAGAGACGCGAAGGGAAACGAGACTCGATACGTTCGCGAAAATCTCCTTGCGGGTCATCTCCGAGAACTGCGTGAATATCTGGTCCGCGAGGATGTAGGCGGTGTTGAACTTCGCGGACTCGGAGAGGAAAAGGTCGATGGCGTTCCCGAGCTTCGAGAAGGTGTGCGCCTCGTCCACCAAAGCCATCGCGTGCTCGCCGGTGTGCGGCTCCCTTCTGAGCGTTGCGGCGAGGAACATGCGGAGCGAGATGGAGCCGAGGATGTTCGCGGCCTCCTCCCCGAGCTGGCCCTTGCGCAGGCTGAAAAGGACGATCTTGTTCGTCCTGATGCACTCGTCGAAGTCGAGCCCTCCTGTCGGCTGGCTGAAGACGTGCCGCAGGCTCGTGAGCGTCACGAGGGTGTTCGCCTTGTTGCTCGGCGCGGCCTCGATGTCGTCCCTCTGCTTCGAGGTTCGGGCGAAGTGCTTCTTCCCCCAATCGGCGTACATGGGCTCCGGGCACCGTTCGAAGATGTCCTTCGCGTAGTCCTCGAAGCGGAACATGAGGGCCAGGTCGAAGGGCGTCGGGCTCGAAAGCGTGTAGATCGCGGCAAGGAGGAAGTTCGTGGCGATGTCGCGGCTCCGCGCCATGAAGGAGTTTTCCCCGCCGACGCTCGCGAGTATCTCGATGAGGTCGAGGGCCGCGGGTTCGTCCTTCGGCCGGAGGGGGTTCAGCGTTATCTGTTTCTCGGCGTCGAGCGGGTCCACGAGGATGACGTCGTGGATGCGCGAGCGCGGGACGTACCAGAGGAGGTCATCGTTCAGCGTGCCATGCGGGTCCCAGACGAAGAGCGGCCCGCCTGCGCGCATCTTCTGGATGGCGATGTTCGCGAGCATCGTGGACTTCCCGGAACGGGTCGCGCCGAAGATGGCCGCGTGGCGGGTCTCATCGAACGAGAGGGGGACATGAGGAGTGGCGGCGAGTTCGCCGATCTTGTACATGGGAGTGGCCTCTAGCCTCCTGCCCAGACTCGGCGAAAGCCGCACTTCCGGGCAGGCAGGCCGGAGGGTTGACCCTGCGCGATGGCCGGGTCGCAGACCATTCAATCGTAGCAAGCGTGCGTCCTTTCGCTAGGCATCGACGAGTGCATAGCGCTTGTGCTCGAAGTTCTTCGGCGTGATGTAGACCTTGTCCTCGGCGCCGGCGCGGAGACCGGCGAAATCCGTTATCCAAAACTTCATGGGGTCGATGGTGGGGAGCCCGGCGAGCGTCTTCGCAAGGTTCTCTGCTTTCCGCCAGGTGTTCACTGCGAAGACGACGCGGAAGTCCTGCGCGTGGAACTTCTCCTGAAAGAGGCCGCGCTCGTAGTACGTCATGTAGCCTTCGGCCTTCCGCATCCCTGCGGAGAGCCCGCGGGCGTCGTACTTCGCCTGCTTCGTGTTCTCGACCTCAAGAAAGAACGTCGGATAGCTCGGCTGGTTGTCGATGTAGAACATGCCGTCCGCGTAGATATGGTCGTCCTCACCGTCGGCCCAGCGGTGGTGCAGGTTGTAGTAATGCTGCGTCCATCTGAGGCGGTCGCCCAGCGCGTTAAGCAGCGCGAAGCGATAGCCGACGACGATGCGGTCGTGCGGCATGTTCTTCGGCGTGCGCTGCTCGACGTTCACGCGCTCCGCTACCCATCCCTCGTCATAGGCTAGGTCGAACGCTTTCTGCGCCGGATAGTGGATCTTCGGCCCGAACTTGTCGGCCGGCGTGTCCATCGAGTAGAGGTAATTCAAGCCATCGAGAACGCGGCCGTCGAGCTTCCGTTTGCCGGTGCCGAGCTGCTGAAGACGTGCGCGAATCGCGACGACGTTCCGGCCGGTGAGATACGCGAGCTCGTCGGCTGTGAGGAAGTACCAATCGGTGATGAGGCGAAGGAGTTCGTCGTCTTTTTCGGAGCGGCGCGCGGGCATGGATTAACCATAGCGCGCCCGTTGCGCCGCACAAGGGGGGCTTGGGGATTCAGAGTTTCGGTCGGTTCGAGGAGCCCGGATTGTTTCTGCGCGGCTTCGCTTTGGAGAGGAAGTCTTCGCGCGATTTCTGAACGGCAAGACGCGCCTCCGCGAGCGGGAGCGCGGAGAGAGATTCGTAGGTCCGCACGGTGTAGGTTTCAACCGCCTCCGGCGTCGCGTGGTCAGGTATGTCGGGAACGACGAACTGCACAGGCTTCTGGCCGGGCATTTTGATGGCGCAGTTCTGCCTCGGCTGGTTTCGGAGCACTGCGGCGAGGCGAGAGACTTTTTCCTCGCGGTTCCATTCTGAGCGTGAGGTCACGGTCTCGCCGTAGATCGGGGTCGAAACCCTTTGCCGGGTCTTGGTGGTAGACGCCGACCCGGAGGCGGTCACGGTCTCCCGCTCATCCGAGCTGTGGCTTTCGGAGGAGCTTTCGGAGCCCGTCACGCTCTCGCTCTCGTATTCCGAGACGTCGTAGCCGATAACCTTTTGGCCGTAGAAGGTCTCTTTTATGTCCCGCTCATTGATACGGTCGAGGAACATCTCGTTCGCCATAATCGTGGCGGACTTATAAGGCAGTCCACCGAAGACGGCTTTGACCTGGGCGTTCGTAAAGATGGCATCCTGAAGTTGGGCGTCGTTCTCCAACTGTCCAAGACGCTGATGAGCCATGATGAGGTGAATGCCACCCTTCCTCGTTTCGTCGAGCATCGCGGGGAGGTCGAAGGTGATGTATTCCTGGAACTCATCAAGCGCGAGGAAAAAGTGTTTGCGCGTTCCAGCGCGGCGCATCGCGGCCTCGCGGAACTCGTTGATGAGGAGCGACGCGAACACGCGCGCCGGCTCGAAATCGAGATAACCAGATCTTCGAAGGTTCACGAGGATGATGGCGTTCTGCTCGATGAGCTTCTGGATGTCGATGTTCCCTTCCTTGAGGCCGAGGAACGTCTGAAGGCCGGTGTGACCGACGAAGCGGGCAAACCTGTTCTTCGTCGAGAGCACCTTGTCGCCCCATTCCTTCGCGGTGCGGGACATGCGGAGCTCATCGATGTCCTCGCGCACCTCGTCGTCTTCTGGCTCCCGGAGGATGGAAGAAGCGTAGTCGGCGATGTTTCGATGGGCGAAGCGGAGGAGAAGAGCGGTGTTCGGCAGCGTCTCGCCGGCTCGGACGGCGAAGTGGTACGCCATCTTTGCGGTACGCTCCAATGTGGGCGTGGGATTTGTGTTCTGCGCGCCCCAGGGCTTCACGGTCGCATCGACGCGCCGCCCCACGGTCGTCGTGATGTCTTCGCCGGGACTCATGAAGGGATTGAAGCCGACAACGTAGCGAGGCTCTGACGGGTTCAGGAGAATGACAGGTCTACGCGGGCGGATGTGGGCGATGAAGTTCAAGAGGCGGTCGTACGTGGTGCCGTGCGGGTCTATAAAACAGAAGCCCCTCGTGGGTGAGAGGACCGCCTCGCGGAGCAGGTAGTCGAGGAGATAGGACTTCCCGACACCGGAGGAGCCGATGACGTGCATGTGCGTACCGGAATGGGACCGGTCGCCTTCAAGCGCGCGGAGGATGTCGTCGGCTTTCACACTCGGTTCGGAGACTTGATTGCGTTTCTCGCTTTTTCGAAGATGGCTTGGACATCGTAGTACTCTGGCGTCCCTTCTTTAAGATTGTGCGCCGCCATGAACTCAGCTTCTGCAACGGCGATCTGCATGAGGGATGTTGCCTCGTTCGCGGCATCCTTCGCGAGGCGCAGCGTGTCTTTCCCCTCGGTCCATGAACGCTCCACTTCCATAACTTCGACGCCGAAAGTGAGCGCCTTCTTCGCGAGGTCGGTTTCAGGGTTCGCCTGGAGAATCTGCGTCATTGCCTGGGTGATGGGTTGCTTCGCTCTCTCACGCGCGACCCGTAGAGATTGTTCGACGTCTGGTGTTGCCGGTCGCCATGTCACGACCACAGCTCCCTTGGAGGTTACGACGATGTCGATGTACGTATCCCCCTGCCGCGGAACATCCGGCGGTCGGCGCGCGCGGGCGAGCAGCACTTCGAGCAGGGCTTGCGTTTCCTCGGGGCTGAATCTGTATTCCGCGCTGAACTCCGCCGCGAACGTCGGCAGGCGGTGCAGGTCATCGCGAAACCTTTGAGAACGGTTCTCCGCCCACTTGATGAAGTTGTTCGCGAGACGAGTGTCTACTCCTCCTCGATTCCGAAGCAAGTTAATTAGGGTTTCACGTGCGGCGTCATATCTCTCCTGATCGGCAGGGTCGGCGCCTTCGAATGCTTCTTCAACTGGCCCGCGGGCGTCCTCGTCCGCCCACTCGAAGGCGAGTCGGTCGTAATACAACTTGCCATAAAGAGCGAGGACTGCCACGAGAGCAATGAACACGTAGAAAGTTACTGAGGAATGGAAAGCCCATCCGAGAATCGCGCAACCGAAAAAAACGACATTCATCCACGTGAGCCGACCGAGGACCTTCTTGCGGCGCCTCTCCTCCGCGTCGCGTCGCCGGTACTTCACGTCTTCGTAGGCGTCCTGAACCTGTTCCTTGACGGCGCTGGGGGATGCTGGAGGCTCCTCATCCGGAGGAGTACGAAAGTGCATGACGATCCCGGGCAGGAGGAAGAGTCCGGAGAAGAGGAATATGCATATGAGAGGAGCTTTGGCTTCACCCAGTCGGTGGCGAGAGATGGTAAGCAGCAAGGCCAAGACCGAGACGGACAGAAAGAGGACACCCAACGAGAGGTATAGGCGCTTCCACTCTTCGCGGCTGGCTCGCCTCTGCTTTCGTTCCCACTCTCGCCTGTTCACGTGTCCCTCCGAAAGTTCCGCGCCGAGTGGCCGGCGCGGGGTTCTAACTGGCTTGCCGGACGTCCAGCGTGGCTCGCCGGGCCACGCGGATGGCTACTGGGCCTGGAACTCTGAGGAGGCGGTAGACCCGCTTTCCGGGGGACTGGTTTCGGAAGATCATCACACCCGGCTCCCGGATGAAAATCCTACGCACCGTCTCCGCGTCAAGGTTCCAGATGAACGCAAGTTCTTTCACGCTGTAGCAGTAGTTCTCATCGAGGTTAGTTTCCATTTTCCCTCCGAAGAGGGATAGTTGAAGTCCCCGCGACCCTCGATGAAGCGGGCCAGCCGAAGCTCACTCTCAGCGTGAAGAATGGTAGCATCCCGCGTGGGCTGCGTGTGGGCATCGGGGCCCGTTTTGGAGCTTCTGCCGGATTGGGAGTATCGTAGAATCAGTAACTTACACGTGCATCGAAGGCTGTCCAAGTACGAGTCCCGTCGGCCCCGCCAGATTTCCTCGACGATTCGCCGCCATTTGGCGGCGTTTTCATTTTCTCCCACCCACCCAATCTGACGGTGAACTTCAAGCCGGACAGCTGACCGACTGAGAGCAGAAGCTCAGCGCTTCTCCTCCAACTCCTCGACTCTCCAAAGAAACGCCCGATGCGCTCCTTCGATTCGTTGAACGTCGTGCGCATCCCCAAGGAGCTGGTATCGCGCGATCAGCGAGGAATCGCCGCTGCGTGTAGCGATCTCCTTCAGAATCGGAAGCGCCTCGCGGACTACACTCGGATACGACTCTGGCGACGCGTAACCGCGCAGGAATTTGTCCGAAAGCGCAGCGAGGTCGACGTTCTTGAAGCGCCCCTTCGACGCGAGCTCGCGCTGCACGCGCATCATCTGCGCAACGTCGGCCGTGTTGCCTGCCTGATCGCGCGTCATCGAGATCGCCGCGTCGAGATGGTTGAGGAACGCGAGATGTCGATTCACGAACGTTCCGACGTCGTCTGTCTTCAAAAGCGCCGCGATCTCCGCAGGAATCCCGAAGGGATCGATCGTCTGTTTGTAACCGGGAAGCAACGGCCATCGGTCACGCAGGCCCTTCAGGCTGTCCTTCACCAACTGGGTGTAGCCGGCCACATTCTCTTTCGCGATCGGCTCGCGCCAGGGAGTGAGTGAACCAGCCGGCTTCATGCCCAGAGCGATGAGTCGGGCGATGATCGCGCCGTGCTCCACCATCGCGTTGCGGATGGCGTCGTCGAGCGAACCTGTGCGGAAGATGAATGCGAATCCGTTCAGCGGACGTCCGTTCATGAGCTCGTAGAGATTTACGATGCTCTCGCCCCTGTCGCCGCCCGCACCCTCAACGGCGATCTCGATCCAGCGGCTCTCCCCGGGATACATGCGCGGAAGCGTCAAAGTCGAATGCGCTTCGATCGATTGGAACGTCGGCTGCGGTCCATTGACGCCGAGGATGCGTACGCGTGGACGGATCTGTTTGGGGTCGAAGTCGAGACCGACGACCATGTCGCGAATGCTCGACGACGCGTTGTGGATCACGGCAATCTGCGACGTTCCGGTGCCGAGCGACGTGCCGAAGAAGACATGCATGTTCCGTTGGGCTTTGTTGTTGTCGTTGATGACGTCGAGATCGGTGTTCGGCCAACCCGGTGAGCGGCCGGCGAGCGTCGGGCCAATGTAGCTGTCACCGCCGGTCCAAATCTGCGTGGCGAGGCAGACGTGATTCGACGCCCCCGACGGAAGATCCCACTGCAGGCCGTTTCCAGTCGACAGCGTTTTCTGCATTTCGGCGGCGGTAAGGCTGAGCGTCGTTGTTCCCGCGCTGACAAAGTTCGTTCCAACGCCGCCGTCGGAGAAGAGAAACTCGACGTTCACGCTCTGCGCTGATCCCGAAGCCTCGCGGCTGACGCGCGTGAACGCCCAGTTATGCCCGAACGCTACCGGATGCGGATCCTCCTGCTGCGGAGCATCGTTCACAAACGGCTGCGGGTCGTTCGAGCGCCGATTCCAGACGTCGCTCGTCACGTAGAACGCGTTGTGTGTCGACGGCTCCAGCCCGGGGTCGTGCGACGTCGCGGAATCGGTCCAGTCGCGGACATAGACGTCGGCGTCGGCAGCCATCTCCGTCGAGCGAAAGAAAATCGGATCCATCGAGATCGCGACGGGAGTCGTGTTGTCGTCGCGCACAAGAACGCCGGAGGCGATGTTGCGGTCGTACGTGATGCCGGCAGGGAACGTCGCCGGGTCGTTGCTCGCGGAAAAAACGCCGTAGAAGTTCTTTCCGACGGCGATCACCTTCTCGTAATCGCCGATGTACGGCGCGAGATCGTGCGGCGGCGCACCGGCGCCTTCGCCGGGAAAGTCGGAGAGGATGACGTCGCTCCACGTCGTCCCGTCGGGAGATCTCTGGAAGTGCGTCTCCCAATGGCGGCTTCCGGTCGTGCCGGTGAGGTGCTGATACAGATAGGCGATCGCTCCTCGGCTGTTGATCGCGATCGCACCCAGACGCGCGTTATCGACGGTGAGGATATCCGTGAATGACGTGCCGCCGGTCGTCGATCGAGCCAGGTGCAAGCGCGTCGGATTCGAGCTCGAGACGCGGCTCGCATATGACGCGTAGACGACTTGCGAGTCTCGCGGATCGATCGCCAGTGCCAGTTCGCCGGGCACCCGTTCACCACCGTAGGTGAAACCGAAGTCGACGGTCATCGGAAATGACGCCACGGTCGCGCCTGTGGAGGTCGAGAGATTCTCGTACGCGGGCGAGCTACCACCCCAGGCGTTATCGCGTCGCAGCACCAGCTCGCAATTCGCGCCGCCGCTGATGCTCGAGAGCTGGCGGATGAAGGCGCCGAACGACGCGCCGTCGGCATGAATCAGCGGGCGGATGTAGTAGTTGTCGAAGACCACGGGGCTGCGGGCGTCGAGATTCACGGTCGCGAGCGCGGGCGATCCGACGGCGTCGAGCGTCTGATCGAGCTTCGCGTTCGAGGTTCCGGAGGGGATGTTGTTGCCGACGTAGGCCCGCTCTTTCCCGGGATCGAACCACCCGAGAACGGTGCGGCTTTCGATGACGGGCTGATCGCGGCCGGCCGTATTGGAGAGGACGCTCATCGCCGTCGTGATCGTCGGATCGGTGGTGCCGAGAAGCTGCATTGCCCCCGAAATGGCGCTCAAGATGGCGGCGAAAAGTTGTCCGCTGCCGTCATAGCTGATCGTGATGTCGCCGGTGTTCCAGCAGCCCATGCAGGTCGGAATGACGTCGCGGCGAGCCCAGTGATCGCCGCCGTCGAAACTGACGAGCAACGGTCCCAACGTCGACATCGGATCGGCGCGCTCGCTCGAGCTGATGACGATCGTCCGCGGGTTGTTGGGATCGAACGTGATGAACGACTCGATGTCCGAGCTCTCTTCATTGGTGAGAACCAACGGAACGGCGTCGTGAACGACGACCTGCGCGGATACGAAAGACGCAAATACGACGAAAAGAGCGGCGAAGACTGCAGCGCGTTTCATGGTCGTGCTCTCTCCTTACCGTTTGATCAGTTTGCGAACGCGCTCGAGGCGATCGATCGGCTGCACGTCGTTGCGATCGACCACGAACGGACCTGACGGCATTTTCCGGGACCGATCCCGCGCGTAGCGAAGACGCGCGTCGTTCGATTGAAGAATGAAGATGCCGCTCTGCCCTTCGGAAAGTTTCGGCCAGAAATAGAAGAGGCGATCGCGCGACGACGAGAAGAAGACCGTGACGACTTGCGCGTTCTGCGGAGTCTTTCCCCCCTCGACCGATTGAACGGCAACCTCGGCAGCCGCCCACTCGGGATCATGCTCGCTGGTTGGGCGCTCGTCGCGATCGAGCTTCGACACGCGCCGGACCGTCCCGGTGATGATGAGATCGGCAGTGGCAAGTCGCGCAGCAATGTCCTGGTCGAGGACGGTGTCGCTCGCCCGTACGACTTCGTCACGCGCGCGGTCGGGTGGGAGATCGCCGGCGATGGCCACGACGTCGACACCGACCGACGCGCCGGCCGAATAGACATTCGTGAAGAACACGGCGCGCTGCCCCTCCTGCACCTTGTCGTTTCCGCGGAGGCGAACCGTAAGCCGGCGTCCAGTCAGATTGATCAAGTCGCGCGGCTGCCGAATGACGTCGTCCGCGCGGACGACAACCGTATTCGGCGCCAGCGGCACCGACGGCGTCGCCGCGTGAAGTTTCTCGACCGTGCCACTGAAGATGATCGAGGAATGCCGCGTCACGTCGACGAGCGACGACGTGGGCTGAAGAAAGAGAGAGAGGACAGCGGCGAACAGCATCCACGCACCTCCGCGTCTTGAGCTCCGATGAAGCGAGCAGAAACAACGTAGGTTCAGGAGGTATGGAACGCAAGGGTCAGTGATCGAGGGTCAAGTGATTCGAGTCAAGTGATTCGAGGGTCAGAGTCAAGTGATTCGAGGGTCAGGCCTTCGGACTCCCTTGCTTTCCAAGTCCAGATAACTGAGGGATCATTGCCACTGCAAAAGGGCGAACCTGCAAGTAACGGTCTTTCAATGATTTGTGCTTTCAGTTTTCGGCGTTCGCTAGACGCGATAGTTATTCGCGATAAGAAAACCTTTCCCTGCCTCGATGCGAGGACGAAGGTCTGGCGCCGAGGTTTCTCAAAGCTTGGAGATGCGCCGACTCATGTGGCCGAAGCCGGTCGCTCCACGTGCCCCCTTCGCAAATTGGCCGTATTGCGAAGCCAGGATCCGCACCTTTCGACGGTTCTGCAGGGCGCCCATGATCTCAAGACGACGGTCGGCGACCTCCTCGAAGAGCCGCCGCTCGGCGAAGGCCATCTCCGGAAACTCCGCGAGCTCGTCGAGTTTCTCATCACGCGATTCGACCTCTTTGGCACACAAGCGGCGGCAGCGCGCGAGGCGGGTTCGCTCAACGTCACGGAGGCCGAGTTCATCGAGCGCGACTTCGACTATCCGCGCGCGCACCACGTTTGGATCGTTCCGCATGCAAAGGCCGCGGCGGGTTCGGGCATCGACGCCGATAGAGATACCGAGACAACCGAAGTCCTGCACTCGATCCGCGACGTGTACAACGGGCAACTGCGCGTTATCCGCGTCAACGGAGAGTCGATGTCACCCGTGCTGCGCGACGGCGACAAGGTGACGTTCGATACCCGCCTCGTGACGCCCAAGGACGGCGATGTCGTAGCGGTGTACGACAGCGTTCGCGGCGGCATCGTCGGGTACTGGCGCCGCGGCGAGAACGGCGAGAGTTGGCTCGACAAAGAGAACGACGCATTCGTCTCCGAGCGTTTCGACGCGGCCGGCGGGTGGACGCTCTGGGGAACCGTGACGCGGATCGAGGACACGCCGGTGCATCCCCGGCGTCCGCGCCGCCACTGACGCTCCCTTCCCACAAAAACCCGGGCGCGGTGTCTATCGATCATTCCGATCGATCCATCGACGGACGGAGGAGTCGTCGATCGAGTGACCGCGGCCATCGCCGACGCCATCGTGCATCGCGGGTAGCTAGGAGTCCTGCGCGGCAGAACTACGAGGCCGTACTTCACCCCAAGCAAGAACGTCGACGAATTTCGACCGCCGCCCTGACAGCACTCGGGCGAGGACGCCCGAGTGCCCGCGGTCGAGACGACCGCACTCCTTCCGACGTGCATGCCTCGCAGCGCTGAGGAGTGTGGGCGTCTCGCCCGCGGCCATCGGGGCGTCTCGCCTCGGTGGTTGGACCCGGCGTGATCGCTCCAATCTTTTGAAACGTGTCCAGCTCTGAAAACAAGCCCTAGCCGCTGATCTCCCCGACTCTTCTTGGCGCAGCCCGGTTTCGAGGGCCGAAAGCGCCGCCGGTTACTCTACCCTCTAGAGCGTGCGCGGCTGGGAGCGAGCAGCTCGAAGCGCACGCTCGAATGCGAGTGAATAACGCGTCCCGTGAAATCGACGAAGACTTTCCCGCCGCTGCCCGTGGTCAGTGCGATATCGCTCTTTCCGTCGCCGTCGCAGTCGACGATCTCGACTGACTCGATCGCGCCGGCGCGTGGCGAGACGCGGCCGGCCCAGAGAGGCTTGCCGGCTGCAAGTTTCTTCGGGTCGAAGAGCAGCAACATGTTGCCGGATGTGGCTACGATCCTGGGCGCGTGACGATTGGTGGGGCGTGCGATGGTGACGCGGTCGAGGCGGCGGTCGGAGTCGAAGGCGCCAACTGAGGCTCCGTCGGGGCCATACACCACGAGGCGCGAGGCCGGAGAATGCTCATCGTTATGTTCATCGGCCCAGAGCGCGACGACTTCGTTCGTATGCTGCCGGAACAGATCGCCGGTGACGAACGCCGTCAGATTCATCGCTTCGCGAGCGGACCAGAGCGGTTTGCCTGCATCGTCGAGCGCAGCGACTGTATCGCGCGTGGCGAAGACGACCTCGCGCCTGCCGTCGGCGTCGAGATCGACAGCTTCGGCATGCGTCACCTCGGCGCTGGCTTCTCTCTGCCAGAGCTGCTGGTTCCCGTCAGAAAACGCGCGAATGGTCGTGCCGCTGACGGTGACGCGCGCCGGTCCGGAGCCGGGACCGGAAGGCCAGCACTGCGCAAGCGCCATATTCCGCGCTTCCCCATCCATGCTGACCTGCGTGGCGGAACCGACGTTCGGATCGCGATTGTCGCGAATCCATGTATGCACACTCCGCTCGACGTAGCTGGCGAGCGTCTCCGCCGTCACGACACCACGGACCTTCGCCGCGCCGCAATTCATGCCGCCGATCACCGCACTCGTGAAGACGCCGTTGTGCGCCTGGGGATCGTCGTATGCCCACTGGCCGGCCGCAGCGGCATAGAAGACGACCTGTCCGCGCGTGTGGCTCAGGCGCCGCACGAGCGGCGCGGCGCTGATAGGGCTTCCCAGCACCGCGCGCGTTCCGTTCACCATCCGCTCGCGGCAGGCGTCGACGAAGACGAGCGAGCGCTGCGCGGTCGACGACGCGATCATCTCGAAAATGTCCGCGGTGGGAATCATCGTCGCTGGATCGCGAACGGCTGAGGTCGCGCCGAGGATGTATCCGCTGCCGTCGCGGAGGAAACCGTGCGTGGCCACTGCGAGGATGAGGATGCCGTCGCGTCCGGCCAGCGCCGTCTGTTCGCGCAGCGCGGCCCGAATGCCGGCGGCGTCCGCGACGCGCACATCGGCGCCAGCTTCCCGCAATGCGCGAAGGCGCTGGCGCGACTGCGGTTTGACCGGATGACCGGAGAGCGCGAGCACGACCCGGCGCGGCGGCACGAGACTGACGCGCCGTTCGAGCGCGAAGACGTAGGCAAGATCGATCGCGTCGTCGACGGCGTACGGCACCTCCTCGACCGACTCGCTGGTGAAGCGGCGCACGCCGACGAACAGCGCTGCCGACTGCTTCCGATCGAACCGCGTGCTGGCGCTCCGCGGCGCCTCGGCCAGCGTGCGCACCGAACGCGCGCTACGCAAGGCGAACGGCACAAACGTCGCCGTCGCGATGCCAAGGAGCAGGACTCCGAGAGCCAGCGGTTTCCAGCTCTTCACGTCATGAGAATGACACCAGGCGGAAAAGTGTGTGGCGTCGCCCCACAACTCCTCCGTTCGCCGACGCCGCTGCGCGAGACCTGGAGAACTTCATTGAGGTCGGTGCTCCGAGGCACAGGCCGCGAAGCGGCATTCGCCGTCTTCGCAGCTCAGGATGACGCAAGCCGCGAGTTGTGCCATCAATCCACGCCGAACTCGTAGAGCACGCCGCCGGGAACGACGACACCGTACTCGCCCGGAGGGAGATCGCGTTTCGGAGTGATGTACCACATGCCGCGCGCTTTCTCCGACGATTCGTACTCGACATACCATCGGCCAGCAGGAACGACCCTCGTCGTTGCTGAAAAGCCGCTTGCCTTCTGTTCAATCTTCAACGACCGGTTGTTGTCTGACTCGTGGTTTACGTCCAGCATCCCAAGGTAATAGTAGTTTTTCGGATCGTGCTCGGAACGAATGACGAGTGTGGGGCGGGCATTCTTGATTCTCGTGCGCGCGTGAAGGCCGGGATAGTCGAGGAACGTGAACACTACCGGCCAAAAACCGGTGGTCGATAAATCGCCGCGGTTGGCAGGAAGGCGAATTTCTTTGTCGTCGATCACAATGCGCACATCGTCCGGGCCGGCGAAGAATTGTGGCTGATTCCCGCCTCCGGCATAGGGCATCGCCGGCGGCGCAGCCGGCGGGGTGGTCTTCTCCAGCATTGCAGAGATCACGCGGGAGCTGACGCCGGCCTGTTTCAATTGGACGAGCCCATCGGTCGTCACATCGAACGCCGCGTCAGCGGCCTGTTTGATCTTCCCGATGACAACGTCGTCACCAAGATCGAGCTTCACGAGCTTGATCACATCCTTGTTGGAAAACCCCGCTTCGGATTTGGCCGGAGCGACGGGTGCGGCAGCGGCCAGCGGCAGCGAGAAAAGAAGTTGAAGACCGACGAGCAGCGCGATGTAATTTCGTACCTTCATGAGACCCTCCGTTAGAGGTGTAGACACGCTCGCTGAAAGAATGTGGGGAATGCAGCCTGGGACCGTCGTCGAAGCCGAATTCGTCGAGACGATTCGCCACAGTTGCTTCGGAACGGTGTCTTCGCGTGATGAGGTCCGATGAACATCCGTTGCCGCACCCCGAACCGGACACGCCGCTCCTCATCTGCGTAACATTGAGGACAATGCAACGGCGGCGCGGCGGAAGCGATGGAGCAATGACATGACGCACCGACACGTCCTGGTCGCGATCCTGCTGCTCGTGATGGCGGGCACGCGCGCCTCGAGTGCGGATGACCGGCTGGAGAGGATCATGATGCACTGGCCCTCGCGCGACTTCGGGGCGCTGCGGGTGCAGATCAACGAGGCGCTGACCGCGTACCACGAGGCTCGCGACCCGAGGCGCGAAGCGATCGCGTGGCTCTTTCTCAGCCTGGTCGATATAAGCGCTGACGACGCGCAAAACGCTCGTGTGCACATCGGCGAGGCGACGACCCGGCTCGAAGGGACGGACGATTACATCGGGGCGTGGCTGGCGTACTGGCTGCTTGCCGAGCACGAGCGCTTACGCGGGAGCCCGTCCGACCAGGTTCTCGCGTTTTACGAGAAGTCCCTCGCCATGCTGGAAAAAGCGAAGTCGCCGTCCGCCCCGTTCTCCATCGACGCGCTCATGGTCGTCGGTCCTGTCGTGGGACTGCCGCCCGCGGAGTATGAGGGAGCCGGCAAACCGATTGTGCTAAAGCTTCTCGAGGCGTTCACGAGGACGGGCTATGGCGCTGAATTCGTCCAGTTCGGCGAGCTCGAAAAGGCCGAGGGGCAACTGCGGCTCGCGAAGAATGCGGCGGCGATCTTTGGCGGGAGAGTCGACCCGCCGATCGATTTCCAGATCGGCAATCTGCGGCGGCGGCAGTGGCGGTTGGAAGAGGCACGAGAGAGCTACGTGAGAGCGCTCGAAGGTCTGAAGGTGCTGCGGCCTGTGGGAGTCCTCACGCCGAAACGCCTGAAGGTCGCGGTCTTCGGCGAGCTCGCCGAAACCGAGATGCGCAGCGGCCGGATCGATGACGCACGGGCGTGGAACGATCGCGCGCTGGAACTGGTGCGCGCGGAGAACAGTCCGGAGACGGAGGCCATTGTTCTGAGCCGCCGCGCGGAGACGCTCGTGAGGGGCGGCCGGTTCGCTGCGGCGGAGAAGGCGTTCGCCCAGGCGTGGGCGCTGGCCGAGGAGATTGAGTACTTCGACCTGCAGGTTTCGATTGCTCTCAGCAGTGCGAACATGAACAGGACGCGTGGCCGCTATGGAGCGGCGGCAGCGGATTTGGAAAAGTCGCTCGAGGCTCTCGCCCAAGCGAATGAGCCCTTTCGCGAGCCGGCGATCCTGGGCAATCTGGCGATGAATTACATCCTGCTCGACGCGTCCGACAGCGCCCGCGTCTTGTTGGAGAGAGCACGACAGATGGCGGAAGAGAATGGCCGCTGTCTCGACGTCGCGACGATCGATTTGCTCGAGTCCACCCGGAGGTTTCTGAAAGATGAGATTTCTTTCGCGGACTTCGAGAAAGCCACGGAACAATGGTCCCGAACACCTGACGCCCTGAGCGTGCCAGGCTCGGAATACATCGCGCAGGTCGTGGCGGCGATCGACAGCTCGGCCCCCGCCGATCCGCAATTGCCTGTCCGGAGCGGGATGCTGTACCCCGGCACGCTCGAGCTCACTCAGGCGGCGGCTCTCTTCAGTGAAAGCCGCGAACTTGCGTTGGTTCGCGAGCTTGCGATGAAAGCACTGAACGTCATTCCGAACGCGAAGGAGCGCGCCGGCGCTCTGGCTTTGATCGGCGGGACCTACGTCAAGGAGGGTGATGACGACAAAGCGGTCGCCTATTACCGCAAGGCGATCGATGCGCTCGACGTTGCCACTGGCGACGCTCGGGTCGATCCGTTTCTCAGCAATTCTCCCGGTGCCGCCGGCTGGGCATCGCCGTCCTATGAAGAGCTCCTCCAACTGCTGGTCAAGCACGGCCGCCACGAGGAGGCGTTCGCGGTCTCCGAGCGTGCGCGCGCGCGAGTGTTTCTCCAGATGATGGGAAACGCCCACGTATCCCCGCGCGGCGCGGAGAACACGCTTCCGGCGCAGGAAGCCGAGACCTTGCGCATGCAGATGATGCAGTGGCAGCAACAGGCTCGCCTCGCGCCGTCTGGACAGCTCGACGACGACATTCGCCAGGCACGCCGGCGGTACGAGGCGCTGATGACGCGCGTGAAGGCCACCAACCCCGAGTATGCGGCAATGACGACCGTCGAGCCGCTGAAACTCGATGCGATTCAGGGCGCACTCCCTCCCAGCACCACGCTGGTCAGTTACTTCGTCACACAAGACTCTGTGCATGCCTGGACGCTCGATAGGGTGAAGTTGCGGTACGTTTCGCTACCAATCGGTCCGAGGGCTCTTGAACGTGCCCAGTGTGCGGCGAGGCAGTTCAGCGCCGGCGGCCGCGGCGTCCGCTTGCTCGATAGGCCTTGCGAGCCGGCCACTGTCGAGGAGCTGTACGGACAGCTCTTCGCGCCGCTTCGGGCTCACATCCACAATTCGCGTTTGATCATCGTGCCCCACGGCGTGCTGCACTACCTGCCGTTTGGCGCGTTTCGCGACCCGCGCACAAGGCGGTACTTGATCGAGGACTACACGATCACTTACGCGCCAAGCGCCAGCTCGATCCGCTTCCTGCGCGACAAGGAGACACCCGTGAAAGGGAAGGCGCTGGTGATCGGCGCGCCTGCAGGCGTCTCGCCGGAGTTGCCCGGCGCGATGCGTGAGGCCATCATGGTCGGCACCAGGCTGCACTCGGTGCCGATGGTTGGGGCCGCGGCGAAGGAAAGCCTCCTGTATCAGCTGAAGGGCGACGTCGATCTCGTGCACATTGCCGCGCACGGTTTCTACGAGGCCGACACGCCGCTCTTCAGCCGCATCGCGTTGGCCGAGGGCGATGGAAGTGACGGCAATCTCGAGGTCCATGAAATTCTGTCGGACGTCGACCTGACGGGCGTGAATCTCGTCGTCCTCTCCGCATGTCAGACCGCCCTCGGCAAAGTCAGTGCCGGCGACGAGATCGTCGGCTTGACGCGCGCACTGCTGTATGCCGGCACTCCCGGCGTGATCTCGACGCTGTGGGAAATCGACGACGACGCGGCGGCGGCGCTGATGAACCACTTCTACGGTCATCTCCTCCAGGGGGTCTCCGCCGCCGACGCTCTGCGGTTCGCGCAACTGCAGCTATTACGCGGCGACTATCCTGATCCGCGCCAGTGGGCTGCCTTCACGCTCAACGGTGATCCGCAAGGCCGCTGGAATTCTCCAGCGCGATGACGGCCGCCGAAATGTGACTTCGCCACCACACGTGTCCAAAACAGCTTTGAAACGAGAGGGATGAAGTACCGCCGAGTCCCCGTAGAATCGGGTTGTCGAAGCTCGAGACACGGAGGTGCCCGG
>JADGNZ010000056.1 GCA_017883205.1 Thermoanaerobaculia bacterium | reverse complement strand
CAACTTCAACACCCTGATACTGTCCCGAAACTGTCCTCGATGTCTCCGGTTAGTGTCCTCGATGTCCCGGTCGGTTCAGGGAGAAGGCGCTCGATTGGGGAAACCGAAGTGGGGTCAGACCCGAAGTGGAAGTGGACGGGAATTGACTTAGCGCCCTTGCAATGGTCATTTTCCGTCACTTCCACTTCGAGTCTGACCCCACGCTCGTCAGTCGATGGCGCGGTGGCAAACAAGCGCTCAGCTGTCAATTTCTTGCAGCAGCTAGGCCGGTCCAGCTTCTTGGCACAATCATCGCGATGTCTGCCAGAGACCCAATCGTAAGCTCGACATGATCCCAATTCGGCGCTATCGGCGGAACGCACGCGAAGCGCCACTCCATCTCGAAAGCATAGTGAAACTTCTTCGACTGTATGGGATCGACTTCCTCATCGATTGTTGAAGGCTCCCTCGGGTCGTAGTAATGAACGGCCATTTCGCCGAAGTCCCAGTCCGGCAACTTTCGCGACACGGCTTGCGCGAGGCGGTTTGCAAACTCATGAGCATCATTGATGACGAGACACGCTTCGCTACCCGGAAACGCGCTATAGAGATATGGATGGTAATCGACAGAGGTCGAGAACATAAAGTATTCCTTACACTCTCGCCATTGCGTGAGATCGCCGGCAATCGGAATAGTGCGGCCGTCGTTCGTCGTGATCTTGGTATGCTCACCAGACAATACCTGTTCTTTGCGTAGTTCGTCGTCCCGCTGGGAGGCGCTGAGCGATGAGTTGTTGAAATAGGAAGCTGCATTTAGCCAAACGTGGCCTTCCGATAGTGTGCGTTCGAGCCATTCCCGGCGCGAGAATCTGAACAGCACCTCACCAAGGATTGCGTCCCGATTGCGCATCGGCCGTAACACTTCGCCAGCCTTAAATGAAAGATGTATTAGAGGTTGAACTCCGCGCCGCCACATTTCAAGGCGAAGGTGATGATCTTTTCGCAACCAATACCAAGCGCTAAACGGGCTGGTAACTGGCCACGCCAGACGTTCGTACGAGCCAAATACCGCAAAATTGGATGCGATCTGCTCGTGACGAGCGAAGAGCTCATCTGCGGTTGCGTTCCCCAAGTAACCGTATCCGCCGTACAACCTCTCCCAAAACTCTGGATTGTAATGGAGTTCGTCGCGACGAAACGATTGGATCGCCGGATGCCACTTATCCGATACCTCGACAGCGCCGACAGATAGCATCGGGAAATAATACCGCAAATGCCTGCCAGCAGGCAGGCTCGGCGTCAACGCCGTTTCGAAATGACAGTCGGGCACCGCACGTATGATCCGGCTAAGCGCGGCTGTCGCTGTCGGTGGCATCCGCGCTGACATTCTTGCGCAGCGCGATCCGGTGCTTGCGAACCTTGTAGTAGAGCGTGTTTCGCGTGATGCCGAGGCGCTTGGCGGCGCGGTCGATGACGCCGTCTTCTTCTTTCAGGACGCGCGTGATGTGGCGCGCTTCGACTTCGGTCAGCGTCAGCCGCGTATCCTCCGCCGCCCCCTCGGAGGTCGGTTGTTCGAAGCGCAGATCGCCACGCTGAATCTCGTTTCGTTCGCTCAACAGCAGCGACCGCTCCAGCACGTTCTTCAGCTCGCGGATGTTGCCCGGCCACGAGTACTGCTGCAATGCGCGGACAGCGGGGGCGGCCAGACTCGTTCCGGAGCGGCCAAGCTCGTGAGAGATCCGCGCCAGGAGATCATCGGCCAGCGCAGGAATGTCCTCCGGCCGCTCCCGCAGCGACGGCAGACGAAGGACGATCGTGCTGATGCGGAAGTAGAGATCTTCGCGAAACGCTCTTGTCCGCACCAGGTTGTTCATGTCGTGATGCGTTGCCGCGATCAGCCGCACGTCGGCAAAGCGGTCTTTCACATCGCCGAGCCTTCGAAAGCGTTTGTCTTCGAGGACTTTGAGTAACTTCGGCTGCACTTGCAGATCGACGTCGCCGATCTCATCGAGAAACAGCGTGCCGCGGTGCGCGAGATCGAAGAGGCCCTGCTTGGCCTGCACCGCACCGGTGAAGGCCCCTTTCTCGTGGCCGAAGAGCTCCGACTCGAGGAAGTCTTTGGATAGTCCCGCACAGTTCAAATCGACGAACGGCTCCTGCTTCCGCCGGCCGTTCCGATGAAGCCAGTTCGACAGGATCCCTTTTCCCGTTCCGGTCTCGCCTTGAATCAGAATCGGCCGGTCGGTGGAGACGATCTTCTCGACGTCGGATGCGAGCTGGCGAATGGCGGTGCTCGTGCCGGTGAATGGATCGAGAACGTCGCGCGACTCTTTCTTCCGATCGGCCTGATCCGCTTGCCGGCTCCGCTGCGTATCGAGCGTGCGATTGAGGATGACGAGCAGCGTTGGCAGCTCCACCGGCTTGGTCAGAAATTGCTGGGCGCCTTCCTTGATCGCGCTGACGGCCAGCTCGACACTGGCGTGCGCGGTCAGCACGATGACGGCGACCTCGGCATCGATGGCCAGGAATTGCGGCAGGAGATCGAGCGCGGTGCAGTCGCGCAGCTTGTAATCGAGAATGATCGCGTCAGGCCGTTCCTTGCGCGCCAGCGCCAGCGCGGAGCTGCGGTTGTCGGCGTCCGATACTTCGAATCCCGAGGTCGTGAGAAAGCGGCGAATGGCCATCCGGATCGACGGTTCATCGTCGACGATCAGCACGCGGTTGCGGGTCATGTCCGTCATGATGCGACACTTTTCGCCGCGGCTCCGTTACCGGCAAGCGGGAAGAGCACGCGAATGCTGCCGCCGCCCTCGGGCCGGTTCGCCGCGAACACCTTTCCGGAATGCTCTTCGACGATGCGCTGCACGATGGAAAGGCCGAGGCCTGTGCCGCCGTCGCGCATCGTGAAGAACGGCTCGAAGACGCGCTCGAGGTTTTCGACGGCGAAGCCGGGGCCTTCATCATCGATGCGGCACTCCACCCAGTGCCGGCCGGCGTGCTCGACGATCGATCCGCTGATCTGAACCTTGGCCCCGCGCTCCGAGTGCTGGATGGCGTTGTCGATCAGGTTCTCGAATACCTGGCGCAGGCGCGAAGAGTCCATCAGCAGCGTCGGAAGACCGTTGGTCATCTGATTGACGACGCGCACATGCGCTGCGTGCGCCGCCTGCTGCCGGCTTTCGACAGCCTGCGCAACGACGTCCTGGATGTGCCCGCGCTCGATCGAGAGTGCGCCCGGCTTCCCGTATTCGAGCAGCTCCTTCATGAGATGAATGAGACGGTCAACTTCCTGACGCAGCGTCGCCGCGAACTCGACATAGCCCGGCCGGCTCATCTCCTCCTGGTACGCATCGAGCGTCGCGGAGATGCCGAACAGCGGGTTGCGTACCTCGTGCGCGACGCCCGCGACGAGGTTTCCCATCGCGGACACCGTCTCGCTCCGGCGCAGCGATTCCTGCAGTTCCACGATGCCGGTGATCTCCCACAACACCAGGATGAAACGCTCCGAGCCGTCGTTCGGAGCGGAGAAGTGGGCGACGTTGATGTCCCACGTTCTGCCCTCCGAATCCTTCGTTTCCGCTGACGTTCCGTGGTGCTCGGTGGCGATGTACGAGACGAGCTGTCCTGCTGTGTGCCACGGCTCGCGCGCTGGGAGTTGTCCGATCGGCATCCCGCTGATCTGCTCCTCGGACAGACCGGTCAGTTCCAGAGCGGCGCGGTTCACGCGGACGATCGCTCCGCTTTCCTCCGTGATCAGAATCGGCGTGGTGACCGTGTCGAACGTCTTCTTCCACTCGGCCGCGGAGCGCGCAATCTCGCTCTGCAGCCGCCTCTGCTCCGCCTCGGCTTGCCGGCGCTCCGTGATGTCGACGCCGGTGGCCACCATGAACGGCTGGCCCCGGACATCCATCCGCCGTGCATTGAGCAAGTAGTTCCTGACCTCCCCGCCGAGCAAGAGGCGCGTTTCCACATCCGCCTGACCGGTCTCGAATACCTCGACGATCTTCCCGTCGATGAGCTCGCGGTCATCGGGATGAATGAGGTGACGGTCGTTGCGATCAGCCTGCAGGTGCTCGCTTGGAGCCAGACGGGCCATGTTGTCGTTCCATCGAAGGAAACGGCCTTCGCGGTCCTGAACGAAGAACAGACCTGTGATGGCGTTGATCGCGGTGTTCGTGAACTCTTCCTGCTCTTTCAATTCGGTGTAACGCTGTTCGAGCTGACGAACCATCGTGGCGATGCTGGAACGGAGGTTCTCCAGATCGGCGGTGAAAAGCGACTCCGGCTGCGGCGCGTTTTGCGGCCCCACGCCCGTGCTGACGGCAACGGCATACTTTTCGATCTCGTTCAGCGGACGAACCACGACGCGCAGGAGGATGAAGTAGGTGCCGAGGACGAGCAGCACGTCGACCTCGACAATCATGGTCACGAGGCGGATCAGCGACATACGAAGATCGTTGCGAAGGTATTCCTGCGTCACCAGCAGGCGCACCGTTCCGATCGGATGGCCGCCGAAGGTGATCGTCTTTTCCTCGACGACCATGCCTTCGGGTTCGGATTTCCCATCCCACGCTCTGAACTTCCCATCCGAATTTCGGAGGCGGCCAACGTCCTCGCCCGCGGTATGAACGGCAATCCCGTAGACGGACTTCGGCTGGGACATCGCTTCGATCACTTTGTCGATCTGCGCACGATCGACGTTCCAGACCGGGAGCGCCAGCGCTACAGAAAGCTCGTCTGCCTGTCGCTCGGTGAGGCTTTGGAGAGAGTCCCGCTGCGCTTTTGCGTCCGCGCGGTACGTGAGAGCCGCGTAGGTGCCGAGCAAGACAGTCGTCACCGCGACCAGCGTTGCGGCGACAACCATGGCGACCGAAGATCTGCGTGCGCGCATCTACTTGTACGTTTGCGGATCGAACCAGAGCCGCTTGTCGCTGAACGGGACTTCCGGTCCGAGAAACGGATTGCCGATCTTGATAATCCGCCGGCTCTTCAAACGCAGGCGCTCGATCTTGTGCCGCTGGTACCTGTCGAAGATACGGTCATACGTTCCGTCGGCGATCATCATCCGCATTCCTGCCTCGGCACGCGTTGCCAGGCGCCGCCCCTCCGCCGTCTTCGGAAACCAGAAGTACATCGGCAACGGATAGTAGAGGATGAGGCTGTCTTCGATATAAAGATCGGGGAGACGGTTCTTGCGCTGATCGTATTCGTCGAGCACTTCCACCGCCGCGCGCAGAAAGATGTCGAAGCGCTTTTTGACCAGCATCTCGAACAGACCGTCGTAGCTCGATCCCGTTACCACCGGAAGGCCAGCGGCATTGAGGATGTCGACGTCGACCCAGCCGAGGCCGAGTCCGAACGTGAACTTGCGAAGGTCGGCGAGCGTGCGAACGGACGCGAATCGCTGCTGCTCGTCCTTGCGGATCAGGAAGACGCAGTACCCGCCGAGGTTCTTGTCGACGGGGATGTGGATCGGGATGAGATTGCGCTCGAACTCGGGAGTCGTGCTCAGATACATCACAGTCAGCTTGCCGGTGGCGTTCTTCAGCTCGAGGGCCTGCCGACGCTCGGTCATGAGCTCCGACTTCACCATCCGGTACGGCCCCCACTTCGGCGTCGTCTTCTCCAGTGCCGTTCTCAAGATCTCCCAGTGATACTGGTAGCGCACGTCCAGCGCCGACTCAGGGGCGTTGTAAACATAGGTCATCACCGGCTGGGCAAGTGCTGCTGCCGCAGTCATGAAGGCGAAGACTGCCAGAAACGCGGACCGGGGTGCTGCTGCCATGAGGATCTGAGTACGTTGGATTTGTAAAAGAGATTAGAAAGACCAGAGATCAGAGATCAGGACGCGGTCTCCTGATCTCCAATCTCTTATCTCTGGTTTTTCTGATCTCTCGACAGTTTATCCTTCCACTATGCGATTCGAAACAAAGGCGGTTCATTCCGGAGCAGGGACAGACGACGAAACTGGTGCCATCGCGGCCCCCATTCATCTTTCGACGACGTTCGAGCGGCGCGCCGAGGACGGTTCGCCGTCGCACGGATTCAGTTACATCCGCGACGGGAATCCAACCCAGGTACGTCTCGAAGAGGCGCTTGCGGCGATCGATTCGGCTTCGCACGCGCTGGCCTTCGCGTCCGGGATGGCAGCGACGACGTGCTTGTTGCAGGCGCTGCCGGCCGGCTCGCACGTGTTGCTGCAGGACGAGAGCTACTACGGTGTTCGCGCGCTGGCCAACGAGTACCTGAACCGCTGGGGTGTGTCGTTCGACTTTGTGGCGATGGACGATCTCGATGCCGTGAAGGCGTCGGTGCAGACATCGACACGCGCCATCTGGTGCGAGTCCCCATCGAATCCGTTGATGAGAATCGCCGATGTGTCCGCGCTCGCGCGGATCGCGCACGAGGCAAACGCGATCCTCATCGCCGATGCGACGTTCGCTACGCCGGCGCTGCAGCGTCCCATCGAGCAAGGCGCCGGCGTCGTGCTCCACTCCACCACCAAGTACCTCGGCGGACACAGCGACGTGCAGGGCGGATCGCTTGCGTTTGCGCAACGCGACGGACTGGCCGAAGCCGTCGAGCACTGCCGCAAGATTACCGGCGGCGTGGCCTCGCCCTTCAACTCATGGCTCATCCTGCGCGGCATCCGTTCGCTCCCCGCGCGCATGCGCGTACATTGCGAGAACGCCATGGCACTCGCGCGCGCCCTGGCAACGCACCCGCGCGTCGAGGCCGTTCACTATCCGGGACTGGAGTCGCATGCCGGCCACGCCATCGCCGCGCAACAGATGTCCGCGTTCGGCGGCATGCTCTCGTTCAACGTCCGCGGCGGACGCGAAGCAGCGCTGGCCGTCACCGCGAAGACGAAAATCTTCACCCGCGCCACATCTCTCGGCGGCACGGAAAGCCTGATCGAACATCGCAACTCGAGCGAGGGCCCCGGCAGCCGGACCGCGGAGAACCTCCTGCGCATCTCGGCGGGCCTGGAGCATGCGGACGATCTCGTGGAGGATTTGCTCAGGGCGCTGGATTAAAGATGAAGGATGAAGGATGAATGATGAAGGATGAATGAGCCCGAATCGCGCACACAGTTCATCCTTCATCCTTCCGCCTTCGCAACGACAACCTCTGTGTCCTCTGCGTCTCTGTGGTTAATGGTTTTTCACCGCACGAGCGCAAGCGTCTCGCACCGCTTGATACCGGCCCACCTGCGGGAGTCAGCGCTGACCTGAAGAGGTGCGTGCGCGGCGATCAACGCACGAACGGTGCTGTCATGACATTCGAAAAGAGTGCGATAGAGCATGCCGGTCAGCGCGTAGTCGAGCGCGCGATTGCCGTCACTGTCGGCCGGCGCTGGATCGGCCCCGCGTTGCAGCAACAGCTCAACGATGGGCGTGTAGCCGTAGCCAGACGCCATCATCAATGGTGTGACGCGAAGCTGCTTCGTCCTCGGCTCCGTTTCGTAGTCGCCCGTCCGGTTCACGTCGGCGCCTGAATCGAGCAGCGCCTTCACCGACTCGATCTGGTTTCTGGAGATGGCGTGCATGAGCGGCGTCCAGTTGAGCGCGCCGTATGCAGCGTTCGGATCGCAGCCCCTCTTGACGATCTCGCGGATCGCCGGGCCGTCGCCCTCGCGTGCGGCGACGATCAGCGAAGGCATGTGTCGCGAGATCGCAAAGCAACCGGCGAGCAGGGTGACGCAGACAACAAGAATGAAGAGTCGCATCGTGGCCTCGGTCGCTCAATTTATGGTGCGAATGATCGAGTGTCAAGTGCTTGGCGTGGACAAGCAGTACGAACCCGATGATGTCCGGCGATCACTCCCATCACCACAGAGTCACAAAGATCACAGAGGTTTCTCTGTGTCCTCTGTGCCTCTGTGGTTAATGGTTTTCGACCCCATTCCGACGAAGCCGACACCAAGCGGTAAAATGTCCACACCATGGCCGCCAACTTCGAGATCAACTGTCCCTGCTGCGATGCGACGATCATCATCGACCGGAATTCGGGCGATGTCCTCCTCCACAAGGTGAAAGAGAAGCGGGCGGGGGGCTCGCTCGAGTCGATGGTGGCCGGCCTCGAATCGCAGAAGAGCGAGATGGAAAAGAAATTCGACAGGGAGATGGCCAGCCAGAAAGACCGCGCCCGGATTCTCGACGAGCGGTTCAAGGAGGCGTTGCAGCGCGCGGAGAAGTCCGACAAACCTCCCATGAATCCGATGGACGACTAGCTATCTTGCGCTGCGTCTTGTGAAGGCCGCGGCCGCGACAGTCCGGAGAGAAGGGCCAGGAACACTGCCTTCAACTCCTCGTCGTTGAATGGATCGGGTTGATTCGCGCGCCGGGCGATGAGGCGCTCCCGCAACAGCGCTTCCGCGGCTCCGATCAGGGCGATGGCCAGCGCTTCGTCGTTGTAGCCTTCTTTGAGTGTACCGTCCCGGTGACCGCGTCGAACGACCATCCGGAGCAGTTCCCGGAACTCCGTGAACCCGTGAGACAGCGCGATCTCGGCGCCGGTGCGCACGCGGCGTCCCTCGAACACGAAGAGAAAGGCCACTTCCGGATCGGCGGAGAAGACTTCCATCATCGTATCGAGGACCGTTCCGAGCGCTTCGTGCGCATCCGAGGAGGCGGCGATTCGGTTCTGGATGCGCTGGTTCAGCGCCAGCCAACTGTGATTGAAAATCGCTTCCAGCAGTCCCGCTTTCCCGCCGTAGTAACGCATGAGCTGCGACTCCGAGGAGCCGGCGGAGCGGGCGATGGCCGACGTCGACGTTTGCTCATAGCCGTTCTGCGCGAAGAGCGTCTTCGCCGCTTCCATCAGGCGCGAGCGGGAGGTGTGTGTGGTGTCGGAGTCGAGTGGCATTAGTGAAGGCATCGTAGTGCCACTACCAGAGTTGGTCAACATCGCCACTGATTCCTACAAGTTTGTGGCCATGATCCATCTAAGAAGTGGTTACCTTGCTACCGCGACTATGACATCGAGGACGCATTCACCTTCTTGTATGCTCGCATCATGAGTCCCTTCGATCCGGACGCTCCGGCATCCTCCGCTGCTGGCATCTACGGCTTGCCGTTCACGCCCGACGAGGCGCGCGTCGTCGTCGTCCCCGTTCCGTACGAGGCCACGACGTCCTACGGCGGCGGCACTTCGAATGGGCCGAGCGCGATCTTCGAGGCGTCGAAGCAGGTCGATCTTTTCGATCGCGATACCGGCCGCCCGTACGAAGCCGGCATCGCCATGCTCGACATCCCGAAGAAAATCGAGCGCTGCAACCGGAAGGCGAAGGAGATCGCCGCCGCAGTCATCGAAAAGGGTGGTCCTGTCGATGGCGCCACGCGGAAAGCAGTGGCCGAGGTGAATGCGATCTCGGAACTGGTAAACGAGTGGGTTCACGAGCAGACTCGCGCACTCCTCGACGCCGGCAAGATGGCCGTCATCCTCGGCGGCGATCACTCCGTCCCGTTCGGCGCCATGCAGGCCTACGCCGAAACCTATCCCGGCCTCGGCATTCTTCATCTGGACGCCCACGCCGATCTTCGCGATTCCTACGAAGGCTTCACCTGGTCCCACGCCTCCATCTTTCACAACGTGATGACGAAGCTCGGCGGCGTCGCGAAACTCGTGCAATTCGGCGTGCGCGATCTCAGCAACGCCGAGTCAGCGATGATCGAGAATTCCGGCGGGCGCATCGTGACGTTCTTCGACTCCGACCTTGCCGCGCGCAAGGAAGAAGGCGCGACGTGGGCGGAGATCGCCGATGAGATCGTCGGCGCGCTTCCCAATGACGTCTACCTCTCCTGGGACATCGACGGCCTCGATCCGACGCTATGCCCGTCGACCGGAACACCGGTGCCAGGCGGCCTCTCCTGGAACGAAGCAATCGGAGTCCTGCGCGCGATCATCCGCGCGAAGAAGCGCATCGTCGGCCTCGACCTCTGCGAAGTCGCGCCCGGCCAGACGGAGTGGGATGCGAACGTCGGCGCGCGGCTGCTGTACAAGATGATCGGGTTCGCGTTGATGACGCAGTAGTGCCTTGTGGTGCACAGACAAGAGTGTCTGTGCCACATCACATACTCCATGTGGCACTAACCCTGCGGCATTAACACTCTTGTCCTTGTAAATCCGGAATCTGTGTGGCACAGACACTCTTGTCTGTGCTCCCCGATTTAGTCATCCACCGCCCCATCCGGCAACGCCACGCGCTTCCCCTGGATCGCCGCGACGATCCGCGGCACGTGCACGTGGCAGGTCTCGACGATCACCGTCACTTTGCGCGGGGGTGTTCCGGCCACTGCGGTGCCTGCGACGAAGACACCCGGCACGTTCGTCTCCATCGTCTCGGGATCGTAAACAGGTTGGCGATCGTCGCCGCGAAGCTCGACGCCGAGTTGATCGAAGAGAGTCGGGTCCTGCCGGTAGCCGGTCAGCAGCAGGATGAAATCGGCGTCGATCTCCATCGGCACGGCGTCTGTGATGACGGCGCCGCGACCGTCTGTCGGTGCGAGGAGGGCGGTCCCATTGCCGATCTCGATGGGACTTGTGCGAGGAAGGTAGCGAATCAGCCCATCGCGAATCTGCGCGCGCACCTCGGGTAGCAGCCAGAACTTCACCACCTTCGGATCGAAATCATCGCGGCGATAGCTGAGCGTAACGTTCGCGCCGGCGCGCTGGCAACGCACCGCCGCTTCGACCGATGAGTTGCGTCCGCCGACGATGAGCAGCTTCTTGCCGAAGTAGGTGTGCGGATCGTGGAAGTAGTGGCTGACGTGCGCCATCTCCTCGCCCGGGATGTCCAGCAATCGCGGCGCGTGAAAGGCTCCGATGGCCAGGACGACGTGATCGACGTGATAGCGATGCTCGCCGTCCACCGCGCGTGTCACCAACTCGAATTCGCCGCCCGGCAGTCTCGTCGCGCGTGTGACCCGCTCGTACGAACGAATCTGCAATCCGAACTGCATCACCAGCGCGCGGAGGTAGGCGAGGTACTCCTCCCGCGTGATCTTCTGCTGCGTCGAAGTCTGAATCGGAACGCCCGCCAGTCCCAGCCGGTCGGAGCTGGAGTGGAAGAGCATCTGGACGGGATACCAGGCGATGGTCGAGCCGATCTGCCCCGCATCGAGCTGGATGTAGTCCATCCCGGACTGCTTGAACGCCACCGCCAGCTCGAGCCCGATCGGACCCGCGCCGATGATGGCCACGTGATGTTTTTCGGTCATCGGCGGGAGTCTAGCCGAAGGAGTGCGTGCGTCTCGCACGCGGGCATTCGGGCGTCCCGCCCGAATGCTGTCTCCGTGGGAGAAGGTGAGACGCCTGGGCCACTAACTCGTCGCCAGACCCAGCTCCCGCAGCACGCTCACCTTTGCGTCGATCATCACGTGATGCTCGAGGCCGAGGAGGTCGGCCAGCTTGCGGACGAGGTAGTTCTCGTAGTCTGTGAGCCGGCCGTCGGCGTAGGCGATCCGCCACATCGTCTTCACGATCTCGATGCGGTCGCTGAGCGGAGCGCTGGTGCGGATGAAATTGGTCAGCGCGTAGTGGTCGATCGAGCGCGTGCGGATCTCGTCCGCCGCTTTCACGAGCTCCTGCACCATCGTGTCGTCGAGAGCGAAGGCGCGTTTGAGGTAGCTGAGGAGATCCTCATCCTCCTCGGAGCTCAGCGTGCCGTCGGCATAACCGATGTCGAGCAGCACCGCCGCTGTGGCGAGGCGCAGAGGATCCTGCTGTTGCGGCGGCCGGTCGTCGGTACAGACGCCACCTTTGAAGCGTTGCATCAATTTTGCGAGGCTCATGAGAGTGAATGATGAAGGATGAAGGAGGAACGATGAATAATGTAGCCGGTTACCCGTTCATCCTTCATCATTCATCCTTCCAAGGAGTCTATCGTGCCACGAATCGACATCAATCAACTCGACGACCACGCCCGCACGTGGCTCTTCGGCATCTCACCTGCGTTGAACGAAACGCAGAGCAAACAGTTTCTCGACCGCGTCGATCGCTTTCTCGACGGCTGGGCGGCGCACGATGTTCCGGTCACGTCCGCCCGCGAACTGCTCTACGGCAGCTTCCTCGCCCTCGCCGTCGATGAGCGCAGCGAGACCTCGGGATGCTCGATCGACCGGATGTTCGGCCTCCTCAAGCAATTCGAGCACGAGCTCGGCGTCTCGATCCTCGACGCCAACCGCGTCTTCGTCCGTCACACCGACGGCCGCATCGAAGCGCTCAGCCGCGCCGACTTTCGCAATCGCGCCGACCTGCACACGACGATCTTCGACACCACCGCCGACCGCCTCTCGGAGATCCGCACCGGCCACTGGATCCGCAGAGCGGAAGAAGCGTGGCCAGGGAAATTGCTCACGGCGTAGTGCAGGCATTCTTGCCTGCTACCGCCGGGCGTCCTTGCCCGGCGGGGGTTTCGGTGCGTTCGTGACTTTCAAAGTGGGGTCAGGTCCAAAATTGAAAGTGACGAAACCCCGGTGGGCTACTGACAGCGGCACTTCCGGGCACTTTCAATTTTGGACCTGACCCCACTTTGAAAGTCAGTGTCATCCTGAGCCTGCCGGAGGCGCCCGCACGACTCGCGCCTTCACGCATGATGGGAAGGCGCCGCAGGACGGCGAAGGATCTCAAGTTGCCGGGCACATGGCTTGTGCGTCGCATTTTGAGATCCTTCGCCGTCCTCCGCCGCCGAACACATTCTCCGCGAGCGGATCGATTCGCGTCGGCGGCTCCGGCTGTCTCAGGATGACACGACAATTGGGATGACACGATGGACGACATCCGCACACGCCACCTCGGAGAGATTTAGCCGTGTTGAAAAGCGGCGTATCGCCGAGAGCTTGATTCTGAGGCGTTTGCCCAAACAGTCATGAGCGAAGGGACCGCCTGGCGTGCCGCCGCCACCAAACTCGAGCGAAGATCGACGAATGTCGACATCGAGCAATCAAGGAATGACGATTCCGACACCCAGGATGACGATTTCGAATAAGAACTGACTACGTCGGCATCCAATGACGACGATTTCGCTCGAGAAATGTCATCAATGCCTTCCGGGATGCCGATTTCACTTAGAAAATGTCATCGATGACTTCCAGGATGCCGATTTCGGTTAAAAGATGTCATCGATGACTTCCACGATGCAAATTTTGCCTAAAAAATGTCATCGATGCCTAAAAATATGTCATCGATGACTTCCGGGAAGCCGATTTCGCTTAAAAAACGTCATCGATGACATCCTGGGATCACGATTTCGAGTAAAAATTGCCGATGTGTCATCCATGAATGACGACTTCGCACGCACGGTGACAACGTTGACATCGAAAATGCCAAACGTCGGCACATCCCCATCCTCATCGTCACGCGTCATGTTGCCTAAGTACAGCCTCTTCCTGCGCTTGCGCCGCGCTTACGACGCCTTCATCACGATCGCCGCCTGCGCCGGTAAGCACCATCTCCCATCGGTCTCGACTGGTGGTGTTTCTGTACCGCCGTAGTCTGGCGATTCGCTCGACCAGAGCAACTCCCAGTTGCGCTTCGCGGGCGGCGCGAGAAGCGGTTCGGGGACGACGTCGAGGTGTACCTCGCGCCCGAGGTTGACGATGAGGAGACGATTGTCGAAGCGGAGCACGAACGCTTCCGCGGCGAGCAGAGCGCCGCGCACCGTGCCGGTCATCTCGCGGCGCAACCGTAGGAGATCGCGATGCAGCGCGATCATCTCCGCGTTCCCGACGCGCTCACGATCATCGAGTTTGCATCGCCGAAACGTCTCCTCGGCCTCGGGCGGTGCGAAGTCGCCCTTCATCCGGAGCAGGGAAGGGAACTGCTCCAGGAACTCGCGGCGTCCTTTGCCCACCGCCTTCGCCAGCTCGGGATTGTGATCGGCGAAGTAGAGGAAGGGAGTCGATGCGCCGAACTCCTGCCCCTGAAACAACATCGGCGTATTCGGTCCGAGGAGGAGCAGTGCGGTCAGCGCGCGAAACCGGCCGGGACTCGTCAGTTGCTGCAGCCGTTCGCTGCGTCCCGAGTTCGCGATCTGGTCGTGATTCTGCGTGAAGCAGACGAGTTGCTTCGGCGACAGGTGCAGCGACGGCGTGCCGCGCGCATCCTTCTGCCACGAGTAGTACTGGCCCTGGTAGAGGAAGCCGAACTGCGCCATCGACACGAACTCCTGCGGCGTACCGAAGTAGTCAGTGTAGTAGGCCTCGCGGCGTCCCGTTGCGGCGACCATTGCAGCGTGATGCCAGTCGTCGTTCCAGAGCGCATCAAGGCCGTAGTCGTCGATGAGCGCGACATCCTGCGGCTCGTTCTCCGCGACGAGAAAGATGGATCGACCGGCCGCCGCCGCGCGCGCCCGCCGTGCGATCAGCGCGAGCACATGCTCATCGGATGCATCGTTGATCGACTGCGTGGCATCGAGGCGCAGTCCGTCGAGATGAAACTCGTCGATCCACATCGCCGCGTTTTCGGAGACGAGCTCGCGCACGCCGGGGGAGCCATCGCCGTCGAAGTTAATCGACTCGCCCCAGTCGTTCACGTACTTGTTCGTGAAGTAGTCCTTCGCGAACTGCCGCAGATAGCAGCCGTCGGGGCCGAAATGGTTGTAGACGACGTCGAGAATGACGCCGAGGCCGTGAGCGCGAGCGGCGTCGACAAAAGCACGGAAGTCGTCGGGCCGGCCGTACAAATGCGACGGCGCCCAGAGATCGACGCCGTCGTATCCCCAGCCGAAGCGGCCGGGGAACTCGTGGACGGGCATGACTTCGAGGAGGTTGATGCCGATGTCGCGAAGTGCGCCGAGGTGCGGGATGGCAGCGCGCCAGGTGCCTTCGGTAGTGAAGGTGCCGATGTGCATCTCGTAGATGACGAGATTGTGTTTGTCGACATCGGGCCACGCGCCGTCGCTCCATCGATACGCGGCAGGATCGACGACTTCGGAGTCGCCATGCGGGCCATCAGGCTGGAAGCGTGAGGCAGGATCGGGATAGAGCTTGTCGTCATCATCGAGACGAAATCGATAGCGGGTTCCTGCGCGCGCATCGGCCACGGTCCCTCGGAAGTGGCCGTCTGCCTCGCGATCGAGCGGAATCGTCCGATCGTCGATGACGACGCTGACGTTCTTTCGGTCAGGAGCCCAGAGGCGGAAGTCGACGCCGCCGTCGATGATCTCCGCGCCGATGGCGCGCCTGCGTGTTGTGCCCTGATTTGCCACTGCGCTGGTCGTGACTGCAAGCAGCGTGCGATGGTGTTTCGGGGAGTGGGGCGTGGGGCGTGGGGCGTGGGAGATTGATTTAACGTGTGGGCGCGCAGAGACCTGGGCCGAAGCCCGGAACCGCGCCGCCTGAAGCGCACGGCGCAGGCATCATTCGGTCGCTGACTCCTCTCCCACCCCCCACTCCCCACGCCCCACCCCCCACCACGCAATATCATCCCACGCCATGAACCTCCTCCACCTCTTCGACCTCTCGCTCATCGCGCGGCGAGACCAGATCGCCTTGGAGTGGGAAAGCGCTGAATTTACATTCGGCGAGATCGAGAATCGCAGCAACAGGCTCGCGCACGTGCTCCGCGCGCGAGGGCTGGCGAAGGGCGACCGTCTCGCCGTCTATCTCGCCAATCGCATCGAGCTGATCGATCTCTACCTCGCCTGCGTCAAGCTGGGCGTGATCTTCGTCCCGATCAACATCCTCTACCGCGACCGCGAGATCGCGCACATCACCGGCGACGCGGAGCCTCGATTCGTGATCCGCGAGGCGGATTTGGCGTCACTGATCAACGAGGCAGAAAGCGCGAGCAGCGAGCGTCCAGACGAAGATCTCGACGGCGACACCCCGGCCGCAATCATCTACACCTCGGGTACTACCGGCGCGTCGAAGGGCGCCGTGCTCACGCACAACAACTTCGCCGCCAATGCCGTCAACTTGTTGACCATGTGGCAGATCAGCGACCGCGACCGCTTCCTCCTCGCGCTCCCTCTTTTCCACATTCACGCCCTCGGCAACGGTCTGCACTGCTGGCTGGGCAGCGGCTGCCGGATGCGGCTGCTGGAGCGCTTCGACCACGGGACGGCGCTCGATGAATTCAACGCGTTCCAGCCGACGCTCTTCTTCGGCGTGCCGACGATCTATGTCCGCCTGCTCGAAACGCCGCCCGATTCCGCGCGCGAGATCGGAGCGCGAATGCGCCTCTTCGTATCGGGCTCCGCGCCTCTGCCGGCGAACGTGTTCGACCGATTCCGCGAGCTCTTCGGCCACGCCATCCTCGAGCGCTACGGCATGACCGAGACCTTCATGACGATGAGCAATCCGTACATCGGCGAGCGCCGCGCCGGGACCGTCGGCTTTCCGCTGCCCGGCATCTCCGTGCGCATCGAAGATGGCGAGCTGCTCGTGCGTGGCCCGAATGTCTTCGCCGGCTACTGGCGCCGTCCGGACGCCACCGCCGCGGCGTTCACCGACGGCTGGTTCCGGACCGGCGATCTGGCGTCACGCTCCGATGACGGCTACTACACCCTGCTCGGCCGCAAGTCCGATCTCATCATCTCCGGCGGCTTCAACATCTACCCGCGCGAGATCGAAGAGTTGCTGCTCGAACAACCGGGAGTGGCGGAGGCCGCGGTCGTCGGTGTGCCGGACGAACTGCGCGGAGAAGTCCCGGTCGCGTTCATCGTTCCTGTGCCCGAGTCCGCACTCGACATCGATGCCCTCGAGCGCATCTGCCGCGAACAACTCGCATCGTTCAAAGTCCCGCGCCAATTCGTTCGCGTCGATTCAATTCCCCGCACCGCCCTCGGCAAAGCACAGAAACATCTGTTGCCCCGATAAACGACTTAAACGCGACGGCCCACGTAGCGCCAACGTAGCGCCGGCGGCCCGCCGGCTGTACCGCCGCCGGCCCGGCGGCGACCCAGAACCAGCATTACTATCGAGAAATCCCATGTGCCTCATCGCCATCGCCGTCCACACATCCGCGCACATCCCGATCGTCATCGCCGCGAATCGCGACGAGTTTTACGACCGCCCGACGCGCCCTTTGCACGTTTGGGACGATGACAAGAACATCGCCGGCGGACGCGATCTCCGCGCCGGTGGAAGCTGGCTTGCCGTTACGCGCGAAGGCCGCTTCGCAGCGGTGACGAACATCCGCGGCATCGATGTCACCAACCCACGCTCGCGCGGAGAACTGGTGGGGAACTTCGTCCGATCGAATCTCGATCCGCTCGACTACGCGCAGCAGATCCAGCCGGATGAATACGCCGGATTCCATCTCATTGCCGGCGATCGAACACGAGTCGCGCACGTCGCCAGCGACACACCCGCGAGTCTCCTGCCTGACGGCATCTTCGCCGTCAGCAACGCTCCGGCTTCGATCGACTGGCCGAAGATTGCATTCGCCCGCGAGGCGATGACGGAAGCGCTCGATCGTTCGCCTGGTCAACTTGTTGACGACCTGATGCGCTTTCTGACGACGCCGCGCGGCGGGCCGATCGAACAGGAAGTCTTCGTCTCGCTGCCCGATCGCGGTTATGGCACTCGCTCCTCAACCGTGATCGTCATGACTGAGGACGAAATCGCGATACGGGAGATGAGTCATCCGGGAGGCGCCGTGGTTGCGCTCAACCTGAGGGGAGAAGAAAAAAGGAGCGGTGCCGACAAATGAGATAGGCGCTCCCGATAACGGGATTTCGCTCTGAGAGCAGTCCTGACGCCCCGGCACAAAGATCTCGAAGCCGGAATCTGGACCCGTGGTCACCGCTCCGAGGTAATGATGGCGCATTCGAGCGGGGTTTGGCAAGTGGGGAACTGCGTTCGGAACCGGGTCTAACGCTACGAAAGCAGAGCGCTAGCGCGAGCCAGGACTTCCTCGACCAGTTCTGGTGGCAGCACGCCGATACGCTCTATGTCGCGGACACTCCAGTCAAGGCTGCGGAGTTGGTCGGCGAGCACAACTCCCGCAACTGCCAAACCGGAAGGGATCGCAACCTCGAACGGATAGCCCTTCACCCGGGATGTAATCGGACACGCGATGAGCAGTCCCGAGCGCTTGTTGTAGAACGCGGGTGAGAGTACGACTACAGGACGCCGACCGCCCTGTTCGTGCCCGAGCGTTGGGCTGAGCGACAACCAGATGGCGTGACCGCGATCAGGAAGGTAAGGCACTACAGCAACTCACGACCCATGGGCGGTCCAAGGTCGATCTCTTCATGCCGGTTCGCGGGAGTGATGCCCTTTACCAGATCCTTCAGTGAGTACGACCGCCGAGTCGGTGTCAGGACCAAAGATCCGTGCTGAAGTGACATCTCCACATCGCTCTCGCTGGTAAAACCGATTTCCTCTGCTACCGGTTTGGGGATGCGAACGGCCAGACTGTTTCCCCACTTTTGGATTTTGGTCTTCATTCGAATACCTCGTAGCAACATAATGATACGCCGCTCGCGGCATGACCGGCAAACTTTGTGAAGGTTTGGCTCCACTTCGATTCTCAGTCCTCCAACATCCGTTCGTGTCCTTTCGGGCACTGACCGCGAATGGAATCATGCCAGGAAGGATCGTCCTCATCGAAAACGTCCCTCGTCTTCCAATGAGCGCCGCAATAGATGGCATCACATTGCGGGCAAAAGAACGGGGCATATTCCAGGTCGAGCCCGTGCAATCTCCGGGCGTCACCCTGCTCGATTGCAGAACGAAGTGCGGAGAATTGCTCAGCGGGCACGGCTGCGGTGAGAGTGCTGGTAAAGCTGGTGCGGCGGACTTGAGATGACGATGGGCTGCCTGCAAGTTGAATATGTCCGGCTTCCCGGTCGCACATCGCGCACATGAAACGAGCTTCAGCGACCGCATCCGGCAGGTTTTTCATGATGTCCAACGGATACAAACCATCGCATCATGAATGATACGCCCTGGGGTAAAATCCTCGCATGGCCGAGGCTAGTTTGGAAGCAGAAGACGACGTGCAGCGCGCATCGGCCGCTGAGATCGAACGGCGATCGCGGGACGCGGTAGAGGGAGCGCGGCGAGGACTGGTGCGTTGTGCTCGATGAGATTCGCGTCGATGTACTTCAGCGTTGAAGTTCTGGTTGAAAAGCGGTCACGCGGAGACGCGGAGAGCGCGGGAGAAAACCTTCGCGCACTCCGCGCCTCCGCGTGAAACGCTTCTAAGAACCAGCAAACGCGACGCGCGTGAGATTGACGTGCCCGTCCTCCGTCACCACGATGTCATCCTCAATCCGTATGCCGCCGAACTTGCGGAATTCGTCCACCTTCGTCCAGTTCACGGCAAGTAGTCAATACCCGTTCTGGCGCAGTACTTTGGAGGCGGATTTCGTGATGTCGGCAATCGCCTGTCCCAGGAGGCCGTGAACAAATATGGCGAGCCGGAGTTGCACCGTGCCGGTCAATGCGGGTTGAGCTTCCGTGACACGCGCCCCGAAGAGCTCACCCGTCGCCGCGGACCGAAGAACGATATCGTCCTCTTTCCCAGAGTCGCGTGGGACTTCCAAAGTTACTTCACGTGTGAGCTCGGCGCTAGCCGGTGGAGACGTACGGAGTTGAATCATTGCCAGCCGTGGCCCGCCGGTGACGGGTAAACGGTACCGATCGCTTTGCGGCGTAGCAGCGGTCTGCACTCCGATGCACGCGATCACCAGTTCGCCGGTATGGAGCGCACTCGCTTGTCTCTGCACCTCAGCAACAAAAGCATCGAACAATCTATAACCGGCCGCATCGACCTCAGTGTGAGTAAAGCCTCCACGCGTCAAATACACCTGCTTAAGGCCTCGCGCAGCCTCGATGGGCGCGGGAACACCGGCTGCCTTCAGCGTCTCCGAGACAAGCTGGATGGAGTCAAGCGTTCGCGCCAGAACAAAATCCACAAACCGTTGGTAGTCACCGTCATCGGCCGCGGAAAGCGAGTCATAGTATTCGAGACGGTGCTCCGCCAGCATGACCAACGGAACAGAGATGGCCCGATAGGTGTAAACCGATGCCAGGGCTCTTGCCACACGCCCGTTGCCGTCAGCAAAAGGATGGATCACCACGAGCGCATAGTGGATATATGCAGCCTGTTGAACAGGGTGCGCTGATGCAAAATCGGGGCTTTCAACTTCCAAACAGAGGCGGTGCATCTCCGAGGGTACCTGATCGACGGGAGCGTAAGAGTGGGTAACGCCGTCGTTCTTCAGGACGTGGTTTGGAAGCACCTTGTATCGGCCCAAAGGCAACGGCTGCTCTTGCGTGCCCACCTCGGTAGATACGCTGTACGTCTCCTGGCCCTTGCACATGACTTCGTGAAGGGCGCGAATCCACGCCTCTGCGATTGGTACCGCCCGGGTTGCGAAATCCAGTACAAAGTCGTAGGCGCCCAACTGAGCCTCGATGATCGAGCGTACGCGATGACCTTTCGCGTCGAGTTGAGACTCCCATGTCGCCATCTGCATCGCGACCGTGAACGTGAAGCCGCGGTCCACGTCATAGAGTCCTTCGATTGCTCCTGTATCGACTGCGGCAGCGCGTTTCGCCACTTCACGAGCTCGCGCAAGCAATTCAGGAGTGAGGTCTGTGCGCTCCTGAAGCAAACTCGAATATCGTTCCCATCGCCCGGTATCTACATTCGTCCTTCCTAACCAATCTGCGAATGAGGGGAAACTCCTGTAATCGGCGTCGGCTCGCCGTGTGTCCAATGTCCGCTGATCGCGGTTCTCGACCATGCTCTTAGTCTACCTCGGCGCGATAGAAATTCTTTGGTTGCGTTACCGGAAAACGAGCCGACGCTCCGCGTCTGAATTCGCAAGCGCGGCGTGCCGTGTGTTACTGCTCAGCAGCCGCAAACGCCTCGCGCGTGAGGTTGATATGCCCCTCATCGGTCACGACGATGTCATCCTCAATTCGAATCCCGCCGAACTTGCGGAACTCGTCCACCTTTGTCCAGTTCACGTACTTCGCGTTCTCGCTCTTGCGAAGATCGGCGAGCAGCGACTCGATGAAGTAGAGGCCGGGCTCGATGGTGAAAACCATGCGCGGGTCGATGATGCGCGTGAGGCGCAGGTAGGGGTGGCCTTCCGGTTTGGCGATGATGCATCCCGCGCGGTTTCCGTGGAAGCCGGCCACGTCGTGGACTTGTAATCCGAGGAAGTGGCCGACGCCGTGGGGGAAGAAGGCGGAGCTGATTTTCCTGTCGACGATGCCGTCCGCATCAAGGTCCCGCACGAAGCCGAAATCGAAAAGAATCTTCGCTACCTCGGCGTGTGCAGCCATGTGGATGTCGATGTAGTTCACGCCCGGCTTCGCCATCGTGCAGAGGCGTTGCTGCATCGCGTCCATCGCCTCGATCATGCGTGCGAACTCGCCCTGTTCGTCGCGAGCGTAGGCTCTGGTGATGTCCGAAGCGTAACCGTTGCACTGCGCGCCGGCGTCGATCAGGAACGAGTAACGCAGATCGCCCGGCTGCTCGCGCACGTGGTTAAGGTAGTGGAGCACGGAGGCGTTTTCGTTGAGGGCGATGATGTTGCCGTAGGGGAGCTCTTCCTCGGCCTGGCTGGAGTGCAGGAGATAGTCGATGTGGATCTCGAACTCCGACTTTCCCTCGCGGAACGCACGTGCCGCCGCGCGATGTCCCCGCACGCCGCGCACGTTGGCCTCGGTGAGGCAGGCGATCTCGTAGTCGGTCTTCCACGAGCGCTCGAAGTGCAGCGCGTTCAGCAGCCCCTCGGGATTCGCTTCGCCGGCATGGAGGTCACTCGGCTCACCGACGAAGGCTGCGCGCCCACTTGTCGGAAAGAATTCTTTGGCGGCTTCCGCGGTCCCGATGACGCGCACGTCGAAGTGATCGGTCCAGTAACCCTGCGGCGCGCCCGCTGGCTTGTACCAGTAATCGACCGGCTGGTAGTAGACGAGCAGCGGCGTCTTCCCCGGCGTGTAGACGATGAAGCAGTGCGGGTTGTCGACGATCGGCACCCACGACTTGAAATGCGGATTGACCTTGAACGGATAAAACGAGTCGTCGAGAAACTGAATGTGGATCTCGCCGCCGAAGATGATGATGTGATCGAACCCCGCCTCGGCCAGCGCCTTGTCGTGACGTTCTTTGACGGTTTGGAGATGGGAGGGATAGAGAGCGGCGAAACGGTCGTTCATGGCGGGAGAATATAACTTTGAAGGATGAAGGATGAAGGATGAAGGATGACCCGTCAGCTTGATCGAATGTCATCCTCCCTCTGCTTTGCGGTCATCCTTCATCCTTCATCTTTCAGAGTTCGCCGCAGAAACTCCCGCACCACCGCCATCGACTCGGGCGTCACGTGATGGCCCATCGGGAATTCGTGGTACTCGGTTATCACGCCGTGCTCTTCGAGGATGTGGCGAGTGCGGCGGGCGTATATCACCGGGACCATGTCGTCCTGCGTGCCGTGGGTGAGGAGCACGGGCAGGTCACGATGCGTGCGAAGGTCGGGCATGTCCGCTTCGTAGATCCCGCCGCTCATGACGACGACGCCGGCGACTTTCTGCTTCGTGCGGAAACCGACGTCGATGGACATCATGGCGCCTTGCGAGAAGCCGGCAATGCCGAGTTTTCCGGCCGGCGTCGGATAGCGGGCCACGAGCTCGTCGATCAGCGCGAGCAATTTCTCGCGCGACTGCACGACCGAATCTCCCTCCGGCGGCCAGCCGTCGAACCACGAGTAGCCGAACGAGTATCCCGGCATCGGCTCGAACTTTTTCGGCGCATTCGGAAAGACGAAGCGGTATCCGCCGTCGATCATCGGAGCGAGGCCGGCGAGGTCGTTGGCGTCTGCGCCGCGGCCATGCATGACGATGACGAGAGGCATCGCGGCGTCATCAGGTTTACCGCTCGGAACGTTCAGAACGTAGCGGAGAGCGAGGTCATCGTGGCGGGTGAGGGTCATGAGGCGCGAATTGTACGCAGGGATGACATAAAATAAACGTTTCCTAGGAGAGCCTCGTGCATATCAACGACCTGCTGAAAATAGCTGCCGAACGCCGCGCGTCGGATCTTCACATCAAAGTCGGCTCGCATCCGGTGATCCGCTGCGACGGCGAGCTCGTGCCGCTCGTCGAGCTGAAGCGCCTCATGCAGGAAGACACGATCGCCATGGCCTTCTCGATCATGTCGTCGCGCCAGAAGGAAAAGTTCAAGAACAACTACGAGATCGACATCGCCTATTCAGTTCCCGGGCTGGGGCGTTTTCGCTGCAACATCTTTCAGCAGCGCGGCACCGTGGGCATGGTTCTTCGCGTCATCCCGGTCAAGATTCTCTCCATCCGTGAGCTGATGCTGCCGAACATCCTCGAGAAGATCGCCGAAGAGCGGCGCGGATTGATTCTCTGCACTGGCACGACCGGTTCGGGTAAGTCGACCACGCTCGCAGCGATGATCGATTACATCAATGCGCACCGCACCGAGCACATCATGACGGTCGAAGACCCGATCGAGTTCCTGCACCGCGACAAGAAATCGATCGTCAATCAGCGTGAGATCGAAGTGGATACGAAGTCGTTCTCGCAGGCGCTGCGCTCGGCGCTGCGTCAGGATCCAGACGTCATCCTGGTCGGCGAAATGCGCGACTACGAGACGATCGAGACGGCGCTCACCGCCGCCGAGACCGGCCACCTCGTGCTCTCGACGCTGCACACGATGGACGCGACGGAGACGATCAACCGCATCATCTCGGTCTTCCCACCGCACCAGCAGAAACAGATCCGCCTGCAACTCGCTGCCGTCCTCAAGGCGGTCGTCTCGCTTCGCCTTCTGCCGCGCGCCGACGGGCTTGGCCGCGTGCCGGCCGCCGAGGTCATGATCTCGACCGGGTACATCCGGGACTGCATCGAGAACAAGGAAAAGACGAAGCTGATCAAAGACGCGATCGCCGCCGGCACGTCGCAGTACGGCATGCAGACGTTCGATCAGTCGCTGTACGTGCTCTACAAGAACGGCCTGATCACGCTCGACGAAGCGCTGCGCCGGGCCTCGAATCCGGACGAGTTCCGCCTCAAGCTGCAGGGCATCCAGTCGACGTCGGACATGGCCCGCGAGGAGATGGATTCGAAGCTGGCCGCGACCAACGACAGCGATCCGTTCGCGGACGAATCGCCGTTCGATTTCTCGAACACGGTGTGAAGTGGGGTTGCCGGGTCGCCGAGTGGCCAACTACGCGCTGTGGCTGGGCAGGCTGGCAGCGTGCAGCTCGTCGGATGGATCGCTGAGCTTGACGCGCAGGACGTAATCGAGCGCGAGCGCGAGTCCCTGGCGCTCGCGTAGCGTGGCCAGCAGCGGAACGGAGAGCGCGGCGAAGAAGAAGACCGTGCTGGCCCAGCCGTTCGGATGAATCCCGAAGTAGAGCGCGGCGATCCCGAAGAGGATGGGGATGCGGTCGGTGATGATCATGAACATCAGCGTGTCGCCGTAGTCGCGCTGGAAGAGAAGGTTGCACTCCGAGCAACGTTCGTGTGTCTTGAGGCCGCGCCGGAAGAGTTGACCTTCGCCGCAGCGAGGGCATCGGCGGCGCAGGCCGTTGAAGAGAGCGACCTTCAGCGGCGGATTCGGATGCGTCTTCGTGCTGGTCACGGTGCTGACAACGACTCGGTCAACAGGGCGATTCCGGGTTTGATCGCACGAGAGATTTTTCACGCGGAGACGCGGAGCACGCGGAGAACGTTCCCCGAATCGTTCCCTGTCGCCCGCTTGCCGGAACTTCAGCGGGCAACAGACTCCGGAAGCCGGCCCGGGCTCTTCGCTCTACGGCGCTACGCATGGCAACACGCGCGTTTCCGCTCCGCCCGCGTCGACGCCGAGTAAATGACCGAGCGTTTTGGCGAGGAACGTCGGCGCGACCGCGTCGTCGAACGAGCCGGCGCGAATCCCGGAGCCCCAGAGCATGAGCGGGACGTGCTGGTCGGCTTCGACGGGCTGGCCGTGCGTCGTGCCGTTGGGTGGTTCGGAGTAGTTCCAGATGTAGCCAGGCTTCAAGGTCAGGAGGACGTCGCCCGACCGGTCGGCGCGGAAGGACAAGCGGACCGCGGCCTCCAGCCCTGATGCCTCCGGGTGCGGCGCCGACAGCTCGCTGTTGGTGAACGCGGCCGAAACGCCGTCGACCTCGATGGCAGCGTCGCGAGCCGCGCGTTTGACGCGCTCGCCATCGAGCTTCAGTTCGCGGATGCGCGTCCAGTTCAGATAGAACGCGGGCTCGTCGAAGTAGATGATGAATCCCTTCTCCACGGGCGTGGCATCGCTGACGCGGACGCCGAGCTTCATCGCGATTTTCTTTTCCAGCGCTTTCCGTTGCGGGGTGAGGTCGGCGAATGTCAATGCCTTCGCGGTCTTCTTCGGGTTCCGAAAGTCGACGCGCCCCCCCTCCCTCCCCATGTCCTTCGCAACCTCGGGGATCGATTGCACGCCGTGGTCGGCGGTGATGGCGAGCGTCCAACGGTTCCCGAACTTCGCATCGAGATCGTGAAAGAAGTTCTCCAGATCGCGGTCGGTGCGCACGACGGTGTCCGCGGCTTCGAGCGAGTCGGGGCCGTACGCGTGGCCGAGGTAGTCGGGGGAGGAGAGGCTGATGAAGACGAGGTCGGGGTTGCCGTCGTCGGTGCCGAGGTGCTCGGCATCGATGAGCTTTTCCGCGAACTGCAACACGAGCTGATTTCCATACGGCGTGTATGTCACCGCCTCGGCATCCTTGATCGGATGCGGAAAGGTAACGCCCAGACCTTTCTGATCGGTCTTGAACTTGCGCAGGCTGGCCGGGTCGTGCGTGATGCGCTCGAGGTCCGCGGTCGGAATCCAGGGCGACGGCTCCCACGCAGTGTGCGTGGACGCGAACGCCGGAACGGTGGCGTTGAAGCTGCCGGTCAGCGTGTTGTCGGAACGGTAGTAGGCGCTAGAGACGAAGCCTGGAAGTTTCGGATCGAACCAGTAGGCGGCGTTGGCTTTCCGTCCGGCCATCAGAATCGCCGCGCGGTCTTTCAGCGAGATGCCGTAGACCTTCGATTGATCGAAGTGCTCCTGCAGCCGGTCACCGAGCGAGTCGGAGGCGAGATTGAGCGGAGAGAAGCCGCCTTTCGCGCGGGTGTCGAGGACGCAGTACTCGACGGTGTCTGTGCTGCGGTCGTACCAGTTGTTGGCGACGATGCCACTTCGCGCGGGAACGTATCCGGTGCCGATCGCCGCATGTCCCGGGCCGGTGTAGGTGGTCGAATAGGGATAGAGCGAGTGCGTGAAGTTCGCCCCGTGCTGCAACACGCGATTGAACCCATCGGCTCCAAAGTACGGTTGGAAGCGGGTGATGTAGTAGTACGGGAACTGGTCGATGGAGATGACGACCACGAGATCGGGGCGGGAGGGCGGCGGGGTCTGGGCGGTTAGGGTGGCGGCTGTGAGGAGGAGCGCGATGGTCAGGCGGCGGAGCATGGGGCGGAGTTTGTTCTTCGGAGCGATGGGGCGCAAGAGGGGCGGAGGGGTCAGGTCGAAACCGAAACCGACGACGCATCGGTACGAACATTCCACTCGATGCAGCCTGTCGTCACTTTCGGTTTCGACCTGACCCCTTCCGCGGCGCTGTGATAAGTGCACGGAATCGCAAAAAGCGGGCTTAGCGCGCGTATCATTGCGGCAGTGTCCGGGTTCCTGGAAGCGATCGTGACGCTGCTGCCGGCCGATGCGGGAGGGCGCCTCCGCCCGATTGCTCCTCGCGACGGGAACTACTGCCCGGCCTTGCGGAGAGCGCTGCAGGACACGCCGTCGATTCCGATCCGCTTCATCGAGGGACCGCCGTGGATTGCGCCTGGTCAGGATGGGAAAGTCGTCGTTGAGATCGAAGGCGGTGCGCTCGACTGCGCCGGGTTCGCATCCGGCCTCGAGCTGGAGTTAGTGGAGGGCCAGCGCGTCGTGGGCATCCTGACGGTCGTGCGTTTGTGGCGCGAAGCGATGGTTGGATAGCCTGCATCCGTGGATCTGGCTGAAAGGCTTCACGACGGGGCGAGACGCCCCGTCGTCCGCGGGCGAGACGCCCACACTCCTCACTTACTCGCCACATTCTCCGGCGCCAGGCGTTGGGCATCGGCGACCATCGTCAGGAAGTCGCGGCGATAGCCTTCGAAGTCGCGGCCGAGCGATTTCTGGGCGAGCTGGCGCACTTCATCGTACGTGGCGTCGCCTTTGTGCTCGGAGTTGCGGAGGAGCATGCCGAATTCGGCGACTGCGGCGGCGAAGCGCGCGTTGTCTGATGCCGAGGCGACCGTCGCGCCGCTGTCGTTGACCGGATAGGTGAGCAGCTTCGATGTCTCGCTCGTTGGTTCTTTGTAACGCAGTTTCAGCGTCAGCAGTTCGGCTGAGGCGGCGGTGACGTGGGTCGATTGATACTTGAGCGGATCGACTCTGCTGCCTGTGGCGGTTTCGCTGCCCGGCGGTACGAGCTCGTAAAGGGCGGTGACGGAGTGGCCGGCCCCGATGTCGCCTGCGTCCTTCGCGTCGTTGTTGAAGTCTTCCTTGCGCAGGAGTCTGTTCTCGTAGCCGATGAGGCGATACGAGGCAACCTTCGCCGGATTGAACTCGATCTGCAGCTTGACGTCTTTTGCGATCGTGAACAGCGTCGCGCCCATCTCCTGCACCAGCACCTTGCGCGCTTCGGCCAGCGTGTCGACGTAGGCGTAGTTGCCGTTGCCTTTGTCGGCCAGCAACTCCATCTTCGAATCTTTGGTGTTGCCGGTGCCGAAGCCGAGGACGGTGAGGAAGATGTTGTCGCTGCGCTCGGATTCGATGAGCTGCTCCAGCTCGCCGTCGGACGACGCGCCCACGTTGAAATCGCCGTCGGTGGCCAGGATCACGCGGTTGTTGCCGCGATCGAGAAAGTTCTGCCGCGCCACGTCGTAGGCGAGTTTGATTCCTGCGCCGCCGGCGGTCGTGCCGCCCGCTTCGAGCGCCTGAATCGCGGAGAGAATCGTTCCTTTGTCCGAACCTGGAGTCGAAGGAAGGACGAGCCCTGCGTTGCCGGCGTAGACGACGATGGCCACGCGGTCCTGCGGCCGCAACTGGTTGACGAGCAGCTCCAGTCCTTGTTTCACGAGCGGCAACTTGTTCGGTTCGAACATCGAGCCGGAGACGTCGATGAGAAACACGAGGTTGTTCGGTGGCAGATCGGCGGTTTTCATCCGCCGTCCCTGCAGTCCGACGAGCAGCATGCGATGCCGTTCGTTCCAGGGACATCCCGTCACCTCGGTCGTCACCGAGAACGGCTGCGTTCCGGACGGGTCGGGATAGTCATAGGTAAAGTAGTTGACCATCTCCTCGATGCGCACGGCATCGCGCGGAGGCCGCTGACCGCTGCTGAGGAACCGGCGGATGTTGCTGTAAGCCGCGCGGTCGACGTCGACGGAGAAGGTGGAGAGTGGATTGTCCGCAACGCTCAGGAACGGGTTCTCCTCCAGCCTTCCGTACTCCTCGGTGTTGAATTGCTCCTCTTTCGCTTCCGCCGCGATGACGCCGCCTTCGACACCACCTTCAACGCCACCGACGACACCTCCGGCGATGCCGGTTCCTGCGAAATCATGCTTTGCGGCGGGGGAGCTGATCCGAATCGATTCCGCTACCGCTCTTGACGCGGGCTGTTGTGCGGCGGTGTCGTACACGCCGGTGGTTGACGCCACCTTGGGCGGTGGGGGAGCGAGCGACGGTTTCAGTTCGCTCTTGCACGAGACGAGCGCAAGGAGCGTGAAGAGAACTGCGGACAGGATCAGGACGACGCTGTCGAGTGCTGCGCGGATTTGCCGGTTTGCCATGACTTCCTCCGTTTCGTTCCGTTGGACACGGAGGAGTTGAAAAAGAAACCGGAACGAGTACGGCATCTGTGCACGTGCCGCCTTTTTTAGCCAAGCTCGGACGATGCACCGGTTGATCGCTCTGCGCATTTGCTCCCCCCTCATCCGCCTTCGGCACCTTCTCCCCCCGCAAAAAGCGCGGGGGGAGAAGGCGCTCGATTGGGAAGAGCTCCGACCAGCATGAAGGTCTCTATCGGGGGCGCAGGCGGCGCGATGGGCTTGTTCTCCGCGCCTTCAACGGTGCTTTGGCCGGTGTCGAGCTCGGTGCGGTCTGGGCGCGCCGGCCGGGATTCACTTCGCCGAGGTAGAACATCTTCAGGCCGGGCGAGGTGTAGGCGCGGTACGCGAGCTCGCGGTTGATGAAGAGCGCGTCGGGCGAGCGGTAGACATTGCCGTTTTCGACGTAGACGAACGTGCCGGCGAGGCTCTGTTGGATGAACGCGCGCGCAGCGATTTCATCCGCGGCAGGAACCTCGACGTTGGCGAGGTGCACGACCTCCTCGGGGCCGCCAACGCGCGCGACCACGATCGTGCGGCTGTCAGTGACGCGGACGAAGCGGGCCATCGGCACCGCGGCCATGACGCTCGGTGTGAAGACAGCATAGACAGCAAGGGACACACAAAGAATGAGTCGTTTCATGTTTGTTTTATGTGGTGCGGAAAGACGGAGGCGCAACCGCAGAGGAAGGCGGTCTCGGGTGGGGAGCAGGACATTAACACGGGTGTGCGACAATCTGCAACGGTATGGCGGGACGGGAGGGGAATCGGAAGCTGCCGCCGCGCGCCGGCTCATTCAAGTCGGTAGCGCTGCTGATGCTCATCCCGATCGGCGGCATCCTCCTCTTTTTCTTCTGGAGTTTTCTGAACAACGCGCTGTCCGAGCTCCAGCGTCCTAAACCGGCCGAAAAGCCTGTCACCGCCTCGGCCATCAGCGAACCGCACCGCGGCGACATCGTTCTCATCCTCGACGACGTCGGCTTCGATCATCAGCCGCTTTCGGAGGCGATGACGATCGATCCGAATGTGAACTTCGCCATCCTCCCGAATGGCAAGCGCTCCACCGAATTCGCAGCCGTGCTGCACGGCCGTGGCTTCGAGCTTCTCTGCCATCTGCCGATGGAGCCGGAGGGCTTCCCGCGCATCTCGCCCGGGACCGGTGCTGTGCTCACGTCGATGTCGGATGCCGAGATCGTGCGGACGACTCGCGCGAACGTCGATGCCATCCGCTTCGCGCGCGGCGTCAACAATCACATGGGCTCGCGCGCCACCGCGGACCGGCGCGTGATGACGGACGTTCTCGGCGCGCTGCCGCAAGGGATGTACTTCATCGATTCGAAGACGACCGGCAACTCGGTAGCGGGATCTCTGGCGCATTCGATGAACGTGAAGACCGCATCGCGCAACGTCTTCCTTGACGACGCGCAGGACGACGCGTCGATCCGCCATCAGCTCGGCGAACTGTCGAAGGCCGCCGCAGCGCACGGCATCGCAGTCGGCATTGGACACATGTATCCGTCGACCGTGCGCGTCCTGACGGAGGACGCGCCGGCGCTGCGCGCAAACGGCTTCCGCTTCCGGCGCGCAAGCGCGGTCGTCGAGTAAGCGTGGTTTACGTAGGTCGGACTCTCCAGTCCGACATCACGTGCAGTCGGACTAGAGAGTCCGACCTACGTAAAACCGAAGCAGTCGGACTAGAGAGTCCGACCTACGTAAAACCGAAGCCTGCGCAACCCGTAGGCAACGGTACACTCCGCGCTCCATGCTGCTCGCCCTCTTCCTGATCGACCTCGCCGCCGGCCTCTATCTCTTTCTCCCGCTCGTCGGCCGCCGCAACGCAGGCGTCAAGTTCTACCGCCTCATCCTCATCACCAGCGGCGTCCTCGCACTCTGCGCCTACTTGGCCGACTTCGCCGCGCACGGTGGCCACTTCAGGATCCAGGCGTTGCCAGCCATCGTCTTGACGATCGTCGTCTACGCCACGCTCCGCTTTCCGAAGCGATTGATCTTCCGCATTCCCGCCGTACTCCTCGGCATCGTCTACGTTGTGCTTCCCGTGATCGCCTGGCGCGAGGCAACGCACACGTCGATCCAATGGTCGATCGTTGGCGCGTTATCGAGCGTCGCGCTCCTCGGCAGCGTCAATCTGGCCATGCTCCTCGGGCACTGGTATCTCGTGGTGCGCGGGATGGCCATCGATCCGCTCAAACGGCTCACGATCGCAACGCTGGCCGCGACGAGCATCAAGATCATCGCCGTCGCCATCGCGATCGTTGCCGGCGGCGCCTGGTACGAAGTGGCCATCCGGCAGGGGATCTTCTTCTGGATGCGCGCCGGATGGGGATTGATGGGACCACTGCTGCTCTATCCGATGGTTTGGGGCACGGTGAAGATCCGCTCAACGATGGCCGCGACCGGCATCCTGTACGTCGATGTCGTCGCAGTCGTGATTGGCGAAGTGCTCGGCGCGTGGCTCAGCGCAATCGCGCATTTACCGGTGTGAGGATCAATTGACAATGGACAATTGACAATTGACAACGAAAGAACAGGCAACTGGGAGCGGCCCGTCCCTCGTTGTCAATTGTCAATTGTCAATTACGAGCTGTGGCCCTCTTCGGCCCCAGGTGGAGCAGCGCCGTAAACATGCCGGTCATGAATCACGAGATCGAAGGGCTTGAGGCGCGGATTGGGCGCATAGCCGCGGTGCACGGCCTGGCATTCGTAGCAGACGATGACGTCCTTCACGATGCGCCAGACGATGTAGTCGAGAATCGTGACGCCGAGGAGGGAGAGGCCGTAGGTCCAGGGGACGAAGATCGAGCCGGCGACGACGAGCGCGATGCCGGTCCTGCGGTTGAAGTCCTTTTGAAAGTAGAGCTCTTCGTGTCCGCACGCCGCGCAGCGGTCGATGATGGAGTCTTCCGCCGGCGCAACAACGCTGTTGGCGACGCCGCAGAAATCACACGGCCGCGACACCTCGCCGGCATCGCGCGCGAGCCGCTTTTCGCATTGAAGACAGAGGAAGTTGACGGACGGCATGGGCAGTGGAGCAAGTAGATTAGTGGATTAGTCGATCAGAAGAGAGGCCCGATCCCGATCCACTGATCTCTAATCCACTGATCTCTGATCCACGCTACTTCGCGCGCTCGAGGTACCGGTTCTCGCTCGGGTCGACGATGATCTCTTCGCCTTCGCTGACGAACGGCGGCACGAGCACGGTCACGCCGTTCTCGAGCTTGGCGGGCTTGTACGACGCGGAGGCCGTGGCACCTTTGACCTGCGGCTCGGTCTCGGAGATGCGAACGCGAATCGTCTTCGGGAGCTCGACGCCGATCGGCTTGTCTTCGTAGAACTGCACCTGCAGCTTCACGCCGGCATCGAGCCACGCGGCGGACTCGCCGAGGTCGTCCGAGGAGATCTCGACCTGCTCGAAGCTCTCGGTGTTCATGAAGTGATGGGCATGGCCATCGGAGTACATGTACTCCATCTCATGCTGGTTGATGTACGCCTGCGTGATCTCGTCCTGCGAGCGGAAGCGGTGCTCGAACTGGTTGCCGGTGCGCATGTTGCGCAGCTTCGCCTGCACCATCGCGCGGAGGTTCCCGGGCGTGTGGTGATTGAACTCCATCACCTTGCAGAGATCGCCGTTGAACACGATGACGATCCCTCTCCGAATGTCGTTGGCCTGCATGAAGTGGTGAATCCTTTCGCTGATAGACTCCCGGCCCTATGAGCCGGATCATTTCGATTTCTCTGTGTGTTGCGGCAGTTCTCGGGTTTGGTTGCCGTCCCGGAGCCGAACGACAAACGGCCGCCGAGACGAACGATATTCCAGTTGGCGTCTATGCGGCGACCAGCGGATCGGAGGCTGCCTTCGGGCAGGCAACGGTCCAGGGCGAGCAACTCGCCGCCGAGGAGATCAACAACTCCGGAGGCGTGCTCGGCAAAAAGATCCGCCTCGTCATCGAAGACGATCAGGGCAAAGCGGAGGAAGCAGCCTCGGTCGTCACCAAGCTCATCACGCACGACAACGTCCTGGCCATCCTCGGCGAGAACTCCTCCAACCAGTCGCTGGCGGCAGCGCCGATCTGTCAGGCCTCGAAGGTGCCAATGATCTCGCCGTCGTCGACGAACCCCAGCGTCACGAAGAAAGGCGACTACATCTTCCGCGTCTGCTTCACCGATCCGTACCAGGGGAAAGCGCTGGCGATGTTCGTCCGCGCCAACCTGCACGCGGCCACGGCGGCGATTCTGCGTGACAACAAGAACGATTACTCGGTCGGCCTCGCGGAAGTCATCCGGAAGGAGTTCGAGACGCTCGGCGGCAAGATCGTCGCGGAGCAAAGCTACAGCGGCGGCGACAGCGATTTCCGCCCGCAGTTGACGGCGATCAAGGCGGCCAATCCGGAGGTGCTCTTCATCCCCGGTTTCTACACGGAGGTCGGGCAGATCGCCATCCAGGCCCGCGACCTCGGCATCACCTACCCGATGGTTGGCGGCGACGGCTGGGACTCGCCGACCGTGATTCAGATCGGCGGCAAGTCGGTCGACGGCTGCTACTTCTCGGATCATTACTTCGTCGGTGAGCCCCGTCCTGCGGTACAGAAATTCGTCGCCGAGATCCTCAAACGCTCCGGCAAGAATCCTGATGCCAACTCCGCCCTCGGCTACGACGCGCTCTACACCCTCACGAACGCGATCAAGCGCGCCGGCTCACTCGACCGCAAAGCCATCCGCGATCAGATCGCCGCGACGAAGGATTATCAGGGCGTCTCCGGAGTCATCACCATGGGCCCCGACCGCGATCCGATCAAGCCGGTGGCGATGATCAAGATCGATGGGGGAACGACGCATTTTGCGGGGTGGATACAGCCTTGAATTGCGCGGCCCTGGCGGGCCGCGCGTTGTTGGTTGTTGGTTCGTTGCGCTTCGCGCGTTGTCAGTCTGACAACGGACAACGCCCGAAGGGCAATCAACCGATAACGCGCGCAGCGCAAGATGGTCATCCCGCAGGAATGCGCCGGTAACGCGCATTGATCAGCGCGTACGCGCCGTACGCGGCAAACCCAAGTCCGGCCACGGTGAGAATCCAACTGCCCATTGGCAGTGCCCACAGTTGCCGGAGCGCTCCCGAGATTCCCTTCGCGTCGGCCGAGTGGCGGCGAAGGGAAGCGCGGATGAGTGAGGCTCCGATGACTCCAAAGACGATTCCCCGCGCGACGACTCCGAAGCGCGAGATCGACAGGATGGCTCTTCGGCCACGGGCAGATGTGGACGTGAGGTCAAGCTGTTTGCTGAGCTTCTTGCCCGCCGCGCTGAAACATTGCGCGCCGCCGTAGACAATGATCGAGAGTCCAGCAAGCATCACCAGCACGAAACCACAGGGATGATCGAGTGCCCGCGCTGTCCAGTGCCGGCTCGTGGCGTCGCTGCCTTGTCCGCTTCCACCTTGATGAAGCAGCATCCTGATGATGGTGTAGGCAAGGGTGCCGTAGAAGAGGCCGCGCACGACGCTGGCGGTGCGAATGGCAAAGCCCTTGGCATCGCTTCCGTGAGCGTCGGCATCCGTGAACGCGCTGACGATTCGCCAGAATGCGTATCCAATCAGGCCGGCGGCGATCACCAGAAGCATGGCGCGGCCGAACGTCTGTTGGGCGATGAACTGAATGGCGTCGCGACGGTCCGCCGTGGTACCGCCGCGATGAAGGCCGGCGGCTGCGGTGAGAAATCCGGCGGTGGCGTACAGCACGCCCTTCGACGCGTAGCCAAGGCGGGCGAGATCTACAATCCATCGCTTTGTGGTGCGGGTGCCTCGCGATTCGTGCTGCGTCATCGGCTGCATCTCGATTTGCGCGCCCAACTCGATGATTGGTTCGCTGGCAGCGCGAAGGTAACACGGAAGAGTCAACGGAGCGCCGCCGTCTCGGCGGCTGGCCCGGCGGCGTCCCGCCGCCGCCGAAGCGTACCGTCGAGGCAACCCACTGCCCAACCTCCGCGACACACCCTGTGTTATATTGACCGACCCCGCGCAGTCCAGCGGGTTCGTGCCATGATCGAGATCCAGATCGTACCGAGCGATATCCGTCGTCGCGTGCGCTATGTCTTTTTTGACCGGCGCCGCGTCGTCGTAGCGCTCGTCTTTCTCTCGATCCTTCTGGCTGGCCTCCTCGGCTCCATGGCCGCCGCCCCAACCGTCATCCGGCGCGTCTACAAAGACAACTATCTCAAGTCGATGCGCGACGAGCGCGACATCCAGCGCGAGCGCCTGCAGGAAAACGTCGTCCAGATGACGTCGGTCGAGAAGAGCCTGGAAGAGCAGCGCATCCGCGTCGAGAAGCTCATCACTATCTACGGGCTCGATCGCAACCTCGGCACCGGCGGTTTCTCGCTGCCGCTGCATTTGAAGTCCGATCCGACCGATCTCCACATCGACGACGCACGCCACCGCGAGACCGCGCTGCGCACGGCCATGCGCCGCCTTCAGGATCAGATCGAGCTCCTGGCCAGCTACGAGACCGCGAACGCCGACCTCGTGCGCCACACTCCCTCCATCCTGCCGCTTCCCTCCGATCAGTTCGTGCTCACGTCACCGTTCGGCATGCGCATCTCGCCATTCACGCGAGCCTCCGACTTTCACAAGGGGATGGATCTTTCCGCACCGACCGGCACGCCGGTCTACGCGACGGCCGACGGCGTCGTGAGCTTTGCCGGCCGCTTCCCGCTACGCGACAGCGTGGCCTGGTGGCGCTTCGGCAACGTCGTCGTCATCAATCACTCCGACCGCTTCATCACCATCTACGGCCACTGCGACACGGTCAAGGTCCACGCCGGACAGCAGATCAAGCAGGGCGAGGTCATCGCCTCGGTCGGCTCGACCGGCTGGAGCACGAATTCGCACCTCCACTACGAGGTTCGCAGCGATTTCGAGCAGCCCGGCGCCTACGTCCCGATCGACCCGCGCATTTACATCCTCAACTATCAGTGGCCTAATGAAGCATCCCTGTTGATGAAGGCTCGTACGAGCAAGGATTACAAGGACTTCGATCCGCTTCCCACGGCGTTTCTCGGGCGCAGGAGGGTGTGAGATGAGCAGCAACGCCGCCGACCAGGCGAACTTTCCCACGATGATCATCCCGCGGGGCACGGAGATCCGTGTCAATGCCAGCGGGCAACTGTCGATCAAGACTCCGGGCAATCTCGTCATCCAGAACTCCGGGAACTATTCGGAGATCGAGTCGACCAACGGATCGATCCGGATCGAGGAGAACGTGACCGTCGAAGCGGTCAGCATCCGCGCCGGACAAGCCTGCTTCATCCAGGGCACGCTCACGGCATGGCGCGTTCACGCCAAGCGCATCACCCTCGAGGAGCGCGCCCGCGCCTTCATCATGCTGCAGGAGTCCGAGCATCTCGAGATGGCGAAGAACGCTCGCCTCGTCGGGAACTTCTCCAACGAGAAGGAGCTCTTCTTCATGATGGGCAAGTTCAGCCCCCAACTGAAAGAGCTTCCCGGCACGGTCGACATGTCGACGCCGGCCACGATCGAAGGGCGGGTGCCCGCAGCCTGGATTCCGCCAAGCTCACAGCCCGGCACGACGCCAACGCCAACGCATCGCGAAGAAAACGGCGATCGCCTCCGCGTCGCGCAGTCGCTGCTGGAGCGGGAAATCGCCCGCACCGATCTCGCCCCGGCCGAAGCCGAGGCGCTGCGGGAAGTGCTGTACGCGTTGCGCGAGAGGAATGTGACGCGCGTCGGCGGCATCTATCGCGGCGCCTTCGCAGAGCTCAAGACGCAAAGCGAAGGCGTGCGGCAGGCGTACGAGCAGTTGGATGGGTATTTCGGCGCGAAGTAATTGCGCTGCGCGCGTTCTCGGTTGTCGGTTGATTGCGCTTCGCGCGTTGTCCTTGTGAGTCCAGGAATGGGACCGAGGTGGGTCCGACCTACATCCGATTTTTCGGGACATTGACATTGGGTCGCCGAACCTGTCGCCCGCTGAAGCGGGCTTCAGATCTTGGGGCGCGCCGTTCTGGGCGACAGATTGCCTGTCATTTACCCACTGCACGTCCTCTTGCGAAGTGAAATGCCCATACGCCGCCGTTCGTGCTGCCGCCATAGAGCATGTTGCCGCCGGGCGCGACGATGAAGATGGTGTTGAGTCCGCGCCCGAGGCCGGTCCTCATGGAGAACCAGGTCTTGCCACCGTCGTTGCTCCGATCGACTATGGCGACGCCGTTGCTGTCGGCGCCGCTGCTGTAGATGCGGCCGGGAGCGGACGCGTCAAATGCGAGAGTGATCGCCTGCCTCCCGCCGGCGACGTCAAATGAGCTCCAGTTGGCGCCGCCATCCGTCGATTCGAACGCGGAGGAGCCCGACCAGGAGAGGAGATGGCCGGAGTCGAACGGGTCGATGATGACAGTCGTCGGCGTCACATTGCCGGCCGGCCGTCCTGTCGCGACCCAATTGGTTCCACCATCGACGCTTTTGTAAATGCCCACTCCTCCGCCGGCATAGAGCGTGGAGGAGTTATTGCGATCGATCGTAATGAAGGTCAGAGAACCGTTGGGCAAGCCGGTGCTTGCTTTCACCCATGATGCGCTGCCGACTTTCTTGTACACCGCGTTTCCGACGATTGTGTAGATCGTTCCTCCAACCTGCGGGTCAGCGACAACGACTAAGGCGAAGCCGGGCTGGAGACCGGTCGTGAAATCGGTCCAGGTTGTGCCTCCGTCGGTGGTTCGTCGCACGACGCCGGATGGTGTGGCATAGACGATCTGCGAATTCTGGGAGTCGACGGCGATGGATCCGGTCTGATTTGTTAGTGACTGCGTCCAACTCACTCCTCGGTCCACGCTCTTGAGAACACCGGAGGAGCCTCCTGCATAGACCACCGATGCGTTCTGAGGATCAACCGCGATCGCAAGCGTATAGAACGCGGTCAAGCCGGACGTGGCCGCAAAATTCGCTCCGCCGTTCGCGCTCTTGAAGGTGACCGAGTTCGCACTGGCGAGGATATTTGCGGGATTTACAGGATCGATGGCGGCCGGAGTAACGGTGCTGCCGTTGAATCCGGAAGAAGTCCAGCTCGTTCCGCCGTCGATCGACTTGAAAAGGCCACCACCGACTCCGACGACGATCGTTGCGGGTGTTCCGCCACTGATCGAGAGCGAATAGCAATAGGGCGCCGCGGGAAGGCCGTTCGACAGCGCGGTCCACGATCCGCCGCCGTCCGTCGATTTGAACAACCCAGGCGCTGTCCCGGCATAAAGCGTGGAGCCATTCGACGGATCGATGATCATTGAATAGACAAATGCCTGCGGCAGACCGGAGTTTGCCGGCGTCCAATGTGCTCCGCCATCGACCGATTTGTAAACGCCGACATTGGTCTGGTATGCGGCGTAAACCGTGTCAGGCGATTGCGGATCGACGGCGAGAACCGAGATCGCGGCCGGCGCGGAAGGGAGTCCGCTGCCCACGCTCCCGAACGTGGCTCCTCCGTCGGAGGAGCGGAAGGGTCCGCCCGTTGAGTCGCTGTAGACGATGCTGGCGTTCGTGCGGCTTACGGCCACCGCGTAGGAGCCGAACGGATGAACCACCGACCAAGTCAGGCCGCGGTCCGAGCTCTTGTAAAGCCCATACGTCGTGGCAGCGAAGACTTTCTGGGGATCGCCGGCCGCGACCGCGACGTCGTTGATCGGTGTTCCCAGAAGCTCGGAGGCGGCCGTCCAATGCTGGCCGCCGTCGGCGCTCCGGAAAATGCCGTTAGGGGTTGCCGCATAGGCAATGGACGAGCTGACGGGATCGAACGCAAGCCGATTGACGCTGCCGCCATCTGGCCCCTGGATGCTCCAGCGGTTGTCGGCGGCGAAGGTGGGAAGAGCGAAGAGAACGAACAGCGTGACGATCAGGGCTTTGGGGACGGACATGCCCGCATCTTACGGCCTGTCAACGCGTCTTTTTGGAAATATCCGGTACCAGATCCCACGGCTCACTTATGTAAGTCACACGACTTCGATTCTCCTGACCGCAAGCTACCGCACCAGCACCGCAGCCCAGCCCACGCAGAGCGCGGTGACACCGGCGAACACAGCAGTCACAGGAAAGAAATAAACCCAGCCCAAGACGACCGATGCGAGCTGCACCGCAAAGAACGCCCAGCCGAGGATCCCGATCGCCTCGGGATGCATCGCGGCCAGGCCGCCGAGGTACCAGGCGAGCAAGGCGGAGAAGAGTAGATAGACTGTGATCATGAGGCCGAAGCCCTTGTAGAAACCGCCATAGGTGAAGGCTTTGCCGCCGACCGCGAAGTGGACGTCGTTCATGGCATCGCGAACCGCGATTCCTTCAGCCGATGGTGGCTTGAATCTCAGGAACCCGGCTGTGTGACCGGCCGCAAACAGGACCAAAACGACGGCGGCGATGCGGTAAAGGACGGTAGCGCTCATCAAGTCTCCTTGCGTCGGTGTGAGGATCGATGACGTCTGACGGCGGGAGAGTTTACTGCTGAGCCGGCCGGATCGCGCAGTCCCTTACGAACTAGCGCGCTTTTCTCTCACACTCCTATCGCAACTCTTTCCAAACGAGCGCCTTCTCCCCCACGCTTCTTGTGGGGGAGAAGGTGCCGAAGGCGGATGAGGGGGCGTTCCAACGAGACGACATCCGTGCACGTACCGCGTTTTCAGGTAGTTCGGACGAGGCGTGGTT
>JADGNZ010000091.1 GCA_017883205.1 Thermoanaerobaculia bacterium | reverse complement strand
ACCGAACGGAGCCGCTCCGCGATCTGGTCGGGCGCGAGGCCGCCCGCGTTGCTGGAAAGTCGTTGCAATGCCTCGTCTGGCGATAGAAGAGCGACCTCACCCAAGGCTTTTCCGCTCGCGACCGACCCTTCGGGTGCGTCCGACGGCCGGCGCCGCCCACGAGCAAAGATGGACGTCAGGGTAATCGGGTCGGACTTATTCACGCGAACGTCTCCTTTGCCCAAATGAAGAAGCTGACTGACTGCTTTTATGATGCACCAGGGCGATGGAGAGGTTATTTCATATGCGGTTGCAGTTCGAGGGATTGATTGAGGGCATGATCGAGGACGGTCAGCACCCGTCAAAGCAGGTCCGCTTCGTTCTTTCGTCGCCGCGAAGTTGAGCGAATCGCCATGGTCAGGGCGCCGGGGGCGTATTCGTTAGGCCCCTATGTACGTTCGGCTAACTCCATCGTGGCGACCTGCAAAATCGACGGGAACCATCGATATAGCCGGATCAAGAACCCGCGCTCGTTGTTCGTCAGCCGGACCTGGCCCGGCACCTTACGCCGCAGAACGATCAACTGATGCCGGAGAACCGCATTCTCTGCCTCAAGGCGAATCTTCGACTTAAATGGCGATGCCAAAACGGCCAGGACGAAGCAGAGCAGTCCGAACATGGTCCACAGACGTTAGGTGATTCCTTCGGCTAATCGATGCGGATAAGGTTTTTGGTACACACAAGATCCCTTGCAGGCGCCGCTGATCGATCCGGTGGTGAACTCCGCGTCGGCCGCCGTCAAACTGCTCAACGAGTTGTGGGAAGTGAACAGCCCGTATATTCGGCCTTGTATCTGACGCGGCGCATGGCTACTCGGCGGCCTTGGGCGGTGCCCCGTTCGCGGCGGTGGCACTCCTCTCTTCCTCGCTGACCACCTGCATCGTGCGCAAGATGCTCGACGGATTGACGCTGATGGAATCGATGCCGAGCTGCGCCAGGTAGCGCGCGATTTCGGGATAGTTGGCCGGGGCCTCGCCGCATATGCCGACGTGCCGTCCGTGACGCTTGGCGCCGACGATCGCCAGCCTGAACATCTCCAACATGCCGGGATCGCGTTCGTCGAAATCGAATGCGACGATCTCGGAATCGCGATCGACACCGAGCGTGAGCTGCGTCAGGTCGTTGGAGCCGATCGAGAAGCCGTCGAACAGCTTCGCGAAGGCATCGATCAGGATGACATTGTTCGGGATCTCGCACATGACGTAGATCTCGAGACCGTTCTCGCCGCGCTTGAGACCGTGGCCGGCCATGGCATCGAGGACGCGCTGCGCCTCCTCCACCCGTCGGCAGAACGGCACCATGATGCGGACATTGGTCAGCCCCATGTCCTCGCGCACGCGCCGCAGCGCGGCGCACTCGAGCGCGAAACCGGCAGCATAGGCCGGGTGCGCGTAGCGGGCGGCGCCACGGAATCCGAGCATCGGGTTTTCTTCTTTCGGCTCGAAGCCCTCGCCGCCCAGGAGCCGCGCGTATTCGTTGGTCTTGAAGTCGGAAAGCCGGACGATCACCGGCTTGGGATAGAACGCCGCCCCGATCATGCCGACGCCTTCGGACAGCTTTTCGATGAAGTAATCCGCCGGCCTCGGGTAGTTGCGAACGAGCTCAAGGATTTCCTGCCGCGCCTGTGCCGAGTCGACCTTCTCCGGACTGACCAGCGCCATCGGATGGACCTTGATGTGCTCGCTGATGATGAATTCCATCCGCGCCAGGCCGACGCCATCGTTGGGGAGCATCGCCGTCCGGAAGGCCAGCTCGGGATTGCCGAGGTTCAGCATGATCTCGGTGCGCGGGCGCTTGACCTCGCTTAGGTCCACATGCGTGGCCTTGATCGGAAGCGCCCCCTCGTACACGCGGCCGACCTCTCCCTCGGCGCAAGAGATCGTCACCATGGCGCCGGTCTTCAGAGCATCTCTTGCGCCCGCCGCCCCGACCACGGCCGGGATGCCAAGCTCGCGCGCGATGATGGCCGCATGGCAGGTGCGCCCGCCGCGTTCGGTCACGATGCCGGCGGAAATCTTCATCACCGGCTCCCAATCCGGCGTGGTCGATTCCGCGACGAGCACCTCGCCGCGCTTGAATTCCTTGAGCTGACTTGCGTCGGCAATGACCCGCACCGGACCGGCGGCGATCTTCTCGCCGACCGCGCGGCCCGTGGCCAGCACCGTGCCCGACGCGCCGAGAGCGTAAGTCTCGAATCCCGTCGGCGCTCGTTGTGAAATCACCGTCTCCGGCCGCGCCTGGATGATATAGAGCTGCCCGTCAGCGCCATCCTTGGCCCATTCGATATCCATGGGCATCGGATGGCCCGCCCCTTTCGAGTAATGGTCCTCGATCGTGATCGCATCGCCGGCAAGCTTGAGCACCTCGGCATCGGTGATGCAGAACCGCCCACGCTCCGCGTCAGAGACCGGCACGTTCTTGGTGCCGTCTCCGCGCTCGGCGTAGACCATGCGCATCTGCTTGCGTCCCAGCGAGCGACTCAGAACAGTCCGATGGCCCGCGCGAAACGTCGGCTTGTGCACGTAGAACTCGTCGGGATCGACGGTGCCCTGAACGATGTTCTCGCCGAGCCCATAGACGCCAGTGATGAACACGACATCACGGAAGCCGGATTCGGTATCCAACGTGAAAGTGACGCCGCTGGCGGCGCGATCCGACCGCACCATCTTCATCACGCCGACCGAGAGCGCGACCTTGAAGTGGTCGAATCCCTTGTCGACGCGATAGGAGATCGCGCGGTCGGTGAAGATGGATGCAAAGCAGCGGCGGCAGGTTTCGAACAGATCGTCGGCGCCGCTGATATTTAGAAAGCTCTCGTGCTGGCCGGCAAAGCTCGCCGAGGGAAGGTCTTCCGCCGTGGCCGAGCTGCGCACGGCGACGGCAAGGTTCGCGCCGTATTCCGCCTCGAGCTGCCGATAGGCGGCATCGACTTGTTCGCGCAGCGGACCGGTCGCGGTCGCCTGGTAAACGATCTCGCGCGCTTCGGCGGCGCGCTGGGCGAGGATGTCAACCTGCCGCTTGTCCAGGTCATCGAGAAGCGCGTGCAGCCGCTCCCACGCCTTTGCGGCGGTCAGCGCATCCCAGTAGGCATCGGCGGTCAGCGCAAAGCCGTTGGGAACACGCACGCCCTGTTTGGAAAGGGTCGAGTAAAGCTCGCCCAATGACGCGTTCTTGCCGCCGACCAGCGCCACATCGCCGACGCGAATGTCGGAAAACCAGCGAACATAGTCGTTGATCGACATTCCGAGCCCTCTGTTAGAAACAATAATGGAAACCAATGCACGGTCGCGGGCATTGATTTCCATCAAACGAAAAGGCGTAAAGTGCTGCGCGATAAGATAAAATTGGTGCGATATTGGTCGCACGAGCTGGAACCCTTCAAACCGTAAGCCACGACAAACGCCGCTGACGCGATGGCCGGAAGCGACGCGACATCCGTTTCGACCGGTAATCGCACGATTCTTGGGCGCATCACGAAGCGTGGAAATCGCTACCTGCGCATGCTCTTCGCACAAGGCGCGCGCGCCATTCTGCTCCGACCGATGAGCTGGGCGAAGCATAGCTTTGGACCGTGGCTCACGGCTGCGGCGCGGCGTCTACATCGCAACGTTCTAGCAGCCGCGCTCGCCAACAAGCTGGCCCGGATCGGCGAGCACCACCCCTATTGACAGCGGCTATTGCAAGACAGGGACGGTCGACGGTGACCCAGAACCACCACGTGGCGGCGGAATACTTCCTCGCCGAGTTTTTCCACCCTTGCCGGATGAGGTTTTCGGTATACAGACGGGGTTGATGGGCGCCACATCAATTCACTTGTCCTGTTTACGTCGAGTCTCGTAATGGCGAGCCTCGTGGGACCACCCGGTGTCCGTGCAGCGCAGTCCGCCCGCCGCGTGCCTTTGGGCACATGGGTCTATCCTTGCAGCAGCGAAAAACCAGGCGATGCGCTCATAGCGCTCGCCAAGCGCGGCGTCGTGCTGCTCGGCGAGTCGCACGATCAGGCGGAGCACCATCGCTGGCAGCTTCATACGATCATGGCGCTGTTCAGCCACAGACCCGACATGGTCCTCGGTTTCGAGATGTTCCCGCGGCGTGTCCAGCCTGTGCTCGACCGCTGGTCCAAGGGCAAACTGAACGAAGCCAACTTCCTGCGCGAGGTCGATTGGCCGCATATATGGGGCTTCGCCGACGAGCTCTACCTGCCGCTATTCCATTTTGCCCGCATGCATCGCTTGCCGATGCTGGCGCTCAATATCGATCGGGCGACCAACCGTCGGGTTGCGGCACAAGGATTAGCATCCGTGCCGAGCACCGAGCGGGAGGGCGTCGGCGATCCTGCACCGGCCTCTTCGTTTTATCGCGAGCGGCTGTTTGAGTGGTTTAACAAGCACCCGGCCGCCGGTCAGGACGCCTATGCAGCCTTGGAACGGTTCGAACGTTTCGTCAGCGCGCAGCAGTTCTGGGACCGCGCCATGGCCGAGGCAATCGCCGACGCGCGGCGCGATGCGCGCCAGCCGCTGGTCGTCGGCATCATGGGCAGTGGCCATATTGAATACGGGAACGGTGTGCCGCACCAGCTCGCCGCGCTAGGGGTAAACTGTGTAGCCACCGCGCTGCCCTGGCCTGCGGATACCGATTACCCGATCCATGACCCGCCAATTGCAGATGTTCTTTTCGGTGTGCCACCCGCTCCGTGACTACACATAAGCATGGTAACAAAAGCGGATTTGGCATGTCATCCGCTTTGGGGCAAGCCAGCCAAAAACTTACCCCGCTCGCTATCAAGATGCGCCATTTGAGCTTCTGCGTATCTGGAACCCGCCGCAGTCCCCTTAGGAAGGGCTTTTTCGTCCGCTACCTTGCGGGTTGCACCGGCGTCTCGGATACCGGCGGCTGCCTCAGGCGCACCTCGACCCGCCGCACCGACTCATCGGTTGGGAAAGCGATGGTGGCCCCCTCGATCGCCGAGCCATCTACGACGATCTCGACAACGCCCCGGCCGATGTGATCCGGATCCTCGACCCGGATCGCCAGCGCACCCGCAGGCCCCTTTATCTCCGCCTCAAATGAACCCCAGCGCTTGGGCAGGACCGGATCGATGAGGAGTTCGCCATTCCGTAGCTGCAGTCCCAGAATCGCCTCGACGCCAAGTCGCCAGGTCCAGGCGGCGGAGCCTGTGTACCAGGTCCAGCCGCCACGACCCGTATGTGGCGCGACACTCGCTACATCCGCCGCAATCACATAAGGCTCGACGCGAAAGCGGTCTGCGTCGGAACGGGATGCCGCGTGATGGATCGGGTTCATGAGTTCAAAGATGTGCGCGGCGCTGTCGCCATCGCCGATACCGGCGAAGGCGAAGCCCAGCCACGCCGCGGCGTGCGTGTATTGTCCTCCATTTTCGCGGATCCCCGGCGGATATGCCTTGATATATCCGGGGTCGCGGGGCGTGTCATGGAAGGGCGGCCAGAGAAGCCGGATCAGCCGGTCGTCATCGCGTACCAATTCGCGAGAGGCCGCCTCGACCGCCGCTCGGGCCCGCTCCGAGATGCTGTCGCTGGCGAGCACCGCCCACGATTGCGTGATCGAGTCGATGCGACACTCGTCGGAGGCGGCCGAGCCCCACGGGCGCCCGTCGTCGTCGAAGGCGCGGAGATACCAGTGTCCGTCCCATGCGGTTGCTTCGACCGACTGCCGGAGTTCCTGGGCACGCCGCGTCCAGCCCTGCGTGAGGTCGCTTCGACCCAGGCGGGTAGCCAATCCGGCGAAGCTGGTCATCGTGGCGATTGCGAACCACGCGAGCCACACACTTTCGCCGTGGCCGCGCCTGCCCACACGGTTCATCCCGTCATTCCAGTCGCCCGAGCTGATAAATGGCAGGCCGTGCGGGCCTTGCGTAACCCCGCGCTCCAACGCACGCTCGCAGTGCTCGAACAGCGACCGCCGCTCAGAGGTCGAGTCGAAACGGGAGTAGCGATCCTCCTCGTCCTGCGAGAGCGGCGCCCCGCGTAGGAACGAAACCTCCTCACTCAGGATAGACAGGTCGCCGGTCGCTTCGACATAGTGGCTCGCAACATAGGGTAGCCAGAGGAGGTCGTCAGAGCATCGCGTCCGCACACCGCGGTCGTGAGGTGGGTGCCACCAGTGGAGGACGTCGCCCTCCTCGAATTGTCTCGCGGCGCTGGCCAGGATGTGCGCTCGCGCACGGGCGGGGTCAGCATAAAGGAGCGCAAGAACATCCTGAAGCTGATCGCGAAACCCAATCGCACCGCCGGCCTGGTAAAAACCTGCCCGCGCCAGGAGGCGGGAGGAGAGGGTCTGGTACAGGAGCCACCTGTTCAGCATCAGATCGAAAGCAGCGTCTGGCGTGCGCACGCGAACCGCGCCCAGCAGTCGATCCCAGTGATGGTTGAGCTCCTCGAAGGCGCGATCGACTTGCCCCGGTTCCTGCCAATGGCGCGCGAGTTCTTCAGCGTGCGCACGGTCGCGCCCCTGGCCGAGGACAAACACGACTTCCGTCGTCTGCTCGGCTCCGATGTCGAGATGCACCTGGAATGCTGCGCATGGATCGGCGCCAGGCTCGATGCGTCCGCCGAGGTCCCACCGCCGCAATCCCGCGGGATTGCGCGGATCGCCCTCGCGGCCGAGAAAGTCCTGCCGGTCGGCCGTGACGCTGTGGGGTGGATGGCTTGACGTCAGGAATGCCACGCGCTCGCTAAAGTCGGGATTCCAATGGTTGCGCGCCAGGAGCGCGTGGCAGCCGGGATCATACTCGCACACCACGAACGGCCGAGAGTTGCTGCGCAGAGCGCCAAGCAGCCACTCGGCGTAATACGTCGCCGTTACGCGCCGCGCCCTAGGCCGAAGGTTGTGCACTCGCAGCCGCGCCACCTTCACCGGGTCGCCGGGCGGCACGAACACGATGAGCTCCTGCTCAAACCCGTGGCTGCGTCGTCGCCACTTCGTGTAGCCTGCTCCGTGTCTAATCTCGCATGCGGCGTCGGCCCCCGCCGGCTGCGGCGTCGGCGTCCAGATCTCCGCGGTCTCCTCGTCCCGCAGGTAGAGCGCTTCGCTCGGCGGGTCGGCGACCGGATCGTTCGTCCAGGGGGTGAGACGGTTCTCCCCGCTGTTGACCGCCCAGGTAAATCCTCCGCCCGCTTCGTTGACGATACAGCCGAAATCGTCGTTCGCGAGAACGTTGCACCAGGGAGCAGGCGTGTGCTCCCCCGGCCCGAGGTAGATTGCATATTCCCGGCCGTCCTCCGTAAAGCCACCGAGGCCGTTGTCGAAACGCAAGTTCACCGGCCGGGGAAGCGCCGGCTCCATCTGGTCCGGCATGCCTGCCCCGGAGGGCTCAAAACGCGGCGGCGTCGGGTGCGGCTCAGCGGCAGTCGCAAGCTGCTGCGCGAGAGGACCTCGCGACTCGTCGAGGACGACACGCGCAACGGATTCGAGCAGACACATCTCGTCCTTGCTCATCTGGTCCGCAAAGAGCAGGTGCACGCCGCCGCTGCGGCCCAAAAGCTCGTGTGCGCCCAATTCGTGAAGCAGCGAGAGGACGCGCTCGCGCACCGGCTCCACGTAGCCGGAGACGCCCGTGCGGAGTACCACGAGATCGACGTGGAGCCCGCGCCGACGCCAGAGCTGGTGAGCGCGGATGAGGACGCGCAGGAGACCCATTTCGCTCGGCTCGTCTGCGCGAAGGAGCAGGATGGGAAGATCACCCGAGAGCCCGAAGCCCCAGAGGCGTGGCTGGCCGAGCCGATTCGCGGCGATTTCGGATGGCTTGGCGCGGAGCGCCGGATGCGGGTGAATCAGGAGCGAGGCGAGCGTCTGCAGCTCCGGCAATCGCGCGGGCTCGAGGCCGAGCGATTGCGTTTCGCGTGCGGCTTCCGTCGCGGCGTTGCCGAGCGCCCAATCGAGCGACGCCAGCGTCGCGTAGCGCTCGGCGAGATCCAAAAGAGTCTCGCGCGATCCTGCCGCCAGCGTCAGAAAGGCGAACTGCCGTTTCTCCCGGGGCTCGAGCTTGAGACGCAGCTGGAGGGACATGACCGGATCGAGCGTCCAGCCGACGGTGCCGGAGAGCCCTTCCGTGACGCCCCGTGGCTGCCGTGGATCTCCGTTGCGGCCGAGAAAGACCAGCCGGTCCGTCTCGAAGCCGGTGACATCAAGACCGACTTCGTCGGACACAAGGCGATGGAGGAGAACGGGCGCCCGATCGCGGGGATTGCGAAGACGTCGGGTGAACAGTAACCCATTGAGCCCGGGCATGTGCTCGCTACCGACGAAGAGCTTGCTGAATGCCGGATGACGTTCGTCCTCAAGCGGAGGTGCGAGGACTATTTCGCCACAACTCGTCAGGCGGAGCGTCCGCGGGCGATCGCTTTCGTTGACGACCGTGATGCGACGAATCTCCACGTCATCGCCGGCTGTGACGCCCACCTCCATGCGGATCCCGATGCCATGATCGCGACGGTGGAACTCGGCCATGTGCGGATGAAAGACAATGTGCGCATCCTCGGAGATAACGCCAGTCGGCTGTCGCCCCACAGACCAGATCAAGCCGCTGTCCTCGTCGCGAACATAGATCCAGAGGCCGTGGTGGTCGCGCGTTGCGTCGGGCAGCCAGCGTGTCAGCGCCTGCCGGTGCCACCAAAGGCCGCCGCCGCCGGCCTCCGATATCCATGTGCTGAGGCGGCCGTTGCCGAGCAGATGCACTTGGGGGAAAACCTCTGCGGTCGGGGGAACCCAGGCATGGGGCGCGGGCACCACCGTCCGGCGAGACGCCGGCTCTCGGCGCTCCTCTTCGCGGACAGTCTCAAGTGGAAGCTCCCACGGGATCCTTTCCTGGAGCAGCAGTTCCATGGACCGCATCCGACGGTCCTCGCGGAACCGGCGCACATGGACGTCGTCGTGCAATGCATTGCCGATGGCCGCCAGGATCATACCCTGGTGGTGCGCCATGTAGGCGCGGACCAGCGAGAAGGAGCGGCCTTCCGGCACGCGCTCCGGCGTGAAGTCGGCCGCCTCCCAGAGGCCGTAACAGCCGACCATTCCGAGATCATTCAGCTTTTTGAGGTTGCGGACCGCTGCGCCGGGACGGACGGCCAGCGCCAACGCCGTGGCATAAGGCGCAACCACAAGGTCTTGCGACAGCCCGCGACGCAGGCCGAGTTGCGGCACTCCGAATGCGCGATAGTGGTAATGATGGTCCGGGTCGACCGACGCGAACGCGGATTCGGAGATTCCCCATGGCATGCCGAGCTTGTCGGCATAGCGGCGCTGGGTGTCCACAGCCGCCCGCTCGCTCTGATCGACAAGCGTGCCAAGGCCGCTCCGCAACAGCAGCGGTGGCATCAGGTACTCGAACATCGACCCGTTCCAGGAGACGAGCGACAGGCCGTCGCCCAAGTGCGCGATCGGCCGTCCGAGGAAGAACCAATGCTCTGTCGGGACGTCCTTCTTCGCGATCGCGAAGTAGCTCGCCAGCCGCGCCTCCGTGGCAAGGAGATCGTAGTGGTGCGGATCGATCCGATCCGAACTCACATTGTAACCGACGTGGAAGAGGCGAGCTTCCCGGTCGTACAACAGCCGAAAGTCCATGCTAAAGGCCGCGGCCTCCGATCGTGCTGCGACGTCGAGGAGACCCTGGCGCAACTCGTTTAGGGCTCGGGCGCCCCGCTCGACGGCGGCGTTGAGATCGGAGAGCCATGGCGCCGTCGTCTCGCCGGCCTGCGGCATTGCGATCGCCGCAGCCAGCATCTCGCGGGCGCGGGCGCAGGCCTCCGAGGTCACCGAAAGCGACATGGACGGTGCGAGGATGTTGCCGATCGCCTGCGCCAGATCCTCACAACCGAGTGCCGGAGCTTCAGTCAAAGCCAACCACGGATAGAGCGTCTCGAGATCGCGCCGCATGCCGGTCAAATGGTGGTGCATCCGCCCGAGCCAGATATGGACTTCCCGCAGGACCTCGGCCGTCGGGACTCCCGGTAGCGCGATGCCTCTCCCGATCATTGCTTCGAGTTCCGGACAATCGCGATCGCAGAGATCATTCAGCACCGTCCGCGACGCCTGGGGCTGATCGCGAGCCGACAAAGCGCGCTCCATGATCGCCACCATGCGCGAGCGTAGCTCGGTGGTGTGTTCGTCCGGAACGACATCCATCGCCTGCATCAGCAGATCGAGCGTGTCGGTGAGGCCGTCCCACTGCTCTCTCCGCAGCACAGGCGCGCTCGCGGCTTCGACGCAGCCCTCCTTCAGCGCCATCAGGCAGACTGCTAGGTTTCCGCTGTCCACGGTCGACACGTAACGAGGCTCGAGCGGATCAAGGAGCCGCGTGTCATACCAGTTGAGAAAGTGTCCGCGGTAGCGCTCGAGGCGATCGAGCGTATCGAGGCCATTCCGGATGCGCGCGGCGAGATCGGCCGAGCTCACATATCCGAGATCCCACGCTGTGAGTGAAGAAAGGAACATCATGCCGACATTGGTCGGCGACGTCCGGTGGGCGATCTCTGTGTGAGGCTCCTCCTGAAAATTATCCGGTGGAAGCCAATTGTCCTCGGGGCCAACGAACGTCTCGAAGTAGAGCCAGGTGCGTCGCGCAAGCCGGCGCAGAAAAGCGCGCTCCTCCGCTCCGAGGCGCTCTTGCGGCGGGCGGCCGGGCCGGCTGATCCATACTGCGATTTCCGCCGAGGCAACCCACAATAGGAGCAGAGGAGCCGCCGGCAGCAGTGCCGCTGGGTTCATAAAGGATAGCACTGTTGCGAACACGGCCGAGACAGTGGGAGCGATCCACATTTGCCGCCACATGTCAGCGCGGGAGCCGCGCGGGGCAAAATGAGCCGCTGTATGAGCCGCCGAAGTCCACTCGAGCAGATGCTGCCGGGACACGAATATTCGCCAGAGCGTCCTTGCGATCGCATCCAGAGCAACCGCCGCATCATGCAACAGGAAGACGATGGCGAGGAACCAGCGGCCCGAGTGATCCCTGAACCTGTGCAGGATACCTCGAAGCGCTCCGTGGCGTCGACCTCGCGCGAGCCCGGTGACAAGGTCGGTAAACAAGTAGGCGCTGGGCACGGCCACGGTGAGGACCGTCCAGACCCAGGGGCTGCCGGGCAGCATTAGCCAACCGCCTGCTGCAAGTGCGACCAGAGCAACCGGGATCAGGCTTCGGCGAAGATTGTCGAGGATCTTCCAGCGATCGAGTGCTGACAATCCGGACGCGAAACGTCGGTCGCCGGCGCCGGGCGCCCGTACAGCGAGCCACGGCAGGAGTTGCCAGTCACCGCGTACCCACCGGTGCCAGCGGCGGGCGTACTCGACATAGCCGGCCGGGAAGTTCTCATAGAGGACAATGTCGCTCGCCAGCGCAGCGCGCCCGTACACGCCTTCGAAGAGATCGTGGCTGACCAGGGAGTTCTCGGGCACTAACGCCTTGAGGCTCTGGTGGAAGGAGGCGACTTCGTAGATTCCCTTGCCGACGTAGATTCCTTCGCCGAAGAGATCCTGATAGACGTCGGAAACGGCGCGGCTGTAGATGTCGACTGCCGTATCTCCGGCGTAGAGCCGAGCGAAGAGCGAGCGGGTTCCGCTTTCCGGGGAGATCTCGACCCGCGGCTGCACGACCGTGTAGCCAGCGCGGACTCGACCAGATGCCTGATCGAGGTAGGCACTGTTAAGGGGGTGTGCGAGCGTGCCCACGAGGCGGCTCACGGATCCCGGCGGGAGCGTCGTGTCCGCGTCGGCCGTAACAACGAACCGGATGCCGTGGAGCGCATCCATATTGCCCTCGGTGACCGAGAAGCCCGAGGGCTCCTCGCCCAGCACGAAACGGTTGAACTGCTCAAGCTTGCCTCGCTTCCTTTCCCACCCCATCCAGCAGTCCTCGGAGGGGTTAAAGCGGCGTGAGCGGTGCAGCAGATGGAAGGGCCCGTCGCCGCCTTGTCCGTAAAGCGCGTTGAGTCGCCGAATGCCACTGACAAGTTCCTCCTCCACTTCGATATCAATCGGCATGTGCTCTGCTGGCGCATCGATATGGTCGCTCAGGAGCGCAAACTGCACTGACGCATCGGGATTGCGCAGCCGGTGCATCTCCATGCGCTCGATCAGGCCTGGCACCTCGGCAGGGCTGCCGACAATCACCGGCATCACAACTGCGGTGGAACAGTCCGGGGGGATGCCCTCCTTGAAATCAAGTTTCGGAAGCACCCGTGGCGATACAACAAGCGTGACAATCCAATGCACCAGCGTGACTGCGAGGAC
>JADGNZ010000009.1 GCA_017883205.1 Thermoanaerobaculia bacterium | reverse complement strand
GAAAGAGAGAGACCAAGGGGGAACCAAAACCAAAACCGTTCATCAAGAGTGTTACCTATGTTCCCGGGCCAATGTGTTACCTATGTTCCAGGTCGTACAGCCGAAGGCGGATGAGGGGTGTGGTGCAATCGACGGACACGAGGTTCATGCCTGGCGTGAAGTGATTGCGGCTTCGGCAGGGTTGGGGCGACAGTCCAAGCCCCTCATCCGGCCTTCGGCCACCTTCTCCCCATCAAAAAGCGATGGGGAGAAGGCGCTCGATGGAAATGCGTGTCGAGAATTTGCTTCAGCCACATTAGGAGAGTGCACAAGGCGAAGCGGCTGGCAGGCGTCACTTACGAGCGCGCATCAAACACAATCGCCTGATGCGCGCTCGCTGTCCGGAAACGGGAGCCTACGTCTGCCGGATCTTCAGCGCCAGGGCTACGAGGGCCGCGAGGATTACGCCGAGGGCGACGAAGAGGCCGCGGCGGCGATAGTTCAGTTCGTCGAGGGAATGCTGGCCGGCTTCGAGCGCGGCGTGCGCGTGCCCGAGCGCTTCCTTCTTCTTGTCCGCGAAAGCGCCCGTGGGTGTGAAGGTGTGGACGAGAGCCTCGAGCTCGATCTGATTGTCGATCGCGGCATCGAGCTCCGGGCGGATGGCGCGCACTTCCACGCCACCGCGTTGCGCGGCAAGGAGGATGCGCTCCGACCGCGCGATCATGCTGGTCACGGCGCGTGTGTCGTTGAGCAGAGCCTGCGCGGTGTCGCGTCCCTGGAAACCGGACGTGAGATGGCAGTCGACGCAGCGGCGGATCGGTACGCTGACATCGCGGCCGGTGACTGGATCGGGATACGTGTAGTGCGTCTTGCCGATGCGGAACTTCTCGAAGAGCCGCGCGAACTCGGGACGGAGTACGACCTTTCCGCCGGCCGGCGTCTGCAGGCGATGCGTCGGGAGCTGAAGCGCCTGATCGACGAGCCAGTCGAACCGGGCGTTGCCCTTGAGACCCTGTTTGTCCGCGGCGGCGAGCAGCGTGGCCCGCATCTGCTTGAAATTCTCGGCCTTCGCTTCCGGCTCCTTGACGAAGGTCGACAGCGGTCCGACGCCTTCGTGACAGAAGGCGCATGGTGTGTCGGGCAACTCGCCGAGCATCGCTACGGTCGGACGGACGACGGAGTGATTGCCGTGACAGACGAGGCATGAGCTGAGCTGCGCGAAGGCGAGCTTGGCGCGCTCGTCGTCGTGGCAACCGCCGCACTTTCCCTCGGCGGCGGGAAGCATGTCGTTGTGACGATCCCATCCCGCGGCCTTCGGACTGGCGCGGAACAGATCGGCCTCACGGGCGTGACAGCTTCCGCAGACGAAGCGGATGCTGCCGATTCCCGGCGGCGCGGCGCCGTGATTGCCGTGACAATCGTTGCAGGTCGGCGCGGTGAGATCGCCCTTCTCGAACATCGCCTTCGCATGAACGCTGCGGCTCCAGCGCGCGTACTGATCGATGGGGAGATTGCGGCCATTGGCGGTCATGCGTTTCGCGTCGGAATGGCAGCGGCTGCACGTCTCGGCGACGTGAGTCGGGTAGACGGGCGATTCGGGATTGCCTTTGCGGCGGATGTTGTGGACGGAGTGGCAGTCGATGCATGTGGCGACGTCGGTGACGCCGCTCTTGAGTTTCTGCCCGTGATTGCTCGTCCAGTACTCGCTCACTTCGTCGACACGCGCCGCGGGATTGAAGCGCTTCATGTAGTCGGCGGACGAATGGCAGCGGCCGCAGAAGTCGGGGATGGCGGTCCGCTTCGGCGCACCGACGTACGGATTCGGCGCGTACTTCGGATCCATCGCGCCGGCGATGTCGTCGCCGAGCTTCGGATCGGGATTGCCGCCGTGGCAGTCATGGCAGGAGAGTCCGACCTGTGAGTGGACGTCGACGTTGAAGTGTTTGACCTTCGCGCGTCCGGCCTCATCGAAAAGCTCGCCGCCGTGACAATGGATGCACGATGTTTCCGGCTTCGGTGCCGCTGCAGGTACAGGCGCCGGAACGCGCGCGGGTGCGGCGGTAGTGGTGGCAGCAGTTGAGGCGGCAGGCGGCGCAGCGGCCGCACCGCTCATGACGAGCAGCGTCGCCGAGGCGAAGACCACAGCAGCGATTCTCATCGATCCTCCGGCTTGCGGCTGCCGCGTGTGATGAAGGCCAGAAGCCCGAGTAGCAGTGCACTGATCAGGACGACGTAGAGCGGAAGCAGCGAGGCGTAGCCCCAGCACGTCATGCCGAGGGCCCACAGGAGCACGGCCACACCGGCAATCGACCAACCCCTGCTGCGGCCGGTGCGTTGGGCGCCGCGGTCGAGGAATGGGATCAGTAGAAGGAGCAGTCCCGCGGCACCGAAGAACATGATCGGGATGGCTTCGTACTCGATGCCGGCGATCTCGCCCCCCGGGATCAGCTTCAACGTCTGGAACATGAAGACGAAGTACCACTCCGGCCGGATGTTCTCGTACGCGGGAGCGAAGAGGTCGGCCTTTTCGCCGAGCTCCCACGGAAAGAGCGCTGCGAGAGCGGCCAGAACGCCCAGGGCGAAGATCCATCCCGAGAGATCGCGCATGGCGAAGTGGGGAAAGAACTTCATCGGCTTGCGGCTCTTCGCTTCGTCTTCGCACGACGCCGGAACGCTCATTCCTTTCACCTGCACGAGCGCCAGGTGAACGACGAGGATGAGGAACGTGATCGCAGGGAGCAGCGCGACGTGCCAGCCGTAGAAGCGCGACAGCGTGCCGCCGGATACGCGGTCGCCGCCGCGAAGGAACCGCACCATCCACGGGCCGACGATCGGTACGACGCCGGAGATGTCCGTGCCGACCTTCGTCGCGAAGAATGCCAGTTGATTCCACGGCAGCAGGTAGCCCGAGAAACCGAATCCCATGATCAGGAAAAGCAGGGCGACGCCGCTCATCCAAGTCAGCTCGCGCGGCGCGCGGTAGGCTTTCAGGAAGAAGACGCTGACCATGTGCAGCACGGCGAAGAAGACCATGAGGTTCGCCGACCAGGAGTGGATCGAGCGGATCAGCCAGCCGAACGGAACGACGGTCATGATGAACTCGACCGACTCGAAGGCTTCGTTCGCCGACGGCCGGTAGTAGAGCATCAAGAGAACGCCGGTGCAGACCTGCACGAGAAAGAAGAAGAGCGTCATCCCGCCGAGGTAGTAGAAGACGCTGTAGCGGTGGGCGGGAACGGTCTTGTGCGAACCGAATTCGATGATCTTCGACAGACCGAGGCGATCGTCGAGCCAGCTTTTTGTTCGTTCGAGCATGATTCGGCCTAAGCGCGCGAAACGACGATCTTCGCCGGCTCGGAGCCTTTGGCGATGAGGTTCACTTTGTAAGCGATGAGCGGACGCGGGGGCGGACCGGCGATATTTCGCCCGTTGAGGTCATACGTGCCGCCGTGGCAGTTGCAGAAGATCTGGCTGCGATCTTTCTGGTATCCGACGATGCAGTCGAGATGGGTGCAGGTGGCGGAGAAGGCGCGGAACTCAGTCTCGCTCGCCTTGAGCAGGATTACAGGCTCGGCGCCGAAGCGGATGATCTTGAATCCCTTCGCCGAAAAGACCGGATCGGAGACATCGCCTGCCTCCACCTGATTCGTCGTTGCTTCGGGGATTCGCGGGGGACTGGCGAAGCGGATGATGGGATAAATGACGCTGGCGACGAGCGCGCCGAATGTGCCGCCGAGGAGCCAGTTGATAAAGCGGCGCCGCGGGACCGGGACAGTACTTTCCATCGACGATTCGCTCCTTCTCATGTGATGCAACGAGCGTATCAAACCGCGCGTCACACGGGGTCTATCGTGTTCGAGGTCACCGTTTCCTGTGCGCCACGACACGGTTAGCATAGACCTGAACATGCTTGGGTGACGTATGAACGTTGACGAGAAGCTCGAGGGGATCGATCAGCGGCTGCGTCTGCTTGAAGAACGTCTCTCGCTTTTGGAGAGCGGTCAGCCCTTGGCGAAGGCGCCGCTCCCGGCAACGGTGACAGTCGCACCCGAGCTGGATCCCGGTTCTGGCACCGTTCTGCTCGTCCTTGCCGGCAAGGCGCTTTTTGTTCTGGGAGGCGCGTTTCTCCTGCGCGCGGCGACGGAGTCGGCGGCCTTGCCGCCGCAGATCGGCGTCCTGCTCGGTTTTCTGTACGCGGTAGGGTGGGGCGTCGCCGCGGTGCTTGCATTACGAGCCGGACGACGGCTGAACGCTGTATTTCTGATCGTGGTCGCGGCGATCGTGGCGTATCCGATCGTGTGGGAGGCGACCACGCGCTTTCATGTTCTTTCGGCGACGGCCGCGGCGCTTCTTCTCGCCGGCATGAGTATCGCGCTGATCGCGATGGCACGCCGCTTTTCGCTGCAGACGCCGGCGTGGATCGCCGTTGCCGGTGCAACGTTCGATGCATTGTTGCTCGCCTACGCGACGAAGGAAGTGATCCCGTTCGCGCTCGAGCTGACGGTCGTTGGCATTGTGGCCTTCCTTTTGGCGATGAGCTACGCGGGCTGGCTGCTGGCCATCGAGAGCGACCTCGTGGCCATCTTCCTGATCATCGCCGCGGTGATCGACGAGTCGAAGGACAGCCGATCGCCGATCGTCATCTCGTTGCTGCTGTTCGCGGCCTTGTGGATGATCGTGACCGCGCGCGTTCCCGCCCAGGTTGCGGTGGCTTCGTTGATCGGTCTCGCCGGTGCGGCCGCGCTCGTTCTCCCTGCCTCCTCCGCCGCGATCCTCGGCGGCGTGGCCGCCGTCGTCGCCGCGGAGATTGCGCGGCACACATCGTGGCGCGTGTTCGCGCTACAGAGCACCGCGTGGGGCGTGTTCGCAGGAGTGGCCGGCGGACTCTTTATGTACACAGCCTCCGCTTTTGTCGAAGGCGACGTGATCGTCGCCACACCTCTGCCGGCGCTGATGACCGCTGCTCTCTGCCTGGCAGCCTTCTTCCGCCTGAACTTCGCGCGGCTGCCTCTCCTCGCCATCGCCGCGTGCGGCGCCGCAGGCCTGACGATTCATACCGCGATGACGATCATCAGCGGCAGCGCCGCCACGCATGCTCTGCTGCGGACAGCGATCCTGGTCGTGATGTCACTCGCTCTCGCATCGATCGGCCGTGTATGGCGCGTGCCTGAAGCATCGCAACTGGGCGCCGTCACGCTGGTGCTGACCGCTGTCCAGGTCATCGTCCAGGAGCTCCTCACCGGCCGGGCAGGAATCATGTTTGTCGCGCTTGCCATCTACGGCAGCGCGATGCTCGGCATCGCCAGGTTGCGAAGAGCGCCGGCCGCGAGCGCTTGAGGGTTTCTCCGCGTCCTCCGCGTGAAACGGTTTTTCTCACGAACCCGCAGAGCGTCTCACCGGCAGGGCGGGAATCGTGTTCGCCGCCCTGCCGTCACAATCCGGAAGCGCAAGAGTCTGATGGAAGCTCGTCTTCTCCCACCCCCGACCCCCCACTCCCCACACCCCCTACTTCAGCGTGCGGATGTACGCGATGACCGACTTGATGTCGGCGGCTTCGAGCTTGCTCTTTGGCATTTTGCCTTTGCCGTCGGTGAGGACTTTCGTGATGTCGGCGTCGGTCAGCTTCTGGACTTCCGGGGAGCGGAGGTCGCGCACCTTGAGGTTCTTGCCGACAGGCGTCTGGCCGCTGCCGTCTGCGCCGTGGCAAGGCGTGCATTTCGTTTTGTAGATCGCGGCGCCGTCGGCGAGAGCGACGGCCGGCAGTGCGAGAGCGAACAGCAGGGAGCAGGTCAATGTCTTTTTCATGTTGATCAAACTCATTCTCCTTTGTAAGACAACACTACGGTTCTCGGCCTTCGCGAATTGCGAAGCCGGCTGTTTTCCACGAATCGAGTCCGCCGGCCAGTGCCGAGGCTTCGATTCCAGCTTTTCTCAAATAGAACGCCGCACCGGCGCTCGACTCTTCGTCGGGTCACGTACAGTACGTGACAATCGGTTTTGAGCCCTTGAGATAAGGAATCTCTCCTTCGATGCGGGACAAGGGGATGTGCATCGCGCCGGCGATGTGCGAAGCAGTGTAGGAATCGATATCGCGCACGTCAATGACGACGACTTCGCCGCGCCCCATCCGATCGTGCAGCGTGGTTGCGTCGATGCGCGGGATCGCTTTGAGAGAGGCGCTCGTCGGAACCCCCGCCTCTTTCACCGGTGCCGCCGCCGGTGCTGCCACGGTGGTGCTGGCGGCCACAGGCACATCGGGCGCGGTCACGGCAGGGCTGCGCGTCGCTGCATACCCAGCGAGGAGAATGGCAATCAAACTGATGCCTGCAATCGCTACGGTTCTTTTGTTCATGATGTCCGCGGGTTTGGCTGGGTCGGAACTGGTTGCACGATGACACGATCCTCGACGCTTACGATACCTCGCCTGCAGGCCGCCAGCTCGATCAATGCGTCGCGCTCGGCGCAGGAGGTGACTTTTGCGTCGATGGCGATCGCTCCTCCGTTGACCTCGACCTTCAGCTCTTTCACGCCCAGCTTTCCGCGCCGCCGGACGGCAGCGCGGAACGTTCCGGCGTCACCGGCATCCTCCGCACGCGGAGCGACTTCGATGCAGTTGGCGATACCGCGAATGCCGGTGAGATCGCGGAGCGCATCCTCGGCCGCACGCTTCTGCGCCTCGGCCGTCACGACTCCTGCCAGTGTCAGCCATCCATCGTGGGCGGTGACGCGCGGCAGCGGATCGCAAAGAGCGCTGTGATTCTGCATGATGCTGGCTGCCAGCCGTTCGAGGCCATCATCCGTCCGATAGCTTCCGATGGCCAGCCGCACATCCAGCTCGTTCTTCACATCGACGACGCCGCGGATCTCGCGTGCGATTCTGCCGGCGCGGCACTTTTGCGCGTAGGTTCGCACGACGCCGTGAAGAATGATTCTCGAGTCGTCAGCGGAGACGTTGATCCTTTCCACATCGACGAGCGGATCCCACCGCAACTCTTCGGTGACCGCGGCGGCCAGGACCGCGGAGGCGTCTGGATTCATAGGTCGTCGAACCATAGCTGCAGCGAGGCGTGCGGCAGAAGGAATCGGGTCACTAACAGACGTGACGTGCATCGCATCCTCCCGAGGGCATCTGCTGTCTGCGAGTCTTAGAGCTCATCGCGCTCACTCCAACTCGACCAGAGGCTCGGGCGCTCGCTGTTTTCAGCCGGTCCTCGTTGCACGTCCACGTCGCATCCCGGAATGAGCCGCTCCATGATTTGAACCGCATCGCTCACGTAGTCGGGGTCGCGGACGACCAGGAGAACGTGGCGGACCTTGGTCACGGCATCACGAAGCGCGTCCGCGATCGCTGCCAACGCCTGATCGGTCTTGAAGTGCGCGTGGCCGGTGCCGAACAGCGGCATGGCGATGCTCGTGCAACCCGCCGCGTCCGCTGCGGCGAGAGCGTTTTTCACGCAACTGCGAATGATTGCGGCCGATGAATGATGCGCGGCATCGCTGGCGACGCAGTGGATGACCGCCTTCGCGGAAAGTTGTCCGGCAGTGGTCATGTGCACGGAGCCGGCGCTCAGTCCGTGGATTCCGGTACGCACAAGTTCCGCTTGGACGATCGCTTCGCACGCGCGGAGAATCTCGAATCCTCCGCGGCCGCGAATCGATGCGCCGGTCCCCATCACCAGCGACAGCCTGGGGTTCGTCGATGTGCAGAGCGCCTCGGCAGGCGCATCGCTCACATCACCGGCAAAGATCGAGATCCTCATCCTTTCCCAGGTTCCGGAGCCGCCGCCGGTGCGGGCTGCATGGAGCTGAGGTACGAATACATCCGCCAGCGGGCGTCGACGTCGTGTTGCACGGCCGCCGTACTCGCGGCGCTGAGATCGTGGAAGCGGTTCTCCGTCTTCATGAACTCCTCGACGGGGCGCTTGATCGCGCGGGAGTCGAGTTGCAGCGCGTTCTCGCCGCGCGCGGCGCGATCGGGATTGAATCGATACAGCAGCCACTGGCCCGATTCGACGATCGACTTCTGATGCTGCAATGCCGTCGTCATGTCGATGCCGTGGGAGATGCAGTGGCTGTACGCGATGATGAGCGACGGCCCGTCATACGCCTCGGCTTCGATGAACGTCTTGAGCGTGTGCTCGTCGCGTGCGCCCATGGCCACGCTGGCCACGTAGGCGTTGCCGTACGTCATCGCCATCAAGCCGAGGTCTTTCTTCGCGGAGGGTTTGCCGGCGGCGGCAAAGCGTGCGGTGGCACCGCGCGGCGTCGCCTTCGACATCTGCCCGCCCGTATTCGAATACACCTCGGTATCGAGCACGAGGATGTTGACGTTGCGTCCGCTGGCGAGCACGTGATCGAGCCCGCCGAATCCGATGTCGTACGCCCAACCGTCGCCGCCGACGATCCAGACGCTCTTCTTCACCAGCGCGTCGGCGATGGCCAGGAGTTGCTGCTCGTCCGTGCTGTCGAGCTTGTGCATGCGCATCGAGAGCTCCATGCGGCGCAGGCGGATTTTGAGCAGCTCGACGCGCTGGCGCTGCTCGAAGATCTCGACCTCGTTCTTCTGCGCGCAGTTGATGATCGCGTCGCAGAAGGTGTCGCCGAGCACAGGCGCGAGACGCTTGAGGATCTCGATACCATACTCGCGCTGCTTGTCGAGCGAAAGGCGGAAGCCGAGTCCGAATTCGGCGTTGTCTTCGAAGAGGGAGTTCGCCCACGCCGGTCCGCGCCCCTCGGCATTCTTCGACCACGGCGTCGTCGGCAGATTGCCGCCGAAGATCGACGAACAGCCGGTGGCGTTCGCGACGACGGCGCGGTCGCCGAAGAGCTGGGACATCAGCTTCAGGTACGGCGTTTCGCCGCAGCCGGCGCAGGCGCCCGAGAACTCGAACAGCGGCTGCTGCAGTTGTTGATGGCGGATGAGTCCCGGCGTGATCGAGCGGCGGTCGCGCTCGGGTATGCCGAGGAAGAAGTCCCAGTTGGCGCGCTCGGACTCGAGCAGGGGAGCCTGCGGTTGCATCTCCAGAGCCATGTGCTCGGGGTTCGTTTTGCTGCGCGCCGGACAAACATCGACGCAGATCTGGCAGCCGGTGCAGTCTTCGGGGGCGACTTGAATCGTGTACGCTAGACCTGCCCAATCCTTGTGCATCGGCGTCAGCGATTTGAACGTCGCCGGCTTCGTCTCGAGGATACTGGGATCGTAGGCCTTGATGCGGATCGCGGCGTGCGGACAGACCATCGCGCACTTGCCGCACTGAATGCAGGCCGCAGCCTCCCACGCCGGGATCTCCTGCGCGAGATTGCGTTTCTCGTACTGCGCCGTTGCGGTGGGGAAGGTGCCGTCGCATGGCATGGCGCTGACCGGCAGGTCGTCGCCGCGCCCGGCGATGATCTCGAAGAGCACGTCGCGCACGAACTCGGGGGCATGAACGTGGTCGATGCGACCCGTGGTGATGGCGGCAATAGAGCTGACGGCGATCTCGTGCAGATTCGCCAGCGTGGCGTCGATCGCCTTCAGGTTCTTCTGAACGACCGCTTCGCCTTTGCGCGCATAGGTCTTCCGCACGGCGTTGCAGATCGCGTCGAGCGCCTCATCGAACGGCATCACGTTGGCGCAGGCAAAGAAGGCCACCTGCATGATCGTGTTGATGCGGTTGCCCATGCCCGACTCGCGCGCCACGCGCGTGGCATCGATCACGAAAAGCCGCGCCTCTTTTTCCGCGAGCGTGGTGCGGATGTGCACGGGCAGCTCATCGGAAGAGGTGATCGGAGCATTGAGCAGGAACGTGCCACCGTGAGCCAGATTCTTGAGCACGTCGTTCCGCTGCATGAGCGAGGCCTGATGGCAAGCTACAAGTGAGGCGCGATCGATCAAGTACGGTGCGTGGATCGGATCGGGCCCGAAGCGGAGGTGCGAAACGGTCACCGCGCCGGCCTTCTTCGAGTCGTACACGAAATAGCCCTGCGCGTAACGGCCGGTGTCGCCGATGATCTTGCAACTGTTCTTGTTTGCGCCGACCGTTCCGTCGGAGCCGAGCCCGTAAAACATCGCGCGCACCACATCGTCGCGCTCGACGGTGAACGACGGATCGAAGGCGATGCTCAGCCCGGTGACGTCGTCGTGGATGCCGACGGTGAAGTGCTGGCGGGGATGCGCGGCGTTTAGTTCGTCGAAGACGCCGTTGGCCATCGCCGGCGTGAATTCCTTCGAGGAGAGACCGAAGCGGCCACCGATGACGGTCGGGATGCGGCGGCCGGCCTCGTGCAGCGCGGTGACGACGTCGAGGTAGAGCGGCTCACCGGCGCTTCCCGGTTCTTTGGTGCGATCGAGAACGGCAATCGCCCGAACGCTCGCCGGCAGCGAACGCACGAAGCGCGCGACGTCGAACGGACGGAAGAGCCGCACGTTGACGACGCCGACGTTTTCGCCTGACGCGTTCAGCGCATTGACCGTTTCGCCGATCGTCTCGCACGCCGATCCCATGGCCACGATCACGCGCTCGGCATCGGGTGAGCCGTGGTACTCGTACGGCGCGTAACGGCGGCCCGTGCGCTTCGCGAAACGCTCCATCGTCTCCGCGACGATCGTGGGACACTCGGTGTAGAACTGGTTGGCCCGCTCGCGCGACTGAAAGAAGACGTCAGGATTCTGCGCGGTGCCGCGCATGACCGGATGGTCGGGCGTGAGAGCGCGCGAACGGTGATCGAAGACGAGCTCGAGGTCGATCATCGAGCGCAGCTGATCGTCGTTCAGCAGTGTCACTTTCGCCATCTCGTGCGAGGTGCGAAATCCGTCGAAGAAGTGAAGGAACGGGATGCGGCACTCCAACGTCGCCGCGTGCGCGATGAGGGCGAGGTCGTGCGCCTCCTGCGCGCTGGCCGAGCAGAGCATCGCCCATCCCGTGCCGCGCGCCGCCATCACGTCGCTGTGATCGCCGAAGATCGAGAGCGCGTGCGTGGCCAGCGACCGCGCCGCGACGTGAAAGACAGCCGGCGTCAGTTCGCCGGCGATCTTGTACATGTTCGGAATCATGAGCAGCAATCCCTGCGACGCAGTGAACGTCGTCGCCAGCGATCCCGTCTGCAGCGCGCCGTGAACCGCTCCCGCCGCTCCCGCTTCGCTCTCCATCTCCACGACGCTCGGGACGGTGCCCCAGAGATTCGGCCGCTTCTGCGCCGCCCAGTCGTCGGCCCACTCACCCATGTTCGAAGCGGGCGTGATCGGATAGATGGCGATCACCTCGCTCATCGCATACGCCACGCGAGCCGCGGCTTCGTTGCCGTCGATCATCGCGACGAGCGGTTTGGCTGGTTGCGGCAAAGGGGCGAATGACGTCGGTTTTTCGGCGAGGACTGTCATGCCAAGAACGATAGTTTTGCCGTGACCATCGACTGATGACGCCCGTCATGCCGGGTGGTGATGCGCGTCACTCGACTCGTTCAATCCGGGGCAACCGCACTCTAGCGTTCTCGACCAGCGCGACGCGCAATGGCATGAGTCTAATCGACCAGCAACGCCTTGAACCCCGCCTGCTGAAAGTCTCGGTCACCGCTGAGCGCTGCCTTGATTCTGTGCTGTTCCATGATCACAAACGAGGTGCAGTCGGTCAGGCCCCAGGTCTTGTCGGAGCGGCGCTGGTAGCGTTCCAGCCCTTGGTCGAACCCTCTGCTCGTCATCGGCACGATCTCCGACGTCATGTCTAATCGGACACTCTCGACAAGCGAGCACGCTGCCTTGCGCAGCAACTCTCCTCTGCTCGCAAACGCATTGAGCACCTCGGTGAGCACCATTTCGCTCGTGACGATCCGAAAACGTTCCGAGGGAGATGGAGACATCACGAGCCTTCGCGTGCAGCATGTCCCTCGGATTCAGGAGGGCAATCCAATAGCCCGCATCCGCGAAGACGCTTTTCATTCACACTCGCTGTTTGCCGTACAGGTAGTGGTCGAGGTTCGCCGAGAGGTCAGTCGGAACGGCGTCCCAAACTTCCGGCGGCAGGCTTTCGCCAAGCTCGATCACCGACTGCCATACCGGGATCGATTTATATGCCCAGTCGGGCGCGGCATCACGGATTTCGTCGCTCATGATCGGTCCTCAGGCCCCGAGGATACATGGTGCAAAAGGCAAGCGCGAATTTTCTACGACGGGTAGATTTTCGCCACAAAGAGCCTCCGTCGCACAGTCACGAATTTGATGGGAGTGCCACAGCGTCTACGAGATGTAGCCCGCTGCGATGATGAGGACTGCCGCGGCGCCCGCGATGGCCTCGCGCATGCCGATGATCTTTGCCGCAGGGGTTGTTTTCGCTTGTAGGCCGATCGCGGCGCGGAGGAGCAGCATTGCCATGACGGCGATCGCGACGGCAGGTGTCAGGCCGCGTTGCCAGAGAATCGCCGCTCCGATGACCGCGGCACCGTGCAGAACCATCGTCGTCGTTCGCCGCTCGCGGCGCAGGACGGCTCGCACGAAGACGATCGCAGGAAGAGTCAGCGACGCGGCCAGGAGCGCTAATGCAAGTGCCACTTCCCAGCTCCGGTGTGAAGCCACGGCGATGGCAGCGGCTGTCGTCGCAGTGGCGCATGCGCCGCAGATCTCCGCAGCGAACGAACGGCCGCGTTGACGAAGGTCGAGCGCGAACTGAATCAACGCCAGGAACGCGCCGGCCAGGAGCGGCAGGAGGATGCGCGATCCGCTCATCGTCACTGCAGCGAACAGTGCTGTCGCTGACGCTCCCGCATACGCGAGTGCGAGCCACGCACAGATCACCGTCCGTGCGTATCGTCTCCTTCGCCGCATGTCTTGCACGAAGAGTCTCAGCGGGTGTCTTGCGAGGAACGCAAGAACTGCCGCGGCCGCGATCAGCGCTCCCGCGGGCGAGGGAGCGACGAGGAGACCGAGGACGATCGGCTCGAACAACATCGACCATCCGCCATGTTCGGCTGGCAATGCCAGGGGTCTGAGCGCGGTTTTCCGCGGGGATGCGATTGACGGCGCGTTCTCGGTGACGACGCTCACGCACCGAACATAGTCAGAGGACAACCATCGAATGATGACCGTCGTCATGAGGAGGTGTGAGCTGCATCACTCGCGCGATGCCGGCTCATATCGAGCGACGTGACGCCGATCGGGGGCGCGCAAAGGCCGATCGACGCTTGTCCGATCAAACCAAGAGCGGCGGATGACCCCGGCCCTCAAAGAAATGCGCGTCAAACACAGAGGCGTGTTCGCGATCACCCGCCAGCGGTGACTCTCCGCATCGTCCGCTATGGCCTCACCGCCTATTGTGACCCGCAGGAGTCATTATGCGAACGTTCGTCATAGCTACCGTCTTTCTGTTTGCAGCCGCGTTACCGGTGCGTTCGCAGCTTACCAATACCGATTGCCTCTCCTGTCACGACAACAAGGAGCTCACCAAAGATGCCGGCGGAGGCAAGACGGTCAGCGTCAGCGTCGATCCGAAGAAATTCGCCGCATCGGTGCACGGACCGCTCGACTGCACGAACTGCCATGCCGACGTCAAAGCCTATCCGCACGACCCCGCTCCGAAGGCGGTCGATTGCGCGTCCTGCCATCCCGACAGCGTTGCCGCATGGGACACCAGCCTGCACGCGAAGGCGGTGAAGTCGGGGGTGGCCCGAGGAGCGAAGTGTGCCGATTGCCACGGGCCGGCGCATGAGGTGCTGCCGTCATCCGATCCGAAATCGAAAACAGCGCACGGAGCCATTCCCGCGACCTGCTCGGCCTGTCACGGACAGAAGTTCGTGATGGCCAAGGCTGGACTCAGCAATCAATCGCCGATCTCGTACGAAACCAGTGTCCACGGACGGGCCGTTGCAAACGGATCGGCGAAGGCTGCGGTCTGCACGGATTGCCACGATCATCATGCTGTCCGGCCGGCGAACGATCCGCTCTCCGGCATCTTCAAATTCAACGTTGCCCGCACTTGCGGGAAGTGCCACGCCACGACTGCCGCCCACTACGCCGAGAGCATCCATGGAAAGGCGCTCGCCCGCGGCAACTGGAACGCGCCGGTGTGCACCGACTGCCACGGCATTCACACGATCTCGCGCGCCGGCGATGCGGTGAACGGACCGCGCTCGAGTTGTGAGCGATGCCATGCGCAAGTTCGTCTCTCGAAGGAGTTTGGCGTCCCCGGAACGCGTGTGGCGACGTATGAATCGAGCTATCACGGGCTGGCGCGGCAAATGGGATCGACTACCGCCGCGGACTGCGCGAGCTGCCACACCGCGCACGACGTGCTGCCATCGTCCGACCCGCGCTCGGCGATCAACCCGAAGAATTTGCAGAAGACGTGCGGGAAATGCCATCAGGGTGCGCAGATCAACTTCACGCACGGCAAGATCCATCGCGTCGACGGCGACGTGAGCGACACGCCCTCGCGCATCGTCACCTGGATCAAGCGGATCTACATCGTGCTGATCCTTCTCACGATCGGCTTCATGCTGCTGCACAACGCTCTGGTGTGGTGGAAGAAAGCGGTGGCGGCGCGGAAGGGACGCGGTCCCACCGTCGAGCGGATGAATCTCAATCAGCGGATCCAGCACATGGTCATGGGGACGAGCTTCGTCATCCTCGTCATCAGCGGATTCGCGCTGGCCTGGCCCAACTCGTATTTCGCGGCTCTGTTCGGCCCCAGCGAACAGTTGCGGCGGATGGTCCACCGCGTGGCCGCGGTGATCATGATCGCCATCGGGCTCTATCACCTTGCTTACATGGTGTTCACGCGTGAAGGACGCAAAGGTCTCCGCGACTTCTGGCTCCGTTTCTCCGACGCCGGCGACGTCATCGGCGTCTTCCTCTACTACCTCGGTTTCTCGAAGAAGAAACCCCAATTCGGACGATTCAGCTACGCCGAAAAGATCGAATACTGGGCCGGAATGTGGGGCACGATCGTCATGGCCCTGACCGGATTGATGATCTGGTACTCTGTCGCCGTCGCGACGTGGATCCCACGCTGGTGGATCGACGTTGCCACCACGGTACATTTCTACGAGGCAATTCTGGCAACCCTCGCCATTCTCGTATGGCACTTCTACCATGTGATTTTCGACCCCGATGTCTATCCGATGAATTGGGCATGGTTCGACGGGAAGATGTCGGAAGAGCAGTTCAAGGAAGAGCACCCCAAAGCAGTTGAGTCCGCGGAAACGCAGACAACTACGAGTGTGGAAGGTAAAAAATAATGACGGAATCGCCCAAGCCAGTGCGGCTTTCGCGTAACTTAATCAGTGAAGCAGGTCTCGGCATCGCAGTCGTAGCACTCGCCAACCTCGGATTTCTGATCTATCTGGACGCAACACGAGCGAATTCGAATCCCTACATGGGGATTCTGACGTGGATCATCGCGCCGATCATTCTCATCCTGGGTATCCTCGCCTACATCGGCGGAATGCTACTCGAGCGCCGGCGGCGCCGGCGTCGCGCTCCCGGGGATATTCCGCAATACCCACACATCGATCTCAATGAGCGCCGCACTCGCGTCATCATCGCTTCCACCGCGGTCGGTCTCATCCTGTTTGTGACGATGTCCGTCATCGGCAGCTACCAGGCGTATCGATATACCGACTCCGACGCCTTTTGCGGCACAGCCTGTCACAAGGTCATGACGCCCGAATACACCGCGTATCAGGCCTCGCCGCACGCGCACGTCGGCTGCGCGGGATGCCACATCGGACCGGGAGCGGGCTGGTTCGTACGCTCCAAACTCTCCGGCTCGTATCAGTTGTATTCCGTCATCGCGCATAAATACCCCCGTCCGATTCCGAGCCCGGTCGAGAGCCTTCGTCCGGCTCAGGAAACGTGCGAGCAGTGTCATTGGCCGGCGAAATTCTTCGGCGCGCAGTTGAAGGTCTTCGACCATTACGCGTATGACGAAACCAACACGCCCAAAGAAGTGCGTATGCTCATCAAAACCGGCGGCGGCGGGGCGTCGGGCGGTCAGACGAGCGGCATCCACTGGCACATGAACATCGCCAATGAGATCACCTACATCGCAACCGACAGGCAGCGGCAGGTCATCCCCTGGGTGCGCGTCAAAGACCGCAATGGGAAGGTGACCGAGTACAAGGCCGCCGATTCCAAGCTGACGGATGCACAGCTCGCTACTGCGACGAAACGGCGTATGGACTGCGTCGACTGCCATAACCGTCCCACTCATATTTACCGGTCGCCCGACCGCGCCGTCGATACTGCACTCTTCACTGGAAAGATCGATAGCACGCTGCCGTTCATCAAACAGCAGAGTGTCGCTGTGCTGGCCGCGGAATATGAGTCGACGGATGCCGCCGTCAATGCCATTGCGAAGGCAATCCCTGCGTACTACGAGAAAACTTATCCCGACATTTACAAAGCGAAACGAGCACAGGTCGCCGGAGCGACAACCGCCATTCAGGACATTTTCCGGGCCATCCGTTTTCCTGAGATGCGTGTCGACTGGCGCACACACCCCGACAACCTCGGGCACTTTGCGTCGATGGGTTGCTTCCGTTGTCACGACGATCAGCACGTCAGCAAGGATGGGAAGAAAATCAGTAAAGACTGTCAGATCTGCCACACGGTTCTGCCCGATGCGACGGCCGGTGCGAGTGCTGTATTCACGCACCCCGTCGACATCGGCGATCTGCGCGGCGTCAACTGTTCCGACTGCCATACCGGCGGCGGCATGTAATGAATCAATGGAGGTAAAACAATGAGTCGAAAGTTCGTAGCAATCATTTTGAGCGTTGCAGTCATTCTGATCGCCGCGCCGGCCGCGTTCGCCGCGCCCGACGGTGGTGCTCTTTACAAGGCGAAGTGCGCAAGCTGCCACGGCCCCGATGGCGGCGGCATGACGCCGATGGGGAAGGCGATGAAGCTGCGCGACCTGCGCTCGCCTGACGTGCAGAAGCTGACGGACGCGGACCTGACGAAGGTGACATCTGACGGCAAAGGAAAAATGCCGGCCTATAAAGGCAAGCTCTCCGACGCCGACATCAGCGCGCTCGTCGCGTACATCCGCACGTTGAAATAGAAAGCAGGAACGAGGAGCGCCGTTCCGGCGGCGCTCCTCTGCTTTACCATTCCGGCGTGCTTGATCCGCCTTCCGAATCTCTTCCCGACATCGGCGACGATCCACGTTTCCATGCAGCGATCGCGATGCTCGCGGCGTACGACTACTTCGAGGCGAGCGACGAGTTTGAAGATCTCTTCTTCGAGGCCGTCCGTGACGAAGTCGAATTCACCCGTGTCTTCCTGCAGCTTGCGGCCGGCGGTGTTCACCTCGAGCGCAGGCAATGGCGCGCCGCTACGCAGCGTCTCGACGAAGCGGTTCGTGCCATCTCGCGCGTGACCAACGACCGCGGTTACGATCTCGCCCGGATGGCTGACGAGCTGCGGACAGTGATCGAGCAGGTGCAACGGGGATCCGCCTTCGAATGGCCTCGCGTGCTGCGCCGCTGATCGATCGCTTCGAAGAGCCCGGCGTGGCGCTGGTCACACGCTCGCGTGACAGCGGGTGCGGCCTCGCTCGCGAAAACCGCGCATCGTGTGAGCGTGCCGGCCGATGTCATCCTGATTCATCCGCCCAGCGTTTTCGATTTTCGCGAGCGGGCCATCGTTTACGGACCGATCAGCGACGTCATCCCATCGACGCCCGTCTTCGAGATGTACCCCGTCGGATTCCTGACGCTCTCCGCGTATTTGCGGCGGCGTGGCTACGGTGTGCGCATCGTGAACCTTGCGTTGCGGATGATGCGCAGCCGCCGCTTCAGCCCCGAGCGATTCCTGCGCAAACTCGAGCCGAAGCTGTTCGGCATCGATCTGCACTGGCTCCCGCATGCGCACGGAGGACCGGCTGTCGCTGCATTGCTCAAGAAACTTCATCCCGAGATACCGATCGTCTTCGGCGGTATCTCCGCAACGTGTTTTCACCGCGAGCTGATCGAAGATCCGGCGGTCGACTTCGTTCTTCGCGGCAGTGTCACCGAGCCCTCGCTCCTCGCGCTCGTGCGCGAGCTGGAGGGTGAACGGCGTTTCGAGCTCGTGCCCGGACTGACCTGGAAGCAGGATGGCGAAGTGCGCGTGAATCCTGACGCCGCACTGCCCCTGTCTCTTGACGAGTACGACTTCGACCTCGGCGCGATGATCCGCTCCGTTGCCCGTCACCTCGACTTCTGGACAAGCGTGCCGTTTCAGGCGTGGTGGCGGCATCCCATCACCGCCGTATTCACGGTCCGCGGTTGCGCGCGGCGCTGCATCACTTGCGGGGCGTCGAATGCCGCGTTCCGCCGCTTCATGCCCGGACACCACCCGCTCCTGCGCGGTCCGGAGGCGATTGCCAAACAGGTGCGTCAACTCGCGGCGATCACCCGAACGCCGATCTTTCTCGTCGGCGATCTTCGCGACGGGGGCCCGGCCTATGCGCATGCCGTCATCGATGCGCTGGCCCGCACGCCAGTATCGAACCGCATCGTGTTCGAGTTCTTCGATCCCCCCGACGCAGAGATCGTGGCGCGCATCGACGCATCGATCCGCTCGTGGGGAGCCGAGCTCTCGCCCGAAAGTTATGACGAATCGATTCGCGGCCTCCTCGGCAAGGCGCGATTCACGAACGAGCGAATGCTGCAGGCGATCGAATCGGTCATGGCGTCGCGTTGCGAAAGCCTCGACCTCTTCTTCATGATCGGACTTCCGGGCCAGACCTCGGCGAGTGTGGCCGAGACCGTAAATGCAATCGAGGAGCTCTTCGTCCGCTTCGATCATCGCCTTTCAGCATTCATCACACCGATGGCGCCGTTCGTTGATCCGGGCAGTGACGGTTTCGCGGACGCGGAAGCGCATGGCTACCGTTTGCGGGCGCGGACGTTGGCCGAGCATCGCGCGCTGCTGGAAACGAGCGATTGGGAATCGATGCTCAACTACGAGACCGACTGGATGGCGCGGCGCGAGATCGTCGAGGCGACGTACAACGCCGCGGAGCGCCTCAACGATCTGAAGCGGCGCTACGGCAGGATCAACGGCCAGCGCGCCGGGCGTGTCGAAGCGCGCCGAAGCGCCGCGCGTCGGTTGGGCGGCGAGGCCGATCCGATGTCCGAGGGGACGCTGAACGACAAGGCCGAGCTATTCAAGCCGGCCGCGCTCTTGCGCAACTTTCGCATCGGCGGAATCCTCCGGCTGCTGTTCGGGGGCTCATAAGAACCGTAGAGCGGGAGTGCGTAGACGATCCAGCCACTTGCAACTTTCATGGAATGTTAGATCGTGAATGTTGAGTGCTGAATGGGTGCAATCTTCACGATTCCAGCACACTGGACGATCGCTCCTTCGAGTTTCCATTTCTAATCCACGCGAAACCCGGAAACGCCCTTAATACTAGACATTCAACATCTAACACTCGACATTGAACATTCGGTGTCCACGCAATGCCGCGTTCGTCGCGGGTCTGCGGTATTACCGCGCTCGTCATGCCAGACTTAAATCGGTGAACGGTCAGCGGGGCCCGGCTCGCGACGAGCAATTTGGGCCCTTGACCGCCTCCAGCCTCTCTTCCGCACCCCCTACTTGTAAGCAAAGATCATCGCGTACAGGATCAACCCGATCAGGGTCAGTCCGATAGTCAGCGCGACGAAGCCGAAGAACTTGAACGTTTTCTCGAGCCCGGACGGAATGGGGCCCGCAAGGTGATCCTCGAGCTTGCCCTTGGCGACCAACTCGTCGTACTCAGCCGGTTTGTCGAACTTGAACTCGTCGATCGGTACGCGCCCGGTGAATATGACCGGATCCATGGGGAACTTGTCCGGACGGAAGTGCGTGTTGAAGAAGTGAATCGTGAAGATGAAGGCCACCGCGAGGAGCGCTTCGTCGCTGTGGATGATCGTCGCCACGTTGATCGCTGCCCCCGGGATCACCCTGGTGAAGAACTCGGGGAACCAGAGGAGGAGTCCCGTCGAGCCAATCACCATGACGCCCCAGAAGACCGCGAAGTAGTCGAATTTCTCCCAATAGGTGTAGCGCCCGTACTTCGGCCGCTCGGCCCAGCCGAAGAACCACATGAACGACTGCCAGATCTGCTTGATATCGGTCAGAGTGAACATCAGCGTGTCCGGCCCGGTGAGCATCTGCTTCCACGTCAGCTGATCGTCGAACTTGCGCTTGATCACGGTCCAGAGGTGGAACGCGAAGAGGGAGAGGAGAATCACGGCCGCGAAACGGTGGATGTAGCCCATCGTCTGCGCGCCGCCGAGAATCCAGGAGATCCCCTGTGCCCAGCCGGCGTATGAGAACTTCAGCGCCATCCCGGTCAGGGCGAGCGTGAAGAACGTGAGGATCATCACCGCGTGCTGCCAGCGCTGGAAAAGCGCGAAGCGCTTGTAGTAGACCTCCCCGGTATCCGACTCTTTGTGTTCTCTCCAGTGGTGGCGCGTCCGCACCAGGCGGAATAGCCAGAGGAGGGTGTGCAGGAGGAAAAACGCAAGCGTTCCCACGAGCAGGGCGACCATGAAACGGAACGACCAGTAGAGCCAGGGGTACTTGCGCTGGTCGTGGTGCGTGGCATGCGTCAGGTAGCCCGCGAACCTGCGGTTCGACCCGGCGTGACACCGGGCGCACGTCTTCACCACGTTCGAGTGCGACAGAGTCGACCGAGGGTCGTCTGGCGGCAGGATGTTGTGCTGGCCATGGCAGTCGGAGCACTTGGCGGCGCCCTCCGTGCCCAGCCGCGACATTTTGCCGTGGAACGTGTCGAAGAACGTCGTGGCCTGCTCCGTATGGCAGCGGCCGCACTGATTCATCATCTTCGTCCGGAACCCGACAACGTCGGTCCGGCCGATCGCGTGGGAGGTGTGGCAGTCGTTGCAGGTCGGGAGCTTCTGTCCCGGCTTCGCCTTACCCGTCGCGTGGACGCTCTTCTCGAACGTCTCCTCGATGCCGTTGTGGCAGGTGCCGCAGGTCTTCGCGATGTTCTTCGGATTCACGGTCGACCGCGGATCGCTGGGCGGCAGTTCCCGGTGCGACGAGTGGCAGTTGACGCACGTCGCCGTGACGACGAGACCGCTCTCCGTCAGGCCCTTGCCGTGAATCGAGTCGGCATAGGTCTGCACGATGTCCAGGACGTCGCTCTTGATTCGCACCGCCGCCTTGTTGCCCCGCTGGTGGCAGCGAGCACAGAGTTTCGGCACGTTGCGCGGGTAGGTCGGCGATCCCGGCGTCCTTCTGCTCTGTGTCTCGTGATACGAATGGCAGTCCAGACATCCCGGCGCGTCGGGGTCACCCTTTGCGGCGAAGGTGCCGTGCGTGCTCTGCTGGTAGTCGCTCATCTGAGCGGCGTGGCAGATGCCGCAATCGACTTTCGACTTGATCGTCTCGCACGGCCGCGTGTGCGACGGGCTGACTTCGGTGTGGCATTGCGCGCACGCCTTCTGAGAGTGCATCGAGATCGCGTACTTCTGCGGGTCGACATACATCGAGATCTTCTGGCCGTTGCGCAGACTCGTGAGGTCGCGTCTGGCGTGGCACGTCAGGCAGTCCCTGTTTGCCATGCCGGCGTCATAGAAGACGCGGCGCACTTCGTGTGGCTGGTGGCAATCGGGGCATGCGGGGATCTTGTGGGGCTCCTTCTCCCAGAGCTTGCCGTCGATGACTTTGCGATGCACGGCCTCGATGCGCGCGTGGCACTGCGTGCACGTCCGCGCGATGTTCGCTTTCGCGATGCTCGATCGCGAGTCGGTATGCGGGAGGATGAAATGCGAGGTGTGGCAGGAAGTGCAGACCGCCGTGACGGTGAGCCCTTTCTGGAACAGCCCCGCGCCGTGGATCGAGTCGCGGTAGTGTTCGAAAATGCGCTCCTGCGGGATGTCCCGGGAGAGCGAGACCGCTGACCCCTCCCTATGGCATCCGCCGCACAGCAGCGGGATGTTCATGACGGAGGTCCTGGCCAACGGGTCGAGGTGGGACAGAATCGAATGCGAGCCGTGGCAGGTGATGCAGGTCGGCGCGAGCTTGTCGCCCCGCGCGGCCGCCTTCCCGTGCAGACTCTGGTGCTGCTCGGTGACGATCTTCTCGTGGCACTTCGTACAGTTCGCCGTGGCCGCGCTGGCCTGCCTGATCTCATGGTTGCCGTGACAGTCCCGGCAACGGGTCTCGGGTTTGCCGTCGGCCTTCCTGCCGTGAACGCTCTTTGCCAGAGCCGCAGCCTCTGAGTCGTGGCATGTGGCACAGTTGACCGCGGTCACCTTCTCGTGCGGATACCCCGTGATGCTCTCGTGGCAGCTCGTGCAGTCGAACGAACCGTGCTTCGAAGCTGCGAAGCGGGTGGGATCGACGTGGACGCTGACCTTCTTCCCGTCCACCTCCTTGACTAGATCAGGATCCTGGTGGCATGCGAGGCATTCCTCGCTCGTCATCTGCGCCCGCGCGGAACCTCCCGCCGCGAACAGCAGAGTTGCCGCCAGGACACTTCGGAACCAGGACATCCAAGCCTCCTGAGGCGGAGTGTTCCGCCATGGTCAGCGAGAAATTGTAGGCCAACGCAAGATTCCGCGCGCTGAGGCCCCTCACATCGCTTTGTGTCGTCGCGCACACCTTGAGACGTCCACGTCCGCTGCCATCCGTCTTCGTCAGCGGTTGCCATTCGTCGGGATCGGGGCGATCGTCAATCCCGCGCGGCATGTAAACTCCCCCGTGCATCTCGGCGACCTGCTCGGACCTGACGTGCTGGAGATTCTGCGCGAGGATCCGGCAGCCGTGCGCGAGGCCCTGGCCACGATGCACCCGGCCGACGTCGCCGAGGTGATGAACGGCTTTCAGCGCGAACTCCGGGCCGTTGTCGACGGTGATGGTCTTGAAGAGACCGGGATGTGCTTCGATCAACTCGATCACGCGAGCGTTGAGCGCGAGGACTTTCCGGCAGGGAAGCTTTCCGATCAGTGCGGCTCCCGACATCCGCTCCACCAGTGTCACGATGCAGTGGTTGTTGCCGGCGCCGATGACGACGTCCATTTCCCAGTGGCCTATCTCGCTTCGCGTCTCGGCGGCGGGCGGCCGCTCGGAGATGTGGCGCTTGCCGGCCAGACGGCCGCGCTTCTCGGGGGGCCGTAGCGCTTGCGATACCGCGACGGTTGGCGAAGGTTCAGCCAGAGCTTGCCGCCTCGAGCCTTGTCACGATGTACGTGTGTGTAGATCGTCTCGTGACTGATCTCGAGGATCTCCAGGAGCCGCAACCAACCGCTGATCTGTTCAGGACTGAACTTCTCGCGCAGGAGAAGATCAACCCGATCGTGCTGCGGTGGCGGTCGGCGATGCGAGCAATCTCGGCGTTTGAATAGCCTTGCTTGCGGAGTGCTCCCAGCGTATATCTCTCAGCGGGAGTGATCTGGTGATAAGTCATGACGATCCCTTCTTGGCGGAAGATTCGTCAGTGTCCCAGATCGCTCCCTTCTCGTCGAAGCGTTGTTGCACTTAGTTCTTGAATTCGCGCCGGCTAACTGTTGCGTCTCAGGACGTTGTTCCTATCCAGGCGACTAATGGGCGGATTGTATGCTGCGGCAGAGTGAGCGCGATGGTAGTTGTAGAAGTGCAGGTAGGGCGTAAGCCATGACCTAAATCTGAACTAAATCGCCGCGAGCTGCTCCCGCGCATGTACCGCGGGCAAGTACGCCTGCGCGGCATGCGCGTTCACGGTCAGAACCGGGCAGCGGCTCTGTTGCACGACGCGCTCGGCGATGGAGCCGCGAAGGCTGTCGGCCGGACTGCGCTCCGCACTGACATCAATGACGATGAGATCGGCCGCGGTGGCGAGGGCGAGGTCGAGGATCTCCTCCGCCAATCCACGTCTTGGAGCAGTTTTCAGTTGGCAGCGGCCAGCGAGCTCCGGCGGCGCCCACTCGTGCAGGCGGATCAACTCCTGAATGCTCGGCTGCAGCTCCTGGTCTTCAAGGCCGTGGACGAGGAGGATCGGTGCCTTATCGTCGTCGGCGAGAGCGCCAGCCTGCCGGAGCGCGGCGGAACAGGCAGGTGTGAAATTGACGGCGCAGAGAATCCTGCCGACCGATGCGTTCTCCGAGGCGCTGGAGTTGACGGCGATGACAGGAACGGGGGAGGTTCGCATCACCGCTTCGGTGACCGACCCCGTAAGCAGGCGGCGGATGCCGCTGCGTCCGTGCGTTCCCATGACCACCAGGTTCGCGCCTGAGTCGCGCGCAGCCTCGGTGATGGACTCCATCGGATGTCCGACGATGACCGTGACGTCGTAGGGAACTCTTGCGCTGATATTCCTCTCCGCGTGCAACACGAGCTGCTCGCGCGCCATAGCGATCAGCGACTCCGGCTCCCCAGTGGGCACTCCAACGCCGCTGTTGGTGAAATCGAATGGTGGAGCGAACGTGTCTGCATAAACGACGAGGAGGTGGGCACCGAATCGTTCGCCGAGCGCGCTGGCATAGCGAACGGCATGAGACGCCGGAGCGCTGAAATCCGTAGGCACGACGATTAGTCTCGGAACGAGCGAATCCATGCTCCACCTCCTCGGTCAAGGCGGCAGTGCCGCCGCGGACTTGGAAGCCCGCTGTGATCAAGGTAGGTCGGCGCAGAGACGTTGCGTATGACCGGCGTCATCCGGAGATGTGATGATCCATCTCCGCCCTACGGGAATCACCGCGACGGATCTGCCGGAAGGATGCGGAAGTGCTTTCTCGGCGCCGGAAGGATCGCGCGGAAGTGACGTTCATCGAGGGTCAGGACGTCGAGCGTGCGGTAGCGTACGGCGAGGACGGCGATCGAGGCGTCGGCCAGGCCGATTCCAAGGCTGCGATATTTCGTGATGATGTGCCGGGCTCTTTCGACGTCGGCTTCGGAGAAGGTCGCGAGCTCGTAGGCGCCACGGCCGACCTCGGCAAGGAAGAGAGTCTCCGCCTCGACGCCGCCAAACTTCTGGATCAGGTAGTCCGCTTCGGCAAGGACGAACGGCGAGATGACCCGTGGCGGCCTGGCGTCCAGGAGCGCCTGGGCACATTCATGGTGCCGATTCTGATCACTGAACAGTGCAGCCAGAATCCCGCTGGTGTCGACGAGAATCAACGGCCGAATCTCTCGAGGAGTGCGTCGACGTTCTCGGCGATGGTCGGATCTCCGAGGCCGCGTTTCATCAACGGAACGCGTGGAGTTGGAGCGGTAGCTTTGAACGTGGCTGTGCTGATGGCGTCCCGGATGACTTGGGCTTCCGGTCTGCCAGTGCTGCGGGCCACGTCTTCCAGTTGCGTCTTCAGCTCATCAGGAAGATAGATCGTCGTCTTCTTCATACCATACGTATACCATACGTTGGTGTTCAGGGCAAGCGTCGACGCCGGGCCCGGTTTTACGGGACAGGGACCGGCATGTCTGTCGGCAACGTCCGCGCTTGCGCGCCCTGGTGATGCCAGCGGCGAAGTCGGTTCGACCTTCAGCGGCCGGATCGCTGCTGCCGTCCGCCATCTCATTCGAGCATTGGGCGATGGGTCCTCCTTGGCTTGCGATAACGACTGCGCAGATGACGAAGAATCTGGACGAACGATTTCTCACGCGGATGCTCCCGTGAAACCAAACGACCTCGTGATCGTTATACCCGGCACACCTACCCGGAGGCATTATGAGAACAAAAAGAGGAATCGCCCGCCTGCTGGTCGTCTTGGCGACGGTCGCCATCGGCTTCCACTCGAACGCTTACGCGGTCAAAGGCTACTCGGCGATGTCCGAAACCGAAAACTTCCATTCGGTAACGCGAACCAAAGTATTCAGGCATAGGGTTGTCGCGCCATGGACCGCGGCGCGGCTGAAGGTTGCCATGCGCGTTGACACTGGCGGTGCGATGGTGCGCCTGATCGACGCCAAAGGCACGACACGTTGGGAAAAGGTGTTTGAAAAGGGAGCCGCATCGATCGATCAGACGTTTCCCGGCAACGGAGACTGGCGTGTCGAGCTTCGCCTTGAGGGCGCCACGGGCCGCTACGAGATTCACTTGATCGCAGTCTGAAAACCGGTTCCCGCGTTAGAATCAGCGTCATGCAAATCGCATCCGGCAAGGTGATTGACGGCCAGGTTGTGATCGACGGCGAGTTGCCGGAGGGTGCCGACGTAACGCTTCTGGCGCTCGATGGAGAAGAGACCTTCGAAGTCGACGCTGAGCTCGAGGCTGTCCTTCTGGAGTCCATCGCGCAAGGCCGGCGTCGCGAGACCATCTCGGCTGAAGCTCTGATTCAGGAGATGCGCAGCCGCGAATGAGTGAGCCGCTGCGGGTCGAAATCACAACCCTCGCTGCGTGGCACATTCGAGACGCCGAAGAGTGGTGGAGGGTCAATCGGACCGCTGCACCGAACGCGGTTCGTCGCGAGCTGCAGCGCGCATTTGTGCTGATTGCCAGTCAGCCGCGAATTGGAAGTCGCGCAACGAACGTGAAGCTCCCGGCGGTGCGAAGGATCTTTCTTCCCATCATCAAACAGCACCTTTACTACCACCTCACCGGTAATCCTCAGTATGTCGAAGTGGTGGCGCTTTGGCATACGAGCCGAGGCAAGGGGCCTCCGATTTGATCGTTGGCTCACGTAGCTTGCATCCGCGCCAACATCGTTCGCTTCACCCCCGCGTCAACTCCACGCCCGTCGCGACGAACGAGACTTCGTCCGCGGTTCCGTCTTCGTTGCGTTTCAGCGTCGCGCCCTCTTCGGTGAGGTGATCCGCTTCGGACTTGCTCAGCGTCTTGATCGTCGTCACGCCTTCCGCGCGGGCCTGCATCCCTTTGGCGGTGAGAGGAATGGTGAATTTCTCATCCTTGAACGTGACGCGCACGCTCTTCTTGCCTGGTGCCGGCGCGAGCTCCATCCAGCAGCCCATGTTGCTGCACGATTTCTGGATCACGCCTTCGACGACGACAGCGTCCTTTGTGTACGCCTTCGGCGACTCGAGAACTGTTTCGAGAGCAACAGGCTTGGCTGAAGACACCGGGGCTCCGCGCTTGACTACCTCGGCGGCGAAGGTCGTAGCGGCGGCGATGAGGATCACGGTGGCGATCGCTGTGATTTTCATGGTCTGCGGAGGATATCGCGGCGTCTGTTTACCTGCTGTAAACAAGGGTTAACGGTTTCACGCGGAGCACATCTCCGTGTTCTCCGCGCCTCCGCGTGAAACTAAGAAAACGAGCAATCAGCGCTGAGCCCGCGGACCCGCCAGCTCCCACACCGCGATGAACCGCAAGCGATTCGGGTAGGGTGGGTCGGGCGGGAACGTGTGCGGCGGCGCGCCGAGGTCGTAGGCGAGGAGCGCGGCTTCTTCGCTGAACCATGTCGCTTCGATGCCCTCGGAGCGCGCTTGTTCCAAAAGCCGCGATGCTGTTGCAGCATCGTTCTGCGACCACGCATCACGAGCTTTGATCAATGTCGCAACCGCATCCTCCTCGGCCTCGTCGCGTGCCGACGCGGCGCCGAACGCAACGTTGACTTTCTCGCGCGCTGCGAACAGACGCAATGACAGATAGTCGGCGGTTCCCGGTTCGGCGAGTTTTGCAGCGAGACGCATTCGGCGATCGCGGCCATCCGTGTCGCCGCGACGCGACGCTACATACGCGCCGAATGCATTCGCCTCGAGCTCATTCTCCGGCGTCGCAGCGTCGTGTGCCTTGACTGCGGCAAGATCGAGCGCGGAGGCGGCGCCGCCGAGGTCGTTTGCGCCGATGCGAGCGATGCCGGCGAGGATGCGCGACTCGATCGCGACCGGCCCGAGGTTGCTGATCGTGGCGCTCTCGGCGGCAGCATCGAAGAGCCGCGCCGCTTCGGAGGCGTGTCCGCTGCTCCAGGCGATGCGGCCGCGCGTGTAGGCGAGTAGCGCCGGCTTCCCTGCCAGCTTGCTTCGCTGCAGATCGCGGGCGGCTCCGGCCACATCGCCGAGTGAGGCGCGGTCGGCGAGCACGATCGCGAGGCGGCGGTCATCGGGGGCGGCGACATCGATCCGCTGCAGTTGTGCGAGTGCGGCAGGCAGCTCGCGCCTGCCGAGATGCAAATGCGCGAGCGCCAAGCGCAGGCGCCACGCTTTCGGGCGCAACTCGAGTAGCGATGATGACAGCGCCATCTCTGTGCCCGTGCTGGCTCCCGGAAGCAGATAGCGGCAGAGAAGCGCCTCGTAGGTTGATGTCGAGCTGGCGATGCGCTTCGTCGCTTCGGCGGACCAGCGCGTGCCTTCCTTCCGGTCGCCGCTGTAGTACGCGAACGAAGCGAGGAACGCGGCGGGAAGCGGCGGCGCTCCGTTGCGCCGCGCCGCTTCGGCCAGCAGTTGCATCGCCTCGGAGCGGTCGCCTGCGCTGTCCGCGTGCAGCGCGAGAGCGAGCAAACGCCGCGTTTCGCCGTCGCCGGTGACGTCGGAGCTTCGCAGGTCATAGCCGTCATCGATGACCTCGGCCTGACGGCCGATCAACCAGAATGCGACGGCGGCGACCGCGATCACGGCGATCACGGATGCGGCGATCCACGTCAGTGTCCGCGGCGGCTTTGTCGGTTCAGTGCGGCTGCTGACAACCGAATGACTTCGATTGCGAAGGGCTGCGGCGACGGCGGCGCCATTCGGGAAACGCTCGCGCGGATCTTTCTCGAGACATTGTTCGACGATGTCTCGCATGCCGGCCGGAAGATGCTTCGCTGCGTCGCGATCGAAAGGAGCGTCGCGAAGCACCGAGGCGATGATCTCCATGTTGCTGTCGCGTTTGAACGGACGCTGCCCCTGCAGCATCTCGTAGAGCACACAGCCGAATGAGAAAACGTCGGTTGCGGTGGTGAGAGGTCTGCCGGCGAGCTGCTCGGGCGATGTGTAGCCGATCGTTCCCATCAGGACGCCGGGCTCAGTCAACGCGGCTGTCTGGATCGCGGTGTCGATCCCCGCATAGGTCTGCTGCATGCTGGCCAGACCGAAGTCGAGGATCTTCACGCCGCCGGCGGACGTGAGGAAGACGTTTTCCGGCTTGAGGTCGCGGTGGATGATGCCTTTCGCGTGCGCGGCGGCTAAACCGTCGGCGATAGCGTTTGCGATCCGCAGAATCTCCTCTTCCGGAAGCGGCGATGCGGACAGGCGCGCACGAAGCGTCTCTCCTTCGAGCAACTCCGTGACAACGTAGTGTGTTTGCCCTTCGCTGCCGACATCGAACAAGGCGACGATGTTGGGATGCGAGAGTGCAGCGACGGCGCGGGCCTCACGCTGGAAGCGAGCGAGCGACGCTGGATCGTCCGCGAGTTGCGAGGCGAGAACTTTGACGGCGACATCGCGGCCGAGTCGCGTGTCGGCGGCGCGGTAGACCTCGCCCATACCTCCGCGGCCGATCAAGTCTCCGATCTCGTAAGGTCCGAGCCGCGTGCCGCCCGGAAGTGTCATGCGAGGAGTATGGACGAGATCGGGGATCGGAGACAGAGCGGGATGGGGAGCTTCAGATCGACGGTTTGCTCAGATCTCCGCTCGTGTCATCCGCCTGTTTTGCCTTTGGGAACTGCGGGTCCCGCGTCGCTCCACGCTTTGAGTATGGCTTTGTCTTCGTCGGTGACCTTTGAGGCGGGGTGGAGCGGCTTGTAAAACCAAAGCGGCATGTCGCCCGATGCGACTTCGTCCCAGACTCCCTTGCGGCGCCTGTTCTGCCGATCCTGCGGCATCTGCTGCCAGGCGCTGAAGTTCATTGTCCGCCGTCCTTGCGTCACATCGCGATAGAGCAGCCACGAACCAGGCGCGATGCGGCTGTACCAGGGCCAGGCGGTCTCGTTGGAATGGCAGTCGTAGCAGCTCTTGCGCAGTACCGCTTTCACCTCCGGCGGTGCTGCAATCTCGCCGGTTACCGGCGGATTGGTCTTCGGTACCGGAATGAGTTGAATGAAGACTGCCACCGCCAGCAGACCGAGAAGGATCTTGTTCCGCTTTTTCATGCGGGAAGAGTAATGCTTCTCGCGTGCCGATGAGATCAGAGATCAGAGATCAGGAGATCAGAGATCAGAGATTCGGGACGAGGCGGCAGGTAGCCCCTGGTCTCTTGTCTCTGATCTCCTGTCTCTGATCTCTTCCGCTCCTACTTCGGCGGCTTCACTGGTTGCGGCGCGGCCGCCGGCGGCGTCGAGCTCGGTCCGATGACTTTCGGCGGCGTGCTGAGGCCTTCCTGCACATAGCCCGGCGGTGCGGGATTGAAGGCCATGCTTTGGCGAGAGTGATCGTTCGGATAAGCCTTGATCAGGGCGATGTCGACCAGGTTGCTGTCGAGGATGCGGGGGTTCACGCGCACGTCGAGCAGAGCCGGATTGATCGTGAACGCTTTTGCGTAATAGTCGACTGCGGCGCTCTGATGGTTGCGCTTCTCTTCCATCAAGCCCAGTTGGAAGAGAGCCGCCGAGTGGCCGGGCTTGTAGTGGATGGTCCGTGAGAATGCGTGGTGCGCGCCGATGAGATCACCGCGGGACATGCGGACCAGTCCGAGGTTGTACCAGCCGGGATAGAAGTGCGAGTCAGCGTTGACGGCGCGCTCGAACTCGGTCTCGGCGTCCTTCGGAAAACCCTTCTGGATCAGGAGCTGCCCGAGCGTGTTGTGCAGTGTGGCCGAGCGCGGATTGGCGCTCAGGTCGTTGATCGTGCGCGTGATCTCTGCGTCGACCCACGCGCCGGTGTTGAGGTATTTCGCGTAGAACGGATTCGCGTACGGATTGGAGTCGTGATGCTTCGTGGTGGTTGAACAGGCGGCTAACGCCACGGCTGCGGCAAGAAGTAGGAGTCGTTTCATCATCATTCCTGGATTGGTTTCGCTTTCAGTTTGACTTTGCCATCGACGACGTCCACACGAAAGGCGACGGCGGCGACGTGATATTTCGCACGAACGAGATCGCTTTGCTTCTGCACCATTGTTTTCAGTTGCTCCATCGTGATGTTCGGTAACCGTCCGAGTTTGAGTTGCTCTTTCTCGATATCGCCGAAGAGCCGTTGGATCTCCTCGCTGTTCGAGCCCGGCGCTACCGTTACATACGGATCGGCCCTTGCCGAGGTTACGCGCGGCGCGGGCGGAGGTGTGGGCGGGGCCGGTTCCCTCAGGGCGGCCGCACGGCGCCGGAAGTCGATAGGCCCTTCTTCCCGCTCGCGCATCTTCCGTCCCCACAACTCGCGCAACTGGTTGTAGCGCGTCAGCAGTTGCGAGTAACGGAAGCGGCGCGTGTTGTCTCGCATCTTCTGTTTTCCCAGCTCGTAGATGTACACCTCGAGCAGCCGGCGCTCGTGCATCGGCGGGAGCTTCTGGATTCCGGAAAAGAACTGGTCGTACTTGTTCTTGATTTTCCGGATGTCCTCTTCGAGCTTGTCGAGCTCGTCGTCCTGTTTGATCATTTCGTGGGCGTCGGTTCTCGGGTGTCGGGTGTCGGGTGTCGGAGCAGAACCAGAAGCTTCGCCGGCCCTTCTCCGACTCCCGATCCCCGGCAAACGATACCCGCAAACTACAATTCGATGGTTTTTTGCGGGCGTCGTTTTTCGGGAGTCGAGGGTCGGAGAAACACCAGGAACCTCGCCGGTTCTCTCCGACTCCCGACCCCCGACAACCAACACCCGCAACTACAATACGCGCTCCATGCCCAAAGCGACGACCGATTCGGGAGATTCCTCACTGCGCCGTATCCCGTCCGTCGAGCGGATTCTCTCCAGCGAATCGTTGCGGGACATGGTCGCGCAATTCGGCCGCGAGCGTGTGAAGGACGCCGTCTGTCTCCATTTGGAGACCATTCGCCGGGACCGCGTCCTGTTCGAGGAGCGCGCGGCCGCCAGCGACGTTCGCGCCCGGCTTGCCGTCGCTACAGAATCGACGCTGCGGCCGGTGATCAACGGCACCGGCATCATCATCCACACGAATCTTGGGCGCTCGCCGATCGATCCCGCGCTCTGGTCGCGTGCCGCCGCCGTCACGACCAACTACTCGAATCTCGAGTTCGACCTCGACGAAGGCTCCCGAGGACGGCGCGACGAGCACTTGACGGAGTTGTGCCGCACGCTGTTCGGCTGCGAATCGGCAGTGCTGGCGAACAACAACGCCGCCGGCACGCTGCTCCTGCTCGCGGCCGTTGCCGCGGGAAAGGAAGTGATCGTTTCGCGCGGCGAGCTGGTCGAGATCGGCGGCTCGTTCCGTGTCCCAGACGTCATTCAGCAGGGCGGCGCACGGTTGCGGGAAGTGGGAACGACTAACCGGACGCACGCTGCCGATTTCGATGAAGCGGCGTCGGAGGCTACGGCAGCGATCCTTCGGGTTCATCGATCGAATTTCGAGATCGTCGGCTTCACGGAGACGCCGTCGATCGATCAACTCGTGGCCGTGGCACGCGACCACAGGCTTCCGCTTCTTTACGACGAAGGCAGCGGGCGCGTCGTCGATCTCTCGCCTTACGGTTTTTCGCGGCAGCCGACCGTTCGCGAGCTCTTCGCCAGCGGCGTCGACGCCATCACCTGCTCGACCGACAAACTCATCGGCGCCACTCAGGGCGGTCTAATCCTAGGGCGCGAAGACATCATCCGCCGCTGCCGCAAGCATCCACTCATGCGCGCGCTGCGGGCGGGGAAGGAATCGTACGCTGTCATCGCCGAGACCTTGCGCGCGTTCGCCACGGCCCGGTACGAAACGGAGATTCCGATCTACCGGATGCTGGCAACGCCACTCGACACGCTGCGAGCGCATGCCGAGGAGATGGTGCGGGGGACGAAGAGCCGGGTGATCGAGAGCCGATGTGCGCTGGGCGGCGGCACCACGCCAACCGAGACGATCCGCTCGATCGCGATCGAAGTTCCCGGCGACGCCAGCGAGCTCGCCGCGCGCTTCCTCCGGCATTCCACGCCAATCGCAGGCCGAATCGTCGACGACCGCTTCACGATCGAAGTGCGGACGCTGGGAGATCGGGAGCGCCAGGTCGTGGCCGAAGCCATCCGGGGATAACGGACGCGCAGGCTCACCTTTCACTGTTTTGCGAAGGAGCGCAGCTCCCGCGTCTTCGGTCTGCTCGTCAATGAAGTGGTGCTGCGTCGACGCTCTTCGAATCCGCGCTGACGCTGCCGCGCGCGAGCATCACCTCAATCTGCGACCGCGATTGCTCGCGGAGACCGTCTTTGGCGCGAACGCCGGCACCCGCTGTCTCGATCTCCGTGCCCACGCGCACCGTGACGACGCCCGGTGTGATCTTTCTCGCGCCGACGCGGAACACTTCGTACGTGCCGTCGATCGCGAGTGGAAGGATCGGCAGCTCCGATCGGATCGCCAGCAGGAACGCGCCGCGCTGAAAGGGCTTCATCGCCACTTCGCGTGAGCGTCCCTCTTCCGGGAAGATGACGATCGTATTGCCGCGCCGGATCCGCTCGACGGCCAGATCGAATGACTTGACCGCGGTGCGCCGGTTTTTTCGATCGATCGGGATGAACCCGGCACGGCCGATGGCCCACCCGAAGATCGGAATGCTGAATAAACTCTTCTTGGCCATGAACCGGATCGGCTGCGGGACCGCCGCGAAGATGCATGGGATGTCGAAATATGAGTGATGGTTGGCGATGAGGATGTAGCGCTTACCGCGGTCGATGCGCTCGATTCCGTCGCTGCGCAGATCGATCCCCGCTCCCCACACGATCGCGCGCGCCCACCAACGGATGATGGGCTCGATCAACGGCGACGCCGACGAAAGCATGGCAATGATCAGCACGGCGGTGGCCAGCGGAATCGTGACAGCGATCGCAACGATCACAGCCCATATCGTTCGAAACATTCGGCGCGCATCTTATGACGTAGAGATCAGAGACGAGAGACCAGAGACAGGAGACCAGAGACGGAGACCAGAGACGGAGACCAGAGACCCCCGGCGCAAACCTCGTCCGCGCCAGAGAACGACCCGTCCAGTTAGCGGCTGCGCACTCGGCGCGCAAAAGGAGCGGTGTCATCCTGAGACGCCGGAGCCGCCATCCGTACTCGAGCCGTCGCGCTGCAAGATGTGGCGGCGTAGGACGTCGAAGGATCTCAAATTACGAGGCGCATGCCATGTGCGCGGCAACTTGAGATCCTTCGCCGTCCTGCGGCGCCGAGGAAGGTCTGGGTGAAAGCAACGAGCAACGCGGCGCCTCCGGCAGGCTCAGGATGACACCTTGAAACCGTGGATGACACCTCCCGGATAGCCCCTGATCTCTTGTCTCTGATCTCTTGTCTCTGCTCTCTGTCCTGATTAATCGTTCTGACCCGCGTACTGACCGAGCTCTTTTATGAACACGTGGCGCAGGTAGCCATTCGGCGACTCGAAATAGAGGGTGCCTCGTACGGTGACCGGCTCGTTCTGACGACGATTATCGGGGCCGTAGCTGATCGCCTTGGCCCAGAACTCAATCGTGGCGGTCTGGTGCGGTTCGATCGCTTTGCGAAAGTAATACGACCGGTGCGAAGGATCGAGGTTATACGCCCCGCCTGGGGGATTCACCGTGACGATCTCGACTCTGGCGAGCGTGATCGGCACGTCGGCTCGGTTGCCGATATCGAGGCGATACTTCACTTCGATCGGTCCATCGGCGTAGTTCTGCTCCGCCGCTCCCGAGAGCTGACGGATCTCGAAGTCGGGATCGGGGATGTTGGCCTTCTGTTTCGGGGCAGCCGGTGCCGAGGATGAACAGGCTGCCAGAACGAGCGCGGCGGCAATGAGGAGGTTTCTCATCCTCCGATTCTAGAGCAAGAAGTGAACCCGGGCTCGCACTTCAACGAATGCGGGGTTCCGAAGCGGAGTGGAGCAACTCCTGCCGGAGGGTGCTAACGTAACAAATTCACCTTTGGGGGACTCGATTGTCGGACGTGATTCCGGTCACTAAACAGGTTGGTGCGCAGTCTGCGCATGAGATGCTCGATCACCGCCTCGCGTTCGAGAGGCTGATCTCCGGCATCTCCACGAACTTCATCAACGTCGCCGCCGCCGACGTCGAGCGGGAGATTACCGCCGCGCTGGAGAGCGTCGGCCGTTTCGTGGGTGCCGACCGCGCGTACATCTACATGTTCAGCGACGATGGGGCGTGGGCGGTTCTCACGCATGAGTGGAATGCCGATCCAGGCGTGCCCCGTGGCCTCGGCGAGAAAGTTCCTTTCGCGGCATTCCCCTGGTCATCCGGACGATTGAACGATCTCCAGCAACTGACGATCTCGATCGACGATCTGCCGGGAGAAGCGGCGGCCGAGCGGGAAGCGTATGAGCGCGCCGGCAACCGCTCCGTCGCCTTCGTGCCGATGATGTACAACCACGCGTTTCTCGGCGCGCTTGGAGTCGCCTCCGCGGAGCGGCGGCGTTGGAGCGAGGACGCGGTCTCGCTGCTGCGAATCATCGGCGAGATTTTCGTCAATGCCATCCAGCGTCACCGGACGGAGGCGGCCCTGCGCGCCAGCGAGCAGCAACACCGCCTCCTCTTCGAGCGCAACCTGGCCGGCGTCTATCGCAACACGATCGACGGCCGCATTCTCGATTGCAACGACGCCCTGGCCGGGATCCTCGGCTTCTCTTCTCGTGAGGAGTTGATGGAGCGCTCCGCGAGGGACCTCTATCAGGATCCGTCGCACCGCGACGACTACATCGCCGTCCTTCGCCGGGAACGGATGATGACCAGCAACGAGATCTCCCTGCGGCGGAAAGACGGCCGCCCGTGCTGGCTCATCGAAAGCGTTCACCTGCTCGATGGCGATCCCGAGATTCTGGAAGGGACCGTCATCGACATCACCGACCGCAAGCTGGCTGAGAACGCGCTGCGGGAAAGCGAGGAGCGCTACCGCCTGCTCGTCGAGCGGATGCGCGAAGGACTCACCAGGACGGACAACGACGGCATCCTGCAGTTCGTCAACGATCGTTTTTGCGAGATGGTCGGCTACTCGCGCGAAGAGCTCGTCGGCACGAAGGCTGATCTGTTGCTCGCCTATCCGGAAGACGTGGCCCTGTTGCACGAGAAGACGCGGCTGCGAATACGCCACGTCGCCGATCAGTATGAGCTACGCATTCGACGAAAGGATGGGACGGTGATCTGGCTGGAGATCGGCGGCTCGCCGGTAGTCGACGCTGCGGGCAGCGTAATCGGATCGATCGGCGTGCACAACGACATCACCGAACGGCGCATGGCCGCGGAAGCGCTGCGGAATAGTGAGGCGCGCTACCGGCTGATGGCCGAGAATTCGACCGACATGATCTCGCGGACTTCCGGCCGCGGAATCATTCTCTATGCCTCGGACGCGTCGCGCCGCCTCCTCGGGTACGAGCCCTCCGAGCTCGTTGGACACTCGTTTTACGACTTCATTTTCCCGCCGGACCGCGAAGAAGTCCGCCACCTCTCGGCACTGATCAACGAGTCGGGTCCGACGACGTTTGCCTATCGTGTCGAGAAAAAAGACGGCTCGCTGGTCTGGTTCGAGACGACGAGCCGCATCATCCTCGACGTCATTTCGGGGCAGACCCGCGAAGTCGTCGGCGTCTCCCGCGATATCACCGAACGAAAAACGGTCGAAGAGCACATCGAGCATCAGGCCTATCACGATGCTCTGACCGGTCTGCCGAACCGGCGGCTCTTTCGCGATCGGCTCACCGTCGCGCTGGCCCACGCCCGCCGCCTGAAACACCCGCTCGCGGTGATGTTCCTCGATCTCGATCGCTTCAAGGTGGTCAACGACACGCTCGGACATTCTGTCGGCGATGAGTTTCTGAAGGCCGTGGCGATGCGGCTTCAGGCCGCCCTCCGTGAAGAGGATTCGGTGGCGCGGATGGGAGGCGATGAGTTCACCGTGCTCCTCGCTGACCTCAAGACGAGCAACGATGCGGCGAAGATCGCGCAGAAGGTGCTCGAGACCGTCGCGCAGCCGCTGGCCATCGAGGGAACCGAGCTGTTTCTCACGACCAGCATCGGCATCGCGCTCTTTCCGAGCGACGGCGACACGGCCGAGGCGCTTCTTGCGAATGCCGACCACGCCATGTATCGGGCCAAGGACGCGGGCCGGAACTCCTATCAGATGTTCACTCCGGCCATGAACAGCCGGGCCCTGGAACGGCTCTCTCTGGAGAGCGATCTGCGCCACGCCCTCGGACGCGACGAGCTGGAGTTGTACTACCAGCCCCAGGTCAACATTGGCACCGGCCGGATCACCGGAGTCGAAGCGCTTCTCCGCTGGAACCGGCCGGGTTTTGGATTGGTAGGACCGAAGGAGTTCATTCCCGTCGCCGAGGAGACAAGGCTGATCGTGCCGATCGGGGAGTGGGTGCTGAACGAGGCCTGCCGTCAGGCAAAAATGTGGCAGCAGGCCGGTTCCTCCTTTCGCATGGCCATTAATCTCTCCCCTCGGCAGTTCCAACACTCCGATCTCCCCCAACTGATCGCCGCGGCGCTCGAGCTCTCCGGACTGGCGCCGGCCAGTCTCGAGCTGGAGATCACGGAAAGCCTGGCGATGCAGAACACGAACCGCACCATCGCCACGCTTCACCGTTTGCGGGAGATGGGTTTGCAGATTGCCATCGACGATTTCGGCACCGGCCACTCCTCGCTCAATTACCTGCGAAGCTTCCCGATCGACAGCGTGAAGATCGATCAGGAGTTCGTGCAGGAGATCGAAGCGAGCGCCGCCGACCGCGCTATCGTTTCCGCCGTCATCGGCATGGCTCGTGGTCTCCGGCTTCGCGTAACGGCCGAGGGCGTGGAGACCGAGCGGCAGCTCAATTTCCTGCGCGAACAGGGATGCGAAGACGTCCAGGGATTCCTTTTCGGCGAGCCGGTGCCGGCGAGCGCACTGCGGCCGGGAACGAGCTGACGATCCGGTCTCACGGGCCGTGAGTTTCCAAATCCGATCGAAAAGATGTTCTGAAATATACGGAACCTCTTGGTCAGGCCCCCCAGTGGTCAGGTCCGCGGCATCGGCGGAGGAGTCGCGATCTCCAGAAATCACGTCGATCTGCGATTCGGAGGGGGTCGCTTCGAGATTGAGGGGGGTCGTTCTAAGAATCGGAGGGGTCGATTTAAGAAATGGAGGGGTCGATTTAAGAAATGGAGGGGTCGAAACGAGATTCCGGGGGGTCGTTTTGAGATTCGGAGGGGTCGTTTTAAGTTCGAGAGGGGTATCGATCTCGAGAAAAGAGATCGATATCTCCCTTCGCGAGATCGTTTTGAGAAACCGATAGATCGCTTTGAGATGGAGAGGGGTCGTTTTAAGAAAAAAACCCAAATTTTCGAGATCGGGAGGGGTCGATTTAAGAATTGGAGGGGTCGAAACGAGATTCCGGGGGGTCGTTTTAAGACTGGGAGGGGTCGTTTTAAGATTCCGGGGGATCGTTTTGAGATTCGGAGGGGTCGTTTTGAGATTGAGAGGGGTATCGATCTCAAAAATGGAGATCGCGATCTCTTCGGAGGAGATCGCGACCTCGGGGAAGGAGATCGATTTGAGATTCCGAGGGATCGTTTCGAGATTCGGAGGGGTCGCGATATCTCGAAACGAGATCGATTTGAGATTTCGCGAGGTCGTTTTGAGAAGCCAAGGGATCGCTTTGAGATCAGGAGGGGTCCATTTGAGAAGCCGAGGGGTCGAAACGAGACTCCGAGGGATCGGTTTAAGAAAGAGGGGGATGTCGATCTCAAAACTGGAGATCGAGATAAGAACGGAGGGGATCGGTACTTCGAGGAAAGAGATCGGGATCTCGTGAAGTGGTCTCGCGATCTTGCCGGCGGAGATCGTAACCTCGGGGAGCGAGATCGCGATCACGTGGAAGGAGATCGGGATCTCGCCAAAGGAGATCACGACTTCGTCGAAGCAGATCGTGACTTCGTGCGGAGAGATTGCAACCTCGGGGAAGGAGATCGCGACCTCCAGCCGCGGGTACGACGCTTCGTACTCAGTGCCGCACTGCTCGCACCCGCGGCCGTGAGCCGCCGACAGCGAACAGGTGTCCGGCGTTCTGCGCGTAGATCTTTCCGTCCGGACCGATCGACACGGGCGTGTAGCCGGCGCCGAGGGCGAGTTGGAGAAAGATCTTCTCCTGGACGATGCCGGTCTGGCCGATCGCGTACAGATTGCCGTCCTCGCTGTTCACGTACACAACTCCCCGGCTGTCGATCGCCGGCGCGTTCACGCACCACTCGAAGCCGTTTGGTTGTTCGTCAACGCAGAACACATGGCCGTCCGGCGCGCGGCCGCATGCCTGCGTGTTCGTGCTCCTGAATTGCCACTCCCTCTGCAGATTCGCGTCGAGCTGGGTGATGAAGTATTTCTGAGGAGCCTCGTAGAAATTCTCCTTGATCACGATGGACCACGTGCCGTCGTGCTCCCAAACCGCGGGCGTGATGTCCCAGCCAAAATCGTAGGAGGCCACGAACGCTCCGGACGAGGAGAAGTGTGTCAGGTGTCCGCGCTCGCCGTTGTAGATGGTGTAGGTGCCGTACAGGACCGAGCCGTCGGGGAGGACGACAGGTGATGATGTGGAGTCGTCGTTCACGATTCCCGAGCCCGGCTGATTGTCGTTCGGATCGACACCCAGTGCTGCGCCGGCCCGGCAGGAGCCTGAGGAAGTTCCATATGGGATGAGCACACCGCATCCATCGTGAAAACGATTGCGCAGCGATGCGCTCCACTTCGGCGTGAGGTCGGGGTTGACGGCCACCAGGTACGACCAGAGAGGATTGAGGTTTGCCAGACCGGCGACGTAGATCGTGCCGTCGGCGGCGATCGCGGGCGCAGCGTTGATGCCCGGCCTCACGGAACCGCAAGGGATCGTCGGTGCCACCGCGGACGGCGAGGGCGGCAATGGGTGCGGCGCGCTGCCGCTGAAAAAATACGTGCATTGATCCGTCGCCCTCGGCGCATTCGGAACGAGAGTAGCGAACGGGATCGCGCGCGTGCTGCCGTCGGGCTGCACTTTCACCAGCCACGCGCCGGTGATGTCCTTTCCCCAGGGATCGGCGGCATCGAGTCCGAACGCTCCGTAGTAGATGTTTCCCGCCGCGTCGGCTGCCGGAACGCCGGAGACGTAGATGTTCGGATCGAACGACGGGAACGGATTGATGCGCTTCACGAGGTGGCCATCGATGCGGTCGATTTGCATCAGTGTGCCGCCGGCTGCGGGCATGTAGAGAAAACCATTCGCGAGCACGGCGTGAAATACCGGCTCGAAAAAAGCGGCGCCGTTCGCCGGCACCGGCTTCCAGTCGCTCGGCGCCGTCCAGCGGTCGGCCAGCGTGCCGTCCTGCCAACGCAGGCCGTGGATGCTCCAGTCCTGCGTCTCCCAATGTTCCGGCGTCACGAATGCGCCCGACTTGAATTCCATGTAGACGCCGTCGCCGTCGATGAGCGGCACCTGGTAGTGAACGAGGAGGTCGCCGAAAGAGGCCGCCTGCTCCTGTTCTACGAACGGGTCGTAGACGATGTCGGACATGAGCTGAAGCAGGGGCTGCGCCGCCACAGGCACGTGTCCGCTATGGCTTGGGTTCGCGCCGATCTGCGGCCACTGAGCGTCTGCGCGCGGAACGATGAGGAGGAGGAGCAGGATCAGGGGCAGACGTCTCATGGTGTAGTCGGCATACTCAAGCCGTATGCCCGCTCAATGGCTTTGTTTGTCGATGGGATTCATCACCCTGATCCCTGCAAAGCGCCGGAAATCGTTGTCGGCCGTGTGGATCGTTGCTCCCTTTTCGATGGCGATGGCGGCAAGGTGAGCATCGGAAGTCAGGTTGCCCGCCGTGCCGCTAGCCAGGAGGAGACTCCGCATGATCGGCCAGTGGTCTTCGCCGGGCCAGGCGATGACGACGTGTGGCTGAGCCAGCCAGGAGTCGACATAACGGATGGCTTGCTCCGGCGTCAGCGGGTTGCGCATGATCCCGGTGCGAGTCGTGATTCGCAGAAAAGCAAGAATGACGATCCATGCGAGGGCGACCGGGGTGACGTCGGACATGATCGAGACGAGCCATGCGTGTGCCCGCCGGTGATGGGGAGCGTCTCGATCGATGGCGTAGATGAGCAGGTTCGCGTCCGCCAGGATCATTTACGCATCTCGAGCTTTCGGGCGATCTCCTCGTCCTCGAGAGCGTCCGCGATGCTCAACGCCTTGTCGAGATTCAATCCCCCGAGAACGCCACCGAGCGAGACCGTCTTGAGCCGGTACGGTTTCGGCTGCACGCCTTTTTTCTGAAGCCCTCCTCGAAGGGTCTCGTTGACGACATCCTTGAAAGGCTTGCCGGTGCGGTGCGCGATCTCTTTGAGCGCCTTCGCAAGCTGATCATCCAGCGTCAATGTGGTTCGCATCAAAGCATCATACCAGAACTCGCTGAAGCATCAAAGCATCACCGCCCGCAACCGGCATCTTGCAATCGCTTGCTCGCACAACATCACCATCGAGGTGGCCGGATGAGGGGCGTTTGATGTCGCGCCAACGTTGCCAAACGGGAGCTGCGCCGTGCGTCACGCAGGGCCTGAACCTCGTGTCCGTCGATTGCACCACACCCCTCATCCGCCTTCGGCACCTTCTCCCCTCGAAAAGCACGAGGGGAGAAGGCGCTCGATTCAGGAGCATGGCGTGTTCACACACGACGGCGCGTTCGCCAGCTTTCACGATTACCTCTCCGTCGAGCGCCTTCTCCCCCACGCTTTTGTGGGGGAGAAGGTGGCCGAAGGCCGGATGAGGGGGCGTTGGACTGTCGCCGACAACGTTGCCAAACCCAAGAGCTGCGCCGTGCGTCACGCAGGGCCTGAACCTCGTGTCCGTCGATTGCACCGCACCCCTCATCCGCCTTCGGCACCTTCTCCCCTCGAAAAGCACGAGGGGAGAAGGCGCTCGATTCAGGAGCATGGCGTGACCTCACGGCCGCGTGATCAACAACCTTCACGACAACCTTCACGACAACCTTCGCGACAACCTTCGCGACAACCTTCGCGACAACCTCTCCCACGAGCGCCTTCTCCCCCACGTTTTTTGTGGGGGAGAAGGTGCCGAAGGCGGATGAGGGGGCGTTCCCCGAAACGCAAGAACGATCGCTACGGCTTGATCCCGCTCGATCCTTTCGCCGGCGGCAGTTTCGCCGCCTGCGCTGCCGCCTCGAACGCTTTCGTGCGTCCCAGCACCTCGGCGACCGCAGCCCGGCGATCTTCGACGGCGGCGAGCGCTTGCGTCGTCGGTGTGTCGTCCGACTGCTGCAGCAGACGCTCCATGGCACGCAGCGATTGCAAAAGGCTGTTCACCGTTTCGCGGTTCGGAGCGGCGGATGGCGGACCTTCGTCGTCGTCTTCGCTAGCAACGCCCGAAAGCTCGCGCGCCTGTTTGCGCAGCGCGGTGATGGCCTCGCTGACCGGCTTTGCCGCGCGCAATTGGCTGCGGACGGTGCCGATCCGTTCACCGGCCGCCTGCAGTTGCGCGATGTCGTCGTACATCTCTTTTGACAGCGCGAACTGCTGCTCGAGATCCGCCTGCGATGTCTTGACGCGCGGATCCATCGTCACGCTCAGCGGCTGCGAGAGCGTCCTGCCGTTGACCGTCAATCGCACCGAGTAGCCATCGCCGGGAAGCACCCACGGCGACGTCGGCGACGGCGCGGTGTCGTGCGGAACGGCGGCGATCGGATAGGAGTTGCGTGAGCCCGGCGCGGGCGCGTAGTGCAGATCCCAGGTGAAGCGGTGCATGCCCGCCGCGGCGGATGGCGATTGCAGCGGACGGATCCAATACCAGGGGATGTTGCCCTCATCCTTCGGTGCGGGCGCCGGATCGGTGCTCGCGTAACGGCGGATCAGCGCACCCGACTTGTCGAGAATCTCCAGCGTCACCGGGCCGGCCGCGGCCGACGGGAGGTAGTAATCAATGATGGCGCCGTCCGGTGGGTTCTGCCCCATCGGTTCGTCGGGCGGCATCGGCGTGTCGGTGTACTTGTTCCAGCGCGTGCGAATCGCGCGCTGTGGTTTGAAGAGCGTTGCCTCAGTCAAGCGCCCGTTCATCTGGCGGAGCGGCTCGATGTCGTCGAGGATCCAGAAGCCGCGTCCGTGCGTGCCGGCGATGACGTCATCGTCATGCACGACGAGATCGCGGATCGACGACGCCGGCATGTTCTGGCGCAGCGACGACCACGAATCGCCGTCATTGACCGAGACCCAGACCTGCGTCTCGCTTCCGGCGAAGAGCAGACCGCGGTGTTTCGGATCTTCGCGAACCACATTGATCGTCGCGCCGTCGGCGATGCCGCTGACGATGTGCTGCCACGTCTTGCCGCCGTCGCGCGTCCGGTAGATGTGCGGATGAAGCTCATCGAGACGGATGGTGTTGATGGCGGCATACGCTTCGTTCGCGTCGGTGTGGGACGCCTCGAGGATCGAGACTTTCGCCCATGGTTTCAGCTCGGAAGGCGTCACGTCCGTCCACGTTTTTCCGCTGTCGCGCGTGACGTGAATCAGGCCGTCGTCGGTGCCCGCCCATAGCGTGTTGATGTCGAGGGGCGATGGAGCGAGCGCGTAGACCACGCCGCGCTGCGTCACTTTCGTCTGCGGCGTGTTCGCGTAACCGCGCGCACTTTCGGGCAGAGCCCACGTCTTGCGCGACAGGTCGGGGCTGATCTCCGACCAGCTCTCGCCGCCGTTCGTCGTTTTCCAGACCGTGTTCGATGCGAAGAAAAGCGCGTGCGGATCGGCCTGCGAAAATACGACCGGCGCGGTGCGCACCGTTCGGTAGCCGCCTTTGCGAAGCGGTTTCGGCGTGATGTCCTTGACCTGGCCTGTGCGCCGGTCCGTGCGTGAGATCTTGCCGCCGTAGATGATGTTCGGATCGAGCGGATCGGGAACCGCGTAGCCGTACTCTTCGACGCCCACTGGATGCCACTCGCGGAGCGTAATCGCTCCGTCGTCTCCACGGCTTGCCACGCACGCCGAGCCGCTCTCCTGCTGTCCGCCGCAGACGTGGTACGGGAAGTCGTTGTCGGCGTTGACGTGAAACATCTGCGCGGTCGGTTGGTTGTACCAGGAGCTCCACGACTCGCCGCCGTTGACGGTGACGATCGCTCCCTGATCCGAGGCGATGAGGATCGTCTTCGTATCATTCGGATTGATCCAGACGCGGTGGTAGTCGTCGCCGCCTGGCGCGCCGCGGAACGAGGCGAAGGTCTTGCCGCCATCGGTTGACTTCCAAGTCACGACGTTGGCGACGTAAACGATGTCTGCGTTTTTCGGATCGCTGCGCACTTCGTTGAAGTCGCCAGCACGTCCCCAGATGCGCTCGTCCGTATTCGCGCGCGTCCACGTCGCGCCGCCATCATTCGAACGATAGAGACCGCCCGACTTCGCATCGACGCCGCAGATTGCGTAGAGCCGCTTCGGATCGGATTTCGACACTTCGATGCCGAGGCGTCCCATCACCTTCGAGTCGGGCAGTCCGTTCTTCAACTCGTTCCAGGTCGTTCCGCCGTCGGTCGACTTGAAAAGGCCGGTCGCGGGCCCATCGAGATACGCGTTCTCCCACGGACCCTGCTGCGCCTGCCAAAGGGCGGCGTAGACGGTCTGCGCATTCGACGGATCGAGGATGACGTCGATGGCGCCGGTGAATTCGTTTTTGTAGAGGACTTTCTGGAACGACTTGCCGCCGTCGGTCGAGCGGAAGATGCCTCGCTCCTCGTTTGGACCGTACGGATGTCCGAGAACGGCCACGAAGAGCCGGTTCGGATCGGCCGGATCGACGACGATCTGCGGAATCTGCTGCGCGTCGCGGAGGCCGAGGTGCGTCCATGTTTTGCCACTGTCTGACGACCGGTACATACCGTCGCCGGTGGCGAGATCGGGTCGCTGCAAACCTTCGCCGCTGCCTGCATAGACGACGTTCGGATCGGACGGCGCAACCGCCAGCGCGCCGATCGAGCCGGAAGGCTGGTCATCAAAAAGTGGCGTCCAGATCCGGCCGTAGTCGTTCGTCCGCCAGACCCCGCCGTTGTTGACGCCGATGTAGAACACGCTCGGCTGCTGCGGCACACCCACTGCTGCGACGGTGCGCCCCCCGCGGAACGGCCCGATCATCCGCCAGCGTATGTCGCCATACATCCCGGGATCGATCTGCGCGGCAAGAGGGAGAGCGAGCGAGAGGACGACGAGAGCGGCACGAATCGTTTTCTGCATGGCCGGATATTGTAGTGGCAGGATCCGGGTGTTGGTTGTCCGTCGGAAGTTTGCGAGATTGACTGATCTTTTGCACCCCCCCACGGTTCTTGACGCATGATGGGTCATGCGCATGCGAATCGTCGCGGCAGTCGCTCTCGCGCTCGGCGCCCGGACGGCGATGGCCTGCATCACGGTCGACATTCCGCCTCGCGAGCGGTTTCACAACGCGACGGTGGTGGTCCGCGGAACGGCCGAGTATATCTTCGGCTTCGACGTCGTGAAGATCTGGCGGGGCGATGCGAAGGCCAGGGTCGTCGCCGAATACGATCCAGAAGGATGCGGATCGATACTTGCGAAAGACGGTACCGACTACATCGTCTACACCTACGAAGCGCCGACGCTCGACAATGAGAATGAGGTTCTGATTCTTCATCACGCCCACCTGATCCTCGCCGATTCAGCCAACCAGGTTATTGCGTACCTCGACGGGCAGCGCGATGGGAGAGTCCTGGGCAGTCGCGAGCTGGTTCGCGTGTTGAGCGAGTGGCAGAGGGGCAAGACGACGAACGAGCAACTCCGTCGCTGGGTCGCGTCTGCGGAGACTCGCGATGTCGACGACTGGCAGGACGCGCCCGAAGGACCGTGGTCGTTGACGAACGAGATGCTGTGGAAGCTGAGTGAATGGACGCGTCCCGATCCCATCGGCGTCGAACAAGCTACGACACCCGATTGTTACGCGGTCAATCTGGCCCGTGGGCATGTACACGACTTGTTGGAGCTGTTCCACCGGCCACCGGGTGACGCAGACGAATGCCGCGATGCGCTCAACGCGATCGCCGGGGCGATTCAGGACGACCGCGATCAACCCCGCTGCGCATCGCAGAGTGCTCCCCCGGGCTGAGCGCGCAAACGTTGTTTCGTTTTTTATCGCAGCGCGGAAATCGGGAGTCGGGGAATGAGATCTTGCTTCCGGCTTCCGACACCGGACTGCGGCGCCCACGTGCGATACGATCCTCCCCTCCATGTCCGACGACACGCCCAAAGCCCAGCGCTTCGACCTTCTTTCCAACAGCGAGAGCGGACTCAGTTACGTTCGCGAAAAGCGCGGCGGAACGATGCGCGTGCTCACTGAGAGCGAGCTGGCCGACTTCAACGATCCGCCGCCGTGCCCGCAATGTGCCGAGCAGTTCGGATGCGAGCATTTCAACTGCGCCGGCGAGGAGATGCTGGATGACGACGCCATCATCGCCAACGCGCCGCCCCAGTGGCTCGCCTTCGCCAAAGCCTGCGGCGTCAGCCTGCAGGATATCGAGCGCCTGAAGCTGATTCGCGAGCACGAGGGCGAGTATCGCGTCGTCGAAGAAGCCGTCACCGACATGCGGACGCTCGAGATCGTGCTGCTGCTGAACGGGGAGTGAGGTGCGGGTGTCGGGTTTCGGGGGTCGGATACGCGGAAGTCGTTTGTCGGGGGTCGGGAGTCGGAGCTGGGAACCTTGACGCATCCCTCTGCCTTGTTTGATTCGCCGATTCCGACGGCCGCATCAACTCTGCACCGACAGAAAGCGACGCCCGTGCCCTCTACGACCCCCGACCCCCGACAAACGACTCCCGCGCGACAACACCTCTTCGGCCTTCTCCCTCACGATCTCGCCGCGCATCTTCGCGCCTGCGGCGTGATCGTGCGTGACGCCGAGGCGCGGCGCGTGCTCGCGCATGCGATCGCGCACGGACGCGAAGGGTTTCCGTCAGCACGGCCGGTTCCGCGTGCGGTCGAAGAAGCGGTCGAGCGAATGACGACACGCAGCCGCCTCGAGATCGTCGAGCGGGCGACGGACACGAGCGACGGCTTCGTCAAGTACCTCTTCCGGCTGCACGACGGCGCGCTGGCCGAGGCGGTGAGGATTCCGCTGGAAGTTCCGGGGCGGTTTACGGTCTGCATTTCCAGTCAGGCCGGCTGCGCGATGGGATGCACCTTCTGCGCGACCGGACGCCTCGGATTGATCCGCAACCTCGATCCGTGGGAGATCGTCGCGCAATGGATCGCCGTGCGCGACGAAGCAGACGGCATCGTCACCGGCGCGCTCTTCCAGGGACAAGGCGAGCCGCTGCACAACTACGCGTCGGTGATTCGCGCGGCCGAAATCCTCTCGCATCCGTGCGGCGGACGAATCGCCGCGAAGAACATCACGATCTCCACGGTCGGCCTCGTGCCGCAGATCGTCCGCTTCACCCGCGAGCGTCACCCTTACCGCCTGATCATCTCCCTCACCTCGGCTATCGACTCCCGGCGCAGGATGTTGCTCCCGTCCGCCGCAGCGTGGCCGGTACGCGAGCTTGCCGATGCCGTGCGCGCGTATCAATCGTCGGGCAATTCGCGTGTCACCATCGCCTGGGTCGTCCTCGGCGGCATCAACACCGGCAACGATGAAGTCGAAGCGCTGTGCGCGCTCTTCGGCGATCTACCGATGCGCCTCAACCTGATCGACGTCAACGACGCCCGCCCCGACGGTTTTCGCCGCGCCTCGGACGAAGAGCTCGCGACGTTTCGCGATGGGCTGCGTGTCCTCGGCGCACCGGTCGTTCGCCGCTACTCCGGCGGCGCCGCCCGCCACGCCGCCTGCGGGATGCTTGCGGCTATGCGGAGCTCATCCGCAGATGACGCAGATGAACACAGATTGAGTCATCTGCGTCAATCTGCGTCATCTGCGGATACAATCCCGTAACTCCCGATACAGCGAAGCCAGATCCTCCGGCCGATAGCTCGCATTCAACCCGCTCGGATTCGGCAGGATCCAGATACGCGTGCTGCCGATCGTCTCGTCCTGCAACCCGCTCTTCGCGTGCGGACGAGCGAAACCCGTTCGATACGCGCCGATGCCCACGATGGCGAGCACGCGCGGCCGAAAGCGCCGCACTTTCCTCTCCAGAATCTTCGCGCCTTCGACGAGCTCCTCAGCGCTCAACTCCGCCGCCGCAGCTGTGGCGCGTGCCACAACATTCGTGATGCCCGCGCCGTGCTGCAGCAGCTCCCGTTGCTCCGACGGATGAAAGAGCCGCGGCGTGAATCCCGATCGATGAAGCGTTGGCCAGAATCGATTCCCTGGCCGCCCGAAATGCTGTTGCACCGCTGCCGTGTACAACCCCGGATTGATGCCGCAGAACAGCACATCGAGATCGCGCGCGATCACATCAGGCAACGTCGTGCCGGCCGCTGCGAGAAGCTGTTCCTTGGTCGGTTTCATGTGTCAACCCTCAAAGCAACCGCCAGCATGTCACGCACGCGAGTTGCGTTACTGTCATTCCGAGCGGGCCTCACGTAGTGCAGACATTCTTGTCTGCTACTGCCGGGCGTCCCTGCCCGGCAGTTTTTCTTGGGGCGGACGATTGGGCCGATTCAAAACCAGCCTGCGATCGATTCGAGATCAGCGACACACCACCGCCGGGCGAGGACGCCCGGCGGGAGCAGACAAGAATGTCTGCGCTACGTCGCCTCACCTCTGAAACGTAATCTTCCCCGACCGCACCTGCTCTTCCTCCTCCGCAGTCGGACTCACCACCACGAACGATCCGTGCTTCGGATCGACCGCGTCGTTGAGTTTCGTCTGCAACTCCGAGGCGTTCACCGGCGCCTCGGCGAGGATCAGCCACTCCAGGTGTGGCAGCGGGTGATGGCGCAGTTCGTTGCGCTCGATCGCACCCTGGCCGTATTCGGGATCGGTTCCTTCGACTGCGTTGTAGCGCGCCTTGAGAAGAACATCATTTGTCATAGCAGTAGCTTTCGGCGCATGGAGCGCCAGCACCAGAAGAATTGTAATCATGCGTGATTGGTGCAAACGGAGTTGAGAGCGCGGAGGAAGCGCCCGTGTGGGAGCCGGAAGGGTAGCAAAAAGGGGAGCGCCGATGCAAGAGGCACCGGCGCTCCGTAAAGCGGCTACTTACTTGTCGTTATACAGCTCGATGAACTCGTAAACGTAGTTGCCGGTGCCGAGGGCGTCGGAGAACTCGTTGATGAAAGGACCTTTGTTGCAGCCGTTCAGGCCACCCGTGCCCGGGCTGCCGGCGGTCGACGCCGACTTCGTCCAACTGCTCAGCGTTCCGATCGCGCCGCAGGTAAGACGCTGGAAGTCGGAGCCGCCGGATGTGTCCATCGCCACGGTCGTTCCCTCGATCGTCGTGCCGGACGCGTTCTTCAGCGTGTACGTCTCGCTGCCGTTGATCTGCGGCATCGTGTCAGCCGAGTTGATATAGACGACGTTCGACGCCAGCGTCACGCCCCAGTAGGTCTGGAACGCGGTCTTCGTGGCGTTGCGGCCGATGATGACGTAGCCCTTCGACGCGATCGTGGTCGTGGTGGGGATCGTGTAAACCAGCGTGGCGTTTGCCTGCGTCAGCGTCCAGCCGCTGATGTTCACCGGAACGCCGTTGCTGACCGTGACGTTGACGGCCGTCGATGTTCCGACGTTCAACGCTGCGTCGTACGCTTTCGTCGTCAGCGAGTGCGATCCGTTCGTGGCAGTGGTCGTGTCCCAGCTCCAGGAGTAGGGCGAGGTCGTGTCGGTCGACTTCAGCGCGCCGTCGAGATAGAACTCGACCTTCGTCACGCCGACGTTGTCGGACGCCGACGCGGTCACGCTGGTCGTGCCGCTGACGGTTGCGTTGTTCGTGGGCGCGGTGATCGACGTCGTCGGAGGAGTCACGTCGCCGCCACCGCCGCCGGAATCATCGATGGTGAAGCTGCGCGGCAGTCCGGAAGCTGCCAATTCGTTTGGTCCCTGGTGAACCAATCCATCAGCGGACACCGTGAAGATGCTCACGCCGTCGGTCGTGACTTTGATGTTGCCGACGCAGTAGCCGGAGTGGCTCGTGTTGGTTCCGGCAGGGCTTCCTTCTTCGGTCTGCAGGACGAACGTCGGAGGCGCCGTCGCGCAACCGCTGGTGTTGAGCAGAACGCTGTCGACGACTTTGATGCGGGGCAGGTCCCAGCCGGTCGTTTCTCCGGCGCCGACGCCGATGATGGCCACTGCCGGTTTCGCTTTGCTGAAGTACGTCGGATTCGTGCTGCTCTCGCTGCCGTGGTGATTGACGTGCATCAGATCGATGCCGCCGGCGCTGATCAGGGGATGCGCGCCGCCCGGCGAGATGGCGTTGATGACCGAGGTCTCGACGTCGAGCTGCAAGGTTCCCCGGCCGGTGCAGGCGTCAGGGCCGCCACCGAGGTCGCTGGCCCAGAGGTAATCGAAGCCGCCGTACTTGATGAGAAGCGCGATCGAGCGGTCATTCTCGTCGGTCACCGGAACCGAGCCGCCGCCGATGATCGAGCCGTTGTTGGCGATGCAGGTGAGCGTGGCGCCGTTGCCGAGGGCGATGACGGTGCCGACCGGCATGGCGATCGGTACGCCGGCAGTAGTCGTCGCCGCCGCTGCGTTCCAGCCATCGGCGCACGACGACGCGTACGTCGATCCGTTGTAATACTGCTTGATGTGAACGTTGTAGCCGGCCTGGATGACCTCATCGAGACCGCCGATGTGATCGCAATGCTGGTGGCCGCCGATGACGTAGTCGATTCCGTTGGCCGGCTGCACGCCGATCGACTCCAGGTAGGGAACGACATGCGCCGTTCCTTCGCCGGTATTGCCGGCTTCCATCAGGACGGTAATGCCGGTCGGACCTTTGATGAACACCGAGCCACCCCATCCGACGTCGATGTAATGGATCTCGAGGTTTTGCGCGGCGAGGGGGAGGGCAAGCAGGAACAGGAACAGCGGGATCAGTGAACGCACAAGTCTCATCGTTTCTCCTCTGATGCGTGGGTTTGGGGGGAGCCGTTTGCGCGTTTGTATGCAGGAATCGTGCGGGATGGGGGGTGGGGTGTGGTGGGGTGTGGGAGCGGCGAAGTCTCTACGGAGAGTGAGTCATCATCGGAGTAGCGCGTTGAGGATATCGATTAGCTTCTCCGACAACCGACAATCGACAACCCGAAAACAAAATTAACTCCCACTCCCTACCCCCCACTCCCCACCCCCCGACCTCACTTCCTCCCGAGCGTCATCGCCAGGTACTCGCGGATGTGCGCGTGCGTCGCTGGATCGGACCAGATAGCGTCGATCTCGTCGGCGGATGCGCTGGCGATATTCGCGGCATCGCGCAGGTACGGCTCGCGAAGCTGGCGCTTCGTCAGACGGAACGTGTGCCGCGGGATCGACATCAATTGTTCGGCGACAATCTGCGCGCGAACGGGAAGCTGCTCGGCGGAAATCACCTCATCGACGATGCCGATGCCGCGTCCCGTTTCCGCGTCCATCGTCCGGCCGAAATAGACCATCGGCTGCAGGTGCGGTTTCGGCACCGCGAAGCGCACGATCGCCATCGCCAGCGGAGGGAAGGGAACGCCGACAAGTGGCTCTGGGACTCCGATTTTGCCTCCTGTCATCAGACGGTGATCGCAGGCAAACGCCAGGATCGCGCCCCCCGCGATGGCGTGTCCGTTGAGCGCGGCGACGCACGGCTTCGGGAAGACGAACACCGCCCGTAGCGCCGCATCCAACGCCTCGACAAAGAGCTGCACGTAATCGCCGCCGGCGTTGATCATCCGCGGCAGATCGACGCCCGCGCAGAAGATCGATCCGGTGCCGGTGAGGATGACCGCGCCGACATCGTCATCCGCCGCCGCCTCCTCGAATGCGTTCGTCAGCGCGGTACACAATTCCAGATCGAGCGCGCTCGCCTTTCCGTGGGAAAGGCGAAGGGTGAGGATGCCGTCGGTGAGATCTCGTTCGAGCATGTGGTGATTCTATGCGGGGAGTGGGGTGTGGGGAGTAGGGAGTGGAAGTCGGAACAAGAATTTGCCGTGCCGATTTTTTTCTCCGACACCCGACACCCGACACCAAATCCCTCCCACACCCCACTCCCTACACCCCACTCCCCAACAGAGGCACTTTACCTGCACTTCAACATCAATCTCCCCACCAGTCACCCCTTCTTCTGGTCAAGAACTGCACACTCCCTGGGTCAATCAACGACGAAGTGGTCAACATTCAGACCACTTGCAATCAATGGAGGAAGAATGAAACAACGCTCTCTCATGATGTCCATCCTGGTTACATTTGTCCTTTTTGCAGCAACCCACGCCGTCGCACAACAGAAGACCATCCTCTTCGACGCCGCCCACGCGCAGACCGCCGGCAACGCCGACTGGACCCTCGACGAAGACACCTGCGGCACCGCGCAACGTTTGCCCACGCCTGACCAGTCGGGCATCACCTCAGGCACCGCTGAAACGTACTGGAACGGCGCACTCTCGGCGATGGGCGTCGATCTCGTCAAGAAAGGCTTTCACGTTGAGAGCCTTCCCGTCGGCGCCCGCATCAGCTACGGCGACGGAACCAACGTACAGGACCTCAGCCACTACAACGTCTTCGTCATGCCCGAGCCGAACATCGCCCTGACGTCCACCGAGATCACCGCCATCCGCAACTTCGTCTTCAACGGCGGCGGACTTTTCATGATCTCCGACCACGCCGGCGCCGACCGGAATAGTGATGGTATCGATGCGGCCGGCGTCTTCAACGCGCTCATGGGCAGCCCGAGCATCTTCGGCATCACCTACAACGACAACTCGTCCGACACCACCTTCGGCTGGTTCGACGATCATCCCGATCACAACTACACGACCGTCACCACCTCGCCGATCATCTTCACCGGCACGTTCGGTGTTCCTTCGCCGACGAAGGGCCTCGGACTGTTCGGTTCCTCCTCGATGACGCTGTCCGGCGCCGCGCAGGGTCACATCTGGAAGACGACGTCGACGCACGACTCAACGACAGGTGTCACTTACGCGACATCCACTTACGGCACCGGCCGTATCGCCGCAATCGCCGACTCCTCCGTCACCGAGGATGCCACCAACTCCTGCGGCCACACGACCTACCTCGGCTACAACGACACGACCTACGACAACGGCCTGCTCGTCGCCAACGGCATCGCCTGGATTGCCAACGGTTCAGGTGGCGGCGACACGACTCCTCCAACCGTTTCGATCACCGCTCCGTTGAACGGCGCTACGGTCAACGGAACGGTCTCGGTCAACGCCTCGGCGAGCGACAACGTCGGCGTAACAAAGGTCGAGTTCTATCTCGACGGCGCGCTCAAATCGACCGATACAACCTCGCCCTACTCATGGAGCTGGGATACGACCTCCGCCAGCAACGCATCGCATTCGCTGACCGCGAAGGCCTACGACGCCGCGCTCAACGTCGGAACATCGACCGCAGTCTCCGTCACCGTCAACAACAATGGCGACACCACTGCGCCTACCGTCTCCATCACCGCTCCGCTCAACGGCGCCACCGTCGTCGGCACCGTCGCCATCAACGCCACCGCGTCCGACAACGTCGGCGTGACGAAGGTCGAGTTCTACGTCGACGGCGCGCTCAAGTCGACCGACACCACCTCTCCGTATTCTTATAGCTGGGACTCCACCTCGGTCGCCAACGGTTCGCACTCGCTGACCGCGAAAGCCTACGACGCCGCGCTCAACGTCGGAACGTCCACGGCCATCGGCGTCACCGTCAACAATCCCACCGGCACCGACATCTCCGGCTGGACTGTCACGCAGGCCAACGCCACCGTCGTCTACACGATCCCGGCCGGCACCGTGATTCCCGCGAATGGCTACGTCGTCATCGGCCGCGACGCCACGAAGGCCGCCTTCCAGACCTTCTGGGGCGTCACCCTCGGATCGAACGTCGTCTACCTCACCACCGCCGGCGCCTTCCCACAGATCAACGGCAGCGAAAACTACACGCTCAAGAACGCCAGCGGCACCATCATCGACGGCCCGACGATCTCCGAGGCCTCAGGCGCGAATCAGGACCTCCAACGCATCGATCCCTGCACCGGCGCAGGCATCACTTCGAACTGGACAGTCGGCGTAACGACACTCGCCAACCCCGGCAGCGGCGCCGGCGCCGGCTGCGCCAAAGGCGTCGTCATCAACGAATTCTCCGACGCCGCCGGCAGCGGCAATTTCATCTACGAGTTCGTCGAGCTGCACAACGACAAGTAGTTCATTTCGCAAAAGAAACAATTCACCACAGAGGCGCAGAGAGCACAGAGCTCTCTGCGTCCTTTGTGTCTCTGTGGTTGAATGCCTCTGAATGCCTCCGACAGTCCTCCTAACCTGCGAACGCCTCACGAAGTCCTACACCTCCCGCCCCCTCTTCAACGACCTCTCCTTTTCCCTCTTCGAAGGCGACCACGTCGGCCTCGTCGGCCCCAATGGCTCCGGCAAATCGACGCTGATGAAAATCGTCGCCGGCGTCGAAGAAGCCGACTCCGGCAACCGCGCCGTGCGCAAAGGCGTCCGCATCGGCTACGTCCCGCAGGATCCCGTCTTCGCGCATGGCAAGACGATCGAAGAAGTCCTCCTCGAAGGCCTCGAGAACGATCACATCCTCGACGACTACGGCAAACAAACCCGCGTCGCCATCGCCCTCGGCAAATCCGGTTTCATGGACCGCACCCAGGACACTGCCACGCTCAGCGGCGGCTGGCGCAAACGCCTGGCCATCGCCCGCGAGCTCGCGCGCGAGCCGGATGTCATGCTGCTCGACGAGCCCACCAACCATCTCGACGTCGACGCCATCCTCTGGCTCGAGGGTCTTCTCAAGTCCGAACCGAAAGCCTTCGTTGTCGTCAGCCACGACCGCTACTTCCTCGAGAACACCGCCCGCCGGATGCTGGAGCTCAATCGCCAGTACGCCGACGGCCTCCTGCAGGTCAACGGCCACTATTCAGACTTTCTGGAGCGCCGCGACGAGCTACTGCGCAACGAAGCCGCGTATCAGGAGACGCTCGCCAACCTCGTGCGGCGCGAAGTCGAATGGCTCCGACGCGGCCCGAAAGCGCGCACAACGAAATCGAAATCGCGGATTCAAAACGCCGAGGGGTTGATCGGGGAGCTGGCGGACTCGAGATCGCGCAGCAACACCAGCACCGCCAAGATCGACTTCACCGCCTCGGAGCGCAGAACGAAGCGCCTCTGGCTCGTCAAAGGCCTGCGCAAGTCGATGGGCGACAAACTCCTCGTCGCCGATCTCGACATCCTCCTCACCCCCGGCTCCCGCCTCGGCATCCTCGGTCCCAACGGTTCCGGCAAAACGACGCTCCTGCGAACGATTACCGGCGAGCTGCAACCGGACGCCGGCACCATCGAGAAAGCCGAAAAACTCCGCATCGTCTACTTCGAACAAAACCGCGAAAGCCTCGACCCGACGCTGACGTTGAAACGCGCCTTGGCCCCCGAGGGCGATCAAGTCGTCTACCGCGACCGCACCCTTCACGTCGCATCATGGGCGAAACGCTTCCTCTTCCAACCCGACCAACTCGAGACATCAGTCTCCAAACTCTCCGGCGGAGAAAAAGCCAGAATCGTCCTGGCCAGACTGATGCTCCAACCGGCCGACCTCCTGGTCCTCGACGAGCCCACAAACGATCTCGACATCTCAACGCTAGAAGTCCTGGAAGACTCCCTCCTCGACTTCCCCGGCGCATTGGTCCTCGTCACCCACGACCGCTACCTCATCGACCGCGTCTCCACCCAGATCCTCGCCCTCGACGGAAAAGGCGGCGCCGAATACTTCGCCGACTACACCCAATGGCAGGAAAACCGCCCCCGCGCCGCCACCCCCACCCGCGACGCGAGACCTTCGAAGCCGAAGGCGAAGAAACTGACCTACGCCGAACAACGCGAATGGGACGCGATGGAGTCAAACGTCCACGCCGCCGAGGAACGCCTCGACGCCGCGCGAGTCGCAGTCGAAGACCCCGCCATCGCCACCGACGCCACCATCCTCCAGCAACGCGTCACCGCCCTCGACGCCGCCCAAGACACAGTCGACCGCCTATACGCAAGGTGGGCCGAGTTGGAAGGGAAGCGGGGCGGGGAGTAGAGCAGCGCAACGCGTGACGACATTTCGCGAAGCGCTATTAGCGAAAAGAACGAAAAAGACGTTTCACGCGGAGACGCGGAGGGGCGCGGAGAGAAACAAAAAGATACCTCCGCGTCCTCCGCGTCTCCGCGTGAAACGGTTCTCTCAGTTCACACTAAGGAGGGATTTCTCACCCAAGCTCCACGGCTCGTCGATGACATGGTTCATTTCTCCGTCTGCCGAGGGTACCCCCGGCGAAATGCCTCTTCGCGATCTTCGCGCCTTCGCGTGAGAGGCACGTTCGGATGCGTTGTCGTTCTTTGTGACCCTCATGGTTACCCGGGCGCGCCTGCGAGCGCGCCCGGGTTCACAAACCTCTCCACTTTACGATTTCGGTGCCGTAGACGTGTCGTCGGCAGGCGCTGGCGTCGGAGACGGCGTCGGCGGATTCTGCGGCGCCTTCTTGCGGCGCGCGAGAGTCTTCAGACGCTTGATCTCCTCGACCTGGGGCACCAGGTCGGCGTTGACCGGGCTCCGCGCGAGCTGCGATCCGAACGAGTACGCCTGCGATGCGATGAACGCGAGCTCCTCGCGACGGAGCAGATTCGCCCCTTCGATGCCTTTGAGGAACGAGCGGAGCTCATCGGCGACGAGGTTCCAGTGTACAGAGTCGCTCTGGAGCTGGAGAACGCCGGCGAGCGGCTGGCCTACAGCCTGCGCCACCTTGTCCGACGAGCCGATCACGCTGATCGACGCTTCGACGACCGGCGCCGTCTGCGTCCGCAGACGCATTTTGACCAGCTTGCGCCGCTCCTTCGACAACGGCGCGACGTCATCGATCTGCGACCTCATGGTGCGCAGTTGGGCGATGACCTCTTCGGCGGTCAGCTTGGCCGGATCAGGGTTCGATGAAACAGGGGTGTTATTGACGGTATCACTCATGACATAGCTTCCTTATGCGAGCTGTCAGGCCGGAGGTGACGTCACGACTCGTCGACAAGTGCGAGCGGCCACCGGCTGGAAGAAACGGCTACGCGCCGATTCTTCCGGTTGATGTTTGCCCGAGGCGTGTACACACCTCGGGTGCCCGCGGCAGGAGGAGAAAACTCAACTCCCGCGCCGGTACGGGACACATCATGCTTATCCAGCACGCCCATACCGCCGACAGCCGCCAAAGCCGAAAATCTACGATCTTCGACGTTGTAGCGAACGATATAGGCCCGTTGAAAGGACTTGTCAAGGGGCAACGCGGGGAAACGACGACATGGAACGCTGCAACACGATGCGTGCAAACCTGCGCACCACGCGTGCGACGATGCGGCATGGCCGGTGCGCACGTGTACACCGAAGGTGCAACGCTGTGACACGGTAGGCGCGCACGTGTGCACCGAGGGTGTAACGCTGTGACCTGGTGGGTGCGCACGTGTGCACCGAGTGTGCAACGCTGTGACACGGTGGGTGCGCACGTGTGCACCGAGGGTGCAACGCTGCGACACGGTGGATGCGCACGTGTGCACCGAGGGTGTAACGCTGTGACACGGTGGGTGCGCACGCGTGCAACGAGGGTGCGACGCTGTGACACGGTAGGTGCGCACGTGCGCACCGAGGGTGTAACGCTGTGACACGGTGGATGCGCACGTGCGCAACCAGGGCGCAACGCTGCGATACGGTATGTGTCGCAGTGGGCCCCGGTCGGGTCGCCGTCAGCCGGCTGCGAGAACATTCGCGATCGACGGCGTCGCGCAACGCAGCGCGATCCACCGCGCGCTGCGCGCGCGCCTTCTTGATCCCGTCCGGAGCGTCCGGCATTGCGGCGCTCGACGGACTTGTCCAGCAGTCGGTGGCGCAGCTTTGCGGTTTCTATCAGATCCTGCCCGACTTCGTGCCGGCGCCGGCTGAAGGCATCAAGATGATGCGTGCGGCCCGCGCCGTCCCTGACGTGTTTCCCGAAGCCAGTGCCGTCGCGGCGGAAAACGACGCGTCGATGCAGGCAACGACCGGTCTCGATCCGGTGAAAACACGCCTGGGCATCACCCGCAACCTGCGGTTCGAGCCTCTCGCCGCAGCCGCCGAAGCGCTTGCACGGGACGTTCGGTACAACATATTCCGGGAGCGCTGGGACGTCGTGCAGCAAGCGTTGCATGTGTACAACCTCGCCAAGGGATACACCCGTAACGCCCGAGCCGCCTCACTCGTCGCCCACGTAAAGACGATGCAGCCCGCCCGCGGGCGCTCCGGTCATCCGTGCAAGACGAAACCAGCACCACCACCCACCCCGAAGCAGAAGTGACGCAGTAGCAACCCGAGGCGGCCCGCGCGAGAGGTCGCGCAGGCCGCCTTTTGGATCAGGGTTTCTTTGCCTTGTCGCCGAGTTTCTTGGCAGCGTCCGAAGCTAGATCGGTGGCGGTATTCACTAGCTGCCCAGCCTTCTCCGCTGCGTCGCTGAGCCAGCCCTCGCTCCCGGCGATGACAGCGCCTTCCTCAATCGGTGTGTGGGTATCGCCGCCATCCGTCATGACGATTTGATGCTCGCCGCTGGGGTTCAGCAGACTGAGCTTCTCGATCGTGAACGTTGCTTCCCGGTATACCTGTTCGCGATGCGTCTCGTCGACCGTCATACTGACCTTCACCACACCAGAACCATCGAGGGTTACAGAAGTCGCCTGGCCGATTCGGACACCCTTGTACAGGAAGAACTGGCCGGGGCGAAGTTGCTGGGCGTCCTTGAACGTAAGGGTGAAGTGAAGTTCCGTAGGTCCCTCCTCCTGCCGACAGTGAATCGTAAGCGACACCAGAATCAAGAGTGAGATGAGGCCGAGCTTCCTGTAGTTCATGTCCGTTCCTTTCATCCGAAAAAGAGCCACGAAACAACGATGTCCACGAGCACTACGGATAGCGACCCCAGGACCGCAGCGCGCGTGACCGCTCTCCCAACGGCAGGCGCGCTGGTCACGCTCCGAGCGCCGCACCAGTAGGACGCGGTCACCACCGTCGCCGCCATCCCGACGCCCTTGAGCAGCATGGAGAAGAGCAGCGCCATTTCCATCCTTTCGCGGGCAAGGTCGAAAAATCTGCGAGTACCGATACTCAATCCTGCGGTTGGCAGGCCGACATACAAACCCGCCGCGCCGATGGCAAGGGCGGCACCGGCCAGGATCGAAATTGGGAAAGCGATGGCGGCACTGGTGAGAAACGGCAGAAAAAAATGACGGATGGGCGAACGCCCCAGAGCCCGGAGGGAGTCGAGTTGAGCGGTGTAGCTCATGCCAGCCAGTTCCGCCGTCACGCGCGCGCCCGCTCGGGCTGCGAGTAGAAAACCAACGACCAGTGGGGCCATCTCGCGGCAGACTCCGAGGAGGACGGCTCCTGGAATGTAGCGGCTTACGTCAAAAGCCCCGACTTTCGCGCTCTGCGCCACGAGCAGTGTGCCCAGCAAGCCCATCGCAACACCGGCAAGTGGCACGCCGAAGGCGAGCAGGTCGAGTGTGAGTGGAACGATGCCCCAGCGTGGTGGTCGCGTGGTCCGGCCCTTGATAGTAGCTTCTTCGTCCGGCAACGCGTCGCGAAGTGCCACGGCGTCATCTACGACCCTTCCGGTAGAAGGAATCGGTACTTCGACAAGAGTGCCGTCGTGCCTGAGAGTGATGATGCGGTTGCACAACCGGACAGCGGTCTCGTAGTCGTGGGTGACGAGGAGCAGCGTACGTGGTTCGTTTCGGATAGCGTCGGCCATCATCTCGGCAATCGCCTCGGCTGTTCGCGGGTCGAGGCCGCTCGTCGGCTCGTCCAGCACGACAAGCCGATTGCCCCGAAGCAGCGCGCGCAGGAGAGACAGACGCTTCTGCTGCCCTCCTGACAGCAGAGTCACTGACGATTCGGGATCGACCGAGGTCAACCCAACAGACGCGAGCAGTTCAACAATCCGGCTCCGACTCAAAACGTCGCGTGTGGCGACACGGAGATTCTTGGCAACGGACCAAGCGTCGAGAAGACCGGGGTGCTGGAAGGCGACGCCAACGCCTTCCGAGGCGATGGAACGGCGTGTCACCTTACGCCCCATCAGCCGCAGGTCGCCACTGTCGGGAGAGAGTAGGCCGAGGATACACCGGAGCAGCACTGACTTGCCTTGCCCTGTCTTTCCGATGATGGCAACACGATCTCCCTGCCACACGGTGAGGTCGGCGCCGCGCACGGAAAGCTTGTTCAAGCCTCGGATCTCGATCGCGGGCGGGGCGCCTGCAGGCGAAGAAGCGGAGTCGTTCATACGAGATACCGGAACGATAGCTGGACCATTGCCATCCCGGCAGTCTAGAATACCTGCGGCAATCGGTATCAATTCCAAACGATCAAACGCGGAACTGAGCGCAACGACGCGTATCGTCGTTCTCGCGAGGTCAACTGCTCCCTTTTAGGACAACAGACGGAGGTGGTGATGAAGGCGAAGCGATGGAAGGCCGTTCTGCTCGTCAGCGCCCTTCTTCTGATAGGAGTTGGGTGCAATCGACAAACCACGATTCGCGGGACCCACGATCAAATCGACCAAGTTATTACGAAGCTGGACCACATCGATCAGAGCGTCGCCACGTTGATCGATGAAGTCGTATGGGGGTTCTTCCTGGTCGGGTTTTTGTTACCGTTTGTTCTACCCCTCGTTCTAGCCTTGACGGATCGCGACTACCTCCGGATCGGCAAGCGATGCCTTTGGGGTGCGCTCATTCCTGCAGCGGTTGCGCTCCTCGTCGGTCTGGTACTCACAATCTGGCCGCCCGCGTGGCAGTGGGTAGGTGTCGACCCCTTGTACGTGAAGGTAGTCGACGCCACCACGAATCCCGCACAGAAGCAGGTTCTCACGCCGGACCAGACGCAGAACGCTCTCGCGATGCGGCGTCAGACGACAGGCTACGTCGTGGGAAAACGGGGAGCCTTTGTGATGGACAATCCGTTGCTGGTGTTCGCCAGCGTCGTGTCGGCGTCCATCGTCGGTGCGTTGCTCGCGTATGTCGTCTACGCCCTTCTTCCCAATATCTATTCCACTGCGCGACGACATCAAAAAACGACCAGAGATCGGACATGAGGTACTGAATGGCAAGCCTTGCGATCGTTGCACTTGGTGGCACGGGACAAACTGCTCTCGATTTCTTTCTGCGAGCGCATCTCCTGCGCATAGGGCCGCTCGAAAACTCCGGAGCGGTGCCGCAAGTGAAGGTAATCGTGATCGATCAGGAGACGGAAAAAGGCGGCGATCGCAGGCCGGCGTGGGAGGTGTTGCGCGATTTCCTCATCGATACCTCTGCAAGCAGTCGGTTTTCATTCGAGCGGCATTCCCTCAAGGTTGACAAAGCAAACATTGAGACCGTGATCAATAGCGCTGCCAGCAGTCGGCCGATGAAGCCGGAAATGGCATACGCGTCGCAAAAACTGCGCGAAGCCAGACTCGACGAAGGGCTTTTTGCGACGCCCGCGGCCCTTGGTTTTGCGTGGCCGTACTACGCTGGGAAGCTCATCTCTGACCTGTACGCGGCCCTCGGCGATGTCGACGGCGCGGTCGTGATTACTTCCACGTTCGGGGGCGCAGGCACCGGATTCACTCCGTCGATTCTTCAGTTGCTCCGCTCCCGAGGGGTGCGCTTCATCAGCGTCATTGCTCTGGGTCGGTATCTGACATTTCGCGAGGCACGTGCCAACGCCGATCTGGTCGACCGCCACGATCAGAACCACGAGGAATTTGTTCGGAATATCGACGCGTATGATGCCGGCGGCACCAAGCTTTTCGTGCGGCGGGTGCTCGAGTCCCCGCAGGACGAGATCTGGGACAAGGACGCGGACCGCAAGTTCCCTCCCGACCGCAATCCGATCTGGGCAGGTGCGTGGTGGATCAGCAGGCTGTTGCAGGAATACGAGAATCCTGTGACGACAACCATCGGCGGTATTCCTGACGACGTGGCCGGCGTGAATCGTCTTCGCGATGCACTCAAGGATCGCTCGCAGAAGGCAAAGAACGCTGTCCGCTACCTGGTGAGCGGGAACTTTCTGCAGACTATCAGCCGGGACCCCCTGAGCCGCGCATATGTCGGGAGATTCCTAAGGGACGGTGTGCTCCAGTTCTGGAAGAAGTGGATGGATCGCGTTGAGGGAGAGTCGTTCGATAAATTCATCCCCAAAGTCTCGGCCGCGATGGCCGACACGTTCCGGCAGCTTGATGGCGCTCTGGTGGCGAGGCAGCCCGCGATTGTCGACTTCACCGCGTTGAGGGAAGCACTGGCGTCGGCGGAACTTCCTGAGCGACTTCATCCGATTCTCGAGGCCGCGTACCCAGAGGCCGAAAGTGTGCTTCGCGCCGCGGCCGCCGAACTGCTGTACCGACTGATGCGCAGGAGGGCGGGCAAATGAATCCGCTTTCGATTGGCAATTTCTTCCATGAAGACCTCGCATACCTGGCTGCGCTCGAGGCCACCGGCAACTTGACGCTGGAGATCGAGCAGAAGCGAAACGCCTGGTGGAAGCTTCTTCTCTGGTACTTGAACGACGACTTGAAGGTGATTGAGCAGCCCCTGAAAGGACAGCCATTTCTCAATTGGGTACCTCGTCAAGGAGGACGTGGGGACGGCGCCCCTGTGTTCGATAAAATCTCTTGGCTGGACCGCGAAGGGAAGATCGTTGGAGTCGTGAGCCCGGTGCTCCTCGTGCGGCCGTTGCCCGACGAGCACCTCGCGGGAAGTCCATGGGATGCAACCGCTCCCATTACAGAACGTGTCCGCGGCCGGCTGACCGAGCTTGTCAAAAACCTGGACGAGAAAGCAAAAGCAAAGCAGCGCAACTCAGCGCCGTTCTGTTGTCGGCTGTCGCCGATCATCAGCCCGCGCGCCGTCGGACCTGCGACCACCACTCCCGAGAGCGAAGTCGTGCTGACCCCGTTCAGTTTTCTGGACCCATACACGTTGGAATCCACGGAGATCCTGGTTCCCACGGGAGACGGCTCGTTCCTGTTCCCGCGCTGCGCAGAGTGCGCCGCTCCGCTCCTTCCCGCGAGTGTGAAGCCGGCCCCAGACAGCCCAATGTTCGCGCTCAAGTGCCCGAAGTGCCAACAGACCAGGCAACTTCTACTCTCTGACTACGGATGCGCCTGGGCTGACGGCGAATTCGTCGTATGGCGCGAGCGCGCGCTGCAGTGGGCTGATCCCTCCAAAGCCATACGGATGCCTCCGGCGCCTATCGTCGACAGAGATCAGGCCACCGTTACGTTCGTTTACCCTGCGGTGAGCGCGCTCGCGAATCTACCGGTGCGAAACCTGACGTTCGATCTGCAGCCCGGGACTCCGTTTCGGGTTATCGATCGCCTCGACGATCTCAATTACTCGAGCTATCTCTGGCCAGGTGACCCCGACCCGGCGGCGCCTGTGGCAGCCATACCGCTGCCTGTGCGAATCGAGAATGCGCGATTGGTAAACACCGGCCGCGCTCGCAAGGTCAACAATCGCGTCGAGGTAACGCTCGGGCTCAAGGGACTGCCAGCCGACATTTCGTGGATCTTCCTCCCTGCTGCGAGCATGGCCGGGTCGATTGCCATGTATCCGAACCCCACCCTGGTGCCGCCAACCTGGAGCTGGTTCGACATTGCTACTGCTGACGGGTTAACGATTCAAGTTCCGTCTTCCGCTAAGAATGTGCGCGGCGTCGGTGAAAACCGCATCCGCACGGAGAGTAAAGCCACGGAGCTGCCGGCATTCGAGTTGTCCAATACCTCTAGCGTGAAGGCTTCATGCACGGTGCTGCTGAGCCGCAAGGAAACGCGCAGCGGATTGCCGCCAATCGAGTTCTTCGTCGGCTTCGATTTCGGCAGCTCCAACACAGCCCTTCGCTTCAGTCTGGAGGGGACACACTCGGATTCGCATGAATTGAGCGGCTCTGACCTGAGACAGGCTGTAGTTGGATTGACCGTCTCCGCCGACTTCGAAGGCGCCGCAGATCGTCTGGCTCCGAAGGGCGCCGCAGACGACACGAGCTTTCAGTCAGTCTACTGTCAGGACCATCGCGTCGCGCGTATCGTCAGCACGCCATGCTGCAACAGCGTTACACGCGACGACTTTCTATTCAAATCGGATCCGCTGCGTGCCCAGATTCGCATCGAATACCTGACCGAGATGCTCATCCATGGACTGATCGGGGCCTCGAGGCAAGTTAGAGACCGCCCCCTGAATGTGCGGGGTGTCTTCTCGTATCCGCTTACGTTCACGGCGAAGCGCCTCGAAATGTTCAAAGGAGAAATCGCCAGTGTGGTCGAACGTGCTTCGAACCGGACAGGCGGAGACCCTGCAACGGCACGCGCGAAGACGCGGTTCGTCGACGAAGCTACTGCAGGCGTGACCTCTCTCGGTCAACCCCATGCGAAGGAATTGGTGTTCACGGCAGATCTCGGCGGCGGAACGTTGGACGTCTCCATCGGCAGGAGTACCGATGGTCCGGCCAAGGATCAGATCGGATCGCTGGAAGTGGGTGGATCGTACTTCCTGAGGCGAGGCGCGCAATCTCTCGACCTCGAAGCATATGCCACTGCCGCCATGAACATCGCTAGGGGAAAGGCGGACCGCAAGGACTGGGCTCGCCGGAAACCGGAGGTAGACCGGTACTACCAACTCCTCTTCGTCGCCCTCGAGGCGTTCCTTGGCTCGTACATCTCTCGCGGCTCGCAACACGACCCCGTAGAGAAGGTCTCTTTGTACCCGCTCGGAAACGGTTGGCGATTCTATGAGCTCATGGCCGATCCGATGCAAGAGGAGGGGGCGGCCTTCGTAAAAGAAGAAATCGGCCGGCTTGCGAAGAATCTCTCCGCGGCCATGGAGGCTCAACATGGAGTCAAGCTGGATCTAAGTGCCCATCACGTCAACAATCCGAAGCAAGCTGTTGCCAGCGGATGTCTGCGAGTCGCGACGATGGCGGTCGATTCTCCGGAGAAGGAGATAGCGGCTAAGCTCCCGATCGGAATCGACTCCGCCAACGGAGAGGTGAGGTATCCCTGGCATGCGCTCTTCGTAGGCGAAGCAGCTGATAAGAAATTCGTCAACGACGCCCTCGAATTTGACGAAGCAGCCTTCAGGACCCGGTTGCAGACGGAGAACGGGAAGGCCTGGGCGACCCAGGCCTTCGATGCCGGGTTGTTGCGGGCGGATCTCCAGACGGATGAATATCACAGCGGCGTGCGGTACACCCGCGGGCCACTTCAATTGCTGATCGAAAAACAGTGGCTGCCAAAGGTGTGACGAGAGATTGGTAATGAAAAGAGTCATCGTTGTTTCCGCACTGACTTGTGCCGCCCTACTGACGATCGCGGGTTGCCGGCCACCCGAGCATCAGGATGTGTCACCGCCCCCCCCGTCCGTACTTGCGATCGACTTGAAGGGAACGCCCGCCGGTACTCCTCTCGCCGCGTACGACCTTTGTGTTCGAGACGAGCGACCGGCCGATCGAGCCGCCAGCGTACAAATCTTCCTCGATGCCTCAGGTTCCATGCATGGCTTCAGCATCCCTGGCGTCATGAGTCCGCTCGCTCAATGGGTCAAGCGTTCTTCGATTGGTGCTCCCACTTCCGGCGTCGAGTTTTCCCTCGCACGCATTCAGGCTTTCAGCGCCGAGGGACTTGTCGATCTGCCGACTCAGGAAGACACCATCAACTACACCGTGACTCATGGTGATACGAATCTCGACGAGATCGTCGGCCACGCCAACGATGAGTCAGTGACGGTCATCGTGACCGACGGTGTTCCGTACACCGCAGCCGGTAAGAGCAGCAGTTGTGCGGGGCAGGTGGACGTGACTTGTGTCGCGAAGCGCTTGCGCCAGTTCATTGACGCCAATGCGCACCCAGGCATTTGGATCATGCCGCTCTTTGGTCGCTATGACGGCAAATTCTCCGGGGAGGGACAGCAGATTCCCAATGACCCCGAATGGGCCGACAAGACGGCGCGGCGACTCAAGGAGACTCTTGGAGGCGACATCCGGCTGCGCACGAATGACGCTGAAGATCGCGCGCTCAATCCGTTCTTTTATACAGGCCCTCGAACTCTGCTTGTCATCGTGCTGGCGAAGGATGCGAGCATGGGACGCATATTTCTGTCTTCCCTATACGAGCGCGCCAACCTCTACCGCGTAGCACTCCTCGGTGAAAACTTCACGGTGTTCAGCGAGGCTACCGACAAAGCGCTGGGAGCCTTCACCCCCGTCGAATTGTACCCAGGCTACATTCCGCGTGTTTCTTTGATCCACGGCCAGCAGAGGAAACACCAGGCCGCGGACGTTCCGGAGGACGCGGGTGGATTCATCGCGATCAAACGAATGCAGGATGGGAACCCATTTCGCGCGGAGGTGGCTTGCGCGGCTGCGAGAGAGTCGACGCCCGACGAGATCATCGACCTGACCTTCTCAACAGGAACAGGCGACAACGGCTGCCACCGGATTTTTTCATTGCCAAGCGTTCAGTACCTTCCCGAATTGCCCACGAAAATCGCTGAGACGGAGCGCCAGGACGGGGCCGCGATCGTCCGCTCACTCACTCTTTCACAAGCAGGAGCAGACCAGCAGGGCGCCATGCGCGGCGAATTGCACATTCGATGTGGCGGTGGTGGGCGGCCCTGCGACCAGCCCACGACCATTCGCGTTGTAGCAAAGGTCGCCTATTCTGATGCTGCGGAGCGGCTTTCCGATCGAAAGGCGCCGGTAGGGGCAGTCGCCTACCTCCAGAAGCTCTCGACCGACTCACTGATCGACGAACCGTTCAAGGTGCTTGCGCTGGATCGAATGTTGATCGAAGTGATGCGTACCATCACGCAGGACGCATCCGCGCGTGACGTGGCATCTCTCAACGTCTGCCGCACGGACCCCCCGCCGCGTCCGGCCGCGGCAACCACGGACACGCAGTGAGCCGCATGAATCAATGGACCTGATTCAGTCCGTTTTCAGCGCGTACTGGGAGCATGCCCGCATCTTCGCGGTGGGACATCTGTTTATTTCATTCCTCGTTCTCAAGAGCCTCTTCAGCTTCGCGCGCTGGAAGTTCGACGACGAGCCGGCGCCCACGATCTGGCAGCAGTTCGAGATTCGCTCGAACTACATTCGCGGCTTGATCGGCCTTTTTCTACTCGTTGGGATCGCCGGCACGTTTCTGGGCCTGTGGGAAGTGGCATCGTCATTTGGCAATGCCGGGGCAGCAGCGCAGTCGGCGAGCAGTGGCGCTCTGGGAGCCGCCGCACGGGCGAATGAAACGATCCAGCTCCTTTTCCGGGGAATCGCGAAGGCCTTTCCAGTCGGGTTTATCGGGCTCCTGTTGACCCTTTTCGGCAACCTGATCGCCGACTGGATCGAGTCATCGAAACGGAAGAAGATCGAGGCGTTCATGGACGTGTTCGCCGACCCGGTCCTGACCAAACTCACGCAGGTCCTCGAGCCCGTCGCCAACTTCGGCGCGACACTGCACCTTTCCCTTGAGCCGGTAATCGAAAAACTGGCGAGTACGCTTCAGCCAATCCCAATCATGATGGCTCAGCAGCGTGACGAGCTCTCAAATGCAAAGACCGCCTTGGTCGAGGCCGCCAGCGCCCTGAGAGAGAGTGGCGCACAAATTTCCGCGAGTGTTGTCGGTTTGAAGGAAATGGCCGAAACGTCGCGAGCTGCACTCAAGAGCGCCACGACCCTCTCGTCGAACATCAACGACTATTTCGCCAAGATCACCTCCAAGCTGGATCTGGCCACAGATCACGCCTCTACAGCCTTCGAGAAATACGACACCGCCCTCACATACATGAGCGCCTCGGTAACGGGAGCAGCAGCAGCGATGCAGAGGGTGCCTGCGGACCTGCGCGCAGACCTGACGGCCGCGCTCGTCGCAAGTTACAACGAGGCGTCCGAGGCCCGCGAGCAAGAGTTAAAGGACCTCTACAGCGAAGCCCGACATCAGTTCCAGATCAACATGGTGAACGCGATGTCGACCGTCACCTCCGATTTCGAGCGGCTGAAGAAGGACTTCGAAGGTGTTGCGGTGCGTGTCGACACATCCGTCGCGAACGCGCAGAACTCCTTTGAACGTTATGATACCGCCTGGAGGGAAGAGGCACAGACTCTCCGCGAACAGATTGTCAAAGAGATCGATCCTCAGTTTCGGAGTGAGCTCGAGACCGCTGCGAAGTCGGCAAAAGAGGCCGTCGACGAGGCTGCCCGGGCCGGGCACGAGTTTGCCAGCGCGACGAAGACCACCAGCGCGGATCTCAACCGCCTCTACCGTGATTCGGCCGAAAAGCTCTCATCGTCTGCCAAACTGCTCGCCTCGACGCTGGCCAGCATGACGGATCGAATAGAGCTCTCGGCCGCGAAGCTCGAGAAAACTACCCTTGCATCTGCGCGACCACCTGGGGTAATTCGTCGCGCCAGCAGCGCCGTGGTTGACACCTTGCGACGGCCGATCGGAGCTTTCTGGCGGAGAAAGGGCTCACAGCCCAAGAAGAAACGATGAGCGGACGCCGCTTTTCGCCCTGGCCGGCATACGTCGATCTCTTCAGCGGACTGGTCGTTCTGATGTTCGCTGTCATCGCCGTTGACGTCGCCAGACAGTCGCCCGCCCAGCAGATGGCGGCGGACGTACTGGCCAACATCAGCAAAGCGACCCGTGACGTTAAGCCGTGCTCCGATCAGGATCTCTGCGTCAACCTCTTGCTCAATTTCGAGACCGGCAAAGATGAGATCAAGAAAGAAGACCTCCGGGAGATTCAGCGCATTACCTCGGTGCTCTTGAGCGCCCTGAAGGAACAGGAACGAAAGAACCCCCAACTCAACATCAAGAAGCTCGTTCGAATTGTCGTGGAAGGCCACACTGATTCGCGGCCTCTACACTATGAAACGCGCGAGCGGGAACAGTTCACATACAACTGGAATCTCAGCGCAAGGCGGGCCAGCTCCGTAATGTACGCGCTGTCTCAGAACAGCCTCGGATTGAAGCAAGGGTACAACGTGGTTTCCCTTGGCCTTGCCAGCTCTGAACCCGCAAAAGACCCTCGAGACGCCGATGGAAAGCGCGATTGCGTTGCGCTGCGCGATCTTTGTGACCCGACAGATGACGCCTGCCGGGCCGCAGCCGACGATCGCGGCGCTGATCCCTGCGACGATATGAATCGCCGGACGACGATCCGTATAATCTTCGACTACAAGGCAGCCGGCGTCCGCCAGCAGCCCACAACCGGGAACCGGAAGTGAGTATGCCGGCAAATCAGGAGGACAGGTCTCAATGCCGGAGCGCCCGCCTACGGAATCCGCACTATTAGAGGTCTTTAGCGAGTTGGAGAAGTTGTTGTCCTTTTACCCTGAACCAATTCGCAACCTTCGTCAGCAGTCGCAGGTGGTGAACTAGGCGTGACGCCATCACGATAACCAGTTGCGGCAGGAGCGTCCATGTGGCGCACCGGATCTCGTAGGACCCCATATCTGGCGCAGGCATATGAAATGTCGCCTCGAATGCGGCATCGAATTTCAGCGCGACGATACAGCCCGCAATCACGCCGGGCAGTAGAATAATCGCGATCGGAACGAATCTACCCAATCGCCTGAAGAGCGTCGTGAGGCGTGAATCGGACGCTGCGAACGTTGCCATCCCGGCCGTGATGCCAGCCACGCGTATCCAAATTACGGTCTCATGGACCACAACCTGCCAAAGGTCGTAGGGCAGTGACGGCGACACCGGTGCGCTCAGGAACGAGGGGATGACACTGGACATTAAGAACCAGCCCTCGCTAAAACGAGCCGCTGGATTAGAAACGTCTCCGTCTTCGATGACGCCTCAATGATTGCTTGGACGATGTCCTGGAGATTGAACGTCTTGCACCACGTTCCTCGGTCCCTCGTGGACCAATCGGAGATCCACTTTGGGCAGCTCAGGTTTAGACGTCCGGGGTGGAATTCGACAATGTACGATGTTTTCTCTCCGTCAATCGGAAGGGAATACACAATTTCGACCGGAATACTCTGTGGAGGGGCGGGTTCCGATCGTTCCTCCACCTGGCTGTCGCCGCAGGCAGAAGCAGTCTGGGCTCGACGTGCTCGGCTGACCGCTGGTGACGGGTCTGCCTGGATGTATCTAAGCACTCTTACGGATGAGTTCCTTGGGGCCACCCCGTCGTTGACTAAGTTGCCGTGCGCATCGCGGTCAACGCGTCGAACGCTAACCGCTATGTCGCCCACGTCTTTCAGCGGAATCGTTGTGACAAGCGCTCCTCGAAAACGCAGCTCGCCGTTGTCGGGCGCGAGTCGGACGTACGCCGAGTATTGAACTGCCTGCTCCGATTTGTCACATTTGTGAAGCGGCTGGTCCTTCACGGCGGGTTGCCAACCAAGATCAGAAGACTGGTCTGCCACCCACTCAAGCGAAGCTACCTGAGCGAATGATCGCGACCTAAAGATGTTCGGTCCGGCGGGCCGCGCGGCGCTGACGCTTTCGACCGTCCCGCGGAAGCTCGCCGCCTGCACGCCTGAGGCGCGCTCGACGAGTGAAAGGCCCTCTTCCGAGCTAGACATGAGAAGCGCGTACCACGGACGGTCGCCCAACTGCGTGTCGTTTTGGCGGTACGGTGTCTTCCAGCCGTACAGCGCCACGAAGGGCCGAGTTTTCATCGCGGCGGTGAGTTCTCGACTTAATTGCTGGAAACCGCCATGCTCGGGCTCAACAAAATCGGATATGAGGACGATTGAAATCTTCGCATCGATGTTCCGCACGAGTCGGAATGCACCGGCGAGGGGAGTGCTCGGCCGGTTGTAGAAGGTGTCATTGTATGAGGCATCCATCTCGATCGGCGTTTTCGGCGACGACAGGCGGTAGAACGTCGCGCGGGAGGTCGACTGCAAGGTATTGAGTAACGAATTGAGTATGGTTGGGTAGTCTGAACCTTGAGCTCGGAAATATCCCCGCATCGAAAGGGAGTCATCGATGATTACATGTACCTGCACGTCGTCGGGTGGCATTGGCGCGGGACACAGAGCCTCCGGTGTCCCTCGCAACTCACTCGCGTCGATCGGCTGTTCTCTTATGGTCGTACAACGTGACAAGAACACGGCGGAAAGACAAGCAACAACGGTGAGAGCCTTCGTCGTGTCGTTTATAGTGGTCGTGACCGGGGTTGCGGCGGAGTTTGGCGGCTCTTCGTCCGCCTTCGCCTCGGCTAGAGCCACGACGAAGAAGATCGCGGTGAAGAGCAACTCCGCAATGTTCTCTATGATCGACCAGAGACGCGCGGAGTCGCTTACTGGTCGAATGTCGCCATAGCCGGTAGTCGTGAAGGAAGCGAACGAGAAATAGAACATGTCGGCAAGGGTCTGATTCGTCACTAGGTGCGCTTCCGGTAGCAGCCGCCCGTCTGCAGCGCGAATGCTCTGGGGTTGTTCCTGAGCAATGACGCTGTTCGACCAGTGCTCTGCAAGCGCCGCCTTAACCACTTCCGAAGAGTGCCGTGTTGTGGAGCGGCGTATCTGTTCGATCGCGCGCTCCAGCTTCTCGCTCCAGCCGAAGAGCGCGAATTGCACCTTTAGCTGATCAAACTCTGCCTCTGGAGCCGATGCTCCGCCAGCTAAGATACAGAGAACATTCTGACGTCCTGCCTCAGCCAGTACTTCATTAAAATAGAGCAGTCCGAATGCCGCGCCCACAGCAAGATATAGAACCAAGGCGTAGGCGATGACGAAGCCTGTGCGCATTTGATACTCGGACTTTAGCCGCTGCAAGCCGGGTGAAAAGGCGAGCAAGTAGATGAGCGCTGAAATGATCACTCCCCTCGTGGCTACACGGTTCTTTGCGAAGATTGCCATGCCCGAGTGCCACCCACCCAAGGATGGCAGTCGTTCGATACGATCGAAGACATCGTTTGCCGTCAAATTTGGCGTCAGATTGATGTCTCGCTGAACGTCCGTCAGCAGCCGTTGCTCTTCCTCTTGGTCGCTGAACGGCACCAACACGAGGCCGTGGTACGTCGTGTACAAGCGATGCGAGGTGATCGAGGCCGCCAAGCCAGAGACCATGAAGAGAAGCGCCGCAATCAGCACGAAACGGTTGGGGATCTCCGATCTCACCGAGATTAAGAGAACCATACCCAGAACGAGCAGCGCGAGCAGTAGACTTATGAATGCATTGTCGAGCACGGCCCATGTGATCGCGATCACAAATAACAAGCCGGTGACGATCGCGGCGCGTCGCACGGCTAGGTTGAGTAAGTCCCCGTCCCGCTTGGAACGATCATCGGCAGCGGCGAGTAGCGCGCTGCGTACGCAGTGGTACTGAAGCAACGCCGCTAGGACGCCCACCGTGGCGGGGAGCCAGACGAGAAGACCGAGAAGTGTATTCGCGAGTGAGTCGCTGTCCGGCTTTCGGAATGCGACGGGAATCAACGGGATCGGCTGGGTGCTCGCGCTCTGCAGCGTGGCGAGGAGTTCCGTCGTAGGTCGGATGGCGTACAACGGCAACGGTGCCCGAGGGTCGACGCGGCCATCGGCCGCGAAGTACAAGCCGAGGACGATGTTCAGAAATATGGCGATAGCGATTGCGCCAACGCCATCGCGCGCGAGACTTGGCCGCGGCATAATTCCTCCAAGTGAGACAGGACCCTGTACATAGGAGTGTCAGAAAACGCCAAATCCCTACCCCGGCATAGCTGGAATCAGCGTGATTGTCGCTGGCTCATGACAGTTGCCATCAGGAAGTGGGAGGGCTTTTCGGAGGGTTTGGTCCCGTCGTCGATTCCTGAAGGGCGCTGCTGGACAGCCGAATCTTGAGGGGGCTGTTCCAGTGGACGGATCTCCGACGGAATCCGAGATCGACTGCCCCTAACGAACTAACTAACTAGGGGCAGTTTCTCGCCTGCCGATACCCAGCGGCTTCCGCGGCCGCGGCCGTAGCGAAAACGACCCGGTTCTTGGCTGAGACGTCAGCATAGTTGGGACAGTCTGGCCGATGGAAGATGTGACTGCGGCGGTTGCCGATCACGGCGCCAGGTGCGGTCGAGGGGGGCATCGTCGCGGCAGCCGATCGGGGCGTTCCTTCGGAGTGGTTGCGCGCTTGCCGGCGAAACACCCACGGTGGCAGCGGATTGCTTTCGGCCCAGAGACCGGCGTGAAGCGAGCGCGCTTGTCGTTCGGCGGCGCGATACAAGCTCCGATCGCTTGGTGTGAGCTCACCCTCGTAGTCGGTGTAGACCCAGGCGAGGCCAGCTCGGACCTGCTCCAGGTTTGCGTCTACCCCACTCACCAACACCTTTCCCACCGCGCGGCCGTATCGATCGAACTTCACGTATTCGATGATGACGTCGCGCCCTGCCACGAGCGAGGAGAGGTTGTGCTTCGAAACTTTCCCGAACGACTGACGCGACTCTGGAGCGTCGATGCCTTGCAGACGAATCTTGTGTTGCTGGTGCTGAGCGTCAAGGATGGTCAGGGTGTCGCCGTCAGCAATAGAGACGACTCGCCCCGAGAACGTCGCGGCCGAGGCGACGGTTGTCGCGACTAGATATGCTAAGAGGAACAGTACCGACGATCGCCGCATGGGGGTGCCACCTCAAGCTGCATTCTGCTCCCTTCTGCGCGATGGTTCCTGCAGACGACGCCGCAGGTTCGCGACAACTACCCCACCGCCCCCTCCTCCACCCGTAACGTCCCCCCATCCGCGTCGAGCGTCGCTCTTGCGCCGATGGGGAGGACTAGTTTTTGTTCGATGTGGCCGAAGGAGAGGCCGGAGATGGCGGGGATGGGCAGGCTGCCGAAGCGGTCGCGGAGGATTTCTTCGAGGCTGAGGCTGGGGCCTTTGATGCCGCAGTCGCTGCAGCGACCGAAGACGATGCCGGCTGCTTTATCGAACATCCCGCCGAGGGCGAGAGTGGTTAGCATGCGGTCGATGCGGTAGGGCTCTTCGTGGACGTCTTCCAGGAAGAAGATCGCGCCCGTGGTGTCGGGTTGGTAGGGGGTGCCCATCAGGGTGGCGATCATCGTCAGGTTGCCGCCGATCAGGGGGCCGGTGGCTTTGCCGGGCGCGATCTTGAGGATGCGGTTGGTGCGGTCGATCAGTTCGTTCGGTTTCTTTGATGGCGTCGGGAGGAGGCCGGCCGGCTCGGCAGTCATGACGACTTTGCGGAAGTTGTCGAGCGTGAAGGGATCGAAGGTCGAGCCGCCGACGGGGCCGTGGAAGGTGATGAGTCCTGTCTTCTTGTGGACGGCGTTGAGGAGCGCGGTGATGTCGCTGTAACCGATGAGGACTTTCGGTTTGCGCCGGATGAGGTCGTAGTCCAGGTAGGGGAGAACTCTTGGCGAGCCCCAGCCGCCGGTGTAGCAGACGACTCCGTTGACCGTGTCGTCGGCGAACATTTGATTGATGTCGTCAGCGCGGTCGCGGTCGTGGCCGGCGAAGTAGCCCCATTTGTCGAAGGCGTGTTTGCCGATGACGACTTTGAAGCCGATCGCTTCCATCTGCTCTTTGGCGAACTGGATCTCGTCGGCTTCGAAGGCGGCGGTGGCGGGGAGGACGAGGCCTACTGTGTCGCCTGGTTTCAGTCTGTTGGGTTTGATGATGGTTGGTGTGGCCGCGCTGATGTTTCTGGTCACGGAGACGGCTGCGGCGGCGGTGACGGAGAGTTTGGCGAAGTCGCGGCGGTTGAGCATGGGGTTAAAAGCTTATCCGCAGATGACGCAGATAGAGCGCAGATAAAAGACCTATCGACCTGCGTTCATCTGCGACATCGGATGAATGAAAAACCCCTTCTCCCCATCAAAAGGCGATGGGGAGAAGGGGCTCGAATTTGGAGTGTGGTGATTCTGAGGTTAGTCGCGTTCGAAGAGGTTTGTTCGCTCGGTTTCGGCTGGTGCGGTGGCGCCGGCGGCGCCACCGTTGGCGGCGTCCCATTTCTCGCGGGTTAGGGGGGTGATGGGGTCGAGCTTCTTTTTCGCAAGCGCGCTGTTGATTGTCGGGAGCTCTTTGGTGGTCCATGTGTCGAAGTCCTGGACGACGTCTTTGAGCTCGTGGGCCAGGGCGTCGGTGCGCTCGATGGACGATTGCGAGGGGCGGCCTTCGTAGAAGACTACGTTGCCGTAGAGGTCCGTCAGGTTTTCGCGGAGGCGTTCTTCGCCGGTGATCATGCCGCCTTCTTTGGTCGCTACGATTTTCCGGCGGAGCGTGTCCACGTCGGCGGATGCGGCATGGAGCTTCTTGGCCAGGGCGTCGGTTGCGGGCAGCTTCGATGCGCGATCATCGAGTGCGGTGCGGACGCCGTTGATGCGGTCGACTGCGAAGGTCATCTCGCCGAGTTGCGCGTAGAGTTTGTTCGAGAGATCCCATTGCGCCTGGCGGTCGGCGTCGGTGTGCGTCGCGCGTGGATCGGGAACCAGGACGAGCGGCGTCGTGTAGACGTTCTTGTCTTTCGTCATCTTCACCGTGTAGGTGCCGGGAAGAACTCTTGGTCCTGCCGAGGCGGAGAAGGCGGCGGTTGCGGCGGTGGGAACCTTCGGTGCGGGGAGGCGCATCGCCCATGTGACGCGATTCAGTCCGCGGCGCTTGCTGCTCGGGATATTGCCCATCTTCTTGCCGTTCGCATCGAACACGTCGATCGAGAGGTCGCCGAAGATGTGGCGCGTGCGCTGGTAGTACGTGATGACCGCGCCGCCGGCCGGATTCTGTCCGACGTAGGCGGCGTCGCCGTTGGCCCAGCCGCCCTGCGCGGACATGGTTTGCACGACGGGATGCCCCTGCATGAACACGACATCCTTCGCCAGCACCTCCGGGGTCAGAGCGCGAAGCGGCGTGATGTCGTCGACGATCCAGATACCGCGGCCGTGCGTGGCGATGACGAGATCGTTGTCGCGCGGGTGGATGGCCAGGTCGTCGACGGCCACGTTCGGGATGTCGCCGCCTTTGTACTGCGCCCACTGTTTGCCGCCATCGAGCGAGACCCAGAGTCCGAGCTCGGTGCCGAGGAAGAGGAGGTTGGGGTTGACGAGATCTTCTTTGATTACGTGCGCGAAGCCACGAATCGGCGCGTCGGAGGGGAGGACCGATGTCCACGTCTTGCCGAAGTCAGTCGTCTTGTACGCGTACGGCTGCATGTCGCCGAACGTGTGCATGTCGAAGGTGGCGTAGGCGGTGCCTTCATCGAAATGGCCGGGCTCGACCGACGTCACCCAGGCGTTCTTCGGGAGGCCGGTGATGTTGGCGGTGACGTTCGACCACGTCTTGCCGGCGTCGCGCGTGACTTGGACGTTGCCGTCGTCGGTGCCGACCCAGATCACGTTGCTGTTCTTCAGCGACTCGGCGATCGCGAAGATTGTCGTGTGCATTTCCGCCGATGAGTTGTCGACCGTGACGCCGCCGGACTGTTCCTGCTTCTGTTTCGCGGGATCGTTCGTCGTCAGATCGGGCGAGATGCGCTCCCACGTCTGGCCGTGATCGTTCGAGCGGAAGAGGAATTGCGCGCCGATGTAGAGCGTGCCCTTCGGTGAAACGTGGATCGGCGTGTTCCAGTTGAAGCGAAGCTTTCCTTCTTTGTATTGCGGGAGCGGTTTGATCGGCCGCGTCTCATGCGTGTTGCGATTGATTCGTCCGATCTCGCCGCCCTGCGCCTCGGCATAGATGTACGTGGGATCGCTGGGATCGGCGAACATCCAGAATCCGTCGCCGCCGTAGAAGTTCTCCCAGCGGCTGCTGGTGATGCCGCCCGGGTATTGCGAATCGCCGACCCACGAGCTGTTGTCCTGCAGGCCGCCGTAGACGTGATACGGCCGGTCCATGTCGACGCTGACGTGGTAGAACTGCGAGACCGGGAGGTTGTCCGCCTTCCAGACGCGGTTGCCGCCGTCGTACGAGTACCAGAGGCCGCCGTCGTCGCCGGCGATCAGATTGTCTGTGTTGTTCGGATCGATCCAGACGTCGTGCCAGTCACCGTGACCAGCGCTGCCGACGCCGCTGAAGCTCTTTCCGCCGTCGTTCGAGGCGATGAGACCGCCGCCAGCTTTGTAGAGTTTGTTCGGGTCTTTCGGATCGACGAGGATGTTCGCGAAGTAGAAGGGACGCCAGATCATCATCTGGCTGCGGTCGCGGGCCTGCCAGGTCTTGCCGCCGTCTTCGGAGCGATAGAGGCCGTTGGTTGGCGGGACCGCTTCGACGAGCGCGTAGACGACGTTGGAATTCGATGGTGCGACCGTGACGGCGATGCGTCCCCACGGTTTCTTCGGAAGACCTGCCGCTGATTTGTCATCGAGCGACTGCCATGTGGTGCCGCCGTCCGTCGATTTGAAAAGGCCGCTGCCGCTCGGCGCGTCGGGGCCGTCGCCGCCGGAACGGAAGGTCCAGCCTTTGCGGCGGAAGTCCCACATGCCGGCGAAGAGCGTCTTCGGATTGGAACGGTCCAACGAGAGCATGGAACAGCCGGTGGAGAGGTTGGCGCCTTTCAGCACCTTCGTCCACGTCTTGCCGCCGTCGGCGGTCTTGTAGACGCCGCGGTCGTCGCTGTCGCTCCACAGTTTTCCGGGAACGCAGACGTAGACGGTGTTCGTGTCGGTCGGATCGATGGCGATCTTGGCGATGCGCTCTGAGCTCGCGAGACCAACGTTGGTCCAGTTGTCGCCGCCGTCGGTCGATTTGTAGACGCCGTCGCCGTAGGAGACGGAGTTGCGCGTCCACGCTTCGCCGCTGCCGACCCAGATGGTTTTCGGATTCTTCGGATCGATGGCGACGGCGCCGATCGACTGCACCGGCTGCTTGTCGAACACCGGTTTGAAGGTCGTGCCGCCGTTGACGGATTTCCAGACGCCGCCGCTGGCTGCGCCGACGTAGACGGTCAAGCGATTGCCTTCGTGGACTGCATCGATCGCGGCGATGCGGCCGCTCATTGCCGCCGAGCCGATGTTGCGCGCGCCGAGGCCGGAGATGGTTTCGGAATCGACCTTCACGGGAGTCGTGGGTCGGGTGTCGGGGGTCGGAGTTGGTGCCGAAGTTTGCGCTACTGGTGTCGCGCTCGCGGGCGCCGCGGCAACCGCTGTCGTGCTCACCGCGCCTGGCGTTCCTGGGCGCAAAAAGATCCCATCCGCCAGCGACACGTTTGCTTCGATCTTCGAGTAGGTGACCTTCTGCCGATTCGGGTTGCCCTTCACGCCGTTCTCGATCGAGAAGGGGAGGTACCAGCCGTTGACGTCTTTGTAATCGCCGAGGACTGTCTCGTACTCGCGCTCGGCGCCGCGAACCATGCGGCGTGTCTCGATCTTGATCGGAACATTCGTAGAGGTGTCGATGAAGAAGTTGCGCACGTCGCCGGCAGGTGTGGTGACCTTGATCTTCCAGGCCTCCGACCCTTCGACCGTTTCCTTGCCCATGAGCTCGACTTTGTTGCCCTTCTGCGCGTAGTTGACGAGCGGGCCGTCGAGGTCGGAGTCTTCGATGATCGATTTCAGCTCTTCTTCGCTGAGCGACTCGGCGTCCTTCTTTCCTTCGAAGGGATCGATCTTCCAGCCGTTCTTGCCGTCGTACGCATTCACGGCGGTCATGCCCTGAATCGCGAACTCCTGCCGGACGTGGTTTGGACGGGCGTTCATTTCGAGCACTCCCGCCTCGAAGCCCCCGCCGCCGGTGAATTTGCCGGTGCGGCGGAGCGACTTGACTGCGGTGATGCGATCCATCCCGCCTACCGTTGCGATGTACTTGGCAATGACCTCATCGGCGGTCTGGGCAAACCCATTTACCGCCACCAGGAACAGAATTCCGATTCCGAACAAGCCTCGGCGCATGCAGCTCTCCTTATTGTTGGTACCGCAGGGAAGAATAGTTGGGCAATCATACGACGGAGGAGGGAGTGGGTTGCACGACCGTCCCATCGCTGCCGACGCCAGCCGCCCAGTCCATCCCTCTGTCCGGCGTGCCGATGAGGGCGGAAGACAGCGCGTGTCACTTTCAAAATGGGGTCAGGTCTGAATTTGAAAGTGACGAAAAACTGCCGGCAACTCACGCCCCCTGTCGTTTTTCGTCACTTTCAAGATTAGACCTGACCCCATTTTGAAAGCAGAAGGCCGGATGAGGAGGTTTCCTCTCGCGGCATGTTGCGAACCGGAGAGTTCTCGACACTGTTCTCGAGGCCCGCTCTCACCATGGAAAGAGCGCGAGCTTCGTTTCGCACCTCGTGAGCATCGTTTTGAAGCGCGCACTCTTACCGTGGAAAGAGCGTGAGCTACGTTTCGAAGCTCGCGCGCTACGTTTGGTAGCTCGCGAGCTGCGCTTCGAACCTCGCGAGCATCGTCTTGAAGCGCGCGCTCTTACCATGGAAAGAGCGCGCGCTAGGTTTTGAACCTCGCGAGCATCGTTTTGAAGCGCACACTCTTACCTTGGCAAGAGTGCGGGCAATGCTTCGATACTCGCGAGCTGCGTTTGGTTGCTCGCGAGGTTCGTTTCGAACCTCGCGAGTATCGTTCTGAAGCGCGCGCTTAACCGTGGAAAGAGCGTGAGAAACGTTTCGAATCTCGCGAGCAGCATCTTGAAGCGCACGCTCTCACCATGGAAGAACGTGCGCAACGCCTCGAAGCTCGCGGGCAGCGTTTGGTTGCTCGCGAGAACCGTTTCGAACGTCGCGAGTATCGTTCTGAAGCGCACGCTCTTTCCGTGAAAAAACGTGCGCAACGTTTGGTTGCTCGGGAGCTTCGTTTCGTTACTCGCGGGCATCGTTTCGCTGCTCTCCCGCTCCCCGACGTTGTGTGGATCGCCAGACAACGTGCTCCCACGATGCGTGGCGATCCGAGGTCACGCCGAAATCGGCGTGATGCGGGTTTGCGCTTTCAAAGTGGGGTCAGGTCTGAATTTGAAAGTGACGAAATCTGCCGGCTACTCACCACTGTCGTATTTCGTCACTTTCAAAACTAGACCTGACCCCGTTTTGAAAGTGACGAAACCTGCCGGCTACTCACACCCCTGCCGTATTTGTCACTTTCAAACTCAGACCTGACCCCATTTTGAAAGTAGCGATTTACCGTCGGGCGAGACGCCTGACGAGACGCCCACACTCTTACGGCATCCGGTAGGCGAAGGCGTTGATATGCATGCCGGCGCCGACTGAGGCGAAGAGGACGATCTCGCCGGGGTGGAAGGACTGGCCGTTGAGCCGGCCTTTGGCGATCAGATCGAACAGCGTCGGCACCGTGGCTACGGAGCTGTTGCCGAGCCAGGAGATCGTCATCGGCATCACATCCGGCGGCGGCTGCAGGTGCTCGGACTCGTACAGCGCCGTGACGATTGCCTCATCCATCTTGCCGTTCGCCTGATGAATGAGGATCTTCGAGACGTCCGTTAGCGCGAGGCCGGCTTTGTCGAGGCATTCCTTCATCGAGCTGGCCACGGTCTGCAGCGCGTACTTGTATAGCTTGCGGCCTTCCATCTTCAGGAAGAGCGCCTCGATGAAGACCTCCTCTTTGTTGGACGGTCCCATCGACAGCATGCCGGAGTGGTCGAGCGTGTCGGAGCGCGACGCGTGCGCCAGGATTCCCGCATCGGTCTGGCGCGCTTCCAGGACCGTGGCGCCTGCGCCGTCCGCGTAGATCATGCTGTCGCGGTCGTGCGGATCGGAGATGCGCGAGAGCGTGTCGGCGCCGATGATCATGGCGCGCTGGATGTCGCCGGCGCGGATCATGGCGTCGGCGGTGATGACCCCCTGGATCCAGCCGGGGCAGCCGAAGACGAGGTCGAAGGCAGCCGCGCGCGGTTTGGCGATGCGCAGCTTCGATTTCACACGAGCCGCCAGCGAGGGAACTAGATCGGGCGGACCGCCGCCTTTACGCACGTCGCCGAAATTGTGCGCGACGATGATGAGGTCGAGCGATTCGGGATCGATGTGCGACGACGTCAGGGCATCGTTCGCTGCGGCGTACGCCATGTCGGACGTGACCGTGCCGTTCTCGACGTAGCGCCGCTCCTGGATGCCGGTGATGGATTCGAACTGGTTGACGATCTCGGTATTACTTTTGGACATCGGTGCGCCATCCGCCCCTCGGAAGTCGTGATTCAGAAAATCCGAGTTGGGAACGCGGACCGGCGGGATGTAGCTCCCGGAGGCGGCGATGACAGATCGAAGCGCGGACATGCGAAGGTGGATCTTAACGCGAGGTGCGGTGGTTTTTCGAGTGGGGGGTGGGGAGTGGGGTGTGGGGGGTGGGAGTCAGAGTACTCGGGTCGGGGGTCGGGGGCGGCGGAGATCAGAGATCGGAGATCATCAGAGATCAGAGATGGCGTAGTCGATATCGCGGACGGTGAGGCCGAGACCAATCTCCGACTCCCGACCCCCGACTCGCGACTCCCCCACCCCCCCCCCCACTCCCAACACCAGTGGTATCTTTGCCACAGATCCCAACGACTGCGCAGAAGGAGGCTCCCATGGCTTTTCCTCATGTGAACTATCTGGCCATTCTCGTCAGTGGTGTCGTCATCTTCATCCTCGGCGGGCTCTGGTACTCCGTGATCTTCAAGAAGCCGTGGATCGCGCTCATGGGCATCCCGGAAGAGAAGATGAAAGAGGGATCGGGCAGCGCGATGCCGGTGCTCCTCTTCATGTCCTTCCTCTGCGGATTGCTGACGTCCTACGTCATGGCCATCATCATCAATCACTTCTTCCCGTATTCGCTCGTGCGCGGCGCGATGGTGGGAACGATCTGCTGGGTGGGATTCGCCGCGCCGACGAGCTTCGCCACCGCCATTTTCTCGATGACGAAGAAGCCGCTCTGGCTGATCAACTCCGCCTACAACCTCGTATCGTTCATCGCCGCAGGGATGATTCTGTCCGTGTGGCGGTGAGGGGCAATTGACAATGGATAATTGACAATTGACAGTGAGGGTGTCGGCCTCCGATGTCCGACACCCGATGAGCGACTCCCGAGGGAAGTCTTCAGACTGCTCGGAAGTCTCCGTACTCGGGCGCGAGCGGGATCCCGGCGATGTTTGCGATGCGTGCCATCGCAACGAGTCCTGACTCCAGCGCTCCTTCCATGAAGCCGAACCATGCTGGCGACGTGTGCTCGCCGGCGACGGCGATGCGGCCTGCAATCAGGCCGGCATATGCCTTCTGCTTCGTCGTCACTTCGCCGACCGCGGGGGTGGAGTACCCCATGCCGATGCGTTTCGGCCAGTTCTCGAACTCCGTGGTGAACGCTTCGTAGTGCGGAAGGAGTGCGTTGAGCCGAGGCGCAAAGTAGGACGGACCGCCGCCCGCGTCGATGGCGCGTTGCGCGGGCCGGCCGCCGGCGAAAACGCTCACGTCGAAGCGCGCTGTGTCCATCTGGTTATCGGTTCCCTCCCAGATCATCCCGAGCTGATCCGACATCCCGCTCGGGGCGACTCCTTCCGGAATCCAGAAGCGGTGCTCGACGCCGGAGAGGTACTTCACGGCCGGACCATGAGCGATGGCCTGATACGGGAAGGGCTTGCCGTCGATCGTGATCTTTTCCATCGCCACTGACGGTACGGCCACGACTGCGAAATCGTACGGCCCGTCGGCTACGCCTCCGCCAAGTTCGATGAAGAGGCGGTCGCCGCTGGTGCGGATGTTCGTCGCGCGTCCCTGGTTGAGATCGAGACCTGCGCCAAGGCGGCGGGCGAGAGATTGATTGCCGGCGGCGCAGCGGAAGACTTCCGTCTCATCGAAGAACGCATAGCCGCCGCCTGCCGCAAGCTGCGACAGTGCGCCCAGCCAGCTTTGCTGCTCCGCCGGTGTGCAGTTGTCGAGCTCGAATTCGAGGAGGATGGCCTTCTTCGCCAGTTCGCTGGCGGTGGCGGGAATCTGCGCGGCGAGCGACATTGCGTCGAGCTCCGACGCTCGCGGCGTTGTCCACGGCATCCACGGATTCCTGACCACGGCCGATTCGGCTCCCCATTGGCGGAAGACCTTGTCCATCTCCGCGTGGAGCTTCTCCTGTTCGGCGTTGGAAAGGCTGCGGCCATCGAGGATCATCGGCATGTCCAGCCCCGCGGCGGCGTAGTTGTCTTCCGACGAAACGACACTGAGGGCGAGTCCGAAGTGCGCAGCGAGAGCGAGCCAGAGCGGATGGTTGGTTCCGATCAGTTCCGCGCCCGCTTCGAGGATGCGTCCCGGGACAAGTTTGTCGGTTGACGATACGCGCCCGCCCACAACGAGCGGCTCGATGAGCGTGACCGCAAATCCCGCCCGCGAGGCGAACCACGCAGCGCTCACTCCTGCGAATCCGGCACCGAGCACGGCGACACGCGGATTCTTGGTCGCGATCCGCCGCGGCGCGCCGACAAGTCCGACCGGCATGGCCTGGCGCAGCCGTTCGTAATGTTCCGCTGCGCGGCGTTGCCGCTCCTGTCCCGAAACACGGCGCCCGAACCGACGATGCAACTTTCCGAAGAGTGAGCGGCCCATACGATGCCCTCCGTGCGGCGAAAGGATAGCGGGTTTGGGTTGGAATCAGGCGCGGCTCATTCGCCGCATGACCGCGCATTTCTCACACGCTTGGTGCGCCTCCTTGCTACGCCTCTTCCTTTTCTTTGGAGTGCTTTCCAATCGAGCGCCTTCTCCCCCCGCGCTTTTTGCGGGGGGAGAAGGTGGCCGAAGGACGGATGAGGGGGGAGCACCTGCGCGAGGCGATCAACCGAGCCTCGTCCGAACTGCCTAAAAACACGGCAGATGCACTGATGTCGTGCTGGGATCGCCCCCTCATCCGGCCTTCGGCCACCTTCTCCCCCACAAAAGCGTGGGGGGAGAAGGCGCTCGATTGGGAAAGTGATCAATTTAATAAGAGTGCGAGAAATGCGGGCTAGCGATGGGCTAGCGAAGGGCTAGCACAATGAATTATCGCCCCGAGTTTCGCAACGAACTTGCCTCGACAAACTGCCCATTCTCGAACCTTCCTCGGGTCCGTCGTCCCGAAGCATCGATGCGCTCAATCATGTCCGGTTTGCGCGGGTCACTCTGATACACGGTTCGGCCTTGCCTCAGTGCCGCCGCCAGCTCTCTGCGGTCAGTCTCCTGCGTGACCGAATTGAGCAGGGCGTAGATTGCCTCGCGTGTTGGGGCTTTCGGGCTCGTGATATCCGGATCGTCGCTACGCTTCACGACCAGAATTCTACTCCGCCGCGATCTACCCCGCGCGCCGCTCCTCGATCGTCGTCGAAAACGACTGGTCGTCGACGTCGAGATAGAGCTGGCGCTCGGTGACCGTGATCGATAGAGACGCGCGGCGAGGGAGGATGGCGGCCACGCTTTCGATGAAGCCGCGGCCGAAGGTGTAGATCGGGATCTCATCGCCGCGGTGGATCTTCTTGCCGGCGAGCTGGCCGAGGACCATGGCGGGATCGCGATGGGTGTAGATGGCTACGCGGCCGGCGAGCTTGCTTCCGCGGTGCACGCGGTCGGCGTCGGGAGCTCCGACTTCGATCCATGCGGTGATCCGTCCGGTGAGATCGCGCACGAGCACTGCCGGCTCATCGCCCGACGCAACGCCCTCCGTCAGCGCGATGCCTTCCGTGTACTCGAGACACCACGCCAGCACGCGCGTCAGCATGTACTCCGCGGTTTCGGACGGCTGCCGCGCGATCGGCAATTCGAGCGTCTCGTAAACGCCGCGATCGACATCCGAAAGCTGGATGCCGAAGCGGTACATCGTTGCGGTGAGAGCCATAATTTGAAGGCTGAAGGCTGAAGGCTGAAGGCTGAATCGTGAAGAATGAAGGTTGTTCGTTGCTCTACTTCTTGCTCTTCGCACTTCGTTTTGCATCCTGCGCGCTTTCATCGATGTGCAGCTTGTGCATGACGCGATGAATGAAGGGAGCCAGCAGCAAGCCGAGCAGTCCGATGAAAAGGAGCCCGGAGAAGAGCGCGTAGAGTGACGCGAAGATCTTGGCGCCGTCCGTCTTCAACGTATCGACCGGCCCCATGCCGCCGAGGATCATCGAAGCATTCAACAGCGAATCGATCCATCCGAGTCCGCCGAGGTAACGGTATCCGAGCACGCCGGCGAGAAGAGCGACCGCCACCGAGAGGATTGCTGCGCTGAAGTGCCACAGCACCCGCAACGCGAATTCGGTCCGCGTCAGTAGTTTTTCGCGCCGGTTTTCGTACATGGATCGCTGCGATTAGAACACGCCCTACAACTGGTTCTCGACAAAAGGAACCAGCAGGAATCGCGACGCCCACGCGCGAAACCGCCACGAGCGCGGCGCGTGCGGACCCTCTGTGCCACGCCCGACGGCCCATGAGTTATCGATGTGATGTCGGATCGCGGCCATCAACTCCCGAGCGACGTCGTCATCGTCCGCCTCGGCCATCACCTCTCTGTCCTGGTTCTCGGAACGTTGATCGATGTTGTACGAGCCTACCAGAACGATGTGGCCGTCGATCACGAGCGATTTGGCGTGCAGCGTGTCGGGCCCGCGGTACTCGCGAATGTCAATTCCAGCCCGCAGCAGTTTGTGGCGGTACTTGAGGTAGGCGACGTACGGCAACGCGCCATCGCAGGAGCGCAGCGAGTTGGTGATGATCTGCACGCGCACGCCCTCGGCGCGTTTTCTCCGAAACAGGTCCAGGACTTCGGGTGACGGAACGAGATACGGCGACTCGATCACCACCGATTCTTTCGCACCTTCGATCACCTCAGCGAGCCGAACCGCCAGGCGCGGTCCCTTTGCCTGTCCGACTGGATCGCATAGAAAGCGAACGTCGGCGATGTCGTTCAATCCCCGAGACCAATCGCGGCTCGTGTTCAACGTGACGAAGCCTTCGAGAGTCATTCCCTTCGCGGCGTCGTCGAGGATGCGCGCCGCCTTCGCCTTTGCAGCGAGCGAGACGTTCACGTTCAGTTCGCAGACATCGCTGCTGTTCCAGAGATCTTCGAAGTGCTGTTGGGCCGCGGCTGCCGAGGGTCCTTCGACGTAGACATCGCGATCGATGTAATTGCGTTTCTTCAGCCCGAAGTACGACTCGGCGAGATTGCGGCCACCCGTGATGTAGCGCTTTCCATCGACGACGACGACCTTCTCGTGCATCCGATGGAAGAGCCAGTTCAGATGACGGAAGGTGAACGGGTGATAGACGCGCACTTCGACGTTTTCGTCGGCCAGATAGGCGAGAACGGGCTTGGGAATGTGCTGAAAGTTGGCGTCGACGATCAGCCGCACGCGCCCGACGCCCCGCCGCCGCGCATCGCGAAGCAGGCCGAGCGCGGTAAGCGTGATGCGGTCGTCGTAGGCCAGGAAGTAGACGGCGCTGATGTCGGAGTGGGCCTGCTGAATGAGATCGACGCGCGCCTGAGCACCGTCGCGCGGATCTTCGAGCAGACGAAAGACGTCGGCGTGAATCGGGAGAGTCGAGAGGCAAAGAATCGAGATGATTAGGGGCAGGAGACGCTTCATGCGGTGCCCTACTGCATGAGGTGAACCAAGGAGTGCGAGCGTCTCGCTCGCGGACACCGGGGCGTCCCCGCCCCGGTGTTGTCAGGGGAGCGCAATACTCCCCGAGGTTATTTGTTATCATCCGCGTCCAAATCCAGCGTCCGGGAAAACCAATGAAACGACTGCTCCTCACCATTGCTGTGGCTGCCACGTTTGCTGTGCCGATGCACGCGGCGGACTCATCCGACGCCGTCGTCGCCTCGCTCATCACGCAGGCGCCGGGCCTTCGTCCCAACGTTCTGAAGCTGGCGCTCGACGCGGCCACGCGCGCTGAGGATCGGGGACTCGTTCCGCGCCGGAACCTGCTGACGGTGATCGACTACTCGCTGCCGTCTTCGCAGCCGCGCCTCTTCATCTTCGACCTTGCGGCGCACAAGCTGCTCTTCCGCGAATTGGTTGCGCACGGAAGAGCGAGCGGCGGTGATGTGGCCTCGTTCTTCTCCAACAAGCCAGGAAGTCTTGCCACCAGCCTCGGCCTTTTCGTCACCGCGGACACCTACAACGGCGGCAACGGCTACTCGCTCCGGCTGCGCGGTCTGGAAGCGGGAGTCAACGACATGGCCTGGGACCGCATGATCGTGCTGCACGGCGCGTCGTACGTCAGCCAGCAGGCGGTGAAGGCGCTTGGCCGTCTCGGACGAAGCTGGGGTTGCCCGGCTGTGCGGCCGGAAGTGTCGCAGAAGATCATCGATACGATTCGCGGCGGCAGTCCGGTCTTTGCGTACTATCCCGACAAGAGCTGGCTCTCAACCTCGGCGTTCCTGACCCAGGTCGCCAGCGCGATCACGCACGCGTCGCGCTGAGCTTCAGACGCTAAAACCACAGAGCCAGGCGACCAGGAGTTGTCCGCCGCGCAAACGCTACGCCGCAGTTTGAAGATGGCGAATCTCGTCGATCATCTCCGGAATGCTTGGGGCGGCGTTGCGCGGCCTAAAACCGTGGGCCACTGCGTTCCTGAACTCCATCAGGGGAAGAAGTTTTTCAAACGTATCCGGATGAATCTTGCCAAGTGAGTAGAGCTCTTTGAGAACGCGCGAGGAGCTTTGACGTTCGATCTGAGGAGCTTCACTCTGGGCCAGCCGGCGAAGAATTGTTTCGAGCGCCGAATAGGCGATCAGGCCAGCCGCCTCGACATGTCCTTCTCTCGAAAGAGTCTCCGCATTCTCGAGCATTCGCGTGACCTGCTCGTCATCGGCGAGATGCTCCTGAGCGGGGATGTCCGGCGCGACCGGAGGATTGACGAACGCGACGTCGAACCGCCATCCCGGATTGCGCTCGACAGCCTCGGCTAGTCTTTGAGTCTCTTCGGCATCAAATCGCGGAAGCGACGTCACCTCGATCACCACGTTTCCTGCTGGTGACGTGGCGACGATCTCCGGTTTGAACTCTCTGAGAAATGGAGGTAGATCGTTTTCTGCCGGTCGAACATGGACGGCATAGCCCTTACTCCGGTACTCGGCTGCCAGAGTATCGACCCTTTCCTCTTCCATCTGCTCCGTGGTCATTGAAACACCTCGATCCTTGATGACTGATCCACAGCAACACAAATGAAATCGCTTCCACCTCCAAGGCCAGCTGAAAGCGTTGCCGTCATCGGAACGTCCTCACTGAATCCTTTTCGACGCATGCTGGCAACCAGATCCACGACCTGTCTGTCGTCAGCGTATGCGATTCCTTTCAGTGCGTCCTGAATCGGTTTGACGATGTTGTCCAGCTCTCCGGCAGGAGAGTCGACGTGAAAGTATGCAATGCGAAGGACCAACGAGTCCGCCGCGGAGGGCGGCCGACCGTGGGCTGCCTCCGCGCCGGCCCGCTGAATCCGTTCTTGCCAGAACTTTCTGGCAGGGCCCGGCGATGTCACCGGCGTTCCAAATACGATGAATTCCAGCAGTGCCAAGCGCCGGCTATTTTACGGCTTCACAAACCTCATGCGCTTGCCCTCCGGATCGAACGTCACGACGAGATCCTTCAGGAAGCGGAAGCCGACGTTCGCGCGCGGGAAGATGTCGACGAAATCGACCATCGGATCGGTGACAGTGACTCCGCCGACGTGTACGGCGCCCTTGAGCGGCGCTGCGTAGATGTCGAACTCGTTGCCGACGGTTCGTCCGTGTCCCATGACGCGCGGTGCTTCCGCGAGCGGCAGCGATTTCGCGAGCGAGAGCGGCATCGACAGGAGTGCCGGGCTGCCGCTGTCGATGTCGGTCGTCACTTTCGTGCCGGCGACGTCGATCTCGATCGTCGGAACGCCGTGCTCGACCGAGTACGCGAGAACAGTGCTGCCGTCCGGGGCGGGAAGCTTTCCGCCATCGACTGCGAATTGGCTGTTTGGGTAATCAAATGTCACCAGCAGCGATGTGAAGAGCGGCAATCCCATCACGCCGTCAACATCGCGTTGCGGGCCATCGGCAGCAGCCTCAGTCACCTCGACTTGCCCGAGGTGGAGGTCGGCGATGTCGATCGACTCGACGTGGAGGATGCGGACGTTCTTCTGATTCTTGCCGCTCGGATCGCCGCTGCTCGCTTCGCCCATCACCGGCAATGACAGCTTCTCCGCGAGCGCGTGGCTGATGTTCATCATGCCGCCGAAGCCACTATCGACATCGAAGCGGAACGGTCCCTTGCCGTTGATCTTCGCTTCGATGACAGGGACGTGATGCGTGAGGTCCATCGGAATCTTGACAGGCTTGCCGATCATGATTTCGCCCGGAGGTTCCGGACCTCCGCGGCGGCGTTCCTTCATTTCGTCGCCCATGCCAACGACTTTGCGTCCCTCGCGCGCCACCTCTTCGGCGGATGGCGGGTCGAAGTTGGAGAGGACGATGAGCGTGTAGGGCGGCGCGATCTCAAGCACCGCGTTGACACCCGGCGAGCCTCCGGCGACGCCGAGGCCGCGCTTTCCGCCGGAATCGACCTTGTTCGTGAATAGCCAGTCGGTCCAGCCCTTCGACAGGATCTTGTTGGCGAGCAGCGCCTGCGTGAAGCGGAGAAGATCGGGCGCCGTCGAATAGCCGCCGCCCGCCGAGCTTCCGCGTGCGGGTAACGACGCATTATTGTTCCCGCGCTGCGGCAACGGCCCCTCGGGACCGCGTTTGGTTTGGCCGATCGCTCGGTTCGGAACGTTTTCATCGACGGCATACGACGCGGTGTCGTTCATCCCGGCCGGTTTCGTGATGTGGTCGCGAACGTAGTCGTAGTAGCTCTGTCCCGACACTCGTTCGATGATCAACCCGAGAACGACGAAGCCTGCGTTCGAGTAGCGCTGCGACGTGCCGGGCTCGAACTCGAGCGGTGCGTCGGCGAAGAGCGGGAGGTAATCGGAGAGCTTCCGCAGCGATGCGTGCGAGGCCATGAACTTCGGGCCGAAGATGTCGCCAAGGCCGGAGCGATGATCGAGAAGCTGGGTGATGGTGATCTTGTCAGCGACGGCCGAGGGATAGTCGGGCAGACACTGGCGAATGGTGTCGCCCAGCGCGAGCTTTCCGGCAGCAGCGAGCTGTCCGATTGCAATCCTGGTGAAGAACTTGTTGATCGATCCGAGGTTGAATTTCGTGTCCGGGCGGTTGGCGATTCCCTTGGTGGGATCGGCCATGCCGACGGCGCGCGCAAGCAACGGTTTGTCCCCGTTTGCCAGCATCACGACGCCCGAAAACCGGTCCTCGGCCACCGCTTTGTCGACAGCGGCGGTGAGCTGGGCAACACGCTGTTCGTCCGTCGTGTTCTGTGCGAGCGCCGACGCAGCGATCAGCAATGTTGTGAGTAGCAGTGTGATTTTCATCAGTGCCTCCGCGACCAAGGTACGGTTCAGTTGTGAACGGGTGATGAAGGCTAACCACAGAGACACAGAGGTCACAGAGGTTTGCTCTGTGACCTCTGTGTCTCAGTGGTGATTGCCTTTCTCGATTGGCAGCGTGAACGAAAACGTTGAGCCCTTGCCGGGTTCGCTCTCCGCCCACACACGACCGCCGTGTGCCGCGACGAGTTGGCGAACGATGGAGAGGCCGAGACCTGCGCCGCCGGTGGTGCGGGAACGGGAGACGTCGACGCGGTAGAAGCGCTCGAAGATGTGCGGGAGCTCGTTCGCCGGAATGCCGACGCCACTGTCGATCACTTGCACGATCGCTTCGCCATCGCCGCGCGACCAGGCGATGCGAATCTCGCCCGCGGTTTCCATGTGAGCTACGGCATTGGTCAGAAGATTGGTCAGGATCTGCACGGTGCGGCGCGCGTCCGCGAGGACCATGAGACCATCATGGACATCGTCATCGCCCTCGCAGCGAATCGTCACGCCGCGCTCGCGCGCTCGTGGCTCGATCCCCGCGGCCGCGCGGCGCGCCAGCGCAACGACTGCGACCGGTTGCGCGTCGATGTCGAGGCGGCCTGCTTCGGCAAGAGCGAGATCCTGGAGGTCGTCGACGAGGCTGGTGAGGTGCATCGTCTCGTCGTGCAGTGAGGCGATGCGCTCGGGCGTCAGCGCGGTGAGGCCGTCCTGCATCGACTCCAGCTCGCAACGGATGTTCGTCAGGGGTGCTCGAAGCTCGTGCGCGACGTCGCTGACCATGCGCCGGCGCAGTTCCTCGTTGCGGGCGAGCGTGGCGGCCATGGCGTTGAAGCCATGCGCCAGCTCCTCCAGCTCCGTGCCGCCGCCGGGCTCGACGCGCACGGCCAGATCGCCGGACTCCATCCGCCGCGCCGCAGCGGTGAGCCGCTCGACCGGACTGCTGATGGCGCGAGCGATGGCGACGGCCATGACGACTCCGAACAGTATTGCCGCCAGAAAGATCCAGAAGAAGGAGCGATCGAGCGAGCGGGTGCGCGGCAGTTCCAGCGCGATGTTTCGGTGGGGCAGCAGGAAGAGCCAGCCGGCGACGCCGCCGCTCGCATCGCGCATGATCACTTGCGGTCCGCGGATTAGCTCGTTCGTCCTGCCCGACGGAATGTTGCGCTCGATCGTCAGAATGCCGTTGGCCAGGAGATCGACCCGTGCGTTGCGAAGTTGTGTGCTCGACGAGGCCACCAGTCGCCGCTCGCGATCGAAAAGAAGAACGTCCGTTCCAGCACTCTTCGCCGTCTGATCGATGGCCGGTTGTACGCCTGCCCACGTGCCGTGCTCGCGGTAGTACGCGGCAATCGTCCCCGGTGTGGGCGGCGATGGTCGTTCATTCTGAAAAGACAAAATGGAGATCGGGCGAGGACTCCCTCCCGTGGCCACTGCGACGTCGAACTTGCGGATCTCGTAGTGCGCCACGCGCGTGGAGATCACCGCCACGCTGCCGATCATGATGGCGACGAGTGCCGCGACCATGGCGATGAGGCGGCCGCGCAGTGTAGGAAAGAGCCGCATCAAGCCACCAATTTGTAGCCGATGCCGAAGACGGTGGCGATGATGTCCGCGCCGACTTTGCGGCGCAGATTCTTGATGTGTGCGTCGATCGTACGGTCCATGCCGTCGAAGTCGTCGCCGAGGGCGAGACGGGCCAGCTCGTCGCGTCGGAAGACGCGGCCGGGGGAACGTGCCAGGGAGAGGAGCAGGCGTAACTCGGTCGCTGTCAGGACGACCGGCTCGCCGGCGACGGTGACTTCGCAGCGATCGGGATCGATCATCAAGGTGCCTGCCGCGACGCACTCCTTCTTCTCCGACGATCCAGACCGGCGCAGCACAGCTTCGACGCGCGCCACGAGCTCGCGCGGGCTGAACGGCTTGGTCAGGTAGTCGTCGGCGCCGAGCGCGAGACCGGAGAGTTTGTCGCGCTCGGTTGTTCGCGCGGTGAGCATGATGATCGGAACCTGCGAGCTCGCGCGCAACGTCCGGCAGACTTCAAGTCCGTCGACGCGCGGCAGCATCAGGTCGAGCACGATCAGGTCGGGAGCGAACGTCCGCGCAAGTTCCAGCGCACGCGCGCCATCCAGCGCCGACGCCGTCGTGTAGCCGGCATGCGCCAGATAGCGATCGAGCGTCTCGCACACTTTCGGATCGTCATCGACGATGAGGACGCGGCGCATGGCTCCATCGTAGGGTTAATTGTGAATTTGGGGTGAAGGGTGCTGCGAGGCACGCTCTATGGTTCACGCGGAGGCGCGGAGACGCGGGATTGTCTTTCTCCGCTGCTCCGCGCCTCCGCGTGATAAACAACTCCCGTGAATCAGTGTCCGTACTGCGACTGAATCATGTGCTGGCAGCCGGCCGCGCCCGCGGTGACGACGGTGAACCGGTCGAACTCGGTGCTTGCGATTGGATGGACCGTCACGTTCGTCAGCGCGCTCACGATTCCGGGGACGGTGTTGCTGTGGCTGACGATCAGCACGATGCCGCCGTGATGCTCGGTGAGCACGCGGCGCGCGAGTTGACGTGGATAGTCGGCGACGTGCGCGAGATCGACGGGAGCTTCGGTTAGCGGGACGTGCAACAGCGCAGCCGCAGGCGCGGCGGTTTGTTTCGTACGTTTGAATTGTGTGACGTAGATGGCTTGCACGCCCGAATGTTCGATCGCCCTGGCGAGTGCCGTCGCCCGCGCGGCTCCGGCGGGACTCAGCGGAGGATCGGCGGCTGTGGGATCCGTCTGCTCGGCGTGGCGAACGACGATGATGGTGGTGCATGGAGGCGGTGGCGCCGCCCACGCGAAGGTTGCGAACAGCAGTGCTGCGACTGTGGCGATTCGTACGGAAGTTCTCATGTTGATTTGCGCCTTTTCTCTGCGGCCTTGCGGGCTCCGCCTGCCTCCGCGATGGCGCGGCGTGACTTCATGTAATTCTCGATGTAGACCTTCGCGGGTATCCGCCGGATCGCTTCGCCGAGGACATCCAGCGGAATATCGTCGACCTTCTTGAATCGGATGCACGCCTTTCCCATGTCGAGCTTCTTCTTGCCGCTCTTCGCCCACGCCTCGCGGAACCAGCGAACCAGCGCGGATTCGTTCGCGGCGTCACCGCCGGTGTACAAACCCATGACGTAGACGGCCATGAAATTCTTCTGCGAAGCGAGCGCAGCGAACGGCAGACCCTGGCGCGGATCGGTGTGATATCCCGCGGGAAAAACGCGGTGCGGCACCGAGTAGCCGATCATCCCGTAGGCCATTCCTTCTTCGTAATCCTTGTCGAGATTCGCAAGGATGACTTCGCGCACGCGCTCGATTGCGTCCCGTCGATCGGCAGGCAGGGAGGCCAGGTATTCCTGAACGGTCGTCGCCTTGCTTTGCATGGCGGAAAGTATAGGTCCGCAGATGACGCAGATCGATGCAGATCCACTGGTCTTCATCCGAGGACAGGGCTCACACGTTCACGGTGGCCATGCTCGCGTACCGGTCTCCCGCCGCGATGCCCTTCGGCGCTACTTCATCAATCCGCGCCAGCTCCGCGGCAGTCAGCGTGATTTCGGCCGCGGCGATGTTCTCCTCGAGGTGGCCGATGCTCTTGCTGCCGGGAATCGGGACGATGTCGTTGCCGCGCGCGAGCACCCAGACGATGGCGAGCTGCGCGGGCGTGACGCCTTTCTCCTTTGCGATCGCTTCGATGTCGCGGACGAGATCGAGATTGCGCTCGAAGTTCTCGCCTTTGAATCGCGGCGAGTTGCGGCGGAAGTCATTCGGCTCGAGATCGTCGATCGTCTTGAAGCGGCCGGAGAGAAATCCGCGGCCGATGGGCGAGTAGGAAACGAAGCCGATTCCGAGCTCGCGCACCGTCGGCAGGATCTCGTCCTCCGGGTCGCGGCTCCATAGCGAGTACTCGGTCTGCAGCGCAGTGATCGGATGCGCGGCGTGCGCGCGGCGGATCGTCGCCGGCGCCGCCTCGGACAATCCTATGTAGCGCACCTTTCCGGCCTTGACCAGCTCGGCCATCGCCCCGACTGTTTCTTCGATCGGAGTCGTGCGGTCGACGCGGTGCTGGTAGTAGAGATCAATGTGATCGACGCCCAGCCGCTTGAGCGAGCCTTCGCACGCTTTGCGAACGTAGTCGGGCTTCCCGTTTACGCCGAGAAACGCGCCGTCGTCGCCGCGCATGTTGCCGAACTTCGTAGCCAGAACGACTTGGTCGCGCCGGCCGCGGATGGCGCGGCCGACCAGCTCTTCATTCTTGAACGGGCCATACATGTCGGCCGTGTCGAGAAAGTTGCATCCGAGGTCGAGCGCGCGATGGATCGTGGCGATCGACTGGGAGTCGTCGCCTGTGCCATAGAACTCCGACATGCCCATGCATCCGAGGCCGATGGCGGAGACTTCGAGAGACTTTCCGAGCGTGCGTTTCTTCATCGTGCGAACATAGCAGCAAACTAAGTGCCGCTGGTCAGTGGAACTCGATCCAGTCGCTCATCCCGACCACGTGGTTCGAGGTCTCGGATCGTTTCTCGTGAACGTAGACGCGCATGCGGACAGGGTGCTTGAGATCAGGAAGCTCGACGAAGCGCCCGAGGTCCTGAATCAGAGTGATGGTTCCGGTCGCACTCTCGACGAAGTGTGACTGCGTGGCTCCTTTTCGATAGGGGATGACGGTGGGAGCGACGCCGATGGTTCGGTTGGGTACTCGGGACTCGAAGACGAAATCGAGGAAGTAGGTGTCCGGCCGGAAATTCTGGATGTCGTAATCGACGGTCGCCTTGATCGTTGTTGTTGGAGTCAGCTCGCTGCCCGGAGCCGGAGTGATGTCTCGCACCTTGACCGAGGTTCCTTCGGCCGCGGCCGGCTTCTCGTTCGGGTCGGTCGTCATCAACTCCCACGGACCGGCGCCCGTGATCTGCAACTCGGTGTTCTCAGGGAAGAAGAGGTAGTGCACCATCCGCGGCGGGTTCAGATAGAAACTGCCGGCGCGATAGCGAGTGACGGAGCTCTTGTTTGCAACCGAGCCGAATCCGAGGTCGACGGCGCCGGCGAGAACGGTGACGCGCTCCTGCCGCGGGTGCCAATGCGGCGGAATCGCCGAGCCGGCCGGAATGCGCACGCGCATCGTGAACATCCCCTCGGCGCCCGGGTTGCCCTCGAGCACGGACACTTTCGATCCCGGCGGCAGCGTCGGCGGACCGTCTTTGAAAGCGATTGCCTCGGGTATGAATCCGATCGGCGTCTCCGGCGTCTGCGCGCCGATGTTGACCGTGAACGCGAGGAGCGACGCAAGAATCAATGTGCGCATGGAGTAATGATAGTTTTTTTGCTCCGCTGACTGCCTGTCACCCTGCCACGGACGGCGGAATTCCATTGCGCCACGCTTCGAACTCCGAGGGCAATAGCGCTTCGATCTCCGGCGCGCTCATGCCGTAAAGGTCGTAGTTGAGATCGAGTTGTTGGACGACGGCGATCAGGCGGCGGAGGCTTCCAGGTTGGTTGTCGCTCGCAGCTCCGCGTTTTGGACGGCTGGTGGCCGGGTTCCAATAGAGTCGATCGACGACCTCGATGAGGCCGCGGTTGGTCAGGAGATCGCGCCGGTAATCGAGATCGAAGAGGAACCGCCCGTGCTGATGAACCGAAGGATGCAGCAGCACGCGTGCATGCTCGCCGTGGAGGCGATAGAGCCCGTAGGCGCCGGCGAGGAGATGCCGTTGCGGCCGCCGGCTGCTCGGTATGTAGTAGTAGTCCTCGCGCGGTCGCCGCTTCCCGCCCCGAATCGGAGAAAGTTGATCGAAGAAGAAGAGCGCCAGCCACGACCATAGCTCGGCGTCGGCACTCAGCGAGGGACTCTCGAGCGGTTCGAGCACCGATGTCAGATACTTCGCGGCGGCGAGTTTGGTCTTCAGCGCGCGAGGCTCTACATCGATGCGTGGCAGCACCGGCGTCGAGAAGTCGTCGACATACAGCACTGCAAGGCTGGGTTGAAACTCGGCACCCGCGCGAATGCTGGCGAGATACTCGCGGAACGCGGCGATCCCTTTCCGATTGAGTTTCCGCAGCGCGGTCACTGCGGCTCCTCCGTTCCCGTCCGCATCTTTTCGGCCGCTCGGTGCAAGCTGCAAAAAGCAACGACGACATCATCGATCCACGCACTGCGGTCATCCGCATCGGAGGGGAGAGACTCTCCGGCCAGTTCGCGCGCCCAACGAATCCAGAATGCCGGCCACTCGCTTTCCTCATCGCCCTCGTCCCGCCGTTCGATCAAGACGTAGTGCGTCAGCACTTCGCGAACCGCGGCCGGATACACCAGAGCGAAGAATTGAGGATCGCTGCGAGCCAAACGCTCGATCGCGTCGATGCGGTTGTTGAGCTCGAGGACCGGCTGATCTGCCTCGAAGTGGATTCGCCAGACCTGATCGCCAAGGTCGTCGAAGTTGACCGGAAGAAGCGGAAGCCGGGTGCCGGAGCCGCCCCGATCGCACGAGATCAGCATGTCATTGGACGACGCGATGATGCGATGCTCGCCGCCTGACTGGCCGACGACCTTGATGCGGAATCGCACGACGCGGTCGGAATCGATCTCCGTCAGCCGGCGCTCCCGCGGGATGGCCGGGTTGCCGATCGATCCGCAATCGAAGCGCATGTAGGACGTGCGGTACTGCGCTTCGATGTAGATGCGGGCTTCGTCCGGTGCAGCAATCCCTGCAAGATCGAACTTCGGATCGAAGGCCAGGACGCCGTCCGGCTCGCGCCGCAGCTCGACGCTGCACTCCGAGCGAGGGATTCTGGTCCTTTCAGTGAAGTTCAGCTTCCGGAGCATCGTCGTCTTTTCTCGAAACGCGTACTACCAGATCGCGTCGGTGGTCGAACCCCGTCACGGTCAATTGGAAATCGGATCGTTGCGGCGCGAGCTCCAGGCGATTGTCGCGTGCTACTGCCACGATGGCACCATCGCTCTTCCACGTCACACCGTTCCGTCCCATTGCAAAGTCGTAACGACTGTACTTGCGAAAAGGGTCGCCGCTTCGGGTCCGATACGCCATGTCAACGATCCAGCGTCTCGCTGCGTCGCCGTTCTTTCCAGTTCCCTGGAGAGTAAAACCGCCGGCGATTCGCACGATGCGCACCGCGCCTGGAGGCGCGGCTGTGCTGTCGCCAGGTGCAGGGTTTTCGCCGCGGTCGAGCTCACGATTCGATTGCTCACCGGCCGCGATCGAGTCGCCCTCTTCCGGAGTGGCGATGGAAAAGATGTCGGATAAGAGATCGGTAGCGCGTCCTGCCGCCGGCGTGGTCAGCATCGATGCGATCTGCGCGATGGCGTTCTTCACGTAGCGTAGCGTCGAGGCGCCCTGTTCGTAGAGGTTGCGGATTTTGTCGTTGCGCTCCGACCAGTCGGAGTGCGCGGGATTCTCTGCGTCGCCTAGAAACGTGGAGAGTGTTTCATCGTCGGCGATGAGGAGTGCGCGCACCGGTTTGTCGCGCACGCTCTTCACCTCGGGAATCGTGATTCCCCGGCGGATGAAGTGATGTTCGCCCCGCCGAAGCGCGTCATCTTTCTCCAGCACGACATCGAAGTGCGCGATCGCGCGGCCGCGCCTACGGCGCACGGGAACGCGCACACGAAAGGCGAGCCGCTCGCTCTGTTCGAAACGGCGGCGGACTGCATCGAGAACGGCGCCCGAAAGCGCGTCGTCACGCCATTTCGGCACGCCGGAAGCCGCTGGCTCGCTGACGACGATCCATTCGTGCTCTGGCAGCGTCATCGACCAGCGGGCCAGCGCGCAGAGTCTCGCGATTCCGGGATCGCTCGCATCTCCCTCGATCGTGCGGCTGTTGATCGTGATTTTCCGGTGCTGCTCCTCGACTGTCACGACCAGATCGCCGCGCGTGATCGGGTAGAAGTACTGGCGGATTGCCGATGCCACGATCGCCTCGAAGCGAAGATCCTCCTCGCGAGGAAAGGGGATGACGATCGAGAGCCCGGAGTCGTCGCGCTCCAACCCGAAGTCTGCGATGAAGCGTTCCAGCTCCCGTGGCTCTTCGATGGCCTGCGGAAAATCATCGCGGCCCGTATTCGCAAAGAATCCGTAGGGTGCGAAGCGGCGTCCTCCGATTACATGCGTCTTGAGCACAGACTGGCCGAGGAGGAGGCGACGGTGATCGTCGGCGCGGCGTGTGAGGCCGAACATCGTGTGAATGCGCGAGGAAACCGAGAAGACCGCTTTTCCCAGACCCCAACGGCCGCGGTCGATCTCACCTTTGCCGGAGCGGCCGACGTTCCGCCAGAAATAGTAGAAGTCGTTGCGCTCGCCGCCGTGGTCGTCGAGCTCAGGATCTTCTCCCGGATCGCCGACCAGGCCGCGCGTTCCGGAGTCCTCGACCACGAGGAACGGCATCGCCGCGAATGACGGTAAATCAAGGTGTGTCTCGAGGCCGCGAAGATAGTGCGCCGCGGACTCTGCCGCCAGCGCATGATCCCCGCCGGCCAGCCGGAACCGTACGCGCACGATCGAGCGTCCGCGTCCACGCGCGTCGAGCGAATTCTGGATCGCCTCCCGCACCAATGCGTCGGCGAGATCCTGGGCCTTGAAGAACTCGTCGTGCACCGGATCGACATTGATCTCGCCGCGACTCATCTCGCGAAAGTGCCATCGTGGGAAGGGCATTCGAAGGGGCAATTCTATTGGGAGTCGGAGGAACGCGGGGGTCGGGAGTCGGAGCCTGCGCCGAAACCGCTCCACCCTGACTCGGGCCCTCGCTCCGACTCCCGACCCTCGACACCCTCCGACTCCCGCCGAAAACGGAATAGCAAGCCCACAACACTGTTGACATCCGCCGAGGAATGAATAAACATTCGTACCGATGAATAATCATGCGCATGGCGACGGACTGCGGAGACGCGATGAGATCCAGCGGATCGTCCGGGAGCAGTCCGTTCATTCGCAGGACGAGTTGCTGGCGCTGCTGAAGAAACGCGGCTTCCGCGTCACGCAGCCGACGCTCTCCCGCGATCTGCGCGAGCTCGGCGTGGCCAAGTCGCCGAACGGCTATGTCACGCAGGATGCGTTCGCGGTCGGCGCTGTCGTCGCCTTCGCGCCGCGTGACGTCGTCGAGACGCGGCTCGAACAGGCTGTCGCTGAATATGTCACCGGCGCCGACACCGCCGGCAACCTCGTCGTGATCAAGACTCCGGCCGCGAGTGCGCAGCCGGTCGCCAGCGCCATCGATGCCGCGCAGATCGACGGCGTCCTCGGCACCATCGGCGGCGACGACACGATCTTCGTCGCCTTCCGCACCACCGACGCCGCCACCTCCTTCGCGCAGCGGCTGCGCCGGATCATCGGCGTCCGCCGCCGCAACGTCCGCTGAGCCGTTCCAAGAGAATTGCCATGAACGAACCTGTTCCAGTTGCTGATCGTGTTGATGCCGCCGCGGCGCCCGTTGCGGCCGCGCCGAAGAAGCGCGTCGCCATCGTCGGCGCCACCGGCTACTCCGGCGCGGAGCTGACCGCAATCATGGCGCGCCACCACGGCGTCGACCTCGTCGCGCTCTTCTCGTCGAGCAGCACCGCGCGCGGTCCGGTCACGCCGGCGCTCCCGAAGCTCATCGCCGAGCCGTTCACGTTCGAGGCGCTAATCGCCGCGCGGCCCGAGGTGGTGTTTCTCTGCACGCCGAACGAGGTGTCCGCGGAGCTCGCGCCGAAGCTGCTCGACGCCGGCATGACCGTCATCGACCTCTCCGGCGCGTTCCGTCTCGAGGAGCCGTCGATGTATCCGACGTGGTACGGCTTTGAGCACGAGAACCCGAAACTTCTCGGCGAGGCTGTTTACGGACTCACTGAATACTGCAACGGCGAGTTGAAGAAAGCGCGCCTCGTTGCCAATCCCGGCTGCTATCCGACGTCGATTCTTCTCGCGCTACGCCCGCTCAATTTCGCGATCGACCGCGAGCAGCCGGTGATCTGCGATTCGAAGAGCGGCGTCTCCGGAGCAGGAAAAAAAGCGGACGTCAACTTCTCGTTCGCGGAGCTGTTCGGCAACTTCAAAGCGTACGGTGTCGGCAACCACCGCCACGAGCCGGAGATCCGCCAGCAGCTTCACCTCGGCGACCGGGCGCCGCTCGTCTTCGTCGCGCATCTTCTGCCCGTCCATCGCGGGATTCTCTCGACGATACACGTCGGCTTCACGCATGCGATGTCGGAGCAGCAGATCACCGATGCATATGCGCGGGTTTATGAAAACGCGCCGTTCGTGCGCGTGCTGCCGGCCGGCCAACTGCCGGAACTGAAGAACGTCGTCAACACGCCGCGCGCGGAGATCGGTTTCCAGCTTCTACAGGGGGGCCGCCGCGCCGTCATCGTCTCGGTCATCGACAACCTGCTCAAAGGCGCTGCCTCGCAGGCCGTGCAGAACTTCAACCGGATGTTCGACTTCGCGGAAACTGAGGCCTTGATCTGATGAACGTCATCAAACTCGGCGGGAGCCTTCTCGATGATCCGTCGCGGCGCGCCGAAGTCTTGCGCGCGATTGCGAAGCGCTGGAAGAGCGGTGAGCAGATCGTTCTCGTGCACGGCGGCGGCAAGCATGTCGATGCGAATCTCAAGCGCCTCGGCATCGCGAAGCGGACGCACGCCGGTCTGCGCATCACCGACGATGCAACGCTCGATGTCGTCGTATCGACGCTGGCGGGATCGGTGAACAAGATGCTCGTCTCGGAGCTCACGGCGATGGGCGTTCGCGCGGCAGGCTTCAGCGGTTGCGACGCATCGACGCTCGTCGCGGAGCTGCATGAGCCGATCGAGGGTGTGGCGCTTGGTCACGTCGGACGCGTCACCGGCGGCGATCCAACGCTCATCAACGCCGTGATCGGCGCCGGCATCATGCCCGTTCTGTCCTCGGTTGCTGAAGGTCCGAACGGATCGCTCCTGAACGTGAACGCAGACACTGCCGCCGCTGCGATCGCCATCGCGGTAGGCGCGGAGAAGCTGGTCTTCATCACCGACGTTGCCGGCCTGCTCGATGAGACAGGCAACGTCGTTTCCGAACTGCACGCACCGGAAGCGGAAGCGCTGCTCGTCAGCGAAGTCGTCACCGGAGGCATGCGTCCGAAACTGCAGGCCGCGTTGCACGCGCTCGAATCGGGCGTGCAACGAATCACGATTGGAGAAGAAGGAGGAACGAACCTTGTTGCTGCATGACGAATCGCCCGCCGCCGTCGAAGAGCGCGAGAAAGCGTTCATCCTCGGCACCTACGCACGCACGACGTTTCATCCGCGCAGCGGCAAAGGTGCGCGGATCACCGACGCCGATGGCCGCGAATATTGGGATCTGCTCGGCGGCATCGCCGTCAACGCGCTCGGTCATCGTCATCCGCGCCTCGTGAAAGCGTTGCGCGACGAGTCGAACGCGTTGCTGCACCTCTCGAACCTCTACTATCACCCGTCGCAAGGTCTCCTCGCGGAGCGCCTCGTGCGCGCCTCGGGGCTCTGCCGCGCGTTCTTCTGTAACAGCGGAACGGAAGCGAATGAGGCGGCGCTGAAGTTCGCGCGACTCGCCAATCCTGGCCGCGCCGGCGTCGTCGCACTGAACGAGAGCTTTCACGGACGGACGCTCGGCTCTTTGTCGATGACCGGCCATGAGGCGTATCGCAAACCGTTCGAGCCGCTGATGCCGGGTGTGACCTTCGTCGAGCCGAATGATGTTGCCGCGCTCGAAGCCGCGGTCGACGAGACGACCAGCGCGATTTTCCTCGAGCCGGTGATGGGTGAGGGCGGCATCATCCCTCTCACCCACGAGTTCCTCGCTGCGGCACGGCGCGTAGCCGATCGCACCGGCGCCATTCTCGTGTTCGATGAGATCCAGTGCGGCCTCGGCCGCACCGGAACACTCTTCGCGTTTCAGCAGAGCGGCATCGTTCCCGACATCATCACGCTGGCCAAACCGCTGGGCGGCGGCTTGCCGCTCGGCGCGGTCATCACCGGTCCTGCAATCGAAGGGCTCGTGAAGCCGGGACATCACGGCACGACCTTCGGCGGCAATCCGGTTGCCTGCCGTCTCGGTCTCGCCGTGCTCGACGAGATCGAAGAATCGAAACTTCTCGAGCGCGTGAACACCCTCGGCGCGTGGTTCGGCACGCAGCTCGCCAAGCTCAAGAAACGCAACGCATCGATCGTCGAAGTGCGCGGCTCCGGCTTCATGTGGGGCATCGAGCTCGACGGCCCGGCCAAGCCGGTCGTTGCGGAGTTGCTCGCGAAAGGCTTCGTTGTCGGAAGCGCGCGCGAGAACGTCATCCGCCTGCTGCCGCCGTACGTCACGCCGAAGAAGGCATTCGCCGAATTCGTCGAAGCACTCGAACAGATCCTCGGAAAACTAGAAAGAAAAGTCGCTTAGCAGATCGCAGACAGATCCAAAGGAACCCAGCAATGACCCATTTCAAGAAAGTCGCACTCGCCTACTCGGGGGGACTCGATACCTCGATCATCATTCCCTGGCTAAAGGAGAACTACGGCTGCGAAGTCGTCGCCGTCGCCGTAGATGTCGGCCAGGCCGAGGAGACGTCGGGACTAGCGGAGAAGGCGTATCAGACCGGCGCGTGCGATTTCCATCTCATCGATGCGCGAGAAGAATTCGCGCGCGACTATCTCTTTCCCGTACTGAAAGCCGGAGCGATTTACGAGAAGGATTATCTCCTTGGCACGTCGACCGCGCGGCCGCTCATTGCCCGCAAGCAAGTCGAGATCGCGCTCGCCACCGGTTGTGATGCGCTCGCGCACGGCTGCACGGGCAAGGGCAACGATCAGGTCCGTTTCGAGCTCGCGTATCAGGCGCTCGCGCCGGAGCTGGGCGTCATCGCGCCGTGGCGCGAGTGGTCGATCATCTCGCGTGAAGACGCGATCGACTACGCCTCGTCGCGTGGCATTCCGGTGCCGGTGACGAAGAAGGATCCGTACTCACGCGACCGCAACCTCTGGCATCTCTCGCACGAAGGCGGGCCGCTCGAAGATCCGTCGTTCGAGCCGGAGCCGTCGATGTTCAAGCTGACGGCCGATCCGATGGCCGCGCCGGAGACGCCGGAAAAAGTAGCGATCACCTTCGTTGCCGGTGTGCCGATCGCAGTCAACGGCGAAGCGATGTCCCCTGCCGCACTCGTCTCGAAACTGAATGAGATCGGCGGGCGCAACGGCGTCGGACGCATCGACATCGTCGAGAACCGCCTGGTCGGCATCAAGTCGCGCGGCGTGTACGAAACCCCCGGCGGCACGCTGCTCGTCAATGCAATCAAAGCACTCGAGTCGATCACGCTCGACCGCGACAGCGCGCACGAGAAGGAGCGCATCGGCACGCGCTACGCGGAGCTGGTCTACTTCGGCCAGTGGTTCTCGCCGTTGAAGGAAGCGTTCGACGCGTTTGTCGATGCGCTGTCCGAAGCAGTCACCGGCACGGTGACGCTGAAGTTGTACAAAGGCAACGCGACCGTCATCGGCCGCACGTCGCCGAACTCGCTGTACTCCGAGGCGCTGGCGAGCTTCAACATGACCGGATATGACGCGCGTGATGCGGCCGGATTCATTCGCGTGTTCGGACTGCCGACGCGTGGCCGCTATCGCATCGAATCGCGCAAGAGCCTCGACGAAACACTCCCCGGCGATGAAGTTACCGCCGCACGGCTGCGGAAGGCGGCTGGTTGACGCAGAAACTGTGGGGCGGGCGTTTCGTGTCGGAGCCATCGCAGGTGCTGCGGAGGCTCAATGACTCGTTTGCGTTCGACCGCGAGTTGTTCGATGAGGACGTCGAGGGCTCGATCGCCTGGGCGCGCGCAATCGCGGAAGCCGGCGTGCTGTCCGATGATGAGCTTGACGCCATTCTCGGCGCGCTGGCGCGGATCGAACCGCCGGCTGATGGCGACTACGAGGACGTGCACTCATACGTCGAGGCGAAGCTCTACGAACTGATCGGAGCGGGCGCGGGAAAACTGCACACCGGCCGTTCGCGGAACGACCAAGTTGCGACCGATCTGAAGCTGTGGCTGAAGCGCGCCTGCGGCGAAGCGATCGAGATCGTGAGCGCGCTCGCGACGACGCTGGCAACACGTGCGCTCGAAGAAGCGGCGACGCCGATGCCCGGCTACACGCACTCGAAACAGGCCGAGCCGGTCACGTTCGGGCACTGGTGCCTGGCGTACGTCGAGATGCTGCGCCGCGACCGTTCACGCTTTGTCAGCGCTACCGAGCGCGGCGACGAATGCCCACTCGGATCGGGCGCGCTCGCCGGCACGCCGCTGGCGATCGATCGCGATGCACTCGCGCGCTCCCTCGGCTTTGCACGCGCGAACGCGAACTCGCTCGACGGCGTTTCCGACCGCGACTTCGCGGCGGAGTATCTCTTCGCGTCGTCACTGATGCTGACGCATGTGTCGCGCATGGCCGAAGACCTGATCTTCTTCACCAGCGACGAAGCGTCGTACGCCGAGCTTCCCGACGCGATGGCCACCGGCTCCTCGCGCATGCCGCAGAAGAAGAATCCGGATGTTCTCGAGCTCGCCCGCGGCTACGCGGCGCGCTGCATCGGCGAACTGACGGGATTTCTTGCGCTGCTCAAGGGTCTGCCTCTCGCGTACGACAAAGACTTGCAGCTCGACAAAGAGCCGCTTTTCCGCACGCGCCGCGTAATCGCCACGCTGGTTCCCGCCTTGCGCGAGTTGGTGGCCGGGCTGTCGCTCGATCGCGATCGCATGCGTGCCGCCGCCGGAAGTGAGGCGCTCATCGCCACCGCCGTCGCGGACGCGCTGGCCGCGACCGGCATGCCCTTCCGCGAAGCGCACGATCAGGTCAGCCGCAATCTGGCAAACCTCGGGTCGCTGGTGAAAGAACACGGCGTCACGCTCGACGGCATGCTCGCGAAGAAGAATGCCTTCGGCGGCACCGCGCCGGAGCGAGTGAAGGAAGCGGCGAACGCCGCGCTGTTGGAGTGCAGCGACAGATCATGAAACTCCCGAAAGGTTTTCTCGCATCCGGCATCCGCGCGGGCATCCGCAAGAAGCGGCCCGACCTCGGCCTCATCGTCGCGCCCGAGGGTGCGAACGCGGCTGCCGTCTTCACGAAGAATCGCTTTCTGGCCGCGCCCGTCACGCTATCGAAGAACGCGCTGAAGAAAACCGGCGGACGTGTCAAAGCCGTCGTCGTCAACGCCGGCTGCGCGAATGCGGTGACCGGCAAACCGGGGAATGATGCCGCGAAACGCGTCCGTTCGCGCGCTGCCGAACTGTTGACCTGTCCCGCCGACGAAGTCTTCATTGCATCGACCGGAGTGATCGGTGTCGTGCTTCCCGATCAGAAGGTTCGCGAGGCGCTCCCTGATTCGATCGCACGCCTTTCGACGAGCGGCATCGACGCGTTTTCGCACGCCATTCTCACCACCGACGTCGGACCGAAGATTGCGCAGGCAACCTTCACGCTCGGCGGCAAACGCGGACGCATCGTCGGCGTCGCCAAGGGCGCCGGCATGATCCATCCGAACATGGCCACGATGCTCGGCTTCGTCATGACCGACGCAGCGCTCGATTCCGCCACGCTGCAGAAGGCGTTGCGGACGTCAGTCGATCAAAGTTTCAACGCCATCACCGTCGATGGCGACACATCGACGAACGACACCGTCCTCGTCATGGCCTCCGGCAAACTCGGCAACGCGCCGCGTTCCGACACGACCGACTTCCAGCGCGCGCTCGACGCCGTCTGCCGCGACCTGGCTTGGCTGATCGTGCGCGACGGCGAAGGCGCCACACGCGTGATGGAGCTGGAAGTGCGCGGCGCGAAGAGCGAGCGCGATGCCCGCCTCGCCGCGCACGCCATTGGCACCTCGCCGCTCGTGAAGACCGCGCTGCACGGCGGCGATCCGAACTGGGGCCGCATGCTCGCCGCCCTCGGCCGCAGCGGCGCGCGCTTCAACGTCAAGCGCGTTTCACTCTGGGCCGGCCGCGTGCAACTCGTCAAAGACGGCGCGCCCGCTGTCTATCAGGAAAAAGAGGCCGCCAAAGTCTTCGCTCGCGAGCGCGTCCCCATCGTCCTCGACCTCGGCGCCGGTAACGCGAGAACGATCATCCTCGCCTCCGACTTCGGCCACGACTACATCTCGCTGAATACGGATTATCGGAGCTAGGCGAGACGTAGCGCTACCAAGCGTAGCGCCGACGGCCCGTCGGCTGTATCGCCAGCGGCCCGCTGGCGGTTCTGAGCCAACTGATAGACGCGATACTCTTCCCTTATGCGGAAGATCCTCGCCACTCTCGTTCTCTTCGCCACCACCAGCGCGTTCGCCGTTCTGCGCGATCCGGTCGTTGCACGCCACGGCATGGTCGCTTCGACGAGCGGCATCGCGTCGCGTGTTGGCGCCGACGTGATGAAGAAAGGTGGCAACGCGGTCGATGCTGCGGTCGCCGTCGCGCTCACCATGGCCGTTACCTGGCCCGCGGCCGGCAACCTCGGGGGCGGCGGTTTCATGCTCATTCGCATGGCGGACGGAACGAGCGAAGCGATCGACTATCGCGAAGTTGCGCCGCTCGCTGCATCGCGTGAGATGTACCTCGACGCCAAAGGCAACGTGATCAAAGGCGCATCGACTAATGGCTACAAGGCCGTCGGCGTTCCGGGCACGATCGCGGGGCTGATGCTGGTCCACAAGCGTCACGGGAAACTGAAGTGGAGTGAGCTGGTCGAGCCGGCGCGCAAACTCGCCGCTGACGGTTTCATCGTCACACCGTTTCTCGACGGCGTTCTCCACGATGCCGACACGTTGAAGAAGATGAATCCGTGGCCGGAGAGCCGCCGCATCTTTCTGCGCGATGGGCACATCTACACGATGGGTGAGCGCTTCAAACAGCCGGAGCTCGCGGCGACGCTGGCGCGCATCCAAACCAATCCGCGCGATTTCTACGAAGGCATCACCGCGCGGCGTATCGTCGCGGACATGCGTGCTCACGGCGGTCTGATCACGATGAAGGACCTGCGCGAGTACAAGCCGGTGATCCGCACGCCGCTGCATGGCACGTATCGCGGCCACGAATTCATCGTCATGCCGCCGCCGTCGTCCGGCAGCGTGGCCATCATCGAAATGCTGCACATGCTCGAGCACTACGACGTCGGGTCGATGGGCTGGCAGTCGGCGCGGTACCTCCATCTGTTGACCGAAGTGATGCGGCGCGCGTTCGCCGATCGAGCGGAGTTTCTCGGTGATCCCGATTTCAACACGATGCCGATTGCCGCGCTGACATCGGCTGCCTATGCCGAAGAGCGGCGCAAGACGATTGATCTGGAGCATGCATCGTCATCGAAAGATATTCGTGCCGGCGACCCCGCGCCGTTCGAGAAGACCGACACTACGCACTTTTCGATCGTCGACGCCGACGGCAGTATGGTCAGCAACACGTACACGCTGAACGACTGGTTCGGCAGCGGCGTCGCCGCGAAAGGGACAGGCGTTTTGCTGAACAACGAGATGGACGACTTCACCTCGCGTCCCGGCGTGGCGAACGAATATCAACTCATTCAGAGCGCGAAGAACGCGATCGAGCCGAAGAAGCGGCCGCTCTCGTCGATGACGCCGCTGATCATGCTCGACAACGGCAAGCCGTGGTTCGTGGTCGGGGCCGCAGGCGGGCCGCGCATCATCAGTACGGTGCTCGAGATCGTGCTCTCTGTCGTCGACTTTCACATCAACATCCAGCAGGCCGTCGACGGTGGCCGCATTCATCATCAGTGGATGCCGGACGAGATCTATTGGGAGCCGGACGGGACGAATCCCGACACGCGTGCAAAGCTGGAGCAGATGGGCCACAAGTTTCGCGAGAAGGGGCTGGACCACATTTCCGACGCCAACGCCGTCATGATCGATCCGAGAACGGGCCTGCGCCAAGGCGGATCGGATGCGCGCCGCAGCGGCGTGGCGGCCGGCTACTGACATAGAATCCACCGCTATGAATCTCGATAAGAAATCCCTTCTCGCATGGGCGCAGGATCATCGCGCTGATTTTGAATCGACGCTGCAGCAGTTCGTCGAAGTCCCATCGGTCTCCTCCGAGCCCGAGCGCGCTGCCGACATCCGCCGCTGCGCCGAGTTGGCCGCGGCGAAGATCCGCGGATTCGGCGGCGTGGCGTCGATCCTCGAAACGGAAGGCAATCCGATCGTGCACGGCCGTTTCGATGTCGATCCGTCGCTTCCCACGGTTACCGTCTACAACCACCTCGACGTGCAGCCAGCATCAGCCGAGACCGAGCCGTGGAAGACCGATCCCTTCACCTTCATCAAAGAAGGTGACCGTTACCTCGGGCGCGGTACCACCGACGACAAAGGTCCGGCCCTGACCGCGCTGTTCGCGATTCGCGCCGCGCATGAGGCGGGCGTGCGCGTGAACATTCACACGATCTGGGAGCTCGAGGAAGAGATTGGCTCGCCGAACTTCGAAGGGGCGATGAAAAAGTACGCGGAGCAGCTCGCCACCAACTCCGTTATCGTCTCCGACACGATCTGGGTCTCGCGCGAACGGCCTGCCTGTCCTGCGGGGCTACGTGGTCTGCAAGGTTTCGAGCTGTCGCTGGAGACGGCGAAGACCGATCAGCATTCCGGCGTCGTCGGCGGCGCGGCGCGCAATCCGATCGGCGAGCTGATGAAGCTGGTCACGAAGATGTACAACGCCACGACCGGCAAAGTGAAGATCAAAGGGTTCTACGACGACGTCATGCAGCCGTCGAAGAAGGAGCTGAACGACTTCAAGAACTCAGGCTTCACGGTGAAGAAGTTCAAGAAGGACCACGGTTTCAAATCGATCCGCACCGAAGATCCGATGGAAGTGATGAAGCGGATCTGGGCGCTGCCGACGATGGAAGTGCACGGCCTCGTTGGCGGCTACACCGGCGCCGGCATCAAAACGGTGGTTCCGCCGCGGGCCACGGTCAAGATCTCCTGCCGCCTGGTGCCGAATCAGGATCCGAAGAAGATCAAGAAGCTCGTCCGCGATTTCGTCAAGCGGCACAACCCCGACGTGAAGATCAGTTTCGAGGCGTCGATGGAAGCGTACAAAGCGCCCACTACCGGCCCGCTCGCCAACGCCGTCCGCAGCGCGATGAAGTTCGCCTTCGGCATCGAGCCGGTCTTCGTTCGCGAAGGCGGCTCGATCGGCGCCGTCGTCTCGATGGAACAGGTCCTCAAAGCCCCGGTCCTCTTTCTCGGCCTCTCCCTCCCCGAACACGGCTACCACGCCCCGAACGAGAATTACGACTGGCAGCAGGCCAGCGGCGGGATGGTGGCGTTCGTGAAGTACTTCGAGGAGATCGCGGCGATGAAGTAAAGGTTGCACCACAGAGACGCAGCGAGCACAGAGGTGAACTGTTTCTCTGTGACCTCTGCGCCTCTGTGGTGATCAAATGTCAGCGACCTTCGGCTGCCGCTCCTCTTCGCCAAGCTCGAAGAGGTCGCTCGCCAGCACCGGCTCGTTCGCCAGGTGGCGGCAGGCGGCGACGATGGCGGCGATGCAGCGGCGGGTGGGCTCCATCCGCCCCATCCGGATGCGCAGGAGGTGCTGGCGGCTGTAGCCGGATTCCCGCGCCAGGTGGGCTGGTTTGATCCTGTGGCTCTTGAGAAACTGTTCCAGTCGCGTGTACATGTGCAATATAGTGCATCATAATCCACGGCATGATGGGTGTCAATCGGTAGGTGCGGAGCACTCCTAGATGAGTTGCTTAGATTACGCGAACCTAGTAACGTATAAGTTACTTGGCACCCATGCTCGGAGAAACCGTACGTGCGGCCCGCCTCGAGCGAGGCCTGACTCAGGATCGGCTGGCCCGCCTGGCGGGTGTCAGCCGGCGGCATCTTGCTGCCCTGGAGAAAGGTGCAAACGTCTCGGTCGCGGTCTTGCGCAAGGTAGCGGCCGTGCTTCAGTTGGCCGAGATCAGCCTGGGCGAGCTGACCGTCCGGACGGCCCAATCGACGTCGACGTCCGTCAATATGCCGGTGCTGGCCGAGACGATCCGCGAGGCGCACGCAGGCACCCTTCGCGCGCAGGTGCTCCTTGCCCGCGCCGGATCGATTCTCGGCGATGACGAGGCCGTTCCCTCGTCCATCGACATGCGTTTCCCGAAGATGCAGCCTCTGCGGATCGATGGGAAGAGGCGGCGGCGTGGGGGAAATGCCATCGCCGATCGTCCCGGCGAATCGCGGGTCCCGATCGCAGGCGAAATCCGGCAAGGCGCAGAGGTTGTGGAGCTTTCCGGCGAGAACGCCCCGTTGCCCTCGTCATGGATCGCGGCAGGTGAGAAAGTCTTCCGCGCTCGCGGCGATCTCCTGCAAGCGGTTGGAATCGACGACGGCGATCTCCTGATCGTCGAGTTACGTCCGACCGGACGCGCCGCTTCGGGTGAGCTCGTGATCGTGAAGGCAGGCGACCTGCTCTATGTCGGCCATTGGTGGCAGAAACACGGCCGCAAATCGCTCATGACGGACGGCTTGTCCGAGGTGACGACAGGCGGGACGGCGTCAAAGCGTGCACTGAAGGTGATGGCTGCGATCAACGCGATCGTGCGGGTTCGGTAGGAGAGGCTAAGGAAGCTGTGTCTTGCGAACCCTTGTGTTCTCACTCACGTAGTTCTCGCAAGAGACTCCGGGCTTCTCGCAAGAACCCCCGGCACTTCTCGCAAGAAGCCCGGCGCTTCTCGCAAGAACCCCCGGCACTTCTCGCAAGAAGCCCGGCACTTCTCGCAAGAAGCCCGGCGCTTCTCGCAAGAAGCCCGGCACTTCTCGCAAGAAGCCCGGCGCTTCTCGCAAGAAGCCCGGCGCTTCTCGCAAGAAGCCCGGCGCTTCTCGCAAGAAGCCCGGCACTTCTCGCAAGAAGCCCGGCACTTCTCGCAAGAAGCCCGGCACTTCTCGCAAGAAGCCCCGGCACTTCTCGCAAGAAGCCCGGCGCTTCTCGCAAGAAGTCCCTGCACTTCTCGCAAGAAGCCCGGCGCTTCTCGCAAGAAGCCCGGCGCTTCTCGCAAGAAGCCCCGGCACTTCTCGCAAGAAGCCCCGGCACCTCTCGCAAGAAGCCCGGCACTTCTCGCAAGAGAGTCGGGGACTCCTCGCCGCGGAAGGCGAATCTTGCTCGTGAGGGATTCTGGCCTCGCGTTTCCGAGAGCATGAAGCTGTACGAACGCTTCGTGTCTTCGAATGGCGGTGTCATGAAAGCAGCCTGAAAGCAGCGGGGTCAGACCTTCGTTCGTTTGGCACTCGTAACCTATTGAATGATCATGACTTGCGATCTCCGCAACCGGCGATTGCATCGGGATGGTAGTTATTCGTAGATCGAACCCTCAAACGCCGCCCCTAGACGCGACGATTGCGTCAGCGATGAACGGACGTCCTGACCGTCCTGGGGGCTGGCTTGATGGGGTAGCGAGCATTTCGACCGGGACCCCCGACACCCACACCCGCGACCTCCAGCAGCCCGGCAACCCAACGCTGGCACCATTCGTTCACGTAAGATTCCAATTACCTTGCGTACGATCGCCTGCCGAAAATTTTAGGACCCCCAATGGAGGAACTATGCGCCGTTCTCTACCTCTGATCGCGTTCGCCGGATTGGCTGCAATCCAGGCCGGATGCGGATCGTCACACTCTGCCGCACCCGTTGCCGCTGCACCCGCGCCGCCGGTTGCCGCCTACTTCGCGCCGCATGGCTTCGATCTGAATGCCATGGATCCGAGCGTAAAGGCCTGCGACGACTTTTATCGATTTGCCGTCGGCAAGTGGCGCGACACGCATCCGCTTCCGGCGCAGTACTCCCGCTACGGCCGCTTCGAAGAGGTCTCTGAGCGCAACCGCGACGTGCTGCACCAGATCGTCGAGCAGGATGCGGCGCTCACCACCGCCGCCCCCGGCAGCGCGGAGCAGAAAGTCGGCGACTTCTACGCCTCCTGTATGAATGAAACCGCGATCGAAGCTGCCGGCGTCACGCCGATCCAGCCGGAGCTCGATCGGATCAATGCCATCAGCGACCGCGCATCGCTCCTCGCCGAGATCACTCACATGCAGACCGCAGGTTACGCGCCGCTCTTCCGCGTCGGCGGGCAGAACGATTTGAAGAACAGCAAGATGATCATCGCCGGCCTCGGCACGGGATCCCTCGGCCTTCCCGACCGCGACTACTACCTGCGCGACGCCGACAACTTCAAGACGATTCGCACGCAATATGTCGATCACGTCACGAAGATGCTCAGCCTCGCCGGCGTGAATCCTGATCAGGCCAAAGCCGACGCGCAGCGAATCCTCGTGCTCGAGACGAAGCTGGCCACGGCGCAGCTTCCCCGCGTCGAGCTGCGCAGTCCCGAGAACACCTATCACCCGACCAAGGTTGCCGACCTTGCTTCGATGGCGCCGGCAGTTGATTGGCCCTCGTACCTTCACACCCTCGGTGTCAACGAGACATCGATCAACGTCTCGCAGCCGAAATACATCCAGTCGGTCAGCCAGCTCCTCAACGAGGTTCCGCTCGATGACTGGAAGGCTCTCCTGCGCTGGCAGGTCGTGGAAGGCGCCGCCCCGTCGCTTTCGAGCGCGTTCGTCACGGAAGATTTCAACTTCAGCGGCCGGGTGCTCTCCGGCACGAAAGAACAGCAGGAGCGTTGGAAACGCTGCGTGCGCTCGGCCGACGGCAACATCGGCCAGCTTCTCGGCCAGGAGTACATCCGCCGCAACTTCACACCCGAAGCCAAGGCGAAGATGAACGCGCTGATCGATAACCTCGTCGGTGCGTTGCGCGAGGACATTCCGACGCTGACCTGGATGGGTCCGGAGACGAAGGCCGCCGCGCTGGCGAAGTTGAACGCGTTCCAGCGCCGCATCGGCTATCCCGACAAGTGGCGCGATTACTCGGCGCTCACGATCAGCCGCGCCTCGTACGCGGCGAATGTGCAGGCATCGCGCGCATGGGCCTATCACCACAACATCGAGCGCATCGGCCATCCGGACGATCCGAGCGAGTGGGGCGGTTTCACGCCGCCGACCGTGAACGCCAGCTACAACCCGCCGCAGAACAACATCACGTTCCCTGCCGGCATCCTGCAACCTCCCTTCTTCGATCCGAACGCCGACGATGCCTACAACTACGGCGGCATCGGCACGGTCATCGGTCACGAGATGACGCACGGCTTCGACGATCAGGGTGCGAAGTTCGACCCGCAGGGGAATCTGCGCAACTGGTTCACGCCTGAGGATCTGAAGGCGTTCCAGGCGCGCACAGACTGCGTCGCCACCGAATACAGCGAGTTCAATGTGGCGCCCGGAATCAACATCAACGGCAAGCTCGTCAACGGCGAATCAGTCGCCGACCTCGGCGGCGCAACGATCGCGTTGCGCGCATACGAGAAGTCACTCGAAGGAAAGGACCGCAAGACGATCGACGGTTTCTCACCCGAGCAGCGCTTCTTCCTCGGCTTCGCCCAGGTCTGGGGCGAGAACATGGCCGCGCAGGAAGCAACCCGCCGCGCGCTGACCGATGCCCACGCACAGGGCCCGTTCCGCGTCAACGGCACCGTCCAGAACATGCCCGAGTTTTGGAAGGCGTATCACTGCAACGATGGCGACAAGATGGTGCGCGACCCAGCGAAGCGCTGTTCGATCTGGTAGTTGAGGACATCCGCAGATGACGCAGATGGGACGCAGATAGAACCGTCCTAATCTGCGTTCATCTGCGGATCCATCTCCGCAACCGCTGCGCGGATATCCTCCATGCACATCTCCATCCGCTCGCGATGCGTGCGGTGGGAGACCACGCAGATGCGGATGACGAAGCGGCCGTCGACGGTTGCGCCGGTCAGCATGACGCGTTGCCGGGCATTGATGCGTGCGATCAGATCGCGGTTGAGCGCATCGAGCGCGGCGTCATCGAGGCCGGGTCGTGTCATGCGAAACGCGGTGATGCTGAGCTGGGGCTCGGCGATGACTTCGAGCCCGTCGATCGTGTGCAACTGTGCGGCGGCCCACTCGGTCAGATCGAGTTTCTCCTCGAGTTGCTGGCGGAAGGGCTCGATACCGAACAGCTTCAACGGCAGCCAGACGCGCAGTCCGCGGAAGTCGCGCGACAACTCGGGGGAGAGCTCGCAGAAGTCGATCAGCTCGGCGCTCTCCTGGTACTGCGGAAGGTAGTCGGCGTGCATGCTGAACGCGCGGCGAAGTGTGGCGGCGTCACGAACGACGAGAGCTCCGGTGCCGAAGGGGAGGAAGAGCGTTTTGTGCGGATCGAGGATGACGGAATCGGCCTGCTCGATGCCGCGCATGGCAGTGCGTCCGCGCTCGGTCAGCAGGAAGAATGCCCCGTACGCGCCGTCGACGTGAAACCAGAGCGATTCTTCCTTTGCAATTCGGGCAAGAGCAGCCAGGTCATCGACAGCGCCTGTCGCGGTCGTTCCCGCGCTGCCGCAGATCATGAACGGCGTGAGGCCGGCGGCGCGGTCGTGCGCGATGGCTTCAACGAGAGGGTCGGTGCGTACGCGAAACATCGCGTCGCTGTGAATCTCGCGGATGTTGGCCGCGGGGAAGCCGGCCAGGATGGCGGCCTTCTGGAAGGCGTGGTGGGTTTGATCGCCGCAGTAGAGCGTTGCTCGCTGGAAATCGTCGCCTAGGAGGGCGCGGCGGGCGGCGATGATGGCGGTGAGATTGGCGAGCGAGCCGCCGCTCGTGAGAACGCCGCCGCTGCCCTCGCCGTAGCCGATGATCTCGCAGAACCAGCGGACGACATTTGCTTCGAGTTGGGCGAGCAGCGGAGCCGCGGCGCAGACGCCGACGTAGCGATTCACCGCATCGGCGATCAGATCGGCGACGGCCGCGTGGAAGATCCCGCCGCCCGGGATGAAGGCGAGATAGCCGGGGCCGGCGGCATTGAACGAGCGCGGGATTGCCTCATCGAAAAGGAAGTCGAGGAGCCGCGTGTACGGAGTCGGATTCATCGGGAGCGGCTCGATCAGCGTCCGGGCCCGGTCCGTCGCTCCCTCCACATTCGACGCCGGTTGGGAAGGCAGCGATTCGATGTGCGCGACGATGCGCTGCATGGCGTCGTCAACGAGGCGGTGCATTTCGTTACTGTCAGGCTCAAGCGGATATGTGGTCACAACTGGATTCTATTCGTACGTTTAGAAGCTGTTCACGCGGAGACGCGGAGGACGCAGAGGGTTTTCTCCGCGATCTCCGCGTCTCCGCGTCTCCGCGTGAAACCGTTTCCCCTCCGACCCCCGATCACCGACCCCCTCGCCAGAAACACTTTGGTTACGCACGTGACGCAGCTCACTTTTGCAACTTCCACCATGTAGAATCATCGCCAGGTCTCGGAGGATCACATGCGCATTCGAATTCTGTTCATCACCGCCCTTCTCATCGCCTTCACCGGCGTGCTGTCGGCGAAGGAAGTCTGGCTGAGTATCGGTGGGACGACGGCCGGCGGGACCTTCCGCACCGATGCACGCATCTTCAATCCCTCGACGACGAAGGACATCCAGATTCAGGCGTACTACCTTCCGGTCGGCAACGTCGACAATTCGGCCGTGCAACCGTTGACGCCGATCACGGTGCTGAAGCGGCAGATGGTGGTTTACAACGACGTCGTGGCCTCGCTCTTTCACAGCAGTGGTCTGGGCGCGATCCGCTTGAAGTCGGATGACGACTTCGTCGCCACGCAGCGCATTTATGCCGTGGCAGCCAACGGCAGCCTTGGTCAGTTTGTCGGCGGCGTCGATGCAACGAGCGCGAAGACGAAAGGCGTCATCATTCAGTTGGCGGCTGGTAGTGCGTTCCGTACGAACGTCGGCGCCGCCAATCCGAACGCAACCGCCGCGACGGTGACGTGGCATCTGTACGACAAGAACAACGTCGTCGTCGGCACCCCGTTCGTCGTGACGATGCCGCCCTACGCCGTCATCTCGCCGAGTGGTCTGGCCGGCTACGCAGTCGGCAGCGCCGGCGCCGACCTGAGTGACGCGTGGCTCAGCTACAGCTCCGACCAGCCGATCGTCGCCTACGGATCGGTCATCGACAACGGCACGACCGATCCCACGTACATCCCAGCATCCGAGGACACCGGAGTCGCGCAGTCAACGACACCGAGCGGAAAAGTATTTGTCGTAGCGGAGCACGGCGGAACGAGCACCAGTTCCGCCATCGACATCACGCCGGCGATTACGTCAACGTCGATCAAGCCCGACGATGTAGTTACATTCCAGATCAGCGCCCGCGAAAGCACGCACGGCTTCCGCCTCCTCGATCCGAACGGCGTCATCCTCCTCGATCTCACGGTCGCTCAGGACGCCGCACCGATCGAAAGAACGCTTACGATGAGTGTCCAGGGAACGTACGTTTACTACTGCACGATCACAACGTGCAGCCCGGGCCACCTCAACATGCAGGGCTCCTTCATCGTGGGCAAGGCGTCACAAGATCCGCCGGGGTATTGATTTTTCACGGGCGGGAGCCGGTGATCGGGTGTCGGGGGTCTAGAGACTTCTCGTCCGCTCCGACCCCCGACTCCCGACTCCCGCCCCGATCACGTCTCGTAATCCGGCGAGTACGTCACCAGCTCATTCAGGAAGGTCGCCCTTGCCCGATTGGCGTCGTCGTCGACTTTGAGCAGGTCGCGGATCGCGATCATGCCGACGAGGTTGCCGCGATGCACGACCGGCAGATGGCGGCAGTTGCATTCGTGCATCTTCTGCAGGGCGTCGTTGATGTCGTCGTTCGGGCTGGCAACCATCAAGTCCTTCGTCATCACGCTATCGACGCGCGTCTCATCGGGATTGCGGCCCTCGGCGACGATGCGGGTCACGACGTCGCGCTCCGAGAAAATGCCTACGAGTTTCCCGGCATCGAGCACCGCGATCGCGCCGATGTTGCAGTCGTTCATCGTTCGGGCCACCTCCCGGACGCTGTCCGATGGTTTCGCGTGTACGAGCGTACGTCCCTGGATGATCTCGCCGATCAGTTTCATACGAGCTCCTGTTCGAGAGTCCTCTTGCGGTTGATGCTGCCGAGACCGTCGTACGCGGCGTACTTGTAGGCCTCGCTCAGGGTTGGGAAGTTGAACACGCAGTCGATGAAGGCGTTGATGGTTCCATTGAACTGCATGACCATCATGCCGATGTGCAGATGCTCGGACGCGTTCTCGCCGATGATGTGCACGCCGAAGAGTTTGAGCGAATCGGGATCGAAGACGAGCTTGATCAGCCCTTTGAGGTCGCCGATGATCTCGCCGCGCGCGTTGTCGCGGTAGTACGCGCGCCCCACCGCACAGGCCGTCCCGGCCTTGCGGCAATCGTCTTCATTGAGCCCCACCGTCGCCACCTCGGGGATCGTATAGATGGCGTAGGGGAGGATCGAGGCCACGCGCGTCTTGTATTTGAGGTTGAACGCGTGAACCATGGCCACGCGCGCCTGCTCCATCGACGTCGACGCCAGCGCGGGGAAGCCGATCACGTCGCCGGCGGCGTAGATGTTCGGCACCGATGTCTGGTAGTTCTCGTCGACGGCGACGAGGCCGCGCGCGCCGGTCTTCACTCCCACGCCGTCGAGATTGAGCCCTTCGACGTTGCTCGACCGGCCGGCGGCGTAGAGCACATTGTCGACGACCATGCACTCGCCGCCCTTGAGCGTCAACGAAGCCTGGTGGTCGCAACGCTCGATGGAGTCGACGTCCATGCCGAGGTGCATGGTGATGCCGAGCCGGTTCTGAAACTCGCCGAGAAGGATGCGCACGATCTCGCGGTCGATGTTGGGGAGAAGGGCGGTCCGGCCGTCGATCAGGTGTACTTCCACGCCCAGCGCCGCGAAGATCGACGCGTACTCGACGCCGATGATGCCGGCGCCGACGACGGCCATGCGCTCCGGAATGCGCCCGATGCCGAGGATGGTGTCGCTGTCGCAGATCACCTCACTGTCGAACGGAACGTGATCCGGCCGGTGCGGCGAAGAGCCGGTGGCGATGAGCACGACATTGCCGTCGATGACTTCCTCGCCGACGGCGTTCTTGATGGCGATGCGCGTCGGCGAAACGAAGCGAGCGTCGCCCTCGTAGCGGTCGATCTTGTGCCGCCGCAGGTTGTCGTCGATCCGCTTCCACTCGTGCGCGATCACGCGGTCTTTGCGGTACATGAAATCGGCGACCGTGATGCAGTTGATGGTGACTTCGATCGATCCCTCGCGGAATCCGCGCTGGCGGAAGCCAGAGAGGTGGAGAGCGGACTCGCGGAGCGTCTTGGAAGGAATCGTGCCGGTGTTGACGCATGCGCCGCCGAGCACCGGCTCACGCTCGATGAGAGCGACGCTCTTGCCGAAGTAGGCCGCCTGCGCAGCCCCTTTTTCGCCGGCCGGTCCGGAGCCGATGACGATCAGGTCGTACATGGTGTTGGGTTGTGGGGAGTAGGGGGTGGGGGGTGGGAGAAAGAACTTCGCGATCGAGTCTCCTACTCGCTACGACCCAACTCTTCAAAACCATTTCACGCGGAGGCGCGGAGACCACGGAGGTTTTCTCTGCGTGCTCCGCGTCTCCGCGTGAAACGCTTTTCTTGCACTTGGAGATAGATCGCGATTTGATCTCCCACCCCCCACCCCCAACTCCCCATACCCTCAGTAAGCTAGCAACGAATGAACAGGCGTGCCGTCGAGTTTGGCCCGTCCATCGAGGAACGTCAACTCGATCACGAATCCGGCGGCGACGACGGTGGCGCCGCATTCGCGCACGAGCGTTACGGAGCAGGCGGCGGTTCCGCCGGTGGCGAGCACGTCGTCGATGATCAGGACACGGTCGTCGGCGGTGAGTGCATCATCGTGAATCTCCAGGATGCCGCTGCCGTATTCGAGCGTGTATTCGCTGCGGCGCGTTTTGGCGGGCAGCTTGCCGGGCTTGCGGATCGGCACGAAGCCGGCGCCGAGCACGCGCGCTACGCCGCTGCCGAAGATGAAGCCGCGCGACTCGATGGCAACGACGCTGGTGATGCCGGCGTCCATGAACGGCTCGGCGAGAGAGTGCGAGACGTAGTCGAGCGCCGCGTGCGATCGAAGGAGCGGCGTGATGTCTTTGAAGACGATGCCGGGCTTCGGAAAGTCCGGAACGTCGCGGATGTACGGTCGCAGGTCCATCAGAACTTCACGTCGAAGTCACCGAGGCGGCCGGTGAAGTCCTTCGATTCCTGATCGATGCTGGTGACTTCCGCGTAACGCGGACCTTCCTTCAGCTCTTCGATCCATTCGTCGATGACGCCCTTTTCGCCTTCGACGATCGCTTCGACATAGCCGTCGCGGCTGTTCTCGATCGAGCCTTTGAGCCCGAGGCGGCGCGCGACGCGCGTGGCGAAAAAGCGGTAACCAACGCCCTGGACCTTGCCGTGAATGCGGATGATTCTCTGTTCCCTGGCCATGTGCGCGCAGATTGTACGCAATTACCGGTGCCGTTTGCGGGGCGAGTGTTGCGGGCGCGTTTTCTTTGCCGGCGGCGGTGGTGCCTGAATGACGACCGGTGCCGGCGGCGGCGCGGTTCGAATGGCGTTGATCTGCGCGGCCAGGTCGGTGATCTGCTTCTGTTGCGCGGCCAGGATGCGCCGCTGCTGGTCGAGCGCAGCGGCGAGGATGTGCCGCTCGCTGTCGGCAATCGAGGCGAGGGCGACGGTTGCTGCTGCCGCGGCGTCGGTTCGCGGATACTGCTGGATGATGCGCGAGTACTGCTGGCGCGCTCTGTCGTTGCGTCCCGCTTCGATGTCGTTTCGCGCCGTCCGGAGTAGCGCGCCGGCCTGCAAGTCATTCGGTATCGTGAGCACCAACCAGGCCACCACAGCGCCGAGAAGGGCAGAGACGATCGCCGTAGCGATCAGAAGGAATCGGCGCATACGCATGAGCCGGGTGCTTCAAGAGCGGCGCCAGCTCAGCCGCGATCCTTGGCCGGCTCCAGCTTGGGATCGCAACGCCGCTGCTGGCTACGCTAGAGGCGATGAAACAGTCACTCGCTGGAATAACTGAGGTCAGTTGGGGCACCACTCTGTCGATTCTGGCCAGTTTTCTACCAAAATCAGATGATTCTGACCCTCCGACGGCCCCCCGGTCGATTTCAAATTTGAGTACCGACTCAAAAAATATGAGTACGTACTCAAAAAATATGAGTACGGATTCACCGAACTTGAGTACGGACTCACCGAACTTGAGTACGGACTCGCCGAACTTGAGTACGGACTCAAAAAATATGAGTCGCGACTCAAAGAATATGAGTACGGACTCACAAAATGTGAGTACCGGCTCAAACGTTGTGAGTCCGGACTCACGTCACTTGAGTACCGACTCACCGGACGTGAGTACCGACTCACGAGATGTGAGTACCGACTCACCGGGCGTGAGTACGGACTCGGATGATGTGAGTACCAACTCAAAAGGCGTGAGTCCCGATTCATCGGTTTTAAGTCCGGACTCAAGAAAGTCTGACTCCGCACTCGCGGCAGGAGGATGGCGACGCGGTTGCCCGGTTGCCGTGACGTGGCTCGATTGCCTGGTGGTCATCGCGATCCACGAGCGGTTCCGGCCGCTACTCTTTCCAGCCGAACTTCCCGACCAGGGGCACGAACTCGGCGGTGCCGCAGTCTTCCACCTTGAGGCTTGTCCCGACCCGCATCACTCTCGCAAGCCGCTGCTTCCCCTCGGGGCCGATCGGGATGACCAGCTTGCCGGTGCGCGAGAGTTGCTGCAACAGCGGCTCGGGTACTTCGGGCGCCGCGGCGGCGACGATGATGCGATCGAAGGGTGCCTGATCGGACCAGCCGTAGGTGCCGTCGAATACCTTCACCGAGGCGTTGTGAATCTTGAGCGTGCGGATCAATTCAACCGCGCGCAACGCCAGCTCGTTGATGCGCTCGATCGAAAAGACTTTCGCGCAGAGCTTCGAGAGCACGACCGCCTGATAGCCGGTACCTGTGCCGATCTCGAGGACCTTCTCTTTGCCGGTCAGGTCGAGGAGCTCGATCATCCGCGCGACGATGTACGGCTGCGAGATGGTTTGTTTCGCGCCGATCGGCAGCGCTCCTGCTCCGTACGCTTTCGCTGCCATGAGCGCCGGGACGAAGAGATGCCGCGGCACCTCACGCATGGCCTGCAGCACGCGCTCGTCTTTGATGCCGCGCTCGGCGACGTGCCGTTGGACCATGAGCGCGCGCTGGTGCGCGAGCTCGCGGTCCTGCGTGGCGTGATCATCCTTTCGCGTCGTCGCCAAGGAGCTCCTCGAGCAATTTGAGCCGCGGGATGGATGCGTGATGGGTGAGGTCGAGGTGCAGCGGCGTGATGGCGATGAATCCACTCTCCACCGCCTCGAAGTCCGTCCCCTCGGCAGGATGCCAGGTCGGCTCGCCACCGCCGATCCAGTAGTACGTCCGCCCGCGTGGGTCCTTCCGCTCGATGATTCCCTCGGAGTAGATGCGGGTGCCGAGCCGGGCCACGCGCACGCCGGTGAACGCCACCGGGAAGTTGACGTTCAGGATGATGTGCGGATCGCGTTGCGACTCGAGCGCCCAGCGAATGAGCGTCTCCGCCACGACGCCGCAGCGCTCGAATGAGAATCCTTCGCCGACGAGCGTGGAGAATGCGATGGAAGGAATGCCGAGCAGCGCACCCTCAAAGGCAGCAGAGATCGTACCCGAGTAGGTGACGTCATCGCCGAGGTTGGGGCCGAAGTTGATGCCGGAGACGACGAGATCGGGGCGGTCGTCCTTCATCAGCTTGAGGATGGCCAGATTCACGCAGTCGGCGGGCGTGCCGTCGATGATGTATTCGCTCTCGCGCAGTTTGAGCAATCGCAGCGGCCGGTTCAGCGTCAGTGCGTGCGATGCCGCGCTCTGCTCACGATCGGGGGCGACGACCAGCACCTCGACGCCATCGATGCGCCGGCAGGCGTCCGCAAGCGTGCGCAGTCCTTCGCTGTATATGCCGTCGTCGTTGGTGACCAGGATGCGAGCCATGGCGCGCGCATGGTAGCGCATTGCCCGCTTGCGCTGGCGGCTCGCCGGCCCGACCACCAGCGGCTCTCCGGCGACTCATCTCCTGCGCGCCCTTCGGAGGCATCTGGTGCAGTGTGGTGCGCATCGGTGTAGCATGAGTCATGGCCCAATCACAGAAGAGCGTCCGGCAGAGCGTCACCCTCCCATCGACAGTCGCGCGGCGTGTCCAGGCGCTCGCAAAGCGCAGCCGAACCAGCGCGAATCGGGTCATCGTCGATCTGATTGAAAGCGGTCTCGAGGCGAAGGAACGCGAGAAGGTCGCGTTTTTCGACCTCGCTGACCGGCTGGTCCAAACCTCCGACCGCACGGAGCAGAAACGGCTCAAAGAAGAGCTGGCTCGTATGACCTTCGGAGAGCCCTAGGAATCTCGTGCCGCGGATCCAGTGGACCAACCTTCCGCCTCCGTTGCGCGATCATCTCTTAGACCGCTTGCGCGATCGCCAGATCACCGTCGACGATCTCTACAAGCTCAAACTCTGGCGAGAGTCAGAGCCGGAGGCGCCGGAGGGACAGTGGGTTAAAGACTTCGGTTCGTTCAAGATCTGCGGCGAAGGAAAGTTCCCGAAGACATTCCTGCTTCAAGGTCAGGCCGCGAAAGGGCAGAAACTATGACCTCGGGACGAAGTCTACGGAGAAACCCTTCGACCACAGAGACACAGAGGACACAGAGAGTCTCTGCGATCTCTGTGTCTCTGTGGTGAATTGCCTTTCAAACTACTGCACGTTTGCGTTCGCCCGGATGAACTCGTCCACATCCTTCTTCAGCCGTGCCTGCGCTTTGCGGTCGATGTAGACCATGTGGCCGGTCTCGAAGTAGTCCATCGACACGTTCTTGCGCAGATCGGGATCGAGTTGCATGCGGGCGAAGGTGTAGCGCGTGGCGGCGAAGGGTGTGGCCAGGTCGTAGTAGCCGTTGGCGACGAAGACCTTCATGTACGGGTTCTGGGCGATGGCGCCGCGGAGCGTTTCGGCGACGTCGACGTAGCGATTGGATGCGCGGTCGTAGCTCCAGGGACGCACCTTGCCGGTGAGGATCTCGTAGGGCAGGTCGGTGTCGAACTTCAGCTCGCGGCGGACGTAGTCGTTCACGACGGCGGTGTACTCGCCGAAAATGGCGGAATACGACGGGTCCTGCTCGGTCGATTCGCCTGCGGCGTCTTTGTCGATGCCGATGAAGCGGCCATCGAGGCGGCCGACGACGCGGCGCTGGCTGCGCAGGAGCTCCTTGTCGAAGCGGTCGATGCGGACGCGAAGATTCGCGCGGTCGATATACTCCGGCGAGAGCCCGGTCAGCCGGGCCAGTTTCGCGGCGACGTCGCGGCGCTCCTGATCGCTGATCCGGTCGCTCTGCATGAGCGCGTGCGTGTAATCGCCAAGGGCGAACTGCTCGGACTCGGCGACGGCGTGCTCCAGCGTGCCGCTTTGCAGATCCGAGGGGAGACGCTTGTGGTACCAGGCGATGGCAGTGTACGTCGGGAGAAACAGCTCGTAGGCAAGGTCGTTGCCGCTGTCGAACGAGGCGGTCTCGAAGTTGAGGATCGAGGAGATCAGGACGATACCGTTGAGGTAGAAGCCCTGCGATGCGAGCCAGCCGGAAAGGCCCGCGGCGCGCGTGGTGCCGTAGCTTTCGCCGGCGAGGAACTTCGGCGACGACCAGCGGCCGTAGCGCGTCGTCCAGAGGCGGATGAATTCGCCGACGGACTGGATGTCGGCATCGACGCCATGAAACTTGCTCGCGTCGGCAAACGGAATGGCGCGGCTGTAGCCGGTCGTGACCGGATCGATGAACACGAGATCGGTGACGTCGAGAATGCTTCCCTCGTTGTCGACGGTGCGATAGGGCGGCCGGGCAGCGTTGCCCATGTCATCCGCGTAAGCAACTCGTTTGGGCCCAAACGCGCCCATGTGCAGCCATACCGACGACGATCCGGGGCCGCCGTTGAAGGTGTAGGTGATCGGACGGCGCGCGGGATCGGCGCCGTCTTTCGTGTAGGACGTGAAGAAGAAGCTGGCGCGCGGCTTCCCTTCCTCATCTTTCATGATCATCGTGCCGGCGCGAGCCGTGTAGCTGATGGTCTGGCCGCCGATGGTGACGGTGTGCTGCGTGGTCGAGATCTTGTCCTTCGCGTCGGCGGGAGGCTTGCCGCTCTTCGCGTCGTCGCCCAACTTCGCTGTCTCCGGCCTATCGCCTCGCTCATCGCTATCCGGCGCGGCGGCAGTCTCGCGCCGCGGGCTGGGCGGTGCCGGCTGACGGTTCGGAGCGGCTTCCGGCGATTGGGCGAAGAGCGGGAGTGCGGACAAGGTCAGAGCCGCGAGGCAAAGCGCTTTCTTCATTCCCGAATTGTATGGCAACGCCTGTGACGCTATCGTTGTCCGATGATCAAGAAAGTGACGCCCGTTCTGATCGTCGACAGCATCGAGCCTCTTCTCCCGCTATGGGAGTCCCTCGGCTTCGCCCGCGCCGCCGAGGTGCCGCATGACGATGTTCTCGGATTCGTGATTCTGACGCGCGACAGCGTCGAGGTGATGTACCAGACCTTCGACAGCGTGCGCGGCGATGAAGCGAAAGTGCTCGATGGACCGCGCGCGATCGGCGCCGCGGCGGTATTCATCGAAGTCGATGACATCGAGGCGCTGGCAGCGCTGATCCCCTCCGGCACCGACGTGGTCGTCGCGCGAAGAAAGACGTTCTACGGCTCGACGGAGATCGTGATTCGGGACGGCGCGGGCAACGTGATCACGTTCGCGCAGTTCGCGCAGGCGTAGGGAAGGAGGGGCCATGACTACTCCAGTTCCTCCAGAGGTCGAATGCGAGCAGGAGCATGCGGAGCTGAAGGTCAGCGACGTCGCTGCTGCGGCCGAGTTCTACAAAACGAAGTTGGGATTCAAGATCGCCTTCATGTTCGGCGATCCGCCGAATATCGTGGGCATGAACCTCGGCAACGTGCAGATGTTCCTGGTGGGAGGGGAGCCCAATCCCAAAGGCTGCTCGGTTTACTTCGTAGTTGGCGATGCCGACGAGCTTTACGAGTTCCAGCGGGCCAGCGGCGTCGAGATCGTTGTGCCGCCCGAGGACAGGTTCTATGGACTGCGCGACTACAGATCTTCAGGGCTACGAGCTCTCGTTCGGACACCATCTTCACAACGCCGGTCCCGCGATCGAGATCGAGCGTGTTGATGTTCCCGTGCGCCTCGAGAAGCGGCTGGAGGCGCTACTTCACGATCTCGCTGAGCACAACCACGTGAGCCTCACGAGCCTGTTCGAAGAGACGTTCCTGCACACGCTCGATGGCGTCGGCCCGCACACGAAGAGCACACTCAGATACATCGAGAAGCTGAAAGAGAAGCACGGCATCGATTACGACAGCCACGGGAGCTATCGGTTCCTGGAGCAATAAGCGCGGCGACCGCGATGGGCGCCGCGATGAGAAACCGCCTCCTCCAGCTCTAGCGCTTTTCAGTCACTTAAGGATTCGTGAACGCATTCCAAGAATGACGGCACAGCTGCCACCGATTTTGGAATTAGAGCTGAAGCAATTCGCGGTGGGAAGCCCCCCGAATCACCGTAATTGCTCGGTCCATTACCTAAGTAAGTTGGGGCTAATGAGCAATGGGTTCTGATCTGTGGGAATGACGGTACTAGCTGCAGCGTCAACCGAAGCAATCTCTGCGGGCTGGTTAAACACAGATGCGATGGCTTTCAGTAATGGCGTGACGATCGCCGCCATGACCAGGGAGATTACGATGCACCAAAAGAGACGCCAACCCGTGAGCTTATGAACAAAGCTCATGCTCCGGAGTTGAGCAACTGCACTCCAAAGCAAGACGCAGGTGAAGCCGAGGCTGCCGAGCCCAAGAAGCCCCCTTTTCGTGCGAGGGTCAGTCCAGCCACGCTGCGCTGCTGCCTTTGCGGTCGCCGGACTCAACGCAAGATGCTGTAAGTCTAGCGGTAACGCAGCGAAGGCAATCAGAGAAGCCAATGAAAGCAGGGGTATGTACGGTGCGCCGGCGTAAACGTATGCCAGGAACGTTCCTGCGAAGCTCGCACCTCCACCTAACAACGAAAACGCAAAATGCCACGTCATGGCAATCACCGCGCTGGAAACCAAGCCAACTACGCTGCTTGCTGCGAGACGTGCTTTCTCGCCTAATTCACCCTTTTGGCCGAGCACGAACGGGACTTGAAGAGCGAAGGCGAAAGTGAGCGTAGCGAGGTAGAATTCGAGCGCGTCAATAGTCTGGGCGTCGGAAGGATGGAAGAGCGGTGCCAATAAGTGTCTGGGGTCAGAGATCGCAGCACTCCATCTTTGGAGAAAATAGACGATGTACTCCGCTGTCTCGTGCAAGTTAGGCATATGTGGCCTCCTCGTCGACTGAGCATTGCCGCGTCGATGGTCCTTACTAGGGAGTGTCGTTCAACGCAGGTTTCCCTACCCCTGCGTGGCTCGAACCAGGAAACAGTTGTGGACGGATGCGGCGGTGGTCGCGGAGCGTAATTTTGGAAGCGAAGGGCCCTACGTTGCTTTATGGCTCTCTTCAACGTTTCGCGAATTTACACTTCCCTCGGGTCGACAGGAAGTGCAGGCGCGCTGGAAGGTGGCCAAACGCCGTTATCTAGCTCAGTGGATGACTCTTTGGACGTTGTCCGGGCGGGTGCTGCAGAGAATCATGTCTGGCGTGCGAATCGGAGACCCCCTCATCCGCCTTCGGCGCCCGATTGATGGTCAGCGCCAGATGTTCAAGAGGAGTTTGCGAACTGTGCAGGTGCAGCCAGGTCCGCAAACGCAAAACGGGCGGACCTTGCGGCCCGCCCGTTTCGAAACGACGTTGTGTTTGATGCGGTTAGTACATTCCACCCATGCCGCCGCCCATTCCGGCACCGGGGTTGCCGCCGCCGCCACCCTTCTCTTCTTCCTTGATCTCCGAGATGATGGCTTCGGTGGTGAGCATGAGGCCGGCGATCGAGGAGGCGTTCTGGAGCGCCTGCTTCGTCACCTTGGCCGGATCGATGATGCCCGCTGTGATCATGTCGACCACTTTGTCCTCGCGTGCGTCATAGCCCCAGTTGCCGCCCTTGAGCTTGATCTCATTCAGCAGAACCGCGGCTTCTTTGCCGGCGTTGAAGACGATCTGGCGGAACGGCTCTTCGAGCGCGCGGCGGATGACGTTGACGCCAACCTTCACGTCGCCCTCGGCCTTGACCGCTTCGACGGCAGCGATCGCTCGAAGGAGTGCGACGCCCCCACCTGGAACGATGCCTTCCTCTACAGCGGCCTTGGTCGCATGCATTGCGTCTTCGACGCGTGCTTTCTTTTCTTTCATCTCGGTTTCGGTGGCGGCGCCGACTTTGATGACGGCAACACCGCCCACGAGTTTGGCCAGGCGCTCCTGGAGCTTCTCGCGGTCGTAATCCGAGGTTGTATCGTCGATGAGTCCACGAATCTGCTTCACGCGGCCGGCGATGACGTCCTTGCGGGACTTGTCGTCGGTGTCGGTGACGAGCGTTGTGTTGTCCTTATCGATCGTGACGCGCTTGGCGTCGCCGAGGTCTTCCCACTTGACGTTCTCGAGCTTCACACCGATGTCCTCGGAGATCAGCTTGCCGCCGGTGAGGATGGCGATGTCTTCGAGCATGGCCTTGCGGCGGTCGCCGAAGCCTGGCGCCTTGACGGCGGCGACGTTCAGCGTGCCACGGAGCTTGTTGACGACGAGCGTGGCCAGAGCCTCGCCTTCGACGTCTTCGGCGATGATGAGGAGCGGCTTGCCCTGACGAGCGGTCTGCTCGAGGATCGGGAGCAGGTCCTTCATCGAGGAAACCTTCTTCTCGTAGATGAGGATCTTGGCGTTCTCCAGGACCGACTCCATGCGCTCCGGGTCGGTGACGAAGTACGGCGAGAGGTAGCCGCGGTCGAACTGCATGCCCTCGACGACTTCGAGGACGGTGTCGAGGCCGCGTGCTTCTTCGACGGTGATGACGCCGTCTTTGCCGACCTTCTCCATGGCCTGGGCGATGATGCTGCCGATCTCGTCGTCGCTGTTCGCGGAGATCGTTCCGATGTGGGCGATGTCCTTGCCCTCAACCGGCTTGGCCAGCTTGTCGATTGACTCGACGGCGGCCTTGACTGCGATCTCGATGCCGCGCTTGACGTCCATCGGATTGGCACCGGCGGTGACGTTCTTGATGCCTTCGCGGTAGATGGCCTGGGCCAGAACCGTTGCGGTGGTGGTGCCGTCGCCAGCCATGTCGGAGGTCTTCGAAGCGACCTCGCGGACCATCTGGGCTCCGGCGTTTTCCATTTCATCCTTGAGCTCGATCTCCTTGGCGACGGTGACGCCGTCCTTGGTGATCGTGGGGGAGCCGAACTTCTTCTCGATGACGACGTTGCGGCCACGGGGGCCCAGGGTCACTTTGACCGCGTCGGCGAGCTTGTTGACGCCGCGAAGAATCGCCTGACGGGCGTCTTCACTGTACGTAATGCGCTTTGCCATTGGTTTTCTCCTTCTTTCTGGTTGCTTACTCGACTACGGCGAGGACTTCGTCTTCGCGGAGGATGGTGTACTCGACGTCATCGATCTTGATATCGGTGCCGGAGTACTTGCCGATGAGGACGGTGTCGCCCTTCTTGACGTCGAGCTTCATGCGCTTCCCGTCCTCGGAAAACTTGCCGTCGCCAACCGCGATCACTTTCGCCTGCTGAGGCTTCTCTTTGGCCGTGTCCGGAATGATGATGCCGCCGCGCACCTGCTCTCCTGTTTCGTTGCGCGTGACGACGATCCGGTCATACAACGGACGAAGTTTCATAGACATCTGTGCTTCTCCTTTCGCTTTGCTTCATGGATGGATTCGCGGCAGAACGCCGCGAAATGACTCTGTCGTTCGAAGGTGAGCGCTTAGCACTCAAGCCTCGTGAGTGCTAACAATATGTTCGGCGCTTTATTCTGTCAAGAGGGACGCCGGAGAGACGTCAATGACGGGCAGCGCGGTGGCGGGAAGGAGGCTGGACATCGTCGTTGACGATGGTGGCCACCGCCGCCGGTCCCGGCGGCGTCGAGGTGTTGTCCGTGCTGACGATGAGGATGTTGAAGGTCTCGTCAGGCTCGAAATTCGTGTCGCCGATGATGCCAACGGTGAAGGTTTTCGTGAGGTCGCCCGGCTGAAAGACGAGCTCGCCGCTCGATGCGATGTAGTCCGATCCCGCGGTGGCCGTTCCATCCTGCGTCTGCCAGCGCACACGGCTCACGCTCGTTGACGCGCCCGACAGTGTCGCCGTGAACGTGACGTTGGACGTCCCGCTGTTGCCCTCGGGGAAGGCGAGGTTGCCGATCCGCACGGAGGGCGCCGGCGGTCCTCCCAGATCGTCGTCGATGATCGTCCCGACGCCGACCGTATCCTGGAACGTTGCGTTGACTGCATTCGAAAGTTGCACGTTAAAGGACTCGTTTCCCTCGACGACGGAGTCACCGATGACAGGTACCGTGATGGTCTTCGTTGTCTCGCCGGCGAGGAAGGTCAGCGTCCCTGCGGTGGCGAGGAAATCGATGCCGGAGGTGGCCGTCCCACCCGTAGTCTGGTAATCGACGGTCGCGGTGAGTGTTGCGTTCGCAGGCTGCAGATTGACGGTGAAGACCGCCGGCGTCGTTCCGCTGTTGCCTTCCGCCACGCTCACGTCATTGATGCTGATCTTCGCGAGGACGGGGAACGAAGACGTGTTGTTGTCCGGCCTCGGGTCGGCCGTGCTGCTCGACACTGATGCCGTGTTCGTAACCTGCGTGGCCGTATCGACTGTCAGCGCGAACTCGGCAGTGGTCGTCTTTCCCTCGAGCCCGGGCAGGACGCCGATCGTGCAGTTGATGGTTCCGGTTGCGCCTGGGGCGGGCGTGCTGCAGTTGAAGGCCGGTCCGCTGTTCTGCGACCAACTGACAAACGTGCTGCCCGAAGGGACGGAGTCGGTCAGGGTCACGCTCGCGGCATCGTTCGGGCCTGCGTTGCGCACGACGATGCTGAAGGTTGGGCCGCCGCCGGATACGGCCACGGAGACATCGGTCGATGGCGCCGCCGTCGTGATCGCTGTCGTCCGGCTGGCCGTGTTGTTCGAAGTGTTCGGATCGGTTTCATCGGCCGCAAGGCTCGCGCTGTTGGTCAGCGTCGTCTCTTGCGAAACACCATTGTTGACGCGGAACGTGAACGTGAACACCGGCTGGTCGCCGCCGCGCACATCGAACTTCGGTGCCGTACAGATGATGTCGCCGGTCGTGCCGACTGCCGGCGTTGCGCAGTGGAAATCACCGATCGGATCGGCAACACTGGCGGAGAGAAACGTTGTATTCGCGGGAACAGCATTGGTGAGCCGCGGGTGGTTCGCGGTGGACGGGCCTTTGTTGGAGATGGCGACCTGAAAACTTGCCGTCGCACCGGCGCTGACGGCTGTCGCTCGATCCATCGAGTCGATGGAGAGATCGGCGGAGGCGGTCGATGAGCCGACGATGCCGGTGGAAGCGCTGCTGCTGTTGTCCGAGGTGTTCGGATCGGGCGTGGGAGAGGTGATCGTGGCGGTGTTGGTGATCGAGCCGCTGGGTGCAGCGGACGATGTCTTCACGGACAGTGTGAATCGGACTGTCCCTTCAACCGGCATCGTCGCGGCGGTACAAGTAACCGTTCCGCCGGATCCCGCAGCGGGCGTATTGCAGTTGAACGTGCCATCCGAGGCATCAAGCGAGACGAAGGTGGTGCCGGCCGGCAGAGAGTCGGTCACCGTCACGTTCGACGCTGCATCAGGGCCGTTGTTGAAGACGAAGATCGAGTACGCGATCGTGTCGCCGGCCGACGCGGATTCGGTGCCGCTTTTGGAGATCACGAGGTCTGCGCTCTGTGCTTCCGCGTTTGCGGCCGTGAAGACGGCGGCACAGAAGGCCAGGACCGCGAGTTGGTTGCGCATGAGCTACCAACGTTTATAGCGCAGGTTCCGGTTTGACTGTGTTGAACATCACGCCCACCGGCTGTTCTTCAACGGGCGTGAGGGCAGCAAACTCGTCTTCGATCGTCGTGCTATCGCTGGGAACTTCGCCGCTGGGTTTCTTACGCAGCTTGTCCATGTAGACGTAGAAGACGGGCGTCACGAAGAGTGTCAGCGTCTGCGAGAAGAGGAGACCGCCGACGACGGCCAGTCCGAGCGGCCGGCGCGATTCGGCACCGGCACCGAAGCCGAGGGCGATCGGGATCGTGCCCATCAGCGCGGCCATCGTCGTCATCATGATGGGCCGGAAACGAACGACGCACGCTTCGTAGATGGCATCGAGCGAGCTCTTTCCCTGCTTCTGCGCTTCGAGCGCGAAGTCGACCATCATGATGCCGTTCTTCTTGACGAGGCCGACGAGCATGATGATGCCGACGAAAGCGTAGATCGACAGATCGACTTTGAAGACGAGCAGCGTCAGGAGCGCGCCGAACCCGGCAAAGGGAAGCGCCGAGAGAATCGTCAGCGGATGGATGAAGCTCTCGTAGAGGATGCCGAGCACCATGTAGATGACGGCGACGGCGATGAGAAGCAGCAGACCGAGTCCCTGCATCGATGACTGGAAGGCTTGTGCGGTGCCCTGGAAGGACGTGGTGACGTTTGCCGGCAGCGTGATCTTGGCAGCGTCGTTGACCTCGCTCACGGCGGCGCCGAGCGACGTTCCGGGTTTGAGGTTGAATGACAGCGTCACGGACGGCGCCTGGCCGGAGTGATTGACCGCGAGCGGACCAACCGTCGGGATGAGTTTCGCCACGGCATCGAGCGGTACGAGATCACCCGAGATGGAGCGGACGTACAGCATCGACAGCGCCTGGGGGTTCTTCATGTACTCGGGATCGAGCTCCATGATGACCTGGTACGTGTTGTTGGGCGCGTAGATCTGCGACACCTGTCTCGTCGCATACGAGGAGTAGAGCGCGTCTTCGACCTGGTTCGGCGTGAGGCCGAGCGTTGCGGCACGGTCGCGGTTGATCTCCACGTTTACGGTGGGATTGCGCAGGAAGAGATCGCTGCTCACGTCGACGAATCCGGGCAGCGTTTGCATCTTCAGCATCATCTTTTGCGAGGCGTCGTAGAGCGTTGCCGTGTCCGGGGACTGCAGCGTGTATTGATACTGCGAGTTCGACTGCCGTCCGCCGAGACGGATCGGGGGCGGGTTCTGCAGCGAGACGCGGAAACCTGGGATCGCGTTCAACTTCGGACGCAAATCGTTCATCACGTCGTCGATCGACGCCTTGCGCTCCCCTTTCGGTACGAGGCGGAGGGAGATGACGCTGCTGTTGTTGGCGCCGCCGCGGCCGACGAACGAAAAGAACGCGGCCACGCGCTTGTCCTGGTTCACGATGTCCATGGCCATGCGCTGGTGCCGCACGAGCTCAGGAAACGATGTTCCCTGCGCTGCCTCGAGGCTGATGCGCACCTCATTCTGGTCTTCGTTTGGAATGAAACCCTTCGGAATGATAATGAAGAGCCAGACCGTCGCGGCGAGGATGGCCAGCGACAACATCAAGGTCATGGCGCGCTGGCGCAGGGCGAAGCGGAGGCCGCTTTCGTAGAGCGAGAGCATGCCATCGAACATCTTTTCAGTGGCCTGGTAGAACCTGCCGTGCTTCTCCCCTTTGTGTGCTCGTAGGAACTTCGCGCTCAGCAGGGGCGTGAGTGTGAGCGAGACGAAACCGGAAACGAGGATCGCTGATCCGATCGTCACGGCGAACTCGTGGAAGAGCCGTCCGAGGATGCCGCCCATGAAGAGGATGGGGATGAAGACGGCAGTCAGCGAGATCGTCATGGAGATGATCGTGAAGCCGATCTCCCTCGATCCATTGAACGCCGCTTCCATCGGCTTCTCGCCCATCTCCATGTGCCGGACGATGTTCTCCAGCATGACGATGGCATCGTCGACGACGAAGCCGACGGACAGCGTGAGCGCCATCAGCGAAAGATTGTCGAGGGAGTAGTTGAACAGGTACATCACGGCGAACGTGCCGACGATCGAAAGCGGTAGCGCCAGACTGGGAATGATCGTGGCCGAGACGTTTCGCAGGAAGAGGAAGATGACCAGGATGACGAGGAAGAGGGTGAGGAGCAGCGTGAACTTAACGTCATTGACCGAGGCGCGGATGGAATCGGCGCGGTCGCGATGCACCTGCAGATCGACGGAAGCTGGGATCTGACTGCGGAACAGCGGCAGCAGCGCGCGAACCCGGTCGGAGACTTCGACGGCATTCGTTCCCGGCTGCTTCTGCACCGCCAGGATGAAGCCGGGCTTTCCGCGGAACCAGGCCATGGTCTGGTTGTTCTCGACGTCGTCGAGTACGTTGCCAAGTTCGCCGAGGCGCACAGGCCGGCCGTTGCGGTAGGCGACAATGATCTTCGCGTAGTCGGCGGCTTTGTAGAGCTGACCGTTCGCCTGCACCGTGTAGTTCGTGAAGGGACCCGTGAGTACACCGCCGGGCAGGTTCACGTTGTTGTTGCTGATGGCCTTCGCCACCTCGTCGATGCCAACGCCCCGGCTTGCAAGTTGTCGCGGGTCGAGCTGCGTGCGCACGGCGTACTTTTGCGCGCCATAAACCTGCACCTGCGCCACGCCTTCGATCGCGGAGATGCGAAGAGCCATCATCGTCTCGGCGTACTCGTCGAGCTGGTACAGCGGCATGTTCTCGGACGTGATGGCGAGGTAAAGGACGGGCGTGTCGGCGGGATTGACCTTGTTGTACGACGGCGGTGCCGGCATGTTCGGCGGCAACTGGCGGCCGGCGGCGGCAATGGCGGCCTGCACGTCCTGCGCGGCGGCGTCGAGATTGCGGTTCAGGGCGAATTGCAGCGTGATCGACGTCGATCCGAGCGATGACGACGAGACCATGGAGTCGAGGCCGGCGATTGTCGAGAACTGCCGCTCCAGAGGCGTGGCCACCGAAGCGGCCATGGTTTCAGGGCTCGCTCCCGGCAGCGATGCGTTCACATTGATCGTCGGGAAGTCGACGTTCGGCAGATCGCTGACCGGCAACTGCCGGTAGGCCATGATTCCGAACAGGACGATTGCGAGCATGACCAACGTCGTCATGACGGGACGGCGGATGAAGATGGCGGCGATGTTCATGGTGTGGGTTACTCGGGGTCAGTTCACAACGACTTCTTTACTTCCACTTTGCTCTTCGGTGTCAGTCGGATCTGGCCGTCGGTGACGACGGTGTCGCCGGGATTTACGCCCTTGCCGATGACGGCCTGGTTATCAACCTGCTGAATGACGGTGACGGGACGCATCTGGATTCCGTTGCCCTCGGTGACGACATAGACGTACTGCCCTTTCTGGCCGTTCTGCACGGCTTGCACGGGTACTACGGTCGCGTTGTGGCGGTTGGACAGCGTCATCGCTACGTTGACAAACTCGCCGGGCCAGAGGACTCGACCCTCGTTCGTGAAGGTCGCTTTGAGCGTGATCGTCCCGGTCTGCGCGTCGACGGCGTTGTCGATGAACGTCAGCTTGCCATTTTGAGCCGCGCCGCCGCCCTGTTGCGGCGAAGCGGACACGGGCACATTGCCGAGTCCTCGGGCGCGCACGTCGCCAAGTTGTGATTCGGGAACGGAGAAAGTGACGTACACCGGCGTGATCTGGTTGATCGCGACCAACGGCGTCGTGTCGTTCGCTTTGACGAGATTGCCGGCCTGCACCTGCAGGCTGCCTGTCCGGCCATCCAGCGGCGAGCGGATGTCGCAGTAGGCGAGCTGGAGACGGGCATTCTCGGCCGCAGCGCGGTCCGCCGCGACGACCGCACGCGCGGCCTCGGCGCCTGACAAGAACTTGTCGTAATCCTCACGCGTGACGTAGTCCTTTTTCACGAGCTCCGCGTAGCGCTTGGCCTCGGCATCGGCATTCTTCGCCTGCGCCTCATCGCGGTTCAGGTTCGCTTCCGCCTGGTCCAGCGCGGACTGATACGGCCTCTCATCGATGGTGAAAAGGCGCTGGCCTTTGCGGACGTCATCGCCCTCGCGAAACCAGACGCGCTGAAGCTGGCCGGCCACGAGCGCGCGCACGGCCACGCTGGAAATCGGTTGCACGCTGCCGATGACGCGCACGTCCACCGGTACGTCTCGTTGTTCGGCGAGGGCAACCGTGACGGGAATGCGCTCCTCTGCCTGTTTCTCTTTTTTCTCCGCGCAGCCGAGGAGCGTGGCCACGATCGTGGCCGTCGTAATGGCACGAATGCCGGTCAACTTCATTGAGATCATCGTGATCATTTTCCTTGCGGCGCGCCCGTCGGTGTGAGCGTGCCAGTGTCGTGTGCGAGCTGTGCAACTGTGAGGAACCAATCCGCACGCGCCTGAACTTCCTCAGCCCGCGCATTTTCCAGTGCGGACTCGGCGGTGAGGAGGTCGAGGATGCTGCCGATGCCGGCGCGGTAACGGCCCTGGGCGACGTCGGCGGACTCCTGCGCGTCGCGGAGAAGACTGCGGCTGGTCGCTAATCTCTTCACTGCCGTCTGCAGATCGTAGTAGCTCGTCCAGACCTGCAGGCCGATCTGCTGTTCGAGACCGCGCGCGTTCTCGGAAGCCAGCTTTGTCTCGAGCTCGGCCGCACGGATGTCGTACGTGTTGCGAAAGCCTGTGAAAAGCGGGAAGCGAAACGAGATGCCTGCGGAGTAGGACGTCAACTGACGTTGCAGCCCGTTCGCGAAAACGGGCGCGACGTTGGCGCCGAGGCCGAGCGTCGGCAATCCCTGCGACCGCACGACCTTGACGCGCGCGCGCGCCTGCTCGACCGCGGCCCGTGAGGCCGCGAGATCGGGCCGCTCGGTGACCGCATTCGCGATCAGCGCGTCGACGGCATCGCTGACTTGCTGCGCGGGAATGTCGCGAGGAAGCTCGCCCACTTCGAACGGCGTCGTCGCCGGCAAGCCCATCGCCGTGGCGATCGTGCCGCGCAGCTTATGAAGGTTCCCGTCGATCGTTTCGTACGTCAGTTGCGCTTGCGAGAGAGCGGTCCTGGCCTGCAGCTCATCCGCGATTGTGGCGACGCCGGCTCGATGCCTCGCCTCCGCCGAATCGAGGCTGGTCTGCCGTTCCTTGATCGTCGAGGCCTGCGCAGTAAGCAGCGCCTTGGCATCGAGATAGTCGTAGTAGGCCTGCTCGACGCGCAGGATGACGTCCTGAATGGCCTGGTTGTGCGTGTAGTCCGCAGCGATGAGCGTCTGCCGCGCCGCCTCGGTCGCCGCATTGCGGCCTCCGAAATCGAAGAGGAGATAGTCGAGCGACAGACTCGGCGCGACGAGTGTAGTGGCGGTGGCGGCGCCGGCGGTGGTGCGTGCGCGCGCCAGCGAGGCGTCGAGGTCGACGGTTGGCAGATACGCCGCGCGCGCGCTGCCGAAGTGCGCCTCGGAGACGCGCGCGTTGAGCCAGGTCGTTCTCGTCAACGGATTGTTGGACAGCGCCAGACTGACGATTTCCGCCAACTCCAGCGGAGCGCCGGGAGGCGGAAGGGCGAGATCGTTCGGCGGCGGCACGGCCGGAGGAATCGCCTTCGCCGGAGGCGTCCATTGCGCGGAGGGAGCGGCGGGAGTACCGACGCCGTGAAGAGAAGGATTGGTGACGGTCTCGATGTCACGCACGTTCGCGCACGCGGCGAGAAAGAGGACCGTAATCAGGACGAGTGTTTGTTTGAGCATTACCGAAGTGGATTCCAACAGATGCAGGAGTTGCTACGGTTACAAAGCTGTAGCGTTGAAGGGAGTGAATCAGAGATCAGGAGCAGAGATCAGAGATCAGAAACGGAGATCAGAGATTGGTTTGAATCATTGATGAGTGGTTTCGACCCATCGACTGTGCGTTTGGAATCATCGACGATGCGTTTTGATCCATCGATGGTGCATTCTGAACCATCGACGTTGTATTTCGATCCATCGATGGTGCGCTTCGCAGCCCCGATGATGGGTTTCACACCCCCGGTGCTAGGTTTCGCAGTCCCGGTGCTAGGTTTTGTAGCACCGATGCAAGGTTTTGTAGCGCCGATGCTAGGTTTTGCAGCGCCGGTGCTGGGTTTTGTAGCGCCGGTGCTAGGTTTCGCAGCGCCGGTGCTAGGTTTTGTAGCGCCGGTGCTAGGTTTCGCAGCGCCGGTGCTAGGTTCTGTAGCGCCGGTGCTAGGTTTTGTACCGCCGATGCTAGGTTTTGTAGCTCCGGTGCTAGGTTTCGCACCCACGACGCTAGGTCTTGCAGCCACGATGCTAGGTTTTGCACCCACGATGCTGGGTTTTGCACCCACGATGCTGGGTTTTGCACCCACGATGCTGCGGTTCGCATCCACTATGCTGGGTATCAGAGATCAGAGTCTGATCTCCGTTCCGTTGTCAATTGTCCATTGTCCATTGTCCATTGACTCAGAACGGCGCCACCCTTGCGGATGGCGCCGTGTTTTGAGCGAGTGTTAAACGTTAGTGTCGTAGCGTGATCGCGCCTGCCGCGGCCAGGGCCATGCAGAGCATGAGAAGCGCGAGTGGCGAGATCGCCGGAATGTTGCCCGCCGGGATCACCGTGATGGTCGAAGAAGCGCTGTTGTTCGCCGGATTCGGATCAGCAGTCGTGGCCGCAGCAGTCACGGAAGCCGTGTTCGTAACCGGGCCCGGCGACGAAGGCAGTGTCACCGTCAATGTGAAGGTAGCAGAGGCGCCGTTGGTGAGCGTACCGGCGTTGCAGGTGATGGTCGTCGTACCGCTGCAGGCGCCGCCCGGCGTGGCCGACTGGAACGTCGTACCCGGCGGAAGGACGTCGGTGACGGTGACGGCGGTAGCAGTGTTGGGACCGCCGTTTGTAACGACGAGCGTGTACGTCAGCGGTAGGCCTGTGCCGTAAGGGCCGGGAGCGGGAGTCTTGGTGATCGACAGATCGGCTGTTGCCAGCACGATCGAGGTGACCGCCGTGGAACTGTTGTTGGCCGGATTTGGATCAGCGGATGATGCGGTCACCGTCGCTGTGTTGCTGCTCGGTCCGAGCGGTGCTGCCACGGCGACCTGCACGACGATGGAGAACGTGGCGGAGGTGCCGGCCGTGAGCGTCGCGATGGAGCAGGAGACGGCACCGGTCCCGCCCACCGAGGGGTTCGTGCAGATGAAGGCCGGCCCGGTCAACTGCGACTCGGAGACGAACGTCGTGTTCGGTGGCAGTGTGTCAGCCATCGTGACGCTCGCCGCATCGGACGGGCCGTTGTTTGTGACATTGATGCTGTAGGTGAGGTTCGATCCGGTGGCCGCAGCCGCGGGCGCGGTCTTGACGATCGAGACGTCCGCGCTGGCGGTAGCGTTCGTTAACGCCGTGAACGTGTTGTTGCCCGGATTCGGATCGGTGGTCGTCGTTGAGGCGTTAGCCGTATTGGAGATCACCGCGCCGGCGGCGCCCGGGCTGATGTGGACGGTGATCGAGAACGTTGCCGAGCCGGGGGCAAACGAGGCGAGCGAACAGTTGACGGTGCCGGTGCCGCCCACGGAAGGCTTCGTACAGGAGAAAGTCGGGCCGGTAGTCTGCGACTCGGAGACGAACGTCGTATTCGCAGGCACGACATCGGTGAATGCGACGCTTGCTGCGTTCGACGGGCCGTTGTTCGTCAGTGTGATCGTGTAGGTGATGTCCGTTCCGGCATTCGCGGATGCTGGTCCGGTCTTGTTGACCGACAGGTCGGCACTGGCGGTGACCGTCGTGATTGCGGTGGCGCTATCGTTGCCGGGGTTCGTATCGGCATTCGGGCCGAAGATTGTGGCGGTGTTGCTCAGGGTTCCGGTGAAGCTCGGATTAATGTTTGCCGTGAGCGTGAACTGGGCGCTTGCACCGGAGGCGAAATTTCCGATTGAGCAGTTCACGTCGCCGTTGTTGCCTGCGCCTGGGCTCGCGCAGACAAACGTGGGGCCGCTGTTCTGCACGATCGAGGCGAAGGTCGTACCGGCCGGCAGAGGATCGTCGAACGCGGCGGGCGATGACGCATCGGGGCCGTTGTTCGAGGCGGTAATGGTCCAGGAGATCGTGCCTCCCGAGGTAGCGGTCGGAGGTCCGGTCTTCGTGATGGCGAGATCGCTCGATGCTACGATAAAGGCGAACAGACTGCTGTTGTTGTCGGGATTGGGGTCGGTGGTTGACGACGAAACGCTGGCGGTGTTCGAGAATGACGTGCCGCTGGCGGTTCCGGGCGGAATGTGGCCGGTGAGCGTAAAGGTCGCGGTCGCTCCGGCAGCCAGGCTGGCGATCGTGCAGGTAACGGTCCCTCCGGATCCGACCGAGGGGTGGCTGCTGCAATCGAAAGCCGGTCCGCTGTTCTGCGCGATCGAGACAAACGTCATCGTTCCAGGCAGGGTGTCGGTGAGTGAGAAGCTGACGGCCGGGTCGGGGCCGGAATTGTTCACCGTGATCGCATAGGCAACGTCAGTGTTGGGCGCCGCGCTGTTCGGGCCGACCTTTTGAACGCCGATATCGGCCTGGAGAACCGGAACCGTCACGGACGTCACGCCCGAGTCGTTCTCCGAGTTGGGGTCGGTGCTTCCGCTGGCGGACGCCGTCGCGATGTTCGTGAACGTGGTTCCCGCGGGCGTGGCCGGCGGGATGTGGGCCACGAACGTGAAGTCGGCGCTGGACCCGGCCGGCAGTGTGGCGATCGTGCAGTTGATCGTCCCCGTGTTGCCGGCGCCGGGATCCGTGCAGGAGAACGCCAGGCCGGTATTCTGATTACGCGAGACGAACGTCATCGACGCCGGGAGCGGGTCGTTGAGCGAAACGGTCAGCGCGTCATCAGGTCCGTTGTTGACGATCGTCACGTCAAACGAGACGTCGGTGTCAGCTGCAGAGTTGAACGGACCGTTCTTCACGACTGACAGGTCGGCGATATTGCCGGTTCCTGCCGCGATGATCCAGCTGGGATTAGCGGCCTGGAGAGCGGGTACGAAAGTGAGAATGAGAAAGATGGCAGGAAGAAGAACAATTCGTCGCATCACGTCCTTAGATTACAGCAATTTGCCGAGTGATACGTACTCGCGGCCCTGTGAATTCGCGACCGCTTCATAAGTGATTTTTCCGTCATAAACATTGACGCCTTCTGCGAGTCCGGCATCGGCGATCGCTTTCTTGAAACCGAGCGACGCAATCTTGCGTGTGTACGGCAGCGTGGCGTTGGTCAATGCGATCGTCGACGTGCGCGGCACGGCGCCCGGCATATTTGCGACACAATAATGGATGACTCCGTCGACTTCGTAGACGGGATCGGAGTGCGTCGTGGCGTGCGCCGTTTCGACGCAGCCTCCCTGGTCGATGGCCACATCGACGATGACGGAGCCTTTCTTCATCTCGCTGACCATGGCCCGCGTCACGAGCTTCGGTGCGGAGGCGCCGGGAATGAGAACGCCGCCGATGAGGAGATCGGCGTGGCGGCAGGCATCGGTGAGATGCGCCTTGTTCGACGCGAGGGTCTGCACGGTACCGCGGAAGATGTCGTCGAGCTGGCGAAGGCGATCGAGGTTCGTGTCGAGAATCGTGACGCGTGCGCCGAGTCCGACGGCCATCTTCGCGGCGTTGGTTCCGACGACGCCTCCGCCGATGATGACGACGTCGCTGGGCAGCGTTCCCGGCACACCGCCGAGCAGGACGCCGCGTCCGTTGTTGGGCTTGTGCAGGTAGTAGGCTCCCACGTGCACCGACATGCGCCCCGCCACCTCGGACATCGGTGTCAGCAGCGGCAGCGTGCGCTTGCGATCGTCGGTGATCGTCTCGTAGGCGATGCCGGTGATCTTCTTCTTCAACAATGCGGCCGTGAGATCGGGGACCGGTGCGAGATGAAGGTAGGTGAAGAGCAGTTGTCCGTCTTTGAGCCGGGCAAGGTCGGCCTCGATCGGTTCCTTCACCTTCACGATCATCTCGGCCTGCTCGTAAACGGCGTCGGCCGTGCCGAGGATGGTGGCGCCCGCGGCGGCATATTCGTCGTCGGCAAAACCGCTCCCGGCGCCGGCGCCTGACTGCACGTATACCTTGTGACCGTCCGAGGTCAGGTCCTGCGCCCCCGAGGGCGTCATCCCTACGCGATATTCGTTGTTCTTGATCTCAGTCGGTACACCGATACGCATGAGCTTCGTTCTCCGTTAGAAGGTGATTGCGCGCGGAGGAGTCTCCACGCGGCAGGGCGCGTATTCTAGCTCCGAACAAAGCGGATTCGCGGTTGCGGTGGTCTCGCGGTCTCAAGGGCACACCCCCACCCGAGACCGCGAGACCCAGCGACCTCACCAGCGCTGTCTAGTGTCCTCTCCGTCCTGCGATTCGCCCGTTCGGTGTCTGTGTTGCCAGCGTCCAGCCGATGTCGAGCATCTCGTTAAGTGTGAGATCGACCGAGTTGGACGGAAGGTCGGAGCTGATATTCGGCTCCATCAGCAGGTTTGGCGAGGCCGAAACGTCGAAGTGGTACATCGACGATCCGTCGGCGAATGTCGTTGGAACGTAGAGCTTCGGATGACCGGAAGTGTCGGCGCCTGCGAGAAGTGAGGAGTCGGCGAAGATGAGTGCCGTTACGTTAGAGCCCAGCGCCGCGCGAATCGCGGCACCGTCCGTCTGACTGACACCGATGGTCGGAATCGAGATCGTGTCGTCCGTGCCGCCCAGCGGCGGGATGCTGGCGGGTACGTTGTCGGCGATGATCACGGCGGTGGCGCCGGCGAGCTGCGCGTTCTTCACTTTCACGGTGAAATTGCAGGTGCCGCGGTCGATCAAGGCGATGCGTCCGCTGATCAAGCCCCCGCTCGTGATTGCCGCGCAGCCGTCGATTGGCTGCGTCGCGGCGACTGTTCCATTGACACCGGCAACAGTTACCTTCGGACCGAACCCCGCGGTGTTGATCTGATACGTTTTGGCCAGGGACGCCGGTGCGCTGATACGGAGCGTCGGGGTGCCGCCCAGGAATTTGAGTGCAGCCGCGGTCGTCGAGGTGCCATCCCACACGACCTTCTGATCGTTGGTCGATGAGGTTACGCGCTGCGCGTTGGTCATCTGATTCCAATGAAGTCCAGCCGTCGAATCGAACATGTGCTGTTCGAAGACGCTGGGAAAGTTGCTGCTCATGGCGCCCGTAGTGCCGTTGGTGACGCCGATGAAGCCGAGACCGTGCCCGAGCTCGTGCAGGAGCACGACGAGAAAGTCTTCTTTTGCGCCGTGATTGCCGTCGAGGCCGTAATACCAGGCCAGGCTGCCGCTGAGGCAAGTGGGCAAGTCGACCGAACTGCTAAATTGCGCCGTGATGTGGGCCTTGCTCGTCGGGTCGGTAATTGGCTTCGTGGGGTTGACGAGATCTTTGCCTGAGATCGCGTCGGCCAAGGCAGCCGGATACCAGACGTTCTGTTGCGGCGCGCCATCGAAGTTGCGAAAGATCGTCGAGGCGCTGGCCTGACCAAGGACTGCGGAGCTCGAGTCGCACGTGAGGTTGGCGAAGCTGGCGTCGACCAGGATGTCCACCTTGGATTCGAGCAGCGAGCCCCAGATGGCGGCGGCGCGCTGAAAAACGATCAGGCGCTGCTGGCCGATCGTCGTTCCGGAATTGCCGGGCAGCGGAGCAACCGGAGTGGTGTCGTTGAATCCGACGCCCGCGGCGTTCGTGTTGCGGATGATGATGTGAGCGCCGGCGAAGGTCTGCGTCGCCGCAAGAAGGAGTGAAGCGGCAAAGAATACGGTCAGTTTTCTCATGATCATCACTGCGCCTGTTTGGCTGCCGTTGCCGCAGCGTTCTTCTGATTTGCCATGAAAGCGCGGGCGGCGGTCTCGTTGTCGACGCACGCGTGCGATCGGGTGCCGTCTGCGTTGATGCGGACGATGACGACCTCATGATTCGGCGCAGCCATCGAGACCATTCCCTTGGCGTCCGGAACACTCTCTTCGGTGGAAGCCGGAAAGAGCGAGCTCAGGGGCACGGAGCTGACGACTGCTTGTTTCGCGGAAGGTTGTTTCAACGCCGTCGCCTTCTTCGACTTTGGTGCGGAGAAAGCGCCGCCGGTAACGAAGGTGAGGATGAGTGCAGCGACAAGGATTCGTTTCATGGATAAGCTCCTGTGTGTGTGGTTGTCTGGATCGAAGGGCGTGAACGAATTCTAGCAAAGTGAAAGTTCAGGGGCCGGAGTCGGGACGGTGACGTTCGACTGAAAACCCGATTGTTCGGTCGGCCCCCAAGGTTCACAAAACAGAACGCGGCGCGTCCGAAGGGCGCCGCGTTGAATTCTTGATTCGGAACCTCGGACTCATCGTCGCCGGCCCGGCAGGCGACCCTTCACGGGCCCGGGCGCGAAGGCCGCCGGGTTGAGCTGCTTTGCTGCGGCGAGGGCGTCTACGAGACCATAGCCATAGGTTGTGTCTTGTCCAGCGGTGCCGAGATCCTTCGCGGTTTGTTCGAGCGCCGTGGCGACGTTCGTCGCTGTGGAGTTTGGTGAGACCGCCCACACCAGAGCCGCCGCTCCTACAGCATGCGGGGACGCCATCGATGTGCCGTTCAGGAGCGCAAAGAGCTCAGTGAGGCCGTGACTGTCGAAGCTCATGGTTAACGTCACATTCGGTGTGGCCAGCAGAGCCAGACCGTCCGCGCGCTCGATCAGCGCCATCGGTGGGAGGGTGTTCACGTCCGCCTGTGTCAAGTCGTTGAAGCCGGGTGTGACGACGGGGTTTGCATTGCTGTAGACCACGACGCCGATTGCGCCCTTGGCCAGAGCGTTGCGTGTTTTCGCCAGGAACGTGAGACTTGTGCCGGCCGGATCGGTACCACCGCGTTCGATCAGCGCAAGCTTTCCGCTGACGCTTGCCGGGATTTCCGTCACGTTGCCGGTGCCGCCGGATACAAACTTGGCGGTGACCGGGCCTTTGGACAGGCATGCGGCGTCGCCGCTGCTCAGCGTGCCGTCGGCAAAATTCGCCGGAATCTTCCGGCCGTCGTCCGTGGCCACGCGGCCGTTGAGGAACGTGGAAATCACGTTCACCCCCGGCGCGACGAGCTTGAGATCGGCACCCCGCTGCGAGAAGGAGGCGATGACATTGTTGGAGTCGACCGCGCCTACCGAAACGACCGATGGATATCCGGCCGGATACGACAGTCCGTCGGTCCCATCGTAACTGTTTCCGGCCGCGGCAAAGATGAGGATGCCTGCATTGCTGGCGGCGTCGAACGCAGTCTGTTCCGGCGTGGACGCAGTGTCGGATCCGAGCGAGAGGTTGATGATCCAGTTTCCGCCGATCTCTTTTTTCTTATCCTCAACCCACTGGAGCGCCTGGATGATGTCGCTCACCCGGCCGCTGCCGCAGGTGTCGAGCACTTTCAGCGAATAGATGTCGACATCCGACGCGATGCCTACGACTCCTGCGCCGTCATTCGCCGCAGCGATGGTCCCGGCGACGTGGGTACCATGTCCGTTATCGTCGAGAGGATCGGCGGTGCGGTTGATGTAGTTGAAGCCGGCCTTGAAGGCCGCCGCGAGCTCGGAATAGTTGTAGTCGATGCCGGTGTCGATGATGGCCACGTGAATGGCCGGACCGTTCGACAGCGACCTGCCGCGCGTGACTGGCCACACCGGCGGCGCATCGATGTTCGTCACTCCGTATGGTGTGGTCTGCTGGCCCACGCTGACGGAGTCGGCGAAGGCGTGGCGCTCCAGGTCCGGATCGATCGAGATGACCTTGCCCGAAGCCTTGAGCGATGCGATCTCGCCGGCGGTGAGGTTGGCCGCGAATCCGTGAATGCCGGGCAGGTCGCGAACGTCGCGCTCGTCGTCCGAAACGGCTGGATCGAGATTCACGGCGAGCGATTTGACGGTGAGCCGGCCTGTTTGCTTCATCATCACGATGACGGCCTGCGTCGGCGCCGAGGAGGCGAACGCGGTGAACGGAACAACCAACAGAAGCACGGTCAGAGCTGCACGTTTCATACGACGATAGACCTCGCTTGTTATTTGGACTTGTCGCGTAAAAAGGAGATGCCGCCAGGGGTTATTCCGTGTAACTCGATCGTATCATCGCGCCGCGGTTGTCCGCTATTTGCTACCCTCCGCCACCATGACAGAGTGGAAAACGAACCTGATTAACGACAACGAAGGCATCGACGCGCTGCTGCGCGACACGAAAACGATCGCCGTGCTGGGCATCAAACCGGAGTCGCACGCAGCGCAGGCAGGCTATTACGTCCCCGCCCACATGGCACAGGCCGGCTACGAGATCATCCCCGTTCCCGTTTACTACCCCGAAGTCACCGAGATCCTCGGCGTGCCAGTCGTTCGAACGCTCGCCGCGATCGGCCGTCCGATCGACATGGTCAACGTTTTCCGCAAGCCATCCGACATTCCGGCGCATGTCGACGACATCCTCGCGGCAAAGCCGAAGAGCGTCTGGTTCCAGCTCGGCATCCGCAACGACGAAGCCGCGCAGAAGCTGGCCGAGGCAGGGATCAAGGTGGTGCAAGACCGGTGTCTGATGGTGGAAGAGGGGCGGCATCGAAGGTAGTAACTCTTACCTCCGCGTCCTCCGCGCCTCCGCGTGAAACGGTTCCCTCGAGATCGCAAAGACAGAACTGCGCGTAAAATTGACAGGAGGTTGCCCATGGACTGGCATCAGCACATCAGCGTTGACCCGAACATTTGTCATGGTCAGGCCTGCGTGGCAGGGACACGGATTCTTGTCTCCGTCGTCCTTGACAATCTCGCGGCCGGAATCTCCGAGGCTGAGATTCTCCACAGCTATCCGCGCCTCTCTCATGATGCCGTTCAGGCGTGCATCGCCTACGCCGCCGACGTTGTTCGCGAAGAAGTTCTGGCCCTGCCGGCGTAGCTCGTGACCATGCGGTTCAAGGTCGACGAGAATCTTCCGGAGGAGTTGGCTGAACTTCTTCGATATGCCGGTTGGGATGCGGCGACTGTCGTGGAGCAAGAACTGGGCGGCTCCGTCGATCCTCGAGTGAGCGAAATCTGCGATGCCGAGAATCGGATTCTTGTGACGTTCGATCGAGGCTTCTCGAACATCAAAGCGTACCCGCCGGAGTTACACCCGGGCTTCATCGTTTTCCGGCTCAAGAGCCAGGACAAAGCGCACGTGCTTTCGGTTTCCACCCGCTTGATCGCGGCTCTTCGTCAAAACGAGTTGAGTCACGAGCTCTGGATCGTTGACGAGACCCGAATTCGTGTTCGCTCTTTGCCTTCGTGATATGCGGGATCGAGCGACGCCTACTCGCGCCGCTCGTCGCCCGTTACATTGCCGCTTTCTCGATTCGCGATCCGATGCACGAGCCTTTCGATCGGCTCGCCGACGATGAGGACGAGAAGTGCTAGCGCCAGCGCGATGAGCGCGGCCACCCACTGCCCTACGCCGCACGCGATCCCCAGCGACGCCACGAGCCAGATCGAAGCCGCGGTGGTAAGCCCGTGGACGATGTCGTGCTCGCTGCTCTTGAGGATCGCTCCGCCGCCGAGGAATCCGACACCGGCGATGATCCCCTGAATGACCCGGCTGACGGCATCAACATGCTCGATGATGCCCGGTCCGGTACGCACCACGATCAGCATGACCAGCGCCGCGCCGAGCGAGACGAGCGCATGCGTCCGCATCCCCGCCGGCTTCCGCCGGATCTCCCGATCGAGCCCGATACATCCGCCGATCAGCACCGCCGCCAGAAGGCGGATGGCGATCTCGATCACCTGATCAGGAGGGAGGAGCATGGGCGAATTGTTTCACAGGAGTGGGCGGAAGGTCGCTGCGACTGTGCATTACCATGTGGCAAGTCCGCGGCGTTCGCGGCGGCCGTATATCAGTCAGACTACCGATACGCCTGAGTCCTTCGGGCGTTGGGAAGAATCAGATGCGCTCATATAAGGTGTTCCTGTTCGCGGTTCTCACGATTTCGATCGCCACTCTCTCCGCCGCGCCGCCTCCAGCCGGCGCGGACGCCGTTGTGTCGCAACTGTACAAAGACTTCGCGTGGGAAACGGTGCCCGATCATGCGGAGAAGCCGGGACTGATCGACCAGCCGCGAGCGGTTCTTCGCCGCTATTTCGATGACGGCCTCACGAACCTCATCCTCGAAGATCGCGCCTGTGCCGAGCGGACTCATGAGATCTGTCGGCTCGACTTCTCGCCGATCTGGGATTCGGAGGATCCGGGCGCGAGCGGGCTGAAGGTATCCGCGACCAAGGATCCGAGCGTCGTGCGCGTGACGTTTCGTTACCCTGGAAGCGGCGAGGTCATGGAGCTTTCGTATCACATGACGAAGACCAAAGACGGGTGGCGCATTCACGACATTGCCTACCATTCGCACGCCTCGCTGCTGTCGCTCTTGCGCGCGAAGATGTGAGACTTTCAGTTTTATCGGAGCCAGCCGACATGCCGTGGGGCGCGCGCGTGTTCCGCGTGCAGGACCCCGACGGTTTCAAGCTCGCGATCTCCTCGGTTCCGCCGGCCTGACGTCGCAAGTCTCGCCTGCAAAACTTTGGGTGACCGCACTCCGAAATCCAGCTATTCTGTCACTCCACCCTCATATTTCTGGTGGCAGAATCCATGGACACAGCCACGTCCTCAATCTCGGCGTCCGGACCTCCGGCGGATAAAGTCAGGATCTTCGTCAGTTACAGTCATCGCGACCCGCAATATCTCGCTGATGACTCGCTTCTCGGGTTTCTGAAAGGCCTCTCCGCGGAAGCGAATGTCGATTTCTGGACCGACGAGCGGATCGCGGCAAGCTCGCTCTGGAACGATGAGATCCGCAAGCAACTGGAGTCGAGCGACATCGCCCTCGTTCTCGTCAGTCAGGCTTTCCTCGATTCTCCTTTCTGCACGCAGATCGAGATTGAGAACTTCCTGACTGCCTGCCGCCAGCGCGGGCTCGTGATCTTTCCGATCGTGCTGTCGCCGTGCGAATGGGAACGCCACTCGTGGATCGCCACGCGGCAGTTCCTTCCCGGAGGCAGCGAAACGATCGAGGAGCACTACACCGATCCTGGGAAGCAGAAGCGGCTTTTCCTTCGCATTCGGAAGGAGCTTCGTCAGGCCATCGAAAGTGTCCGTCAGGCGCGTGCCGCCGCGGCGGCCGCTCCGGCCGCACGCGGCGAGGCGGCGTACGCGGAAAAGCGGCAAGTGACCTTTCTGCGCTGCGACCTGCTGCCGCGCGAGCCCGACGGATCGGCTCTCGATCCCGGCGACGCCGGCGAGGTGCTGCACGAGCTGACGCCCGAGTTCGACAAAGCCAGTCGCGAGATCTTCGCGAAGCATGGGGGATACATCGTCCGTTCAGGCACAGGTGGATCGCTCGTCTGCTTCGGCTATCCCGATACCGCGGAAGACGACAGCCGCCGCGCGGTGCGTGCCGGGCTCGAGCTCGTCGCCCGCGTCGCCGCGCTCAGCCCCCGCTTCGAAGCCGAGATGGGCGTTGCGCTGGCCACGCGCGCCGCAGTGCATACCGGAACAGTCGTGATGGCCGCCGACCACGCGGACGATGACCTCGGGCGCGCCGACGCATCGATGGCGGCGATGTATTTGCAACAGGAGGCGCCACCCGGCTCGGTGATGATCTCCTCCTCCACGCTGCGTCTCGTCGAGCCGTTCTTCGAGCTCGCGCGCGCTGGATCGCTTCGGATTCCGGGCTCGGCGGATCCGATCGAATACAGCCGCGTCGTCGCCGACAAAGGCTTCGAGACGCGCTTCGAAGCGATGTCGAGCCGCACGCTCACACCGATCGTCGGCCGCGAGAAAGAAATGAACCTTCTCCTCGGCAAATGGGCACAGGCCTGCCGCGGCAAGGGAAGCGTCGTGATGCTCAACGCGGAAGCAGGGGTCGGAAAATCGCGGCTGCTCAAACAGATTCGTACGCACGTCGCCGGCGAGCCGCATGTCTGGCTGGAGTGGCGATGCTCGCCCTACTACCGCGACTCCGCGCTCCATCCGGTCATCGATGCGATGAAGGACGCACTCGGTATCACCCACACGACCTCGGACGACGAGAAGCTCGCTCTGCTGACGAAGGCTCTTTTGGAATACGGCAGCGACGGTATGAGCCTCGTGCCACGCATCGCCCCGGTGCTCTCCCTCCAATCAACCGCGTCCGCCGGCACGTCACCACAAGAACAAAAGGCGTTGATGCTCGAAGGGCTGGCCGCGTACGTCGAGCTGAAGGCGGGGATGAGCCCGACCGTTCTCGTCATCGAAGATCTGCACTGGATCGATCCGACGACATCCGACCTGATCGAGCTGATCATCGGGCAGGCGCCCTCGCTGCCGTTGCTGGTGCTCCTGACGTACCGGCCGGAGTTCGCGCCGCCGTCCGCGTGGATGGGCAACGAATGGGTAAGCCAGGTAGCGATCTCGACGCTCGATCGTCAAAGCGTCGAGCAGATGGTTTTGCACCTGACGAACGGAAAGCCGCTGCCGGCCGCGGTCGCCGACGAGATCTATGCAAAGACCGAGGGCTTCCCGCTGTTCGTCGAGGATCTGACGAGGATGGTGGTCGAGTCCGATCTCCTACGCGAGCGCGACGACAGGTACGAGCTCGTAGGACCGTTTCAGTCGCTCTCGATTCCGGCCACGCTATACGAGACGATCATGGCGCGCCTGGCGAAGCTGGCAACGGCGAAGCCGGTCGCGCAGATCGGCGCAGCGATCGGCCGCGAGTTCGTCTACGAGATGTTGCGTGCGGTGGCTGCGCTCGACGACGAGAGCCTCAAGCGCGAGCTGGACCGGCTCGTTGCCGCCGGGCTGCTCTACCGGCGCGGACTGCTCAGCCGGGCCAAGTACATTTTCAAGCACGCGCTCGTGCAGGAAGCGCTGCATGAATCGCTGCTCAAGCGGCAGCGCAAGCAGTATCACAAGCTCGTCGCCGAAGTGCTCGAGGAGAAGTTTCCGGACGTCATGCGAGAGGAGCCGGAGCTCGTGGCGCGCCACTTCGCGGAAGCGGAGATGGGTGAGAAAGCGGCGCACTACTACCTCGCGGCAGCCCGCAAAGCGCTTGCCTCGTCCGCGAATCTCGAAACGCTTGGCCATGTCGCGAATGCGCTGACCATGATCGAGCGCCGCCCTCAATCCGAGGAGCGCGGCCGGCTCGAACTGGCCGTGCGATGCGTGCAGGGAAGCGCGCTCGTCTCCACACGCGGCTGGGCCTCCGACGAAGCCGCGGCGTGCTTCACGCGGGCGCTTGCGTTGTGCGATGTGCTCGGCGACGTTCCCGAACGAACGCAGGTCATTAAGGGGCTGATCGTCTACAACCACTCTTCCGCGCGGCTCGTCGAAGCCGGCGCGCTGGCCGATGACCTGTTGCAGAAGGCGAGAGCCGAGCAGAGTCTGCCTCTCGAACTGGAGGCGCTGGCGTCGAAGTGCTGCGTCGACTTCTGGCGCGGACACCACGTCGATTCGGTGAGCAACGGCAGCGAAGGGCTGCTCTCCTACGATGCTGCCACGCATCACGTCGAACATGTGGCGTTGTTCGCGGAGGATCCCGGCGCCCTTTTGTACACGTTCACGGCAATGTCGCTGGCGGTGATGGGGCTGGAGGACCAGGCGCAGCACATCAACGAGCAGGCATTGATCGATTACGAGATCTTCACGCACGTACACAGCCGCTGCTATCTCCTGGCCGGCCTCTTGTTTGCCAATCTTCAGATGCGCCGGCCGGAGCGGGTGATGCAGTTGAGCGAGAAACTGCTGGCCATCGCGAACGAGCACCGCTTCCCGTCATGGATCGGCATCGCCACGCCGATGCGGGGATGGGCGCTGACGACGATGGGCGAGGTGGAGCAGGGGATTGCCATGATGAAGGCCGGACGCGAAGGATGGCGTGCCACAGGCGGCCGGCTGCATTCGAGCCAGTGGCCGTCGCTCATCGCCGAGGGATACATGTCGATCGGCAAATTCGACGAGGCGGGCGAGTGGCTGCGCACCGGCCTGCGCGACAACGCCGAGTGCACCGAGGGCTATTACCGGTCGGAGCCTTATCGGTTGCTGGGAGAGCTGGCTGTGGCTCGCGGTCAGTCGGAGGAGCAAGCCCACAAGTGGTTTCAGCAATCGCTCGCAATCGCCCGCGAGCAGTCGGCGCTTGCGTTCGAGCTGCGGACCGAAGTCAGTTACTGCGAATTCATCAATAAGACGGACGCCGCCGCCGCCCGTGATCGGCTCGGCGCAGTCATTGCGCGTCTTAGCGAAGGTTTCGAATCGTGGGATGTGCGGCGGGCGAGGGCGTTGATGGAGAAGTTGGGGTAGTCCTTGTTCCCGTGACCGCGCCGTGGGCAGCCGAAGTGTTATCATTCCCAGCGATGAACAAGCTCGGTAAGTTCTTCCAGGTCTTTCCCACGATGGGCGGAGGGTGGAGCGTCGCGAAGGGTGGCGCAAACCGCGCCTTGAAGCGTTTCCCCACCAAAGAAGAAGCCGAATCGTGGGCTCGCGCGCGAAGTATCAAAGAGCGCACGGTTCTCGTGATCCATCGGAGAGACGGCACCGTTGCTGAGATGAATTCCTACGGGAACGGTCCTCATCCTCCGCGCGCTCGGAAACCTTAAGTGGAGCAACAACCGCACGCCTTCGAGCGGAGCGTATTCGTCAACTGCCCCTTCGATGGCGACTATCTGCCCCTTTTGCGTCCTTTGCTTTTCACGATCCTCTATCTGCGGTTTACGCCGCGCATTGCGTCCGAACGTTCCGATTCCGGGGAGAGCAGGATCGACAAGATCTGCTCGTTGATCCGCGAGTGCCGATACGGCGTCCACGATCTCTCCCGCTTACGTGCAGGCGAAATCGGCGAGATATCGCGGATGAACATGCCGTTCGAGTTCGGTATCGAGTACGGCTGCCGTTTGTTCGGCGCAGGGCCTCTGACCGAGAAGCGCTGTGCTCGAGAAGGATCAGCACGAGTTTCGCAAAGCGATCTCCGATGTGTCCGGCATTGATATCAAGCATCACGGCAACGAGCCAGAAGGAATCGTCAGAGCGGTTCGCGATTGGTTTGTAGAGACGGTCGGTTTACGGCGTGTACACAGTGCGACTCGAATCTGGCGTCGGTTTATTGCCTTCACGTTTGCGTTCTACGATGCGCGACTCGCCGATGGTTTTACGGACCGCGATCTGAACATGATGCCGATTCCGGAATACATCGACTTCATCGAGGCGTGGCTCTCCGAATAAGTGCGCTCGTTATGAAGACCTATCGCGCCACGTTCCTTCACGGAGTTGTTTGAGGAATTCGAACCCATCCATTCCCTCGCCGCGCTCCGCTTCTTCAATGCCGGCATTGACTTCAGCGAGTTCGTCCTGACTCAGTTCTACCCCTTCTTCGGTCCCAACGGGATGTTGGGTCATGGGACCTCCGATGGAGAACGGCCACGAGACGCTCGCTCACGTATTTCGCGCAACTCGTCAAACAGCGTCTTAGCCGTCACGAATTCACCCGCGCGATCTGTGCAATCGATTCTTCGAGGGCGTCTTCTTGTTCCAGCGTGAGCTCGTAGGAGACCTCGGTAGGAGGCACCCCGACTGAGTTCACGTCGACTGCGGGCCGCTGTTTCACGACATCTCTAATGATACCTCGGCCGGCTTGGCCTGTTGTTTAGCCAGCAGCCTTGTCAGCCACAGATTCGTCATCTTTTCCACCACCGTGTTCTGCCGCAGCCGCGCGCGCAGGTTCGTGAAATCGACGGAGTCGAGGGGTTGGTCCTGGTTGAAGCAACTGAAGATGAATGATTCCTTGCCGGTGATTGGGTCGACGTGGCGTTGGAGGCACTGCGCGCAGACCTGTTTCATCATGCATTGCATTGGCGAGTTGATCGAGCCGATGCCGACGTGGTGGTCGTTGAGGAAAGGCGCGAGCACGCCGTGCCGTGCGTCTTTCACCGCACGCATCATGCCGTCGGAGCCGATGGCGATGAGGCGCTGCACGTTGCGGAGATCGAATTCCGGAGATGTCTGCGCGTACGTCAGCATCGACTGCACGATATTGCCGGTGAAGCCGCGGTCCTGCGGGCGGCGTGGCTGGATCGGATCGCCGGCGTCGACGGACCAGATCACCTGATCGGTGCCCGCTTCGATCTCATCGCGTTTGAAGACGTCGTCCTTCTTCTTGTAGCCGGCGAAGTAAACGACCTTGCAGCCGTTCAGTTTGAACGCGCGGGCAATTGAGAAGAGGACAGCGTTGCCGAGCCCGCCGCCCGCGAGGAGGACGGTCTCGTTGTGCGGAATCTCGGTGGGAGCACCAGTCGGGCCCATGACCACGACTGGCTCGCCCGGTTTCAGCTCGGCCACGAGACGCGAGGAGCCGCCGAGCTCGAGGACGATCAGCGAGAGCAGGCCGCGCTCGGGATCGGTCCAGGCGCCGGTCAGCGCGATGCCTTCCATCGTCAAGCGGGTGCCGTCGATCAACGGCGCGTTCGCTTCGAAGTTCTGCAGGCGGAAGAACTGGCCGGGCTCGAAATGCTGCGACGCGAATGGTGCGCGGATGACCACTTCGATGATCGTCGGTGTCAGGCGATTGATCTGCGACACGACTGCGAGCAAACCGTCGTCGAGCGTATGCAGCAGCTTGCTCCACTGCGAATCGCGCCCAGCCTGCGCCTCGGATGACCGATCGAGCTGCATCAACTCTCGCGTGAAGAGGCGGGCGACGTGTTGATAGCCATCCTTCGCCGAGGCCATCGCTTTGACGACATTGCCGGCGTAGCGTGGGTGGTTGTCGCCGTAGAACGAGATCACTTTTTCGCGCGATGCCGGATGCTGATACGACGTGAAGAATCCGAGCTCGCGGTTGCCGTCGACTTCGATCAGCTCGGGGCCGGCATCGGCCGCCGAGACCGCGAAGCTCTGGAAGAACTGTCCGTACTTGTCGAGCTTGAACGTGCCCGGATGTTCCTTCTCGTAGATCACGTTCGGGCTCGTTCCCGCGGCCACCATCACGCTGCGCGCGGCAAGCTCGATCACGTTACCCGTATCTTTCCAGCGGCCGTCTTCGTTGGTCTGTTTTTCGAAGAGGAGCGACTTCACGTGGCCGAACTCGTCGGCGATCGCTTCGATCGGCGAGAGGCTTTCGGAGTAGGCGATCCCTTCCTCGAGTGCTTTGATCACTTCTTCGTGATTGAGGCGGTACGCGGGCGCGTCGATGATCGATTTGCGATAGGCGATCGTCACGCCGCCCCAGGAGCGAACGAGGGGGATGAAGTTTGGTTTCTCGCCAATCGACGCAGCCCGCTCACGCTCCGCGCGAATGGCGCGGCCGTGATCGAGAAACTCGTCGAGGATGATCAGTTCTTCTTTGTCGTAGCCGCTGCGGACGGTTGTCTCGCCGATCTCGGAGGAGAGCGTCTCGTAGCGGCTGAGGATCTTCCCCACCTGCAGCGGGTAGTAGGCGAAAAGCTCCGTTGCCGTGTCGATCGCGGTCAAGCCTCCGCCGATCACGAGCGCCGGCAGCCGCACCTGCAGGTTGGCCATGGCCGCCTGCTTGCCGGCGCCGGTGAGCTGCAACGCCATCAGGAAATCGCTCGCTTTGCGGATACCGCGAATGAGGTTGTTCTTCATGCGCACCAGAGTCGGCGTGCCGGCGCCGGTAGCGATGGCGATGTGATCGAAGCCGAGCTTGTCGAAGGCGTCTTCGATCGTCAGCGTCCCGCCGAAGCGTACGCCGCCGTAGACCCGGATGTTGTTCTTGCGCTCCAGGGCGATGCGGATGACTTTGAGGAAGTTCTTGTCCCAGCGGACGGTGATGCCGTACTCCGACACGCCGCCGAAGCCGGCCAGGATGCGCTCGTCGAGCTCCTCCCACAATGTGGTGTGCGCGTCGCGAATTGGCTGACGTAGCCAATTTTTATCGATTGGCTCGATCTTCAGCCCATCGATCCCCACCACGCCGAAGCCTTCGTTGGCGAGGTAGTGCGCCAGCGTGTAGCCGGCCGGCCCGAGGCCGACAATCAGAACGTTCTTGCCGTTGTAGGGGAGCGCCATCGGCCGGCGCACGTTCAGCGGGTTCCAGCGCGTCAGCAGCGAATAGATCTCGAAGCCCCACGGCAGCCAGAGCACGTCCGTCAGCGCGCCGGTCTCGATCTGCGGGATGTTCACCGGATCCTGCTTCTGGAAGATGCACGACTTCATGCAGTCGTTGCAGATGCGGTGGCCGGTGCCCGGGCACATCGGGTTGTCGATCATGACGATGGCCAGCGCGGCGATGGAGTCGCCGTCTTTGCGCAGCGCGTTCATCTCGCCGATGCGCTCGTCGAGCGGGCAGCCCCCCAGCGGCACGCCGAGGGGATTGACCTTGACGCGTTCGTCCTTTTCGACGAGGCCCGTCTTGCAGGAGTCTTTCTTCCGCTCGTGGCAGTAGATGCAGTAGTTGGCCTCGTCGGTGATCTCGCGCGACGTCATGCGCGCATCGGTGAGCTTGAATCCGTCGCGGCGCCGGTACTCATCGCTCGGGCCAACCACCGTGTTTTCGTCGACACGCTCTGTCTCGACGAGGTGATCGAAGTTCATCGGCTTGGGCAGGCGGAACGATGTCCACTCGTCGAAGTGTCCAGCCTTCCACTCCGCGGCCAGCCAGTCGACGAGAAGATCGCCGAGGGCATGCACTGCCGCGGCCTCCCTTGCAATCGCCTCGGGGGACTCCACCGACTGCTTGTAAACGATTGCTTCCGCGAACGCGCCCGATGCGCGCAGCTCGTCGCGCAACTGCCCGAGCGCGGCCCGTGTCTGCGGCGACGGCGCAGGCGTCTTCGTGCCGCGCGGGTACTCGCGCTCGAAGTCGAGGAGGCGGTTGGCGGTGACGGCGACCGCGAACTCCAGATCGCGCTCTTGCCCGCCAGCGATCGCATGCACGAGGATGTCAATGGCACGCTTCGAATCAACGGCCGCGACATCCTGAACCTTGGCCACCCGCTTGGCCACGAACTCTTTCTTGAACCGCGCCACCTCGGCATCCCGCTGCGTGCGTGCCACGACCGAAGCAGAATCCGTCCGGAAGAGCTGCTCCAGAAACGTCCCCAGCGGCCGGCTGACCGCGACCAGCAGTGCCGACTCTTCCGGATTGGTCAGCCCCCCGCCGGCGATCCCGCTCTGCACGCCGACGCGATACGACTCGAAGCGCTGCAAAAGGCCAGCGTCGCTCCGTTCCAGAAACCGGTCAAACGCCAGCGCCAGATCCTGCAAACGGTGGTTGTCGTACAGATGCGAGTACTCGAAGTCTTCAATTCCTAGTTTCACAATTCGCTCCAACACCGAAAATCTTCACCGTCATCCAGAGCCGCCGGAGAACACGAAGTGCCGAAGGACGGTCGAAGGACACCGTCCCTGAAACAGGGTGGACGGTAGCAGGGGGAGGGGCGTGCCTCGGAGGAGGAAGGTCACGAAGCGATGTGACGACGCTCACGCACCATTTCGAGCGTTGGCGGGTGGCTCAACTTGGGATGCCGCGTCTGTCGGGGGTTGTGAACCATGTTTTCACTCCCTCGATGAAGGTCCACACGTCGCCTGAACCGGCGTGAACGTAACTCTGGCTCTCAGGGTCCTCGCCTAACTTCTCGAAAACGTTTATCAACCACTGCGGGCCATGGCTCGTTGCTCCAAGATTTCTTAACCACGATTCAAGCTCGCCGCCCGGAACGACAAATAGGCCGTAGTCAGCAAGCTTCTGTAGTAGGTTCTCGGCTGCTTCTCGATCTGTTCCCGAGAGTAGCGCGATGCCGCCATCCCGTTTCATGTCTCTGAAGGTCGCCTCCAACTTCGCTTTCAGGGAACCTCTCAGGGTTGCTGTCGGCTGCTGCTCGACTTCGGGAATGTACGCTCCCGTCATGAACGACGTCCACGTTGATCCACCATCCTTCAACACGTCCACGTCTACAATGCCCGCTGTCGGAATGCCAAGTTGCCGAAGCGGTCGCATGATCGTCGGTACTGTTTGTTTGTTCTGAGCGTTCAAGAAGAGACAGTTCGGGATCCCGCTCGTCGGACGGTCTCGTAGCAAACGCTCATTGATCTCTTGATAGAACGCTCGATCCGCGTCGGATTCGGTGACAACTACGTTCTCGTAGAACAGACCACTCAGTACGCCCGTTGACCTAAGCAGTGGATTACGCATAAGGCGAAAGATCTCAGCGTTTGGCAGAGTTCGGCCCGTAGCGACGCCGTCGCGGTATGTCAGGCGAATTACGGTGATTGGTACGCCCGACTGAATGCAGCCCATGAGAAAATTCGCGCTGTGAGTAGACACGAAAAGACGTTTCTCGGAGCCAGCCGTGGCGCGGGCTACTTCCTTTCCAAGCAGAAAGGCTAGAGCTGGATGAAGGAATGCCTCCGGCTCGTCAACTAGCAGGATCGCGGGATCACCCGCGATGATTTCAGTCATCATCCCCGTGAATGCCTTCAACCCGTCGCTGCCGATTTCTATTGGAAGCGCTGCGCCGTGGAACCGCACTGATTCATCGTGAATACCGCGCTCAACTATAGGTGATCGAGCCGCAGTCGCAGACATTCGCAGCCGAAGGTATCCAAGGTTAGTCGGATCAATGACGAGATAGATCCCGAACGCTTCGTGGATAATCCGTTGCAGTTCATATCTTTTCGCGTCGTCCCGAAAGAGTACCTGGAAGCTGGTGTGCGCTGGCGACTGTAAGTCACCAGCCGCCTGCTGTTGGACTAAACCGATGCGGCTCTTGCCGTCGAGCATCATCGTGTTGTATGCGAGAAACCATTCACAAACGACTCCAGACTCGCTTGCCGGATTGATGAGTGCTTGTACGAGCCGTAGCCGGGGAATTTGGAAACGTGATCCTCGGCGACCGACGATGATTTCACCGGGCGCCAAGGTGTCGCCAATGTGTGGTTTTAGAGTAAACGCCTCGACGCGTCTCTCAGCAACATCGGCTGCCATTCCAACGAACTCCATCTCGCCCAGAATGACGTCGGTCGTGCTAGGCGTACCCGAGGATGCAAAGCGCTGAATCTCTTGAAGAACCTTACTCTTGCCGGAGTAGTTCGGACCCACAAAGACAGTGACTGGAGTCGTCTCGATCGGCTCAGGCGCGCTAGCCGGACTCCGGCCGAACTTGAGTTTGACGCTCTTGATCATTCTGGAGTATCGCTCGACTAATGATGTTCAGTGCCGAAGCGCGGATGGTATCGTAACAGTAGCGAGCCGTAATTACTCTGTGAAATCCCTCTTCCTTGCCGCAGCACTCCTCGCCCTCCCCGCGTTCGCCGCGATTGGCCCCTTCGAGGTTCTGGCCGTGGCAACGACGATTGCGCCGGCGCTGGCGACGCAGTAGCAGCCACGTTCGGCGACGGGCGGCCACCTTCTCCCCATCTGAAAAGCGATGGGGAGAAGGCGCTCGATTGAGAGCTAAGCGAGAAGTTGTTACTCCTCGTCGTCGCTGACGGCGTCGAGGGCCTTGCGGAAATCCTCGGGGAGGTCGTCGTCGGTGATGGTGGGGGCGGTGTTGCGGTTGGCGAGGTTCGGGGCCAGGAATCCCTGGGCGCCGGGTGGGATGGTGGGCGGGGCGGGCTTCTTGGCGGGGGCTTTACGGAGGTTGATGACCTTGCGGACCGCGGTCTGGATGATGGCCAGGAATGGGCGGATACCGGCGCCCGCGCGGCTTTTCGCAAAATGCTTGACCCATGCGTAGCCGTGGAGAGCTTCGGTGCCGCCATCGGCGAGGTTGCTGTCGAGCGTGAATGCGAAGCCGTCGAGAAGGGCGGAGAGGCGGTGTGCGACGGGGCGGAGGGCGTATTCGGCTTGAAGCGTCGCCTTTCCGCGCTCG
>JADGNZ010000090.1 GCA_017883205.1 Thermoanaerobaculia bacterium | reverse complement strand
CGGCCACCGAGTCCTCGCCGGTGACGCCATCGTCATCGACGACCGATCCGAAGACCGAGTAACCGGTCACGTGCAGTAAACCCCGCGCGGGCGCGTCCGGAAGGCGCGCCCGCGCATTTTGGGTTTCCACAAATCAACGCGTGGCTTCCAATACAGCGCAACGGGCTTCTCTGCTGGTCAAACCTCGGCATCCTCATCCTTGAGCCGGTCGACTGTCCCTGTCAGATGAAGCGCCCATTCATCGTCTAATCATCGCGTCCCGGCTTGGCTATCTCAGCCAACCGGCCAGCTTCTGGCGGATCTCGCCCGCCAAGTCTGTCGATCCGACGACGGTCTTCTTCGCTGCCTCCACGAACTTCGACACGCCCGGGCCGCCGGCCGGGTACGTGCCCTTGATCTCGTCGACCACATGCCTCCCGAGCGCGCGATAGCTCTCGAATTGCGTTTCGCTGAACCACTGGTCGGCCGTCGATTCGTGTGGGAACTCCCGGCACTCGAGTCCGTAGTTGAAGACGTCCTTCGGTAACGTTGGATCGGCGCGGTAGAAACCGGGCTTGATGTAGATCAGATGGCCCTGCACGGCGTCAGGGCCGTCGACTGCCGAGTATTGAATCTCGCCGTAAGCGCAGTATTTTCCGAGCTTGTCGTCGTCGCGCGGATACATGAAGATCTCTTTCAGCTCGATCGGCACACCCAGGTCCGTCCGAATCTTGCGAACGGCATTGCCAAGATCCTCGAACGAAAACTTCGGATCGCAGCCCGCGTCGCTGACGATAATCGAGTGACAGCGGCGGAGCACCATCTCGTACAGTCCAAGGTTCTCGAAGTGCCCGCCGTCCGACAGGTACACCCAGTCGTAGGCGTCGCTCGTTTTCCCGAGGGCCTCGGCGATCAACGGCGAAAGCGTTGTGAAAGGATTGCCTTGCCGGTACACCTCTTCCCCGACGGTCCCACTCTGGCCGACCGGACCAGGATTGCCGAGCCACGCGCCGAGGCGGACATTGAACAACGTCAGCAGAAACGAAAGCGCAGGCGACGAGTGATAGCCCATGTTCGGGCTGGCGGCAGCGCCGGAGATTGTCACGGCGGTGCCGAGTGAAATGCCGTCGATGACTCCGCCGTATTGCGATGTCGGGCGATACCCGACATTGACACTTCCAGAATGAAGCGGCGAGACGGTGAAAGACTCGGCCTTCCGCTGCTGCCAGGCCAGCTTGTCGCCCGAGACGAGGTTGAGGGCCATGTTGATGATGTGCAGCGGCGGCCGTGTCTCGAGCTGGCCGTTGCCATCGCGCACGATCGTGCAGATCGGCGCCTCGCGCACGCTCCGTTCCCCAGGCGGCATGGCCACGATGTACTTTTTGTAGGCTTTGTCGAGCACGCGACGGTTGTGGATTGGCAGGCAATGCTTTGCAGCAGTCAACTTTGGAGGATCGACGTACGCGCCGAGGTCCTCCGTACCGTCGATGATCGTATTGAGATCCTGGAAGAGGGCTGCGGCGCCAGCGCCCTTGTCACCTCGCCCGAGCAGATCGCGTCTCGCGGCAAAGAGAATGCCCTCGAGAGAACGCTTCTTCGCAATCGCTTTATTAGTCTTCTTTCCATAGCGTGCGACTAGCTTGCCGGCTTGCGACTTCGGTGGAAGACCGAAGTCGTTGACGAACGCCGTCGGTGTTGCTCCGCCGGCAATGGCGCGGCAAAGAGCTTCGACGCGATTCGCCGCGACGACGCGGTAGAGCAACTCCCGCGAGTCGTCGCAGAACGACTTGACCAGGAACGCGGAGAGCTTGGGCTGCTCGGTGGCCGTGATCAACTCCTCCATGAATGCCTCGAGGTTGCGAATGCTCGTCCCCCAGAGCATCTCAGGCCGCAGCTTCCACATCGGGAAATCGTCGTACGGATCGAACCCGGTGAAGGGATCGGGATCGCGCCCGAACCGTGAAGCGCCGAGATACGCGCGGACGAGGCGATTGCGATAAAGCGCGTGCATGGAAAAGCGGTTCACGCAGATGTAGCGCGAGAACCAGTAACCGAACATCAGGACGACGGCGAGAACGCCAAGCTCCTGCCATGAGGTCGCACGAACGATCTGAAGGTGGGCCATGCCGCGGAGGTCGGAAATGGACACGCGAGGCATGGAATCCGTCTTCTCGACGATCGAGTACGGCACCTTGCCGACGAAGACTGGTCGCGGTCTTGCCGTAGCCACGGACGAGAGCTGCGCCTGGAAGGTCCACGAATCAGGATTCTGACGGCCTGTGGTGCGCTGGATCACCCACGTCGTGGCCAGGGAGACGAACGCCAGACAGACGATGGCAAAGACCGGCACAACGAGCGCGAGCCCGAAGTTGCTTGCTGCTGCCATTGGACCGGCGCCCTGTTCCTGCTTCATGTTTGCCGGAGTCTTCGCGCTCCGGCCGACGAGAACGGCGATCAGTCCGGTTGCGCCGCCGACGGATCCGAGGAGGATCGGCGCCTGGAAGAGCGCGACCGGACCGAAGATCACAATCGCGGAAATCGCGGCGTAGCCGAAGGCAGCGATCAGCAGCCACGCGCCTGCTCGCCCCCACCATTCCCGATCGTAGTCGTCGTTACGCCAGCCGCTCACGCCGATGAAGATCGTGGCCTGCACGAAGAATGTCAGCAGGATGTATGGCACGGCGAAGCATGCGAAGATTTCGGCAGCAGGTGTAGTCGACGGGGGCAGCACGTCCTGGAACGGCTGGCCTCCCGCGGCCTGTAGAGCGCGCAGCGGATCGTCGGCGATGAGGTAAACGCCGATCCATAACAGCACTACGGCTGCGGCGAGACCGAGGAGTGCGCCGAGAAACTCGAGCCGAAAACGGCCCCACGTTGTGACGAGGCCATTCTTGATCGCCGCAATGCTGGTCCGCTGTTGGACAAACGAGGCCTTGGAAATACGCCAGTAGAAGGCACCGCTCGGCACGAGTAGCATGCCGCCGATGGCGATCCACGCGGCGATCGCGAAATGCGAGCCGAGCAGATCGTCGTGATACGCGGCCTGCGCCCAATAGACCGCCATACCGAGCGCCGCAGCGGTCAGCGCGGTCACGCACAGGAAGGCGAAGCGGACGTCCGTGCTGACCTTGCGCAGAATGCGCAGCTCCGATTGGACCCCGTGATCGACGGGGCGCATCACGCCGAGATACCAGTAGCCAAAAAGCAAGAATGCGTCGGTGATGGCCAGAAGCCAATCGGTGCCGGACATGAGGAACGCGTGCCGGCGCAGCCACCCTCCATGAACGATCGCGAATTCGAAGAGGCGGGGCACGGCCAGCACGCCCGCCAGCAGCGGCACGATGACCAGGAGCAGGTTCAGCATCAAGTTGCGGACGTAGAGCGAGACCACCGTCCACGTGTCAGCAGATAGGAGACCGAGCTTCGGCGTCAGGTAGTTGCTGTACTCGCGCAGGTGGCGGACTGGGCGCGCTTCAGGCTCAATCGTCCGCGCCGTGGGTGCCGTCTTCTGCCCGGCGTTACCGAATTCGGTTGAGGCAAGATCATCCTGCACGCCGGAGATGCCGCGCGGATGCCGCCGCGCCCACGACGACAGCCAACTCCCTATATAGCCACCGCCCGAGACGGTCGAGAGGTAATCGAATCGGTCGAGCAAGCCGATCGAGGCGAGGCCCTGCAGGATTCCGAGTGCGAACGTGGCGCTGCGGATGCCGCCGCCGGAGATGCAGAGTGCCGTACGCCCGTTCGCTCCCTCATTGACGGCCGCGCGGCGGTGCAGGCGCGCGTAAAGACGCTGCAGCGAGGCGTCGCGGAAGGAGAGCACGGTGTCGCAGAGGACTTCGTCGATGATGCGCCGGTTGATAAGTAGCTTGTCGTCGTCGCCGTAGGTGTCATATTGGCTGATCAGAGAGCGCGAGCCGTTCGAGAGCAGTGGTGAATCGAAAAAGAGCTCCGAGGGCCGCCGGACGCCCTTGATAGTTTGCCGTAGCGTTTCCAGCGTGTCGGCCAAGTCAGCCGCGTCTTTCAGATCGCGGTTGATGAAAGAGCGCAGCGTCAGCTTCGCGCCAAGGACGTCGCGGATCTGATCGGTGGAGTAGGCAGCTTTGTGAAAGTGTCGGATCGCATCGCCGAGAATCTCGTCGATAACGCGCCGGTTCAGGCGGCATCTGGTCGCACTATCGTACTTGCCCCAACAGGCGAGGAGCGCTCGCGTGGCGTGCGAGACATAAGAGTGAGCGTCGATTCCCTTTGGCGGAGCATGTTTCCTGATTCGTTCCCGCGGAGAGTCTTTCCCGTCGTCCGTGATGCGAAACGTGTTCAGCGTCGCGACGAGCTCCGTTACGGTTCGGACCGGACCATCAACGTAGGGCTTGATTCTCGTTTTTGCATTTTCGAAATTGAGGATCTGGCTCTCGTCGATGACCTCGTTTGTCGTCTCGTCGAGCGAGCCGTACATTGACACGTACTCGCTCTCCAACACTTCATGCAATTCGAACGCAGGACGATCCATGACGCCTCCTTGGTCCCGTTGCAATCAGCTGCTTACTTAGAGAGTGACAAAAAGCGAGATTTCCCTACCCGCGCGCCGCAGGATGCGCATTTCGTGATGGCGGATCGAGAAGTCACAACGGTGGGTGGGGCACCGGCCCGCAGTCCGTGAGCGGCTCGGCGAGAGCTCCGATGATCGATGCGAATGTGCGGGCGTTGAGTCGGGCGGCAATGATCTGATGTTTCCGGATGCGACCTATTCCGAAGACATCTTGCGCGACCGTATCCGCTCTCTGACGAGAACGAGCTTGACGAGCTTGAATGGCCGCCGATGAGGCGCAGGGTCGCGTAGATCCTGAAGCAGAATGAGTGAGGACGTTTGCGAACGTCCTGCGGCACGTCGTGACTACACGATCCCCTTCACCTCGTCGAACCACTTCATCGTGCTTTCGTAGCGGGCGGCGCGCGCGCGGGAGCGCTCGAGGCCTAGTTCGATCAGGCGTTCGATCAGGCGGGGGTACTTGAGCTCGGTGGCTTCCCAGAGTTTGGGGTACATCGAGATTTTCGTGAAGCCGGGGATGGTGTTGATCTCGTTGACGTAGAGGCGGTTCTTGCCGCGCTCGAGGAAGAAGTCGACTCTCGCGAAGCCGGCGGCGCCGATCGCTTTGAAGGCGGTGATGGCCATGCGGCGGATCTCGTCCGTCTTTTCCTTCGGCAGTTTTGCGGGGATGATCAGTTGCGTGTTGTTCTCGACGTATTTGTCTTCGTAATCGTAGAACTCGCGGCCGGCGATGATCTCGCCGGGGACGCTGGCTTGCGGATCGTCGTTGCCGAGGACGGCCACTTCGATCTCGGCGGCATCGATGCCGCGCTCGACCAGCGCCTTCTCATCGAAGCGCAGCGCCTTCTCGATGGCCGCGCTCAGGTCCGCGTCATTCTTGACCTTTGTCACCCCCACCGATGATCCGCCGTTTGCCGGCTTCACAAAATAGGGAAGGCGCAGCGCGTTATTGACCGCGCGCATGATCCGCTCCCGCTCGTTGAGCCAGTCGTTTTCGTGGACCTGAACGAAGTCGACCATCGGCAGCTTGGCGGCGGCGAAGGCATATTTCATGTGACCCTTGTCCATCCCGATTGCGGACGCCGTCACGCCGCTTCCGACGTAGGGGATGCCCACGATCTCGAGATAGCCCTGCAGAGTGCCGTCCTCGCCGCCGGTGCCATGGATCAGCGGAAAGGCGACCTCGATGGCCGCGCCGCGGACCCACGAATCGAACGAAAAATCGTCGTCGCCGCGGTCGCTGCGCTCGTCGCCGCCGAGGATGCGCGCGCTGCGCTCGGGTGAGGCGAAGCGGCCATCTTTCGCAATGCAAAGAGGCACGATCTCGATGCGCGACTTCGGTGCCGCCTCGGCCACCGAGCGCGCCGAGAGAATCGATACTTCGTGCTCTGCGCTACGGCCGCCGAAGATGAGGAGTGTGCGGATGGGCATGGAGGGGAGTGTAGTGGATCAGAGATCAGAGACAAGAGATCAGTGATCAGTGATCAGAGATCAGAGTAATCAGAGATCAGACAAGAGATCAGGATCGGGCGCGATCAATAGGACCGGTAACTCCTGATCTCTGATCTCTTGTCTCTGATCTCTGCTCCCTCACAGCACGATCAATTCTCCCGCGCTCACCGCGATCGTCTCGCCGCCGCTTCGAAGCAGTGCGCGGCCGTGCTCGTCGATGCCGTTCCATGCGCCCTCGACCGTCCGTTCTCCGATCACGCATTGGATTCGGTCGCCGTTTTGGTGGATCGTGAAGCGGCGCCATTCTTCGAGCACCGCTTCGCGCTCGGGCGGATTCCCCAGACGCTGGTCGAGGTGCTCGATGAACGCCTCCGTGGCGACCCCGATGCCGTGAAAACCGCGCGGCGATACCTCGGAGATCGCGGTCGCGTTCGGCCGGTCATCATCCGACACCGGCTCGACGTTGATCCCTGTGCCGATGAGCATGTAGGCGCGCTCTTCGTTCATCCGCGCCTCGATCAGGATGCCGGCAATCTTCCTGCCGCCGACCATGATGTCGTTGGGCCACTTGATGCGCGCGTCGATGGCGAAGACCTCACGCAGATACGACGCCACGATGTTCGCGGTCTCCAGCGGCACAAGCGTCATCTCGTTCGCCGTCCGCGTCAGCAGCGTGGTTGCGTAAATCCCCTTGCCCGCCGGCGACGACCACTTTCGCTCGTTCCGTCCACGACCGGCGAACTGTTCCTCCGCGACGATCATCGCGTTGGGCAGCGACAGCTCGTTCTCGATGCACTCGTTGACGATGCGCCGCGCCACGAGATTCGTCGAAGCCACGCGCGGAATCACCGCCAGCGACTCGATGGTCGTGAGGCGGTCAACGATGCGACGGGTGTCGAGTTTCATCATGTGGAGGGAGTCGGTTTTCGGGGTCGGGAGTCGGAGAGCTTGTCACGCTACTCCGACCCCCGACTCCCGACAAACGACCCCCGCTATTGATTCTGCATCAGCTTCTCGATGCGCGCCCGAAGCTCTGCCTGGCGTGCCCGTGCGCCTTGCACGATCGCCGGTGGTGCGTTGTTCATGAACTGCTCGTTGACGAGCTTGGCGTCGAGCGACTCGAGCTCTTTGCGGCTCTTTTCCAGCTCGCGCTCGGTCCGTTCCTGCTGTTCTTTCGTGACGACTTTCTCCGGAAACTCGATGGCGATGGTGAAGCCTTCCACGACGTCGTGATGCACACCTTCGGGCGGCTCGGCATTGACGATGACCTCATTCAAACGGGCCAGGTCGGTGAGCAGATAGCCATACGCGTCAAAGAACGCCGCATCGCGTCCCTCGGCACGCACATAGAGTCTGAAGCGGTCCTTCGGCGTAAAGCCTCGCCGCGCACGGGCATCGCGAACCGTCGTGATCATGGCCTGAACCGCGCGGACCATCCGCTCAGCTTCCTCGTCTTCGAGCGTCTCCTCGGGGACCGGATACGGCGCCACCATGACCGACGGCTCGATGCCGCCGAGCTTCTGCCAGATCTCATCGGTGATGAACGGCATGAAGGGATGGAGCAGCCGCAGCGAGCGGTCGAGCACTTCGAGCAATACGCGTTTGGCGCGTTGCTGGTCCTCCGGCGTCCCGTGACGCCCGAGGAGGACGGGCTTGACCATCTCGATGTACCAGTCACAGAACTCGTGCCAGAAGAACTGATAGATCGCGTTCGACGCTTCGTCGAATCGATAGGCGGAAAGCGCTTTATTCACATCGCGTGTCGTGTGGTTGAGGCGCGACAGGATCCAGCGTTCCACCGTCTTCATCGAATCGCGGTCGATCGGTTTCGCCGACGACAGCGTGGTGTCGATGTGCATCATCGCGAAGCGCGACGCGTTCCAGATCTTGTTCGCGAACGCGGCGTAGCCCTGCATGCGCGCTTTCGCCAGCGGGATGTCGCGGCCGGACGCGAAGATCGCCAGCGTGAAACGAACGGCGTCGGCGCCGAACTCGTCGATCACGTCGAGCGGGTCGATGACATTGCCCTTCGTCTTCGACATCTTCGCGCCATGCTCGTCGCGCACGAGGCCGTTGAGAAACACCTGGCTGAACGGCGCTTTGCCCGTGAAGCGAAGGCCGAACATGATCATCCGCGCCACCCAGAAAAAGAGAATGTCGAAGCCGGTGATGAGCACGTCGGTGGGATAGAAAATCTTCAGGTCGGGCGTGTCGTCCGGCCATCCCATCGTCGAGAAGGGCCACAGTCCCGACGAGAACCAGGTGTCGAGAACGTCGGTCTCCTGCGTGATCTCCGCGGAGCCGCAGGTCGGGCACGTTGTCGGATCTTCGATCGCCACCGTCGTGTGGCCGTTGGCGCAGTGGAAGGCCGGAATGCGATGGCCCCACCAGAGCTGCCGCGAGATCGTCCAGTCGTGGATGTTTTCCATCCAGTTGAAGTACGTCGCTTCCCAGCTCTGCGGGATGATCTGGATCGTGCCGTTGCGCACGGCTTCGATGGCCGGCTTGGCCAGCGGTTCGATCTTCACGAACCACTGCCGCGAGATCATCGGCTCGATGATCGTCTCGCACTTGCCGTGGATGCCGATCGAGTGCGTGTAGTCCTTCACGTCGCGCAACGCGCCGGAGTCGCGCAGCATGGCGATCACTTTCTTGCGAGCTTCGAAGCGATCGAGCCCAGCGAACTCCGCGCCGGCGGCTTCGGTCATCTTCCCGGCTTCGTCGATCACCTGAAGCTGCTCGAGGTTGTTGCGCTTGCCGGCCTCGTAGTCGTTCTTGTCGTGCGCCGGCGTGACTTTGACGACGCCGGTGCCGAATTCGGGATCGACGAGGATCGGGTCGGCTACGATGGGAATGCGCCGGTTCGCGATCGGCAGAATTGCCTCGCGGCCGATCACGTCTTTGTACCGATCATCATCGGGATGCACAGCCAGCGCGGTATCCCCGAGCATCGTCTCGGGACGCGTGGTGGCGATGGTCAACACCCGATCGGAATCGGCGACCGGGTAGTCGATGTGGTAGATCTTCGATGCGCGCTCTTCGTACTCGACCTCGACGTCCGAGATCGCCGTACGGCAGTGCGGGCACCAGTTCACCATGGCAATGCCGCGATAGATGAGGCCGTCGTCGTAGAGCTTCACGAACGCTGTGCGGACTGCGTGCGCGAGGCCCTCATCGAGTGTGAAACGGAGTCGCGTCCAGTCGGCCGAGGAGCCGAGGCGCTTGAGCTGATCGATGATCTGGTGGCCGTAGGACTCCTTCCACTCCCACACTCTCTCGACGAACTTCTCGCGCCCGAGGTCGAGACGGGCGATGCCTTCCTTGGCGAGCTCGCGCTCCACGATCATCTGCGTGGCGATGCCGGCGTGGTCGGTGCCGGGCAGCCAGAGCGTGTTGAAACCGCTCATCCGCTTCCAGCGAACGATGATGTCCTGCAGCGTGTTGACGAGCGCGTGGCCGATGTGCAGCCGCCCGGTCACATTCGGCGGCGGGATGACGATCGAGAATTTTGGCCGTTCCGCGTCGAGCAGAGGCTTGAAGAATTCGCCCTTCTCCCAGAATTCGTAGAGCCGCCCTTCGATCTCTTTCGGCTCGTAACGCTTGTTCAGCTCTTCAGTGGTCGCCATCGGAGCGCGGATTATAGGGGAGCGCGCAGGATGCCGCGTTCAACCAGCAACGATGGCAGCACGAAATCTGTTCGCGACACTATCCGTTCTCGCACCCCGCACTATGATCCTCGGCATCGAAACTTCCTGCGATGAGACGTCGGTCGCGCTGCTCGACGGCGACGGCAGCGTGCGCGTGAATCTCATCGCCTCGCAGATCGCGCGGCATCAGCCGTTCGGCGGCGTCGTGCCGGAGATCGCCTCGCGCGAGCATCTGCAGCATCTCTTTCCGCTCATCACGCGAGCGCTCGAGGATGCGAGGCTTGCATGGAGCGACGTCGATCGCATCGCCGTCACTGCGGGCCCGGGACTCATCGGCGCGCTGCTCGTCGGTGTAGCCGGTGCGCAGGGGCTCGCGTACGGACTGGGCGTGCCGCTCGTCCCAGTCAATCACCTGCAGGGCCATATCTTCTCGCCGTATCTGAATCACGAAGGGCCGTCGACGCCGCTGCCGGAGCGTTTTCTGAGCCTGGTCATCTCCGGCGGCCATTCGTCGATCTACGACGTGCGCGATGGGGTCGTGACGATGCTCAACCGCACGCGCGACGACGCCATCGGCGAGACCTTCGACAAGGTGGCGAAGTTCATCGGTCTGCCGTATCCCGGCGGGCCGGAGATCGAGAAGCATGGCCGCGAAGGGAAGATCGATCGGAAACGCTTTCACTTCGCCATGCCGCAGTTCAACGAGCGGTCGCTCGACTTCTCCTACTCCGGCATCAAGGCGGGGGCGATTCGCCTCGCGCGCGAGCACGGCGTCAGCGCAGCGGGCGACCCGGCCACGCTGGCCGATTTCTGCGCCACGTTTCAGGATGCGCTGATCGATCAGCTCTTCGACCGGCTCGACACGGTCTGGCCCGCGTTGGATGCGCCGAGGCCAACCGAGGTGGCAATCGCGGGAGGTGTGGCTGCGAATGGACCGCTGCGCGAGCGGATGGCGGAGTGGGGCAAGGCGAAGGGCGTGATCGTGCGGCTTCCGGAGAAGCGCTACTGCACCGACAACGCCGCAATGATCGCCTTCGCCGCCCTGCAGAGCCCGGCAGGAGCAGTCGATCCGTTGCGGGTTTCGGCGCGATCTCGCGTTCAGTGACGGAAAATCAATGAACCACAGAGACGCAGAGGACACAGAGGCAATCTCTGTGACCTCAGTGCCTCCGTGGTGATGGGTTCTAAGTGACGCGAAACCTTTTCCTGAATGCCCCGTCTAACCTAATGAGCGCGTAAAAAACCAGATCCCTGACCAGATCTCCTACTCCAATCTCCTACCCTCTCTCATGAACACCAGCCCCGCCCTCGCTCAGGCGGGGCTTTTTTTGCAACACTGTCTGCATGAAAAAGATCGTTGTCGCTGGTGGAAGCGGATTCATCGGGGAGCCGCTCATCCGCCGTCTGCTCGCCCGAGGGGATGATGTTGCCGTGCTCACCCGCAATCCGTCGAACGTGCATGCCGGCCGAGCGCTGGCGTGGGATCCGGCATCCGAGGGGAGTTGGATGGATGAGGTTGCCGCGGCGGACGTCGTCATCAACTTGGCCGGCGAGAACGTCGGCGGAGGCCGGTGGACCGAAGCACGAAAGAAACGCGTCGTCGAAAGCCGGGTCCTGGCCACGACTGCACTCGTTAATGCGATTCGTCGCCAGCCGGGCAAATCGCGTACGCTCATCAGCGCCTCGGCGATCGGCTTCTACGGCGACCGCGGCGACGAGCCGATCGATGAGCGCTCCGCCGCCGGCACCGGATTTCTCACCGATGTGACGAAGCGCTGGGAAGAGCTGGCGCGCGAAGCCGAGCCGTTCGCGCGCGTGGTCATCCTCCGTTTCGGCATCGTCCTGGCCGCAAACGGCGGCGCCCTCGCCAAGCTCCTCCTCCCCTTCCGCCTCGGCGCCGGCGGTCCGATGGGCAGCGGCAATCAGTGGATGTCGTGGATCGACCGGGAGGACGCCTTGCGAATGATCGAGTGGGCCATCGACCGCGAAGGCGCACGCGGCACCTACAACGCCACCGCCCCCAATCCCGTCACGAACCGCGACTTCGCCCGAACGCTCGGGCATGTTCTCCACCGCCCGGCATTCATGCCGACTCCGGGTTTCGCCCTTCGCCTCGCCCTCGGCTCGGGCATGGCGAACGAGATGCTACTCAGCGGACAACGTGTGCTACCGGCAAGAGCGATCGAGGAAGGATTCGTCTTCGCGCATCCGGATTTGGAGGAGGCGCTGGGGCATGCGGTGCGGAAGAGAATCGATCGAGCCCATTCTCACTGACACGTCAACGGTCAGGCGATCTTGCGAAGCCTCTTCTCGACAGCCTCGGGAAGACGCACAGCGACGAAGTATTCGTTCGGAAACAAGTAGTCTTCGCCCGATTCGTCGATGACACGAATCATCCCGTGTTTGGCTCCGAGCTCGTCTTCTAGGACGGGATACAACTTCCGAAGCTCCAGCGAGGCTTCGTAATCCTTGTTGCGCACGCAGATGGCGAAGCGGTTGGCCGCGACCTTATTTGTCACGACTGGCGATCGCGACTTAACCGAAGAGCGCTTTTTTGAACTTGAATTCTTTCTTGCTGATGCCATGCGCTTCGTATCAGTGAATTTCAGCCTTGCAAATCGTAGCACTCGACAACTCCCCAATAACGATCCAACCATCGAGGCGAGACGCCCCGATGGCCGCGGGCGAGACGCCCACACTCCTCAGCGCTGCGAGTCGAAAGATAGGGGTAGGGAGAGACCAGTGAAGGTCTCCCCCTCCCTCCGAACCGGACGGGCGGATCTCCCGCATCCGGCTCTCCAGTTGGTGATCTT
>JADGNZ010000055.1 GCA_017883205.1 Thermoanaerobaculia bacterium | reverse complement strand
GGCGCTACGAAGGGCGGCGCTACGAAGGGCGGCGCTACGAAGGGCGGCGCTACGAAGGGCGGCGCTACGAAGGGCGGCGCTACGAAGGGCGGCGCTACGTACGCGCTGCGCTACGAACGCCGCCGCGGCACGATCATCACCGCCGCTGCTGCCGCAAGCGCCAATCCCGCGCCCGTCCAGAACGCCGCGCGTGGTGCGATGTGCTGGTAGATCTCGCCGAAGAGGATCGTGCCGGCGAGGACGCAGAGTCCGTTGGCGAGGTAGTAGATGCCGAAGCTCTTGCCGCGCCCTTCGGCCGGCACGAGATCGCTGATCCATGCGCGCTCCGCCCCTTCGGACAGCGTGAATGGAATCGCATAAAGGACGAAGAGTGCCACGAAGAACCGGAGCGATCGGGCGAAGGGGAAGATCACGTAGATGAGCGCGTAGCAGGACCAACCGGCGACGAGCAGAAGACGCCGGTCGACGCGGTCCGACAACGCGCCGGCTCGCGTAGAGAAGAGCGACTTGATCACGTGATGGGCGGCCCAGAGTGCCGGAAGCATCGCCGTCGAGACGCCCGACGCATGTGCCTGCAGGATCAGAAATGCGTCGCTCGAGTTCGCGAGCGAGAAGAGCGCGACCGCGGTAATGGCGAGCCAGAAACGTGAGGGTAGGGGGACGGATGCGTTGAGCGCGGGTCCCTCGGATGCTCTCGACTTGCGTGGCTCTTCCTTCAGAAACAGGACCAGCATCACCACGCCGATCGCGCCGGGGATGACCGCGATCATGAAAAGTGTCCGCATCGGGACGTGGAGAAGGTTCAGAAAAAAGAGCGCGAGGAGAGGGCCTATGACTGCCCCGGTGTGGTCGAAAGCGCGCTGAAAACCGAAGGCATGTCCCCGCTCCGCAGGGGGTGTGACGTCGGCGATGATGGCGTCGCGCGGCGCGGAGCGGATGCCTTTGCCAGTCCGGTCGATCAAGCGTGCCGTGAACACAGTCGGCCATCGTCCCGCCACCGCGATGAGCGCGCGCGATGCTGCTGCCAGGGCGTAGCCTGCGACGACGAGCGGTTTGCGGTGCGGCAACCGGTCGGAGATCGATCCGGCCACGAGCTTGAGAATCGACGCCAGCCCATCCGCCGCCCCTTCGATCACGCCGATCGTCACCGGCGTCGCGCCGAGCACCGACGTCAGGAACACCGGCAGCAGCGGATAGATCATCTCGCTCGCCGAATCGTTCAGGAGCGAGATGAACGAGAGCAAGCGGACTTGCGGTTTGAGCTTTGCCACGAAGGATGAAGGATGAGGGATGAAGGATGAACGATCAAGCGTGACGAAGAGTCCATCCTTCATCCTTCATCCTTCGTTAGAATGCGCCGCTGCAAAGGAGCAGGACCATGTCAGAGATCAAGAAAGTTGGCGTCCTCGGCTGCGGCCTCATGGGGTCGGGGATCGCTCAGATTGCGGCGCAGGCTGGCTACGAGACGGTCGTCCGCGAAGTGGAACAGAAGTTTCTCGACAAAGGGCTGGCGGGGATCGACAAATCGCTGAGCAAGTTCGTCGAGAAAGGCAAGCTGCTGGCGGCCGACAAAGATGCCAGCATGAGCCGGTTGAAGGGAACCACGAACCTCGACGACCTCGCCGATTGCGACATCGTCATCGAGGCCATCATCGAGAATGCGGAGCTGAAGAAAGAGACCTACGCCGCGCTCGACAAGATCGTGAAGAAGGGTGCGCTCTTCGCATCCAACACGTCGTCGCTGACCATCACCGAGCTGTCGATGGCGACGGCGAGGCCGAAGCAGTTCGTCGGGATGCACTTTTTCAATCCCGTGCCGCTGATGAAACTCGTCGAAGTCGTCCGCACGATCCTGACGAGCGACGAGTCGTTCACCCGCGCCTTCCAGTTCGCCAAATCGCTCGGCAAGGAAGCGGTCGCGGCGCGCGACAACTCCGGCTTCATCGTCAACCGTCTGCTCGTGCCCTACATCCTCGACGCCATCCGCGCGTACGAGGAGGGAGTCGGCTCGATCGAGGACATCGACAAAGCCATGATGCTCGGCTGCGGCTATCCGATGGGCCCGTTCACGCTGCTCGATTTCGTCGGCCTCGACACGACGTACTTCATCACCGAAGTGATGTTCGCCGAATACCAGGAAAAGCGCTTCGCCGCGCCGCCGCTGCTTCGCAAGATGGTGCTGGCGGGCCGCCTCGGGCGCAACAAGACCGGCACCGGCTTCTACGACTACGCGAGCGGCACGCCGGTACCGTTCGATAAAGCGAAGTAAGTTCTTGCATCTGCGTTTCATCTGCGACATCTGCGGATGAAAAGCCTTTCCGCAGATGACGCAGATGGACGCAGATAGGAGAAGCAATGCCCTACGAGAATCTCGAAAACGTCAAAGCCGAAGTTCGTGACGGCATCCTCTACGTCACGATCGACCGGCCCAAAGTGCTCAACGCCCTGAACGGGCAGACGGTGGAAGAGCTGTATCGCATCTTCGCCGAGGGCCGCGACGATCAGAACGTGAAAGCGGTGATCCTTACCGGCGGAGGCGAGAAAGCCTTCGTCGCCGGCGCCGACATCAACGAACTGGCGCAGAAGACTCCCATCACCGGCAAGGACACCTCGGAGCGCGGCCAGTTCATCCTGTCGTTCATCGAGCGCTTCCCGAAGATCGTCATCGTGGCCATCAACGGCTTCGCGCTCGGCGGCGGCTGTGAGCTCGCGCTGGCCTGCCACATCCGCATCGCCTCGGAGAAAGCGCAGATCGGTTTACCCGAGGTCACGCTGGGCATCATTCCAGGATACGGCGGAACGCAGCGTATGGCGCGCCTGCTCGGGAAGGGCAAAGCGCTGGAGCTCATCTGCACCGGTGACCGCATCGGCGCCGCGGACGCGGAGAAAATCGGCCTCGTTAACCGCGTCGTCCCCGCCGAGCAGCTCATGGCCACATGCGAGGAAATGGCGAAGAAGATCATGTCGCGCGGACCACTGGCGGTTCGCGCCGCGATCGAGGCGGTCAATCACGGCAGCGAGATGTCGTTCGAAGAGGGCCAGTTTCTCGAGGCGTCGCTCTTCGGCTTGCTCTGCGCGAGCGCGGACACGAAGGAAGGGATGCAGGCGTTTCTGGAGAAGAGGGCGGCGAATTTTCAGGGGAAGTAGTCAACGACGTCGCGTTGGGTAGGGCCCCGACCAGAATCTTCTCGACTCACAACCTAGGAGTTGTATGATCCCGTGGGGTGACTTCCGTAGAAGTAATCCGAAGACTCCGCGCGGACGGATGGACGCTGGCGCGCACGAAGGGTTCGCACCAACATTTCAGGCACCCAGCGAAGGCGGGGATCGTCACGGTGCCTCACCCGCGGAAGGACATGCCGCTCGGCACGCTGAAGAGCATCGAGCGTCAATCGGGAGTGAAGCTGACATGAGTACTCATGAGATGGATACTGCGCTGCAGTACGTTGCCTACGTGCGTAAGGAGGGGCGTCGGCATCTGATCGAGTTCCCTGACGCCCCAGGCTGTCAGACCTTCGCGGATCGCGAGGCAGACATCTACTCGAATGCCAAAGAGGCGATCGAGGGATGGATCGAGGCTCACCTCGTGGAAGGGATGGATTTGCCCCATGTGCACCGGCCGCCGAAGGCAGATGAACGGAGCGTCCAAATCACGATTTCTCCCAAGCTCGTGCTTGCCTTGCGGTTCCGATCCATGCGAAGTGAGCGGGGCTGGAGCCAGGCCGAAATCGCGAAGCGCGTCGGAGTCTCGCAACAGCAGATCGCCAAGCTCGAAGATCCTGATGCAAATCCTACGATTGAGACGATCATGAAGGTTGCCCGCGCGTTCGACATGGACCTTCTCGTCAGTTTCAAAAAGATCGCCTGAGCTGAGCGGTGGCGGAGAGACAGGCGGGCCATCAGCGTTAAGGCGTCGTACCTGAAGATCGTCATCGTTGCAGTAACTCGGCGAGCAAGCAGCGACGATTTCTGCACCCCGACGAATGCCTGGGCGAAAACCGGCGGATGCCCCGCAGTGCTGGGTTCTGCTCAGTGTTCGGTGGCGCGCCTTCGCATCGGTGCACTCTGCACGATATCGATGGATTCGATGTTCAGGCCGTTCTGAACCTGCGCCTGACTGGTTACCGCCCCGCTGTCCAGGTCCAAACGGGACACGATGTTCTGGCAGGCTACGAGAGCTTCGTGGCTACCGGGCCAGATTGCCAGAAAGCAGTCGCCGCGTGGTTCCGGATATAGGCGCAGAACCTGTCCTGTTGAATCGATTCGTCGTACGCCCGTGGGACTCGTGGTGAGGAGGGTGCCATCAGGCAGAAACCGTACGCCATGGACGACTATCCCCGGCAACGGTTGCGAGAGGACGAATGTGGATGAACAGAGGTTGCCAAGTGCCAACTGTCGCGGATCGTAGCTGATCGCGATGACGCAACCAGAAGCGTCGACGTCAGCATCCAGAAGAACCTGGCCGCCGGAAGGCAATGAATAGGTGCGCTCCTCGAGAGTCTCGCCGGTGGCCTGGATGCGCACGATCTCCTTTGAGCTCACGGCCACGAGCTCGCTACGGCTCGTCAACCGCAGTACTTGGGGAGTCTCTGCGAATGAAGGGCCCACTTCGCGCGCTTGTCCGTCGGATCCGTAACGTATCACCCGCGGACTGCATACGGAATTTGGATAGCCGGAGCAGCGGGACTCGCTCACGAATGCAGTGTTCTCGACCATGACGGCAGCACGCGGCGATCCGGAGAGCAGAGGATACTGGAGCACGTTGCTCCGAAATCGAAGATCGGATCCGTACCGATCGACATAGGAGAAGGCAGTGTACGGATTGATTCCAGTGCTTCCGTGCACCGCGATGACGATGTCCTGCGCCGTAACCACGGCCGGAGCGAGCATGAGACTCGTGAAAAAACGCGCGAGGCGGAGAGAGAACATCGTCCGCTGATACGGTCCGGATGTCTCCGGCGTCCACGCCCTCTGACGCGAAACCCTCGGAACTGCTTGAACTTCGCTTCGCAGGATCGCGAAGAGCGAACCCTTGGTATATTGGTCATCAATGGCCGAGAACCTCCAGAACCTCATCTACGATTGGAACGCCGGCGACGAGCGTCCAGCCCGTCCCTCGTCGAAGAAGATCGAGTTCGATGACGAGACGCTGCGCGACGGCTTGCAGTCGCCCTCGGTGACTGACCCGTCGATCGAGGAGAAGATCCGGATCCTGCATTTCCAGAACGGCATCGGTGCCGACACGTCGGACATCGGCCTGCCTGGAGCCGGGCTGCACGTGCAGAAGTCGGTCGAGCGGCTGGCGCGCGAGATCGTCGATGCCAAGCTGAACATCGCTGCCAACTGCGCGGCGCGGACGCATGAGAACGACATCCGGCCGATCGCCGAGATCTCGCAACGCGTCGGCATCCCCATCGAGGCTTGCACCTTCATCGGCTCCTCGCCCATCCGGCAATTCGCGGAGGAGTGGGATCTCGACTGGATCATCGAGCAATCGACGAAGGCGGTTCGCTTTGCCGTCGGCGAAGGGTTGCCGGTCATGTACGTCACCGAAGATACGACGCGTGCGAAACCGGAGGACGTCGAGAAGCTCTACACCGCCGCGATCGAGGCCGGCGCGAAGCGGGTCTGCGTCTGCGATACCGTCGGGCACGCTACACCGTGGGGCGTTCGCAATCTCATCCGATTCGTTCGTGGCGTCGTCGATCGTGTGAATCCGGACGTGAAGATCGATTGGCACGGCCACAGCGACCGCGGCCTCGGCGTCATCAACTCCATCGCCGCGATTGAAGCCGACGCCGACCGCGTCCACGGCTCAGCAGCAGGCATCGGCGAGCGCGTTGGCAACACGCCGATCGATCTGCTGATGGTCAATCTCAAGCTCATGGAGTGGATCGACAACGACTTGACGACGCTGCCCGCATACGTGCGTTTCGTCTCGGAAGCCGTGCACATTCCGTTGCCCGATCAGTACCCCGTTTTTGGCCGCGACGCCTTCCGCACCGGCACGGGCGTCCACGCCGCGGCGATCATCAAAGCGAAAAAGAAGGGAAGCGAGTGGCTTGCCGACCGCGTTTACTCAGGCGTTCCCGCAGGAATGTTCGGTCTCGAGCAGATCATTGAAGTCGGTCCGATGTCCGGCCTCTCGAACGTGATCTACTGGCTCGATTCCAAGGGCTATCCGCAGGACGAGGGTCTGGCGAAAGAGATTTTCCAACTGGCAAAGTCGACGAATCGGATCCTGACGGAGCAAGAGCTTCACAGTTGTGCGAGACGGTGGCAGGAGGTTGTCGCGAAAGGATGAAGGCGGAAGGATGAAGGATGAAAAGTCGATTTGGAATTCATCCTTCATCCTTCAACCTTCACCCTTTGATCCTGGCCCGAGTGGCGAAATGGCAGACGCAGCAGACTCAAAATCTGCCGAGGTTAACCCTCATGTCGGTTCGAGTCCGACCTCGGGCACCAATTGATGTGAACAGATCGTGACGCCTTGCCTTGTGGCAATTTCGTCGCGACGGCCGCGAGTTTCGCGGCGTAGAGCAGTAAACGGAGATCACAACTCGCACATGCGCCGTCACCTGATCGCATCACTCGTCCTCCTCTTTCTTCCGATTGCCCTCTACGCACTGCCGCCCGATTCCGGGACCGTGCGCCGCCACTACATTCTGGAAAGCACGGTTCCGCTCGATGCCGCTGCCAGTGCCGAGCTCGCCGCCCAGGGGATCGAAGTCCAGAAGCCTCTGGCGAATCATCAATATCTCGTGCGGATGAGCGACGACGTTACGCCGCCGAACGATGAACGGATCCGCTCGCTGACCGTCTACGATGCCTCCCGAAAGATCGCGCGCGCTGCGTACGCGGAGGCTGCAAAAGGAACCACCGCGCGCCTGCGAATTCTCTTTCAGCCCGACGTGACCTTTGAGGATGCGCGGAACGCGATCGCCGCCGCTGGTGGCACGATCGACACGCCGTTCACACTCCCTTCCGTGGGCCCGCAGCATATGACTGTGAGAATTCCGTCCATGTCGGTGACGACTCTTGCCAACGACGAGCGCGTTTTCGGCGTCTATGGACCACCCCTGATTCCGAAGAGTCTCAATGCAGTCGCGGCCAGCATTTCGAAGGTCACTCCGCTTTTCAGCGCGCCCTACAACCTCACGGGCACCGGCGTGGTGCTCTCGATCTTCGAGCCAGACGGTCCTCCCGACGTTACCCATTTTGAGTTTGGCGGCCGGGTGATCAGTCATTTTCCTGCCGGCATTGCGGCTGACAAGCACGCCACGCACACCTCCGGAACCCTGGTGGCCGCGGGGATCAACCCGAGTGCGAAAGGGATGGCGCCTGCCGCCACGCTCCATGCGTTCACAGCCAACCCCGCGCTGCCCAACGGCGATTTCGATGAGGACAAACTCTTCTCGATGAAGCGGGACGACACCAAGGCGGTCGGCAGCGTCGCGGACAGCAACTCCTGGGACTTCGCGTTCAGTTGGCAGTCGGGCAATGTGTGGTTTGGAAACGAAGACGGCTACGGGGCCTACAGCGGGCTGGAGTCTGAGCCGTACGACGCGGTCATGCGTACCGTGGGAGAGCCGCTGATCGTGCATGCTGCCGGGAATGACGCGACTGCTGGCAACCCCAACCTCACGCAGCCGTGGTCGCCGCACAGGCATATCGAAGATCAGGATCCAGTCACGGGCGCCTACAAGCACACGTACTGCTACTCGCAAAATGGAACGGGTACAGACTGCTCGCCGGGGTTCGGCTGCTCGGCAGGGCTGACCTATTGCGAGACGACCAAGCATCCGACACACGGCGCTGACACGACCGTCGGTTTGATGGCCAGTACGAAGAACTCGGTGACCGTCGGCGCGCTCAATCCGGATGGCGTCTCCATCGCTTCGTTCAGCTCTCGCGGCCCGACGACGGACGGACGCGTGAAGCCGGAGTTGGTCGCCAAGGGAGTGTCACAGTTTTCGACGGTTCCCGCAAACGGATACGACGTCCTGGATGGCACGTCGATGGCCACGCCGGTCGTCGCCGGCATGTCCGCTCTCCTGACGCAGCAATATCGAAAGACGTTCGGCAAGACGCCCTCTGCTTCGATTCTCAAAACGCTTCTCATCGCCGGCGCGGACGACCTTGGCCCTGCCGGTCCCGACTACACCTTCGGCTTCGGTCTGGCCGATGCCAAGGCCTCGGTCGATCTCATCATCGCCGACGGCGGTACAGGCTCGCGCATTCGCACGGGCACGATCATGAATCGCCAGGATGTCGACATTCCGGTGTCGCTGCCGGCGACGTCGAAGTTCCGCGTCGTCCTCGGATGGTTCGATCCCGAGGTGCTGCTGGTTCCCGCGAGTCCTGACGACGACCCGCTTGCGGATAAGACTCTGGTCAACGATCTCGATGTCCGTGTCATCGATCCGAGCGGCGCAACCGTCTTTCCCTACGTTTTGAACGGAGCGACACCGAGTGCGTTGGCTACCAAGGCCGCCAACCATACCGACACGACCGAAGAAGTTGAGATCGCAAATGCCGCGGCCGGGACGTACCACGTTCTCGTCCATGGCGCGATCGGCGATCCGACCGGTGCGGCCCAGGATTACGTTGTCGTTGTCAATGCAGGGACCGCGCTCGCGCCCTGCAGCGATCCCTACGAGCCGAACGACACGCAGGACACAGCGTTCGGCAATCTGATGAGCGGACAGACGATCTCGGCGAAGATCTGCAACCCGATCGATGTCGATTACTTCACGTTTACCTCGAACTCGCTCTCGCCGCTCTCGGTTGCGGTGAACGCGACGGATACCCCATTGAAGGTGACGTTGAGCAGTGCCTTCTCCACGACCGTCACCACGACGATCACTGCCGGCGGCTCCGCAAACCTCGGCTCAATCATCAGCACGCTGAAGTCGCCAACGCCGAACGTACCCTTCTTCGTGCGCGTCGAGCCCAACGGCGCGGGCGGCGCGACAGGCGCCTACACGCTGACACCCACCTTCAGCTACAACTCGACCCCGCGTAAACGTGGGACGAAGCACTAGGTCTTGGGGGGTGGGGTGTTGGGAGTGGGGGGTGGGAGTAAGAACCTGCCTGGTCCTGGCCCCCCACGACGCGTAAATTCATGTTGACTCGATAAGGGTCGTCTGTTCCTTTCCACACCCCACACCCCACACCCCACACCCCACACCCGCATACAATCCAACTCATGACTTACAAAACGCTTCTCGTCGACGAAGCGGACGGTGTGCTGACGGTCACGCTCAACCGTCCGGACGTTCACAACGCGTTCAATGACGAGTTGATCGCTGAGGCGCTCGATCTCTTCAGCGGCATCGGCGCGACGCGCGCGCGGGCCGTTGTCCTTCGCGGCACCGGTCCGAATTTCTGCGCCGGTGCGGATCTGAACTGGATGTCGCGTATGGTCGGCTACACGCGCGAGGAGAACGTCCGCGATTCTTCGAAGCTCGCGCAGATGTATGCGCTGATGAACGAGTGTCCGCTGCCTGTGATCGGGCGGATACAGGGAGCGGCGATCGGCGGCGGAGTCGGTCTCGTCGCGGTCTGCGATATCGCCATTGCCGCGCGTGACGCGAAGTTTGGATTGTCCGAGGTGAAGCTGGGCATCCTTCCCGCGGTGATCTCGCCGTACGTGATTGCCAAGATCGGCGAAACGCATGCGCGGGCGCTCTTTCTCACCGGCGAGCGATTCGACGCGGAGCGCGCGCAGCGGATCGGGCTCGTTCATCGCATCGTCGACGACGTCGATGCCGCGGTGGCGGAGACGATCGCAATGCTGAAAACGTCCGGCCCCAAAGCCGTTCGCGAGTGCAAGAAGTTGATCGCGCATGTCGCCTCGCACGACATCATCGACGCGATTCCGTACACGATCGATGCAATCGCCGCGCGGCGTGTGAGTGAAGAAGGGCAGGGCGGCATGAGCGCGTTTCTGAAGAAGGAGAAGGCGCCATGGACGCGGCAGTCGGGCGCCGGGAGTCGGGAGTCGGAGAAGCGATGACCGCACCCTCGCCGGCTACGACACCCGACACCCGACCCGCGACCCCCGCTCTTCGCCGTCTCCTCGTCCCCAACCGCGGCGAGATCGCCGTCCGCATCGCGCGGGCGTGCCGCGAGGCAGGCGTCGAATCGGTGCTCGCGTACTCGGAGCTCGACGACGTTCGCTATGTCCGACGCTACTTTGACGATGCGATCTCTCTCGGCAACGGCGACGCGCGCGAGACGTACCTGAACGTCGGGCGCGTCATCGATGTCGCGCGCCGTTGCGGCGCCGATGCCCTTCATCCTGGCTACGGTTTTCTCAGCGAGCGCGCCGAGCTGGCCGCTGCCTGCGACGATGCCGGCATCATCTTCGTCGGTCCGAAGGCGAGCTCGATTGCGGCGATGGGATCGAAGGCGGAGTCCCGCCACCTCATGCAGCGCCTCGGCGTTCCGGTTGTTCCCGGTTACGACGGCGACGATCAGAACGTCAGCGCATTGACCGCCGAGGCGGTGCGCATCGGATTTCCCCTGATCGTCAAAGCGAGCGCGGGCGGCGGCGGCAAAGGAATGAAGATCGTCCGCTCGGCCGCGGAACTGCAAAGTGCGATCGAGTCGGCGCAGCGCGAGGCGAAGAAATCGTTCGGCGATGACCGTCTTCTGCTCGAGCGCTACATCGAGGAGCCCCGTCACATCGAGTTCCAGATCTTCGGCGACGGGGAGGGCAACGTCGTTCACCTCTTCGAGCGCGACTGCTCGATCCAGCGGCGGCATCAGAAGGTGATCGAGGAGACGCCCGCGCCGCGCTACAGCGAGGAGCTTCGCGCGCGCATGGCTGCGGCGGCGGTGGCGGCGGCTCGCGGAGTCGACTACCGAAGTGCCGGCACGGTCGAGTTCATCGTCACGCCGGAAGGCGAGTTCTATTTTCTCGAAATGAACACGCGGTTGCAGGTGGAACATCCGGTGACCGAGGAGGTTGCGGGCGTCGACCTGGTCCGGGCGCAGCTTGCTGTGGCTGGAGGCGCGCCGTTGCCATGGCGGCAAGACGATCTTCGCCAGCGTGGCCACGCTATCGAAGTGCGCATCTACGCGGAAGATCCGGACGATCGCTTTCTTCCGCAGAGCGGCGCCATCCGCTTCTACCGCGAGCCGGCGGGTCCGGGTGTGCGCGTGGATGCGGGCGTAGGTCAGGGCACCGCGATCGGAGTCAGCTTCGATCCGATGCTGGCCAAATTGATCTGCTCCGGCTCTTCGCGCGACGCCGCCATCGACTGCCTCGGCCGCGCCCTGCGCGACTACATCGTCCTCGGCACGAAGACCAACATCTCCTGGCTCCGCCGCGTCGTCCAGCATCCCGCATTCCGCAATGGCCTCGTCTCGACGCGATTCATCGCTGATCACGAGGACTCGCTCCGCCGCTCCATGCCGGATGAAGTTCCCGCGCTCGCGGCAGTGCTGTCCTCAACGACGCAGCGTGAGCAACGCGCGACGGGAGGCAGCGCGCCCGGCATCGGAAGCGTGTGGGATTCGATCGGCGAATGGGGGAGGTAGAGCAAGTGGCCTGAGCACAGACAGGAGTGTCTGTGCCACATCACTTTGGGTCATTGGCGAATCTCAGCCCTGACAACACCAACTCTCCCTTCAAGCGAGGGTTGTGTGGTGGCCTGAGCACAGACAAGAGTGTCTGTGCCACATCACTTCGGGCCACTGGCGAATCTCAGCCTTATAAGACCAGCTCTCCCTTCAAGCGAGGGTTGTGTGGCACAGACACTCTTGTCTGTGCTGAGGTTGCCTATCTCCCCAAGCTTTCCGGAGCCCTCACTCTTCCCGCGATGCCGCAGAGGATCAGCAGCGTCACGACATAGGGCATCGCTAGCAGCAGGTGGAACGGGATGCCGCGGCCGCTCGCTTGGAGCGAGTATTGGGCGGCGGCGGCGATGCCGAAGACGGCGGTTCCGAGCAGCGCACCTTTGAGTTTCCAGCGGCCGAAGATCACGATCGATAGGGCGATGAAGCCGCGGCCCGAGGTCATGTTTTCGGCGAAGCCGCTGGAGAGGGCGAGCGCGAGGTAGGCGCCGGCGATGCCGGTGAGCACGCTCTCGATCGCCAGCGCGATCCAGCGATGCATGGCCACGGACGCTCCCACCGCCGTCACCGCTGCGGGCAGCTCGCCGCATGCGCGCAGGCGAAGTCCGAATCGGGTTCGCCAGAGGAGGAACGCCAGCACGATCGGAATGACGATCCACGCGAGAGGCACGACGACGTCCGTATCGAAGCGCGGCACCGGCTGAAGAAAGATCGCGCTCTGCTGCAGTTGGCGATAGACGACGCCGGTCAGTCCCTGGGCGAGCAGGACGATGGCGGTGCCGGTCACGATCTGATCGACGGCGAATCGGATGGCGAAGAGACCAAAGAGCGCGCCGATCGCCGCGGCGCCGGCGATGCCTGCGAGAAATCCGATCGTGATGCTGTGCGTCCATTGTGCCGCGACCACGGCGGTCATCGCGGCGGTCAGCATCATTCCTTCGATGCCGAGGTTGATCATGCCGGCGCGCTCGACGACGAGCTCGCCAAGAACCGCCAGCAGCAGCGGCGTCGACGCGACGATCGCCAGCGGAATTGCGGCCAGGAGCTGCGAAGTCATGACGATGCCTTGCTCCGCCGCATAAACGCGATCATGGCCAGGATGACGATCGCCTGCGCCAGCGTCGCCACCATCGACGAGATGCCGGCGGTGCGCTGCAATTCGCCGGCGCCGGTCGTCAGCGCACCGAAGAAGAATGCCGAGGCGATGGTGCCCAGCGGATGGAGTTGCGCGAGAAGGGCGACGGCGATTCCTGCGTAGCCGTAGCCGGCAGCGAAGCGCTCAAAGAGGCGGTGCGTGACGCCGAGGAGCTCGATACCGCCTGCCAGCCCGGCCATCGCGCCCGAAATGGCCATCGCTCTGATGAGCTGTGCGTCGACGTTGACGCCGGCCCACTTCGCAGCGGAGCGGTTGAATCCGGTCGCGCGCAGGCGAAGCCCTTCGGCGGTCCGATACAGCAGGTACCAGGCGGCGATCGCAACGAGGACCGCGATCACGACGCCGGCATGCAACTCGAGATTGCCGAGCAGCGGCAGAGCAGCGCCGGCCGGTACCGCATCGCTCTGCGGGTACTTGCCGCTCGCTTCCTGCAGCGGACCATTCACGGCGTACCCGAGGAGATGGATGGCGATGAAGTTGAGGAGGATAGTCGTGAGCACTTCAGGGGCATTGCGCCACAGCCGCATGGCGGTCGCGATCGATGCCCAGATCGCGCCGGCCAGAACCGCTGCCGCCAGCGATGCGATCAGACCGTAGCGAGCGCCGAGAAATGCGCCGAGCGCGCCGATGAGGAACTGGCCTTCGCCGCCGATGTTCCAGACTCCGGCACGGAACGCGATGGCGACGGAGAGTCCGGTGAGCAGGAGCGGAACGGATTTGAGCAACGTTCCCTGCAGCGCGAACGACGAGCCGATCGAGCCGCTGGCGAGAATCGCGAGCAGCTCTCCCGGCGAGCGGCCGAAGGCGATGCCGCAAAGTGCAAGGCCGGCGATCGCGGTCGTCGCGGCCATGAGCGCGATGCCAATTCGGGAAACGGAAATCGGGATGTGGAGCTTGCCGGACGGCGTTCCTGCGCTCACGCTCCGACCCCCGACTGCCGTGGCCCGACACCCGCCATCAGTTGCGGCGCCCGCTCCGCCGCCTCGGACGGCGTCAAACGATCGCTGAGTTTTCCGCGGTAGATGACGTGGATGGCGTCCCCGAGCGCGAACGCTTCGTCGAGATCGGAGGTGATGAGAAGGATGGCGGCACCGCGCGCGGCGGCAGCGCGCAGCTCGTCGTGAACGAAGCGCGTCGCTTCGATGTCGAGTCCGCGCGACGGCTCCGCGGCCACGATGATCTCCGGCTTCCGCTCCAGCTCGCGCGCGAGGATGACTTTCTGCTGGTTGCCGCCGGACAGCGATCCGGCGCGCTGGAGCGGCGACTGGGCGCGAATGTCGAAGCGCTCGATCAACGCAGCGGCGGTCTGTGCGGCAACACGCGGCTGCCAGCGTCTTTCCGCGAGTGCAATGTTCTCCGCGATGGTCATCTCGGCGATGAGTCCGTCGCGCGCGCGATCCTCCGGGATGTGCGCCACTCGTCCGCGCAACGAGTCGCGCAGCGACGTCGCCAGCTCCGACTGCCCGTTGCCGGCTACGCCAATGATGGCCACGATCTCGCCCGCATGAACGGCGAGCCCTGCGTCCTTCAACTCCAACCGCAGCGCCGGCGAACTTAGTGAACGTAGCGCCGGCGGCCCGCCGGCTGTCCCGCCGCCGGCCCGGCGGCGACTCTCATCAACCGATACTCGCCGCTCCACCATCGCCTCGGCCAACTCCGACGCAGTCATCCTTCCGCCATCCGCAACGATTCGTCCCCGGCGCATCACCACCACCCGCGTCGCCACCTCCAGCACCTCGGGGATTTTGTGACTGATGAATACGACGGTCGTGCCGTTGGCCGCCAGTTGTCGCATGACGACGAAAAGCTCGCGCGCTTCCGCCGGTGCGAGCACCGAGGTCGGTTCGTCGAGGATGAGAAAGCGCGGATGGCGTGCGACCGCCTTGATCAATTCCAGTTTGGCCTTTTCGCCGACGGAGATGTCCGCCACGCGCCGGTGGACGTCGCGCAGCGCGATGCCGGAGTCGCGAATGATCGCTTCCGGGTCGCGTCCCCACATGGCCAGCGCGAGATTCTCGGCGATGGTGAATTCGCTGACGAGCAGAAAGTGCTGGTGGACGATTCCTGCGGAGGTGCGGTCATCGATCGTCCCTTCGTCGGCGGACAACTCGCCGGCGGCGATCGACATCAGCGTGGTCTTTCCCGCGCCGTTCTCGCCGACGAGTCCGATGATCTCGCCGGGCGCGAACGCGAGTGAGACGTCATCGACGGCGACGTTGGTGCCGAAGCGCTTGGTGATGTGCGACAGGTGCATGGTTGTTCTGAGGAGAACAATGAACCAAAGAGACACTGAGGTCGCAGAGTTGAAGCGTTAACTCTGTGACCTCTGCGTCTCTGTGGTGAGCCTTTGGTGTTTAGAACTTTCCGCGCGGAACCGTAAACGTTCCCGCCTGGATCGCCGCATCGAGTTTCTCCACCTCGGCGACGGTCTGCGGCGAGATCGACGATTTGAGCCGATCGTTCCAGACGAGCGACACGACGCGCTGCCGGCGTCCGAGCCAGTAGATCTGCGGCTTGAATTTGTGATCGTGAACGAGCTTCGCCATGTAGACGAACGCGCCGGGCACGTCGAGGACCGCCGAGGCCACGATCACGTCGGGCGCCATATCGTTCTGGTTTTTGTTCGATCCGAAGCAGCGGACCTTGCGCTCCTGGCAGGCCTGGAACACGCCGCGGCCGGCCTCGTTGGCCTGGTGAAAGATGAAGTCGCAGCCGGCGTTGATTAGCGACAGCGTTGCTAGTTTGGCTGCGCCGGCGTCGTCGAAGTTGCCGGTGTAGATTTCTTTCACTTCGAAGTTCGGGTTCACCGACTGCGCGCCTGCCCGGAACGCGAGAAACGTCGATGCGATCGATGGCAGGTTGATGCCGCCGACGACTCCGGCCTTGCCCGTCTTCGACTCGCGGCCTGCGATCACGCCCAGGAGGTAGGTGGCCTGCTCGAGCTCGAAGACCATTGGGGAGACGTTCGGCGCCACCGAGCTGCCTGACGTCGTGATGAAGATCGTCTTCGGATACTGCTTGCCGGCTTTGAGCGCGGCATCCTGGAACTCGAAGCCGTGGCCGAACGCGAGGTCGTAGCCTTTCTCGCCGTAGGATCGGAAGCCTTCCTCGAACTCGGCGGGTGTCTTCGTCTCCTGGTTGGAGATTTCCGCGTGGAGCTGTTTGTGAATCTCCTGAAGCCCTTCGTAGGCGATCGCGTTCCATCCGTTGTCGTTGACGGAGCCGGGAGTGAGGAGTCCTACCTTCATGGCCGATGAGCTCTCGGGTTTCGGGCAGCCGAGGAGAAGAAAGGCGAGTGAGGCGAGTGTGAGGAGCGCGCGGATGCGTTTCATGGCGCGGATTGTATTCGCTGCGCTTCGAGCGCTGGGTTACTGCGCTTCGCGCGTTGTCCACCGGACACGAGCCGGCTACAACTAACGACGCGGCGAAGCCGCAATCAACCGACAACCGACAACGCGCGCCGCAGGCGCGCAATTTGTGATACATCCTCACCAGCGCGGAAGGAGGCGCAACCTCATGGACGACATCGAACGGGATAGCAATGAAGGCGATGACGACGAGCAGTTCGAGCAGATGATCGTGGAGAACAGCATCCTGCTTCACAGCCTCGCTGCGCTGCTGGTCCGCAAGGGGCTGATCAAGCAGGAAGAGATCGACGCGGAGATGGATAAGCTCTACGACGAGATGGAGAAATTCGACGGCGAATGATGCACCGTTCGAATGGAATAGGCCCGATCCTGAGATGTTTCGGACGAGCGTCGATTCAACCGGAGAAACTGATGAAAATTCGTAACTTGTTGATGGCCGCTGCCGTTCTGGCAGCAACGGCCACAAGTGGTTTTGCCGCGCTCTCGCCTGCCAACGCGAATTGGGCCAAAGGGCCGGTGCAATACTTTATGACCGCTGAGGAGAAGGCGGCCTGGAAGGCAGTGCAGACCGACGCCGATGCCGATGCGTTCATTGCGCTCTTCTGGGCGCGCCGGGATCCGACACCGGCCACTCCGCGCAACGAATTTCACGAGGACTTCGACGTGCGAGTGAAGGTTGCTGATGACAGATTCAGCAGGGGGCGCGTACGCGGCTCGATGAGCGAACCGGGCCGCATCCTGATCCTGTTCGGAGCGCCGACGAAGGCCGTTCGGACGACGGCAACCGGCAATGCGCAGTCGAATACCAGAGGCACCATGAGGGATTCCGAGATCGGCAGCGCCATGACAGGTGGCACCTCTGCGGACATGGTCTGGACTTACGAGGGCGACCTCGCGCAAAAGCTCTTCGGCGCTCCTCACGTCGAAATGACCTTCCATGACCAGTACAACAATGGCGAGTTCCAACTGAACATGCCTCCGGTCGATATGGCCGGGGCGGCGCAGCGCATCGTGAACGGCCTCATCACCCAGCCAGGATTGACGAAAGCGCCGACGTTCCAGGCAGCGAGTGCGGCTCCGGTAGCGCCGCCTCCGGCAGCGGCTACCACCCTCAAGACCGCAGCGCTCGAAGCCGCAGTCGTCGAAGGGAAGGGCGGCAAGAGCAACAATCACGGCGCCGCGCTCGCGTACGCGGAGCTCGTTTCGCCGGCTGGTGAGCCGTTCGTCCCGGTCGTCGTTTACGTTCCCGCGTCCGCCGGTGTTGCCGCCGACGGTGCCGACACGATCTTCGGCGCGGTCGAAGATGCGTCGGGCAAGCGTGTGACGATGTTCGAAGAGCCGGCGAAACTCACGGCCTCGCGCACCGACTTCTTCGTCGACAAGACCCTGACACTCGAGCCGGGCAAGTACACGGCCGTCGTCGGCCTCGCCAAAGCCGGCCAGCCGGTGCTGGTGACGACCGGTCCGATCGAAGTGACCGGCCCGTCGAAGGAAGCAGTCGGCACGTCGCGCCTCATCCTGTCGGACAACGTCTACGAGCTCGGTACAGCCGAGCCTCCGAAGTCACCGTTCGCATTCGGCAAGCTGAAGATCGTGCCGAAGGGCACCCTGGTATTCAAGAGCAGCGATGAGCTGAACTACTTCGTCGAGGTCAACAACCCCGGCATCGATACCGCGACGAACTTGCCGAAGCTTCAGTACAAGCTCGATCTCACCGGCGGTCCGGACAAGAAGACCATCAGCGCCCCGCTGCAGGAGGCCGCGGCGCTGCCGTTGACCGGCGCCCCCGGCCCGGGCCATTTCGCCATCCTCAGCGCGATTCCTCTCGCCGAGGTGAAGCCGGCCCTCAAACCGGGCGACTACACGCTGAAGATGAAGATCGTCGATATGGTCTCGAAGCAGTCGTACACGGTGGAGCAGAGTTTCAAAGTATCCGGTTAGGAACGGGGAGTGGGGTGTGGGGGGTGGGGTGTGGGAGATGGATCATCCGTTGACTTCTCTCCCACCCCCTACACCCCACCCCCCACTCCCTCTACAATCACACCATGCCCTTTGCCACGATCGATGAAGCCGCCGAGCTGTACCGCCGCGGCGAGGTCGTGATCATCGTCGATGACGAAGATCGCGAGAATGAAGGCGATCTCTGCATCGCTGCCGACAAGATCACACCGGAAGCGATCAATTTCATGGCTCGCTTCGGGCGAGGCCTGATCTGCCTGGCGCTCACCGAAGAGCGCTGCGCGGAGCTCGACCTGCCGCTCATGGTCGAGCACAACACATCGAACTACGGCACGGCGTTCACCGTATCGATCGAGGCGCGTGGCCGCGTGACGACCGGCATCTCCGCGCGCGACCGTGCCGAGACCGTGCGCGTGGCCATCGATCCGCGCACCCGGCCCGCCGATCTGCTGCGCCCAGGCCACATCTTCCCCCTCCGCGCGAAGAAGGGCGGCGTCCTCAAACGCGCCGGCCAGACGGAAGCATCCGTCGATCTCGCTACCATCGCCGAAATGACTCCCGCCTCGGTGATCTGCGAGATCATGAACGAAGACGGCACGATGGCGCGCATGCCCGATCTTCAGGCATTCGCCATCAAGCACGGCCTGAAGATCATCACGGTCGCCGACATCATCAAGTACCGGATGCAGACCGAGAAACACGTGCATTCGCTGGCCTCGCCGCGGATGCCGACGCCGTACGGCGATTTTCGTGTGCATTTGTACAAGAGCGACATCACCGGCGAAGAACATGTTGCTCTGGTGATGGGCGAGATCGGCGAGCAGGACGAGGTCCTCGTCCGCGTTCACTCCTCCTGCCTGACCGGAGACGTCTTCCACTCCGCGCGCTGCGATTGCGGCGACCAGCTCGATCGAGCCTTCGAACTGATCGCCAAGCAAGAGAAGGGCGTGATCCTCTATCTATTGCAGGAGGGGCGCGGGATCGGCTTGCTGAACAAGTTGAAGGCCTACGAGCTGCAGGAGCAGGGTCACGACACGGTTCAGGCCAACGAGAAGCTCGGCTTCCCCCCCGACATCCGCGACTACGGTACCGGCTCGCAGATCCTCCGCGACCTCGGCGTCCGCAAGATTCGCCTGATGACGAACAATCCCGCGAAGTACGTAGCGATCGAGGGCTTCGGACTGGAGATCGTCGAGCGCGTACAGCTGGAGATCGCGCCGTCAAACGACACGCGCAAATACCTCGAGGCGAAGAAGGCGAAGCTCGGGCACATGCTGGAGCTGGTGTAGCTGCCGCGATAAAAACGTTATCGGTTGTCGGTTGTCGGTATCTTCACGCCGCCCGGCATCACGACTGACAACCGACAACCGACAACTGAAGGACCGACAAACCAGAAGCCAGGAGCATATTCTTGGGCACACACACTGGCCCCATTCTCGAGGGCCGCGGCGACACCGATTACGAGCGCTACGTTCGGGTACCCGAACTGCTCGATCTGCAGAAACCGGCCGAGCTTCTCGCCCATCCGGAGGAGCGGCTTTTCCAGACCACGCACCAGGCGGCGGAGCTCTGGCTGCACCACGTCGACTATGAGATTATCCGCGCCGCCGAGTTGCTCGGCGCTGGCGACGTGAGCCTCGCCTCCGATCTCCTCGACCGCTGCGCGCGCATCATCAATCTGTTGCGGCAGCAGATCGTGATCCTGGAGACGATGGCGCCGGCCGACTACCACGTCGTCCGCACATCATCGCTGGGGCGGGGCAGCGGGGGAGAGTCGCCCGGCTTCGCCAAACTGCTGACCGTCGGCAAGCGGCTCTGGCCGCTCTTCGAGGCGCTCCTGGCGACGCGCAAGGTCACCGTCATCGAGATCGAGCGGGCTCCGCGGGAGCATCGAGAGCTGTTCCGCCTCGTGCAGGCGATGCTCGACTACGACGAAGCATTCCTGAATTGGCGCTATTCGCACATGCGCCTGGCCTTCCGCGTGATCGGATCGAAAGTGATGTCGCTGAAGAACGTTCCGGCAGCGCAACTGGAGCAGGGAACCCGGGAGCCGTTGTTCCCCGAACTTTGGGAAACCATCAGCTCGCTGACCCAGGAATTCAAGCCCAGCTACTGATGAGCATGTTTTGCGTAGTCTTCGAGGTCATCCGTGTGTTACAAGGACGCCGCGATGACGCATGATCACGACATGGTTTCTTCTCCGCTGTGCGGTGTGTCCAACCTCCGGACGAGCTGCACGAATAACAGCGGCGGAATGCAACTAAAACTTTCGGTATCAGGTGTTAGGAACGCCTTGACGGTGCAAAAGTCGATCGGTATAGTCGCGCGTCATCTCACGGGAGGGGTCGCCCAATCCGCCCGGACGGCCTGACAGCTCGCTTCCGTTTCCAGACCCGCGACGTACCACTACGTTTTGGAGTTAGACATTTCATGAAAAAGGTTTTGTGCCTGATTGCGGCACTGACTCTCGCCCTTTCCTCGCTCGGCTGCACCAAGATCCAGGCGCGGATGGAGATCAAGGCAGCGAACGAGGCGTATCAGAAAGAGGATTGGTCCACCGCGCTCCAGCACTACAAGCGCGCGCGCCAGATCGATCCGAGCTTTGATGACCTCACTCGTCTGGTGGGCTACTCCGAAATCGGTCTCTACGTCCCGGATGACAAGACGCCGAAAAACGAGGCGCATGCCGATGCCGCCATCCTCGAGCTCAACAACTATCTGCAGAAGAAGCCCGAAGACCGCATCGCGCGCGACGCGTTGATCAACATGTATCTCAACGCCAACCGCACCACCCAGGCCATCGACTACTTCGTCAACTACCTCAAAAACCATCCCGCCGACCTCGAAGCGGTCAAGTCGATCGCGACGCTCTACGCGAAGCAGGGTGACTTCAACAAGTCGCTGGAGTGGTACGAGAAGATCACGTTGCTCGATGCCAAGAACCCGGAATCCTTCTACATCTTCGGCGTTGTCTGCTACGAGAAGGTGTCGAAGAACATGGCTGGGGCGGACCCCGCGCAGAAGATGGACCTCATCAACAAGGGCAAAGCGTCGCTGCAGCATGCCATCGACATGAAGCCCGACTATGCCGAGGCGATGGCGTATCTCAACCTGCTGTGGCGCCAGCAGGCGCTGGTCGATGCGATCACCGATCCCGTGAAAGCGCAGGCCGACGTCGCGCAGGCCGACGCCATCCGCAACCAGACCATGCAGATCCTCAACGCCAGAAAGGCCGCTGGCGCGAAGAAGAGTTAGCGCGACCGCGTTCACAAACAGGCGAAGACAATGTTCGAATCTACCGTCGTTGAATCCAGGAAACAGAAGGTCGGTATCCAGCGCCTCATGACGCTTCCGGTGTCGGTCGCAATCCACGTGATCGTGGTCGTGGCGGTCATAGTCGGAGCGATCTGGACTGTCGACTTCCCGATGAACTCACCCGCGCAGGTGGCTCAGTACTCGGTCGCTGCGGCTCCGCCTCCGCCTCCGCCGCCCCCACCGCCGCCGAAAGCGGCGCAGGCGACGCAGGTCGTCAAACCGGTGGAGGTTCCCAAGAACGTTCAGGAAATGGCACCCACGCTCGTGCCTGAGAAGGTGATCCCGGTCGCTGCCGCGCCGAGCAACGCAGGCGTCGAAGGGGGCGTTGAGGGCGGTGTCGAAGGCGGCGTGCCGGGCGGTGTCGTCGGCGGCGTCATCGGCGGCGTGATCACCCCGGCTCCTCAGCCGAAGCCGGATGCTCCGTTGCGCGTCGGCGGCGACGTCAAAGCGCCTGTCGTCATCAATCGCGTCGAGCCGCTGTACCCGGAAGTCGCCCGCAAGGCGCGCATCTCCGGCATCGTCATCGTCGAGTGCACGATCAGCAAGAACGGCGACGTCACCGACATTCACGTCCTCAAGCCGCTGCCGTTCGGTCTCGATCAGGCCGCAGCTGAGGCCGTCAAACGCTGGAAATTCAAGCCGGGGACTCTCAATGGGCAACCGGTGGACGTCATCTTCAACCTTACGGTCAATTTTAAACTGAACTAAAAGAACGTCCGGTCTGCCCGGAAGTCATTGGAGGGAACTGCATCATGGATATGAGTCTCGGAGCGTTGTGGGTTTCAATGTCGACCGCGGCAAAAGGCATCGTGATCGTCATGATCATCATGTCGATCTACTCGATCTGGGTGATGATCGAGCGTTTCATCACGTTCAACCAGGCCAAGAATCAGTCACTCAAGCTCCTCGGCGCGCTTTCCAACGTGCTGACGAAGGGTGATTACCAGCAGGCCATCGACATCACCAAGAAGTACAAGCAGTCCCATCTGGCCAAGGTCATCTCGGCCGGTCTTCTCGAGTTCGAAGCAGCGCGCCGCGACAAGCGCTACACCGATCCCGAAGTGGCCGTCGAAGCAGCCCGCCAGGGTATGGACCGCACCGCGATGATCACCGTCGCCGAGCTGAAAGAGAACCTCGGTGTTCTGGCCACCATCGGTGCCACCGCGCCGTTCGTCGGTCTCTTCGGCACGGTTATCGGCATCATGCACGCGTTCGGAAAGATGGCCACGTCGGGCGGCGGTATCGCCTCCGTGTCCGCCGGTATCGCCGAAGCACTGCTGACCACCGCGTTCGGTCTCTTCGTGGCCATCCCGGCTGTCTGGGCGTACAACTACTTCCAGAACCGTGTCGACCGTTTTACCGTCGAGATGTCGAACTCCGGCTCGGAGATGTCCATCTACTTGCTGAAGGAAGCCGGTACCCATGGCAACTCATCGGTGGCATAGCTCTGTCGGAAAGTTCAGCGCCGCGACGCTGACGTCCGATATCAACGTCACGCCTCTGGTCGACGTCTGTCTTGTCCTGCTGATCATCTTCATGGTCGTTACGCCCATGCTGCAGAAAGGCGTGCCGGTGAATCTGCCGGTGACCGAAGAGCCGGAGAAGACGCCGGACACGGAAAAACAGCTACAGATCTCGGTCAAGGCCGACGGCACGGTGTACCTCGGCTCGTTGCCCGTGCTCAAGCAGCAGATGCAGGGCGAGCTCGAAAAGATTCATGAGCGCACGCCCGACCGGGAGATCGCGGTCAAAGGCGACAAGCTCGTGAAATACGGCGCGGTTCTCGACGCGCTCAAGGCTTGCCGAGAGGTCGGTTTCAACAACGTCGGTCTCATCGCGCAGCCGAAGAAATCACCAGGAGCGGTCTAGCAATGCAAGTAGGTGGCAGCGGCAAAATCAAATCCGACATCAACGTCACGCCACTCGTCGACGTTGTGTTGGTGCTCCTCATCATCTTCATGGTCATCACGCCGGTCGTGCAGATGGGATATCTCGTGCGTGTTCCGCCGAAGGCCCCTCCCGGCCTCCCTCCGTCGGCGGTCAACGACCAGATCATCCTGCGCCTGCTGCCGGACAATCACATCTACATCAACAAGGATGAAGTCTCTCCGGCTGATTTTCCGACGCGCATCCGCGACATCATGCACGGCAACCAGTCGAAGATGGTCTTCTTCCAGGGCTCGCCCGACGTCGATTACGACTCGACGATCAAGTTCCTCGACATGGCCCGCGCCAGCGGCGCGAAGAACATCGGCATCATCGTCGAGGCAGCGCAGTAAGAGACGCGGTCAGAACGACGTCTGGAGAGCGGCGGCTTCGGTCGCCGCTTTCGTTTTTCCGGGGCCTTCGTGACGAACGGGAAACGCATCGATCGCAGTGAGCTGAGCGGCGGCTTCGCGCCGCGCGCCACCTCGAAGCAGCCGGCGATCGCGCAGGCGATCGCGGCGCTGAGCCTCTTCGTCGCGTTCTACGTCGCGACGCTCTTCGCCGGCGGATACCTCTCCGCGCTCGCCGGCGTGTACTTCGGCCAGTGGGTGACGTTACTCGCCGTCGGCGTCGCCACGATCGCCACGGTGGCCATCCTCGAAGGAGGCCATTGGCGGCTCGGCCTTTTCGTTGCTCCGCGTCTCGCCTTGCGCGAGTGCCTGCTCGGATGCGGCGCCGCGGTTCTCCTGATCGCCGCCGCCGACGGCCTCGTCATGCTCACGACCCGGCTCAGACACGTCGCCGGAAACGGATTCCCCTGGTTCGAGTTGATCGCGGTCTATCTGCCGGCCGTCTTCCACGAAGAGCTTCTCTTCCGCGGCTATCCGTTTCAGAAGCTGTGGCGCATGAACCGGCTGGTGGCCGTTGCCTTCACCTCACTCGTTTTCGCGGCTCTTCACGGAGGAAACAATGCGGTCTCGGGACTGGCGATGATCAACCTCTTCCTCGCCGGCATCCTCCTCGCCCTCGCCTACGCGCGCTACGAGCGGCTCTGGTTCCCGATCGGCATTCACCTCGCCTGGAACCTTCTCTCCGGCCCCATCCTCGGCTACAACGTGAGCGGCTTCGTCGCGAACGAGACCGTGTTCAGGACCGTCGGGCGCGGCACGCCATGGCTCACCGGGGGGCTCTTCGGAATCGAGGGAAGCGTCTGGATTGGAATCGTGGAACTTGCAGGCGTCGCGCTGCTGTTACGAGGCAGCAGATTGAAATCGCGAAGTGGATTACGATTGAGCCCTGATCCTGATCCCCCGATCCCCTGATCGACCAATCCGCTATTCATTGTCATTATCCATTTTCAATTATCCATTGCCTCGAAGGAGTCCACCCGATGCATCTCCGCCATTTTGCGGCCATCATGATCGCCACGATTCCCCTGATCACCTTCGCTGCATCCACGGCGCCGATCGACTATCCGAAAACGAAGAAGGTCGAGCAGGTCGACGACTATCACGGCGTCAAGGTCGCTGACCCGTACCGCTGGCTGGAAAACGATGTGCGGACATCGAAAGATGTCGCCGACTGGGTCGCCGCCGAGAACAAGATCACGTTCGACTACCTCGGCGCGATTCCCGAGCGCGAGCCCATCCGCAAGCAGCTCACCACCCTCTGGAACTACGAGAAGTACTCGGTTCCCTTCAAGCGCGGCAGCCGCTACTTCTTCTCCAAGAACAACGGCCTGCAGAACCAGTCCGTCGTCTACACCGTCGACAAATGGACCGACACGCCGCGCGTTCTCCTCGATCCCAACACCTGGTCCAAGGATGGCACCGTCGCCCTCGGCGGACTGGCCATCAGCGATGACGCCAAATACGCCGCGTATGCAACGGCCGAGGCGGGGTCGGATTGGGAGGTGATTCGGGTGGCCGATGTCGCGACCAGCCAGCCGCTTCCGGACGAGATCAAGTGGGTGAAGTTCTCCGGCATCTCGTGGACGAAAGACGACAAGGGCTTTTTCTACTCGCGCTTCCCCGCCGTTGAAGCAGGGAAGGCCTACCAGAGTCTGAATCGCGATCAGAAGGTCTACTACCACCGCCTCGGCACCCCGCAGTCCGATGACGTAGTGGTCTGGTACGACGCCTCGCAGCCGGAATGGAACTACGGCGCCGAAGTCTCGGAGGATGGCCGCTACCTGATCATCACCACGACGCAGGGCACCGCGCCGAAGAATCAGGTCCACGTCAAGGATCTTCAGGATCCCTACGCGATGCCGGTGGCGATCGTCGACAAGATCGAGAACGACTATTCGTTCGTCGGCAACGATGGGCCGGTCCTCTACTTCCGCACCGATCTGAATGCGCAGAAGGGCCGCCTCATCGCTATCGATCTGCGCAACGCCGCGCGCGCTAACTGGAAAGAGCTCATTCCCGAAAGCGACGCCAAGCTGCAGGGCGTCGGTTACGTCGGTCACCGCTTCATCGCCGACTACCTCCGCGATGCCCACAGCGAGATCCGCCTTTTCGATACCGGCGGCAAGCTAGTTCGCACCGTCGAGCTCGACGGCATCGGATCGGCCGGCGGATTCAACGGCCGCTCCGATGACAACGAGACGTTCTACAACTTCGCCAGCTTTGCCACGCCCCCCAGCGTCTATCGCTACGACCTCGCCACCGGCGAGAAGCAGCTCCTCTTCCGCGCCAAAGTGACGATGAAGCCCGAGGACTACGTCGTCAAACAGGTCTTCTACACGTCGAAGGACGGCACGAAGGTGCCGATGTTCATCTCGCACAAGAAGGGCCTCAAGCTCGACGGCAACAACCCGACGCTCCTCTACGGATACGGCGGCTTCGACATCTCCATGACGCCGGGCTTCTCCATCTCGCGCCTCACCTGGATGAACATGGGCGGCGTCTATGCGGTGGCCAACCTGCGCGGCGGCGGTGAGTACGGCGAAGCGTGGCACGAAGGCGGGATGAAGGTGCACAAGCAGAACGTCTTCGACGACTTCATCGCTGCCGGCGAGTATCTCGTCAAGAACGGCTACACGAAGCCGGCGAAGCTCGCCATTCAGGGCGGCAGCAACGGCGGCCTGCTCATCGGCGCGGTAGAGAACCAGCGCCCCGACCTCTTCGGTGCAACGTTGCCGGCCGTCGGCGTGATGGACATGCTTCGCTTCAACCAGTTTACCGCCGGCCGTTACTGGGTCGACGACTACGGCTCATCCGCCAATGCCGACGAGTTCAAGGCGCTCTACGCCTACTCGCCGTATCACAACATCAAAGCGGGGACGAAGTATCCGGCCACGCTGATCACTACCGCAGACACCGACGACCGCGTCGTCCCCGGACACAGTTTCAAGTACGCCGCGGCGATCCAGGAAGCGCAGGCCGGCTCGGCGCCGGTGCTCATCCGCATCGAGACCCGCGCCGGACACGGCGGCGGCAAGCCGACCGCCAAAGTCATCGAAGAAGTAACCGATCAACTCGCATTTCTAGTCAAGAACCTCAGCATGAAGTTGCCGCGAGGGTTCTAGAGGGTCAGAGGGCAGAAAGCTGAAGGCAGAGGTCTTGCCTGATCGTGCTTTGTGCCACTTCTGCCTTCTGCTTTCTGCCTTCTGCCTTTTGACCTATCTAGGAGCCAACATTGAAAGACATCGTCATCCTCAACGGCGCTCGCACGCCGATGGCCGAATACAACGGCGCATTCAGTGACATCAGCGCCATCGACCTTGCTGTCGTCGCAGCGAAGGAAGCGCTTTCGCGCAGCGGCATCGCACCCGAAGAAGTGAATCATGTGATCGTCGGCAACGCCCTGCAGACTTCAGGCGATGCCATCTACGGCGCGCGTCACGTCGGTCTCAAGGCGGGCGTCCCCAAAGAAGTGCCCGCGCTCACGCTCAACCGGCTCTGCGGCTCCGGCATCCAGTCGATCATCGGCGCGGCCGAGCAGATCCAGCTCGATGAAGCGACAACCGTACTCGCCGGCGGCATGGAGAACATGTCGCAGGCGCCGCACGTAATCCGAGGAGCGCGTAAAGGGCTGAAGCTCGGACAGGGAGCGCTCGAAGATTCGCTGATGGTTGCGCTGCTCGACAGTTACTGCGGCCTCTACATGGCCCAGACCTCCGACAACCTCGCGCGCAAGTACAGCATCTCGCGCGAAGAGCAGGATCAGTACGCGCTGAGCAGCCAGAAGCGCGCCGCCGATGCGGAGAGCGCCGGACGGTTGAAAGACGAGATCGTCGCCGTTCCGGTCGGCCGCAAAGGGGAGTTGTTTACCTCCGATGATCACCTGCGCCCCGATACCACAATGGAAGGCCTCGCCAAACTGAAGCCTGCCTTTGCCAAGGACGGCTTCGTCACCGCCGGCAATGCCAGCGGCATCGTTGACGGCGCCGCCATGGTCGTCGTCACGAGCGCGGACAACGCAAAAGGCAAGAAACCGATCGGCCGCATCGTCTCGTGGGGCATCGCCGGATGCGACCCCGACGTCATGGGCATCGGCCCTGTGCCGTCGACAAAGATCGCACTCAAGAAAGCGGGGATGTCGCTGAACGACATCGACCTCATCGAGATCAATGAAGCATTCGCCGGCCAGATCCTGGCCGTGTCGAAAGAGCTCGGCATCGACATGGCCAAGCTCAACGTCAACGGCGGCGCCATCGCCCTCGGCCACCCGCTCGCGGCGTCGGGAACGCGTCTTGTCATCACGTTGCTGTACGAGCTTCGCCGCCGCCAGAAGCGCTTCGGCCTCGCCTCGGCATGCATCGGCGGCGGCCAAGGCATCGCCATGATCGTGGAGAGCATTCAGTAATGAGCGTTGGAACGCTGGCGTCCCGCCGGCTGGCCCGGCGGCGTCCCGCAACCGTGCTTTCTGTCTTCGTCCTGGTCCTCCTCGCGCAGTCCGCCCACGCCGTCGAAACCGTCCGTATCGCTCCCGTCATCAACGCTCCCGCCGGTGTCGTCGTTCACGGCACCGCGGAGCTGCACATCGGCGGCACCAGCACCATCCGCGACCTCGACGGCACCGTCCTGACGACGAAGCGCATCGCCAGCGCCGACCGCGAGGAGTACACCGACACCACGCTCGCGCGCGACGCCGCCGGCTCACGTTTTCGCCGCGTCTACGGCCGCGTGATCCACGAAGAAGAATCGGGCAACACGTTCGGCGTGATGAACGGCCGTTCGCTCCTCTTCGTGATGAAGGGGAGGAGCGTCACCGTCACGCCGGACGGTGGCCCGGATCTCACTGTCGACGAGACGATGGGACTCACCGAGCTGGCGCAGCGCGCTCTTCGCGTCGAGTCGGCCAACTTCTGCATCGCGCCGTACGCGCTCACCGTCGGCGCGTCGTGGAACGTTCCCGCATCGCTGCTCGCCGATTGCTACGACGAGCTCGGTCACGTCGTGAAGACCATTACCGGCCGAGGAACACTGCGGGCGATCGAGAACCGGGAGGGCCACCGCGTCGCCGTCATCGAGCTCTCCTTCGTCCGCTCCATCGATTCGATGGGCGAGATCAAGTTCGATTCCCTCGCCGACGCCGCGGTCACCTCAAAGATCGAGATCACCCTCGACCAGCCCGTGAAATGGCGCCGCCTCACGCTAACCACGCTCTCCGGCATCTCCCACCCAAAAGGCCCGGACAAGCCCTCCGTCACCATCGCCCTGCAAGCCACGGAGACAGTGACCTCAGCGCCCTAGGAGTGCGGGCGTCTCGCCCGCGGCATTCGGGCGTCCCCGCCCGAATGTCTTTCATCCCGACGCGTCAATCCCCCCAATACGATGAGTTAAACTCCCGCCGCCCAACCTGTAATGCACAAACGAAATGCGATCAAGCTCGCGACGTTCTTCGTCCTCGCCGGAGGCGTTGCCGCGCTCTACTTCACACCGCTGCGCTCCTACCTGACCAAAGCGCACATCAACGACCTCATCACCTGGCTGCGCGGACTCTGGTACGGCCCGCTCGTGCTCATCGCCATCTACGCTGCCGGATGCGTGTTCGCGCTGCCCGCCAGCATCTTCGTCATCGCCGCCGGCGTGATCTGGGGTTGGAAGCTCGGTGGGCTCTACGCCATCATCGGCGGCTTTCTCGGCGCCATCGCCGCCTACTACGTCGGCGGTTTCCTCGGCGAAGGTCTGCTCGACAAATTCGGCAGCGTCGGCCGCGGCGTACGCAAGCAGGTCGAGAGCTCAGGCTTCATGTCGATGCTCATCGTGCGCCTCATCCCCGGCCCGCCCTTCGCCGTCTGGAACTATGCCGCCGGCGTCGCCAAGATGCGCTTCCGCGACTACGCCCTGGCCACGCTCATCGGCATCATCCCGTCCCACCTCGTCTTCACCTACTGCGCCGACTCGCTCGTCAACGGCACGATGACCCAAGGCGATGCCCTCAAACGCCTGGCCATCGTCTGCGCCTTGCTGTTGGCTCTGATCTTGATTCCGCTCTACATCAAGAAGCGGATGGGCGTGAAGTCGATCGAGTAGGGAATCTCGCCACGCCAGGATCGGTAAGGCCCGGTAGTTTTTCGATGAGCACGCTCCTCTACTTTCACGGCTTCGCATCGTCTCCCGCCAGCGCGAAGATCACCGCGCTTCGCCCGATGCTCGAGCCGGAGATCGAGTTGATCACGCCCGACCTCAACATCCCCTCGTTCGAGGCTCTCGACTGGAATGCCATCGTCGAGCACGCGATGGATGTCGCACGTGCTCATCCTCCCGACCTCATCGCCGGCAGCTCGATGGGCGCCCTCGTCGCACTCGCCATCGCCCAACGAGGCATCATCGCCCCCATGGTCCTGATCGCCCCAGCCCTCGGCATCGCCGACCGCTGGCGCACGCTCCTTCCGGACGGTGATCCGATCCTCGTCTTCAATCACGCCAGGAACGCCGAGGTACCGATCCATCGGAAGTTCTTCGAACAGATGTTCCAGGTGCGCGTCGACCGCGATCCTCCGCCGTCGCCCGTCACCGTGATCATGGGCCGCAACGACGAGAGCGTGCCCTTCGATCTCGTCGAGAACACATGGCGCCAGTGGCAGCCACGCCTGGCACCCTCCTCGAAATTCATCGCCATCGACGAAGGAGACCACGGCCTCACCGCGCACGCCGCGTTGATTGCGCGCGAGATCCGGGCAGCCATTTCAGGGCGCAACTGAGAAAGGCGGACGCTAATCCAGGTGACGTGAACGTCACGAAATCACTTGATCACCTCGAGCTCGGCGCGCTTGAACTTCAGCTCTTCGAGCTTCTTGATGTCGAGCGTGATCGCCGGGGACGACAGGTTCGGCGCGCTTCGCATCTTCCCTCTCGCGCGCTGCACCATGAGCCGGAAGGTCACGCCGTCGCGCGTCAGGACCAGTGTGCCGTCGTCGACCACGATGTCGTCGAGGAGCAGGTCGGGCATCGCGCGCTTCGGCTTGGGCGTCCCGAGCTGGAGGTAGACGTGCTCATCGGTGAGCTGGGTGTGTCCGATCCTGCCTGTTCCTTTGGGGAAGGTCGCCACCTCGGTGCACTCGATCGCGCGGACTCGCTTGTCACGGACCTGTGGGACCACGCGGAGGTAGCTGACCGGCATCGGCGGGTCGGTCGTCACGCGCACATCGCGAAGCTTGACATCGCTGCAGCAGCCGAACTTGATCTCGGCGGTGAGCGTCTCTTCATTCGCGGCGGCCTGACGGCAATCCGTTCGCGCGCCGCCGTGGCCCTCGGCGAAGTCGACGCGCAGACTGAAATGCGAGAGCGTCGTTGAAAACGAGTCGTCCACGCCGAGGTCTTTGGTCCAATGGCAATCCCCTGCGTCGTGTAGCGCGATCCATCCGTTATTCGAATCGTCAACGTCGTCCATGACGAGAAAGACCTTTTGGAGGTTGACGCAGCGCTCACCCGCAATTTGCACGTCGACCCTTGAGGTAGTAAGTGCCTGCGCTGCGGAGGCGGCGAGAAGAACGCAAACCAGGACTCTTGCAAGGCGGAACACGGCTGGGTACCCACTTTCCGACGAACAGTTTCAGGCCCGCCGCCGGGATCGGCTTGGCCTGTTTGCTCGAATGGCCCGGAGCGTCGTCGGACTCCTGGACATTGACTTCGAGCTTGACTTCATGAGTGCTGAGGAGCGGCACGATCTCGTGGTTGCCGGGACGGTTTCCGTCCGCGTCACACTCCGGCAAGAGCTCCCGATCCTGCGCGATCAGCCTCACGTCGTGCTCGCCGGGAGCGATCGTCCCCGCCGCCGGGTTCTCAAGGCGCAGCTCGGCGTGCTTGATCGGTAGCGCCCCGAACTGCAACCGCTGGCCGACGAGTGTGGCGCTCCTCGGTCCGCTGTTGATGACGTGCGCGATGATCGCATTGGCGTCTGCCTGGACGGACTTGAGCGATGTCCGCGAGGGCCAGAACAGGATGTAGGCCAAGTACGCGGCGAGGATCAGCACAACCAACGCTACGGCGATCGCGACTTTGACTTCAGTCGAAAAGAACCACCGCGGCGGCGGTGGCGGCTCGCGGATCCTCGCTGCGATGCGAGCGCCGACTTCCTTTGCCGAGAGCGTCGTGTTCTCGAGAAAGACGATATCTTCGAGTTCCGGTATCTTGGCGCCGTCGATCACGACCGGCAACATGTAGCCCGGCTTTCGTTTCGCGACGCGCCGTACGATCGCCAGCTCTTTGTTAGTCCAGTCTTTCTTGAGGTACGCCTTCGAAATGAAGACGGCACAGAACGGCGCATCATACGTGTAGCGCCGCTCGATCGTTTTCAGGAGCGGTAAGCCCAAGTTCACGCCCTCCGCGTAGTCGCAAACCTTGACCTCCTGATGCAGCAACGCCTCACGGACGGCGTGCACGTATTCTCCGTCTTCTGACGAGTACGAAAGCAGTACGTGATATCGGAAGCGTCTCGGTAGGGGAATCGCAGTCATTTTGTGATCTCGTTAAGGAGTGCCATCAGCGCACCAAATCCCTACCCACAAGGCGGCGTTGAGGTTCAGATCGATGATGTCGCGGCCAGGCTCTCGATCGCGCAAACGGGGGCGGAAGCGGCCGGAATCGCGTTCGCGTTCGCCGCGCCTCTCACCCGCATCGCAGCGGGAATGCCTCTTCCGGGCATCAGGTTAACCGCGCTTGACACCGCGAGACAGCCCCGGCTACCCTCGCGCTCCCACCATCTGGCGCATTCGTCTAGGGGTCCAGGACGCCGCCCTCTCACGGCGGTAACACGGGTTCAAATCCCGTATGCGCTACCACTGATTCCTCAACAACTTAGCTCGCCTTTGGCGTTTCTGACTTTTCAGCAAGCGGCGCCGCAGTGACGCCGGTTTGAGGATTCTTTAGGTTTCTTGACTTGAAACCTGGCGCTTGCGTCTGCCGCTCGGCAGTGTCAGCAGACAGGTGCCTCGTGCTGCTGCTCTTGCGAAGCGGGTATGAGATCAGCCATGTCCGGTTTCGGATGCCGGAGGCTCGGGCAAGCGCGCGCGTGGCGACGACACACGATGCCAGGGAAGAGCACGTCCGACTGACGGCGTTGCCATTGCAGGTAGGGATTGCACGCTCCCCGTCAGTCGCTTTTCGGGGGTCCGCGGCGATGGCACGGTCGACCATGACAACCGATGAACTGCTCGAACAGATCACAACCGACATCTACAAGCTGCACTACGTGTGGGACACATTCCTTCTTTTGTTCGCCTCGGACAAGAAGAACGTCGATGTTCTGAATGCGGTTGGGTCAGGTTTCTTCGCGATGAACCAGACTCTGATGTACGACGACGTTCTTCTTCGGATCAACAGGATCACCGATCGGGCAAAGGTTGCAGGTAAGGACACGGCGAGCCTCGAACAGCTCCTCCACCTGACGGGATGGCGGCGGTCCGATCCGGCGAACTGGAAGATCTTCAGCGACGAGTTGAGGACCGTTAAGTCTGCCTGCAGGGAATGTAGAGCGCATCGCAATCGGCGCCTCTCACACAAAGAACTCGATCAGGCAACACCGCTTCCACCCACCACCCGCAAGATGGTCGAGACAGCGATCGAAGCCGTCGAAAGATTCGTCCGTCTGTTCAACCGTGAGCTACGTCCAGACGTAGAGATCAGCTTTGTTGTGACAAACGTCACCGGCCACGCCGAACGCCTGCTCCGCCATCTGACGAACCGTCGATCTCAGAAGCAGCCGCCACCGGAGACTCGAATCCTCTACGTGAAAGGCAACCGCCGCGCCGAACTACAGTGTGGGTTTTGCGGAGAGACCGAAGTTGTCGGCTATTACCCAGACGACCGGACGAGTCCGCACGTCCGGCTTCACTTCGCCAAGTGTGATGGACTGATCGGTTGTGAAGTGGTGATGATCGAAGCTGTCGAGCGTAATGGTGCTGAGCCGCCGCGTACGTTCCTGGTTGACCTAAAGGACAAGTCTGGTTCTCTCACGCAGCAGTAGCCGGTCAAAGCTCATGAAGGGGGAGCGGGGCAACCTGACGATCGAGACGCTCGCAAAACTGGCAGTCGAGCTAGGGCTAACGATGCGACTCGAATCGGCTCCGGACGAGGCGCTCGAAATGATGGCTTGGTGGGTGGCGAAGGTACAATCTGAATCGAACCAATGAACTTACAAGAAGTTCGAGACTCTTTGCTCAACGACCCGCTTTCGAAAGCTCTACTGAAAGCGAAGGTGCTTGCTTCGATTTTGAAAGCCAGCGACCTCCGGTTATTCGTTGACCGAGAGTTGAACGGCTACGGACCGCAAGGCACTCTGCCCTCCTATCGTATCGTTGGCTGTGCCAACGTCGGCCATTTTCGCAACTCGCGAATGACAGCAGACGATCAGCCGATTCCGCTTTCGGGCTTGCCTGACGCTGTGCGTCAGTGGGCAGAGACCTACGAGTGCGCGGAGGGCATCGGTGGCGTTGAACACACCATTCGAACTTCTCAGATCGAGCAGGCTTTCTGGGTTCAGTGGCCCAATGAGTATCTCGCGACGATCCCTGAGGTTGATATTGGCGGCTATGGATTTCGCTGCTTCGCCGCAACGAAGCGCGTTTCGATCGATGCGTTCGTAAGTGTCGTCGAAAGCGTCCGAAGTCGTGTCCTCGATACAGTTCTCGCGCTTGCTGAGAGATTTCCGGGCCAGACGGCTACGGAAGAGCAGTTGGCTGCCGTACCGCCGCAAGAGGTAACGACGATTGTCCAGACCGTCATCTACGGCGATCACGCCACCGTTGCGTCAGGCGCAAATGTTCAGCAAAACGTGCACATCACGCCTGGTGATCTCGTGTCTCTTATCGACTCGATGCAACAGCTCGGCGTTCCAAGAACGGAGCGCGAAGCTCTGAGTGGCGCGATCGCCTTGGATAAGGAACAGGGGTCCGGGATGGGTCCGCGCGTCAAGGGATGGCTCGCCGACCTGACCGAGAAGGCACTTACAAAGTCCGTTGAATGGGGTGTCTCTGCGGCGCTCCCACACATCATTGACGCTATCCGAAACTACTTTGCATAAGGAGGCTCCTTTTTGGGGTCACACCTTCGGCTTTAGCGAAGATCGTCGCATGCGGACATAACTCGCGCAGCTTCATTGACTTGCGTCAGCTACGCCCGGGAAGACATCACCGTACCCTCGGCTCGACTTCGACCCGAAGTTATTGCAAACGCGTTGCTTGCTCGCTAGCGGATACCTTGCGGGACGGTGCTGCGAATTATGGTCTGAGGCTGTAAGTCACTTCGAAACGGGTACTTGCGCGAGATTCACCCTCAACGGCCGACCTACGAAGGTGTGGCCCCACCACGTTGCTCCTACGTGATTTCTCTGCGGTACCCATCGGACCCGCTCCGTTCGGCCGGGACTGAGTCTGTTCCGAGTCAGCCACCTTCGCGCCGTGGAATGCACCGCACCCGGAACGCAGCTTGTCGCACTTTCTCGACTAATCGAGAGTCGTTCGGGAGCCACTCGATCCAGAGGACGGCTGACCACGACTTCTGCGCCGCAATGGAACTGCTTCGCGTTCGGTTTCGTACCACCAGTGAATGATCGCAAGAAAAGGGTTCGATGCTGGTTTTGTCGTAGCATCCTCGGTCGCCTGCCGCGGGACCGCACTGAGGAACATATCGTTCCGCAATGGCTGGAGGAGTTCCTCGGATTGAGGGACTTCAAAATCGAACCGACGCTGACATCCTTACCTGACGGAAAACGGCTCGCTCAACGAACACACACAGTCGCTGGTTTTCTAGCAGGTCGAATTTGCTCAACCTGCAATAACGGCTGGATGAGCGATTTAGAAACGCGAGCCAAGACGGTTTTATTGAGCCTTCTTCAGGGCAGCCGCGAAATCGGTGACTTGTCAGATTTCGAATCACTTGCTGTCGCGCGGTGGGTAGCCAAGACAGCCTACTGCCTTAACATCGGCGGTCACGAGAATCGTATACCGACCTCTCATTTCGAGGCCCTTCGTCAGGTGACGTCTGGCCTTCCTGCTGGCGTGGTGGTGCTCGCTTCAACGCATGAGCCGACAAGGCCGTTCTCTTTCGAAGCTGGAGGAACATGGCGCCACGATGCACTCTCGTCACGTCCTGGCATCGCACTGCTGCAAACGACTTCATACAAAACCACTCTCCAGTTTGGACGACTGATTTTCAATGTGGTTTTTTGGCCCCTGCGAGGGTGGATTCTGAAACTTGAGCAAGGCTTGTCGACGCCGGTCTGGCCCCGCCAGCTCCGATTCATTCAATACCAGATAGAGATCCCATTGCCCACCGAAAGCGATGCTTGGTGTCAACGGCTAAACCTCGGAATCGCTGCCGCTCGCGACGCACTGCAAGATCCACCTGCTGGGAGGTGAGAGAGTGTCGAGCTACTCGATCTCCTTTGCGGAATCGTTGGGTAGGCGGCTAGGCAATGCCTTAAACTGACACCAAAAGAGCACCGAATGGCTGGACCAAGAAACTCAAGGTCAAAGTGATTCGGATTAACGTGTGCGCGATGATTGTCGAAGGCGAGCCCGAGGATGCGGCGATATCTTCCCGGGGCGTGGCTGAAGTCCTTAAGGGCCACACCTTCGCCCTTTCGTCGTTCCAGATCATTCTCGTGCAAGTTTCGTTCTGCGAGTGACTTACAGCTTGGACACAATTCACGGCACGATGGCCTGCGAGAATCAACTACGCGGACAAGCGATGTGTTTGCAATAACTTAGACGCGAATGCGAGCCTGCGCGCGCGGAGACGCCTTTCCGGCGTGGCTCAAGCAAGTCAATGAAACTCAGCGAGTTAGGTCCGCGTTCGAGGAGACTTATCGAAGACCGAAGGTGTGACCCACTTTGGTCCGCGAAGCACTACCGCGAGTGTCAGGGCTTCGCGTCGAAGTGCGAGGAGTGGAACTGTGGGAAGGCCGGGACCTAGTGCTTTTCCTCGATCGTCACGTGCTCGGTTGTGCAACTGAACTTCCCGAACACCTCGCCAGTCTTAATGTCTCGAATCTGCACGACCGGCAAATATGTATGGTCCACTTTCTCGCACCACGCCTGACCAATCTTTTCGACCGTCGCGGACCGGTCCGGGAACGGGATCTCCTCAAACTCCTTCCGGTTCACATAGATGTCGAGGTTCGAGCCTTCTAAGAACTCCAGGCGTGGGTCTACGTCCGGCATCGCGGCGGCCAACGCTGCTCGTACGGCCGCCTCCGGTGGTCCTAGGTGAATCGTCGATGCCGGCGTAGACCCGCTCGCGCTTGTCGTCTTCACCACTTCGGGCGGCGCTCCCGTCTCTGAACGACGACCGGGAGCGTAGAAGAAAGTGTACCCAGCCCACCAGAGACCACCGGCTACCAGTCCAAGGATGACCAGACATCCGAGTCCGGCTGCGGAATTGTCGGCCTTGGATTGCGCCATGTCGTACCTTTCCTACGTGCCTGCGGGTGGAGGATTCTCCCACGGCGGCATCGGGTCGCAATCCTCTTCCCTGAATCGCCATTCACCGTTCTTCACCGCGTACTTCTCGACCACCTCGCGGATGGGGTTTACGGCATCCATGATCGACGCGAGGAAATTCGCATCCAACGTATCAGCCATGACATGCGCCCGAATCAGCTCCAGACTCTCGATGTTCTGTTGGGCTTCCTCGGGCCGAAAAGGAGGCCAGTCACCCCTCGTCCAATTGCCGCGCCGAAGTTTCTCCGCACGACTACGCATGATCTCGACAATGTCCACGAGCTTCCACTTCGCTCGCCAATTCGGGTCCTCGGACTGCCGCATCCACCGCCGCATGCCTTCCGGGTCGTCCGGGCCAGGAATCTCGTGATTGCCGACAATGGCTTCCAACTGATCGGCGCTCTTTTCCAACGCCTCAATGAATGCTTCCTTCGCTTTACTCATCAATCGATTCTACTCCGGCGCCTAGGGTAGCCGAACTCGCGATGGTAGACTTCCGGCAGAATGAAGGCGTTATTTCGCGGTATCTGGCGGCTCATTCGAGACCACTCCGCCTTCCTGGCTGCTACCTTTGCCCTCATCGCGACCTATCTCGCTTCCTACGTCGCACTCATCCCGCCCGAGAAGCGCACCGTCCCCACTTGGCTCGCCATATTCGCCGGTCTTTGCACGCTTGCATTCATCGCAAGCCTCATCCAGCAACGAGCCGCCAACACCCAGGCCAAGAACGCGGAGGCTCTTGAGCTCCGACAGACCGAGATGCTCGAAAAGATAGCTAAGGCCGTGGGAGCGACACAGGCGGACGTAGCGGATACCACCGCGGAGACGAAGCGTCAGATCATCGAGCTGCAGGTCAAGATGAGCGACGAGTCGAAGCCGGTCGTCATCGTTCGGTTCAACGCCGACGGCGACAAGGACCCGAACGCTCTTCCGAGCGTCGAGAACATCGGCAAGAGTGCCGCAACCAACATCCAGATCGAGGACATTTCGGTCACGGGAGCCAAAGGACCCGGCGCCTTCCAGTTGGTGGACGTCTTGCAGCCGGGCGAAAGCCGGAAGATCACCTTCTACTCGGAAGCTGAAGGTCCGCTCTTCGGCACCTATCTCATCAAGTATCTTCACACCGGTATCGAGAACCTCCCGCCATTCGATTGGTCGAAGGTGAAAACTCAGGAAGACGCACACGACCTCTTTGCGCCCATGAAGATGCCCATCTCCGTTGTCTACACGGACCCCGCTACCGGAAAGCGATACCGCAGCGAGCATGAGCTGGAGTTCACTTTCGGGCAGCACGTATCGGTCATCTTCCAGAAGCAGACCGAGATTACGTAGCCGCGGGCACATCTCTATAGCCGGAGTACGTGGCCGCGCCATCTCGAACCGCGTGATAGGGATGCTTCTCACTTTGCATCTCGCACTGATCGCACAGTTCCCGGTGAACGTTACCCCTGAACCTTTTCCAATCGCGCACCTGGATCACGCCCAGGTCGAACAATTCCTCGAACGTCTGCCACGCGCCTTCCAGATGGCATTTCATGAGCACGAGCGGCCACAGGCTCGCCACATACTGATCGGGCGGAATGTTCTCCTCTGGCTTCGCTTCAAACCCCACCGACACGATTCCTACCATTGCTCCGTCGTAAAAGACCGGCCCGCCACTGAAGCCGTGGTCAATGGGCTTGTCCAGCCGATAGCACGGATACGTCAGGTTTCCGTGACTCCGGTAGGGTTCGTGGATGTCCACGACCGTTCCTTCCTGCTTGACCCAATACATACCGCCCGAGTGTGTGGTGTGCCCAGGCTCATTCTGTGCGGTCACTTCAAAAACCGACTTCGGGTAGCCGTACATCTCGACCGTTGCGCCGATCGGCGGCGGCTCCAGCTGCCACTCGAAGTATGCCTGCGATTGCTTCTTCTCAAAGATGTACTGAGCCATCGGCGTATCCGGATAGATCGAAACGAGCGTGATGTCTGTATCTTTCGACGCCCAGTTGTTGCGTGTGTACCAGGAAATATCCTGATCCTCGAAGGGCACTTGGTACGCCCGGACCCCTACGTCGTACTCCCTCTCCTGCCCTGTGTACCCCTTCAGCGAATCGTAGGCGGGATCGAGCGAGAGGATGCCGTTCGAGACGTGTTTTGCCGTGAGCGCGAGGTTTGGCGCGATGAAGACGCCGCTCCCGGCCTGCTCGCACTTCACGGACGTATCTTTGAGCCACCCGTAGAGACCGAAGGTCATCGTGGCAAAGCGCGCGAGCCGCGCCTGTTCCGCGATCTCCTCATCAGAAACCGGAACCCAGAGGCCACTCGCTGACCGAAGATATTGCATACGCTAGAACGGCATCTCCGGAAGCCGATCCAAGGCCGACAGTTCCACTGGGACATCGAGCCTGAAGGCTCTGCACGCGGCCGACACGGAATCCACGAACCACTGAGGCGAGCCGGGTGCCGTGACAACCGCCTCGACAAGCGTGTGCGGCAAGATACCGACCGCAAGGCCCGGTGCAGCGTCTCCCTTCGTCAACCGCCAGTCATTGATGACCGCCCGCACCTCCCGCTCATCCTCGTATTCGAGCGGCTTCGACATGAAGATATTCAGGTGATTCGACACGTCCTTCACGTAGTCGAGCGAAAAGTAGTCGCCGTAGCTGATCTTTCCGAGAAGCACGGGCTGACTCCGCCACCCTAGAGGCAGCGAAGCGTTTAGCCTCTCGTACGTGGAGCGGATTGCCACGCCGAAGGGACCGGCGTAGTTCTTCCACATCTGCTTGCTCTCGCGATCCTTCCCGAACCAGCAGCTCATGAAGACCGACCACCGGTTCCGCTCGTACGACTCTTTGAGGGCCGACTCCCAATCCTTCGCTGCCGCCTCGGGACCACCTTGGCGCGCCTTCTCGATAAACGCGTGGAAGGTGGCCGCCGAACCTTTCGGAAAGTATCCCTCCTGCTCCAGGAGATCGGCCCGGCCGAAGTAGAGGGAGCGTGTCGAAAGGAACGATACGAACTTCGGTAAATCCATGTATCGCCACACGCGGGAGCTGGGTTCAGGCTGGGGGAACGCTTCGTGGTCCCGGCTCAAACGCTGCTGCGCCCACACGTCCGGCGTGGTGTTCGGCAGCAGAATCGTCGTCCAGTCTGGAGGAGGGTATCTATCTCTCGGGTCCATCGCCGCTGAGAACATTGTCGAGCCCGCTGCGCATGCCCGATGTTAAGTTCCCATCCTCGGTCGTGCTAGGGTCCGCCTTCCACGTCGTCAGCTCGCGACGCAGCTCCGACAGCTCATCGCCCCACTCGCGCAGTTCTGCCTTGCCGCCTTGGAATTCCGTCGTGAGATGTTGCGTGAAGAGCCGGGCTTTGTGGATCAAAAGACCGGATGAGCCAGAACGATCCGATGAGAGCGGACGCACCGAGAAGATAGGGATGGCTCTGTGCCAGGGAGGTGAGGGTTTCGACCAACAAGTCTCGCATCAGTCCGCTCCATCATCTGTGGATCAAAGCAGGTGACTTGGAGCTCAACGACGTTGAAGACAATCTCGCGGATGTTGAGTAAAAATTTCCGAACGTTGAGGAGGAGTGTCCTCGAAGTTGAGGACGATCTTCTTCGAGATTGAGGAAAATTTCCCGAGCGTTGAGGACACTCGTCCTGAAAATTGAGGACGTTCGTCATGAAAGTTGAGGACGTTCGTCATGAAAGTTGAGGACGTTCGTCATGAAAATTGAGGACGTTCGTCATGAAAGTTGAGGACAGTTTTCCTAACGTTCGCGACGATCTCGATGGCAGTGGTGACAAAATTGGTGGGAATCGTTGTTAATCTTTGTAAAATCTTTGTAAACTCTTCGATGAGTT
>JADGNZ010000054.1 GCA_017883205.1 Thermoanaerobaculia bacterium | reverse complement strand
CATGACCCGTTCCTCCTTGTATGTGGCTCTGTTCCTCTCAAGGGTTCAACCCACGAAAAGGTACATTGAGCGCGCGGGTCACTCCATCTTCTCTACCGTACGAGTCGCCTCCGGCGACTTTGAGCCGGGCTACCGTACGGGTTGCCTCCGGCGGCTACCGTACGAGTCGCCTCCGGCGACTTTGAGCCGGGCTACCGTACGGGTTGCCTCCGGCGGCTTTGAGCCGGGTTCGCCGAGGACGACGCCTTCGGTCGCTGACGACAAACGCCTTCGGCTTGACCAACGGCGGCTGGAAGCAGCTCGCTGGAATTGAGATGTTTTATGTGTCAATAATAGACGCCGCCAGGTCATGGTTAGGTTTCAAACTGACCGATGACCAGCCGCCGGAGGCGGCTCGTACGGTAGCCGGTGGTGCGAGCGCAGCGAGCGACCACCGGTATTCGTGTGATGTTCGAAATTTCGACCCCGGCAGGGGTCGCGGAGGGGTCGGAAATGCCGTCGACACACAGCAGCCTTCACATTCATATCGTGTTCAGTACGAAGGAGCGTTTCCCTTTCATTCATCCTGAATGGAAGCGCGACCTGCATGCTTTCCTCGGTGGCTGTCTAAAACGGTTGGATGCCTTTCCGCAGGAGATCGGTGGTGTGGCCGATCATGTCCATCTTCTGATCGGAATCAAACCGGTGCATGCGATCGCCGACCTCGTGCGCGAAGCCAAGCGCGTCTCTTCCGAATGGGTCAAGGAAGCGCAACGCGTGCAGAAGTTCGCTTGGCAGGAAGGGTATGGAGCATTCTCCGTGAGCAAGTCAGCCGTTCCATCGGTTCGGAAATACACTCAGGAACAGGAAAAGCATCATCGACGCCGGACGTTTCAGGAGGAGTACCTGGAGTTTCTGGAAAAGAACGGCATCGAATATGACGAGCGCTATCTCTGGTGAGACTCCGCGACCCCTCCGGGGTCGAAACCTCTAACTCGACATGCATACCGGTGGTCGCTCGCTGGCGCTCGCACCACTGGCTACCGTACGAGTCGCCTCCGGCGACTTTGAGCCGGGCTACCGTACGAGCCGCCTCCGGCGGCTTTGAGCCGGTTCGGCGGCGTTGAACCGGTTTCGGCGGCGTTGAGCCAGCTTCGCCGATGACGACGCCTTCAGACGTGCGGGATCCAGCGGCGATCGATGACAACGCGCGCGAGCAGGTTCACGAAGTGGCCTACCCCGCTCGCGTCGCGAGCTTGGTACGTATATACTTTGCGTGTATATTCCAGGAGGGCGCCATGCCTACGGCAAAGGTGTTTCGCAGTGGCAACTCGCAAGCGGTCCGAATCCCGCGCGAGTTCCAGTTTGACACTGACGAAGTCGATATCGAGCGACGCGGTGATGAGATCATTCTGCGGCGACCCGTCCGCAACCTTCGCGGCGCGTTTGATGCGTTGGCTGCCATGCCGGACGACGTCTTCGGCGAGGAACGGGAGGATCTGCCTCCGCAACCGAGAAAGGGCCTTTGATGCCTCCGGCCAAACTGCTCGACACCAACCTATGCATCTACATCGCCCGCAATCGTCCGACCACGGTTGCGCGGCGTTTTGCGCGCGCGGCGCCGGGGTCGCTTGGCATTTCCATCATTACCTGGGGTGAGCTGTGTTTCGGCGCAGCCAAGAGCAGCGACCCTCCCCGCGCGCATTCCCTGCTGGAACAGTTTTCCAGCATCGTGGCAGTTCTGCCGCTTTCTGCGGCGGCCGGGCGGCACTATGGCCTCGTGAGAGCCGCGCTGGAACGGGCGGCTACGCCCATCAGTAATAACGACCTCTGGATCGCAGCGCACGCACTGGCGCTGGGTGTGCCGCTGGTCAGCAACAACCTGCGCGAATTTGAAAGAGTGCCGGGACTGAAGCTGGAGAACTGGGTTTGAGTGATTGGAAGATCCAACAGGAGAGAAGGGAGATCTGGTTTCGCCGACGCCGCCGCCTTCGGCGTCGCCAACAGCGGCTATTCAAGAAAAACGGCCACCCTCGCGGGTGGCCGTACGAAGCGAAACGGCGCTGATGCTTACCAGATCCGAACGCGATCCTCGGGCTTGATGTAATTCGCGTCGCCTTCCTTCACGTCGAACGCGGCGTACCAGGCGTCAACATTGCGGAGCGGGGCGAATGCGCGCACCTGGCCGGGGGAATGCGGATTGGTGGTGATGAGCTGGCGAAGCGCGTCATCGCGGGTCAGCGTGCGCCACACCTGCGCCCATCCCATGAACACGCGCTGATCGCCGGTGAAGCCGTCGAGTACCGGTGCCGGCTGGCCGTGGAGCGAGAGATGGTAGGCGTCGAGAGCCATGAGGATGCCGCCGAGGTCGCCGATGTTCTCGCCCATCGTGAGCTTGCCGATGATGTGGAGTCCGGGGAGCTGCGGGAAGTTGACGGCTTCGAACTGCGCGCCGTACTTGGCGGCCTGCACCTCGAACTTCGCCGCATCTTCGGGCGCCCACCAGTCGGTCAGCATTCCGGTGCCGTCCGACTTGCGGCCCTGATCGTCGAAGCCGTGCGTGATCTCGTGACCGATCACGGCGCCGATGCCGCCGTAGTTCACCGCCATGTCCGCCTTCGGATCGAAGAACGGCGGCTGCAGAATCGCCGCGGGGAAGACGACTTCGTTCTTCGTCGACTGGTAGTAGGCGTTGACCGTCTGCGGCGTCATGCCCCACTCCTGCTTGTCGACGGACTGGCCGATACGGCTCAGATCACGCGCCCACTCAAACCTCGCGGCGCGCTCCGCGTTTCCGACCATGTCGCCCTCGCGAATCTCGAGCTTCGAGTAGTCGCGCCACTTCGACGGGTAACCGATTTTCACGTTGAACTTGGCCAGCTTGTCGAGCGCCTTGGCCTTCGTCTCCGGGCTCATCCACTGCACGTTCTCGATGCGTCCCTTCATCGACGCGCGAAGGCCGGCGACGAGCTGTTCCATCTTCGCCTTCGACTCCGGCGGGAAGTACTCGGCCACATAGGTCCGGCCGATCGCTTCACCCATCGTCCGCTCGGCGGCTGCGACGGCGCGCTTCCAGCGAGGACGCTGCTCCGTCGTCCCGTTCAGGAACTTCGAACGAAACTCCCAATTCGCATCGACGAAACGCTTCGAAAGGAGCGGCGCCGCGTCATCGGCGACGTGAAACGCTTCCCACGCCTGAAGAGTCGCGACCGGCGTATCGCCAAAGATCTTGGCGATCTTCGGAATCGCGGTGTTCTGCGCCACGACGGCACGATCCACTTTGTCGAGGCCTCCTTCTTTGAATGCCACGAGCCACGGGAATCCCGGAGCGTTCTTCTCCAGCTCGGCGATGGTGGTCGGGTTGTAGGTCTTGTCGCGATCGCGGCTCTCGGCGCGCGTCCAGTGCGCCTCGGCGATCTTCGTCTCCAGCGCGACGACGTCTGCCGCGCTCTTCTCGGGATCGGCCCATCCGATGAGTCCCAGCATGTCGGCCACGTACTTCTGATAGCGCTCTTTCTGGGGCTGGAACTTCGGGCGCAGGTAGAACTCGCGGTCGGCCAGGCCGAGGCCTGACTGCCTGAGGTAGAGCGCGTATTTATCGGGATTCTTGGCGTCGTCGCCGACACCCGCACCGAAGAACGAGCTGCCGAAACCTCTTTCGGAACGGCCCATGATGCGGGCGATGTCGTCCCGCGTCTGCGCCTTCTTGACCGCGTCGAGATAGGGCTGGATCGGCTTGGCGTCGAGCTTCTCCGCGGTCGCCTCATCGAGGTACGTGCGGTAGACGGCCGCGACCTTGGCCTCATCGGAGCCAGGCTTCAGGCTCTTGTCGGCAGCCCAGCGGTCGAGCAGCGCGTGAACCCGCGCCTCGGAAAGATCGCCGAGGACTGCGAAGGCGCCGTATCCGGTCTTGTCGGGCGGAATCTGCGTCGTGGCGGCCCATTTGCCGTTGACGTACTTGAAGAAATCGTCGCCCGGTTTGACCGAACGGTCCATGCCGTCAAGGTCTACTCCCCAGGTTCCGTACCGCTGCGCAGCGATCGGCGCGGCAGGCGCGGTGGGTTTCGCGTCTTCGGCGAACGCAATGGTGGATGCAAACAGGCTAAGTGCGATCACACCGATCGTGCGATCAAGACGTCTCATGTTCATGCGAATTGTCCCTTCAGGTTGGATGGAGCGGTTTTTGGAACCGGCAGAATAACAAATGGCAAGCGAAAGACGGTCACTGACACAGTTCGTTCACCGAGTCGTGTTCGATGGCCGCTCACTGTCGAGCACGCTCATCTGGCGTTCGTCATAGCGTGTGCCTGCGACGTCAGCCGCTGGGACGGCTTGCTCGATCTCGGTCAGCTCGTCGCTGCTCAAACGGATCGTGAGTGCGCCGAGAGACTCTTCGAGCTGCGCGCGCGTGCGGGCGCCGATGACGGGGACGATGGTCTCGCCGCGAGCCATCACCCAGGCAATCGCGAGTTGTACCGGCGTGACGTTGTGCGCGGCGGCGATGTTGTTGAGAGCCTCGATGAGCTGCCGGTTCCGGGCGAGGTTCTCGTCGCGGAAGCGCGGAAGGTACGCGCGAAAATCGCCCTTCCCCTTCGGCAACGATCCGCTCAGCAATCCGCGAGAGAGCACGCCGTAGGCCGTAACGCCGATCCCGAGCTGATGCAGCAGCGGAAAGATCTCCCGCTCCGGACTGCGGCTGATGAGCGAGTACTCGATCTGCAGGTCTGTGATCGGATGGACCGCGTGCGCGCGACGGACCGTCTCGACGCCGACTTCGGACAGGCCGATGGCGCGGACGTAACCGGCTTTCACGAGCTCCGCGATCGCACCGATGGTCTCCTCGATCGGTACGTTTGGATCGAGTCGGGAAGGCCGGTAGATGTCGATATAATCAACGTTGAGGCGTTTCAATGTGTACGACAGGAAGTTCTTGACCGCGGCCGGACGCGTGTCGACGCCGAGCCACGCTGCATCCGGCCCGCGGAGCGCGCCGAACTTTACGGACAGCAACACCTGGTCGCGCCGTCCTCGTATTGCGCGGCCGATGAGCATCTCGTTGTGACCGATCCCATAGAAATCGCCGGTGTCGAGCAGGTTGATGCCGCTGTCGATGGCCTGCTGAATCGTAGCGATGCTCTCGTTCTCATCCGCAGCGCCATACATCCCGGACATGCCCATGCATCCGAGAGCGAGGGGGAAGACTTCGAGGGATCCGAGGAGGCGGGAGTTCGTCATGGGCGAACCATAGGACGGATGACGCGGAGTGACAAGGACGATTCAAAGGCTTTCACGCGAAGACGCGGAGGACGCGAAGAAAACCTCCGTGATCTCCGCGGCTCCGCGTGAAATGCTTTTCCCTGCACGCACTCGAACTCAGGAGCCGTGTGCGATTTCAAAATGTCTCGGGATCAAGCGGGCGTGTGCGACCGCGTCGATGATCCTCAAGCGCTTTGTCGGCCATGCGCTCGATCACCTCGGACGGTTGCGCGAATAGCTCGTCCCACTTGCGATCGGCGTCGATCTCCGCCAGCAGCCAGGCGCCGATCGCTTCCTGCTCCTGCTCTGGCAATTCCTTCGCGGCCGCGTAGGCCTCATCGAGAAGGTTGCCCATGGGCACATTTTAATCGGATCCCGCATGACCCGATGAAAGCAGTACGTTCTGCGTGGTTGTCGCCAGAGAATTCAGAGCGGGAGCTTCCCTCGAACGCGCCGCTCGATCTCCTCAAAAATCATGCGACCCTCATGCATCGCACGAACGACTCCCGAATAGCCAGGAAAGAGCGTTGCAGCGGTGACGTCCGCTTTGGCCAGCAGACGGAGAGCTCTAGATGCCTCCTCGGTTGGCAACGTGAAAAGGAAAAGAGCATCCCTTTTGGATTCCTCACCGATGCGCTTTAGCTCCTCATCGAAACGCGGGCGATCGGCCGGGGCGTCAGGTTTTGCCGGTCGCACATAAAGCATGTGCGCACCGCGTTGTGCGGCGAGGTTTAGATTGCTCGCATAGGGAGCGGTGACGATATGCACCTCGCCCAGCCCCTTTCGATAAGGACGTTCAACGTGTGCCTGGATCGCATGAATAGGCCGTGAGTAAGCCCATACCGCTAGCCGTTCGGCAGCCGTATTGGCGCGGCAAGAAGCGCAGTCAGCGACGGCGAAGTACGCGGCTGTCCAAGCCGAGTGCGACCAATCAAGTAGTCGCGTGGGTACACCGTAGTGCTGGGCAAGAGCAATCACCGACCATAACTCACGGGGTGGCCATGGATCGTCATCCGTGGGAATTCTCAGAGTGTCCAATCCGAGAAGATGCCGTACGTGTGGCGAGTCATCGGGCAAAGGTAATCCGGCGATATCGCTGCGATAGAAGAAGTCGCGAATGACGTTTCGTTCGATCATTCGCTGATTCCTATCCTCGATTCTTGACCAGATGGCGCCTCGCGGTATCCTCAGTATTGATGACAGTGATGACCAAGACTTCTTGCGAAACGCCGTTGGAAGCAGCGGCCACGCGGCATCCCTTTGTCCACGAAAGATCCACTGATTGGGATCCGACTCACGAAAGCGGGCGGCGAGAGGAGAAATCTCATTCAGCCACTCGTCGGCTTCTTGACAGTGGATGACTCGAAAACCCGAGGTCATCAGTCTCGCTCCTTTTCGATGCCTGCGCCGAGTAGTTGCTCTACGATTTCTTGGGCGCGCGCCAGTCCGTCCTTCGCGAGGATCTCGATAGCCAGGTCGCGCGCTTTTTCCATCAGCTTGATGTCGCGGACGATGTTGCCGAAGCGGAAGCGCATTGCACCGGATTGGCGGGTGCCGAGGAGCTCGCCGGCGCCGCGGAGTTTGAGGTCGAGCTCGGCGAGGTCGAAGCCGTTCAGCGTTTTCGCGAACTGCGTGAGGCGGTCTTTTTCGATGTCCGACACGAGCACGCAATACGACTGCCGCGCCCCTCGGCCGACGCGGCCTCGGAGTTGGTGCAACTGCGAGAGGCCGAAACGATCGGCATCGATGATCAGCATCAGCGACGCGTTGGCGACGTCGATGCCGACTTCGATCACGGTCGTCGAGACGAGGATGTCGATCTCGCCGCGCTTGAAGCGCTGCATCGTCTCTTCCTTCTCGGCCGGCGGCATGCGGCCGTGGATCATGGCCACGCGCCGGTTTGGGAAGCGCCTTGTCGTTGCCTCGAAGCCGAGGGTGAGCGGCTTTAGGTTCGACTTCTCCGACTCCTCGATGATCGGATAGACGATGTAGACCTGCGCGCCGGCCGCGATCTCGGTATCGATGAAGTGATAGACGCGCTCGATCTGCGTGGCCGAACGGACCGCGGTCTTGATCTTCTGCCGTCCCGGCGGAAGCTCGTCGATGACGGAGAGCTCGAGATCGCCGTACATCGCCAGGGCCAGCGAGCGCGGGATGGGCGTCGCGGTCATCACCAGGATGTCGGGCGTGTCTCCTTTCGCGAAAAGCCGCTGCCGCTGCTCAACGCCGAAGCGATGCTGCTCGTCGACGATGGCCAGCCCGAGGGATTTGAAGACGACGCGATCTTCGAGCAACGCATGCGTGCCGATGACGAGCTGAATCACGCCGTCGCGCAGGCCGGCCAGAAGCGTGCGACGCTCGCCTGCCGTGAGCGAGCCCATACTCTTGGCAACGACGAGCGACTGGTCAACTAATTGACGGATGCGCTGGTAGTGCTGCTCGACCAGAATCTCCGTCGGCGCCAACAGCGCGACCTGGTGCCCATTGCGCACCATGATGATTGCAGCGATCAACGCGACGATCGTCTTGCCGCTGCCGACGTCGCCTTCGAGCAGCCGGTACATCGGTTTGTCGGATTGCAGGTCTGTCGCGATTTCTCTGACGACGCGCTTCTGCGCATTGGTCAGGCGGAACGGCAATATCCGCTTGACCTCGGCGCGCATGGCATCGTCGAGGACGATCTTCCGCGTCTTCGTCACCACCTCTTCGCTGGCGCGGCGCACGCGCAGCGCGAGCTGCAGCGTGAAGAACTCCTGCAGGATGATGCGGACATGCGCCCGCGAGCGGCGCGCGAGAAAGGCATCGTCGAGCTGGGGCGGGCGGTGAATCTGTTCGAGCGCAGGAGCGAGATCGATCACGCCGAGCCTTTTTCTCAAATCAGGTTCGAGCGGATCGTCGATCGACGGAAGCGCGGCTAACGCACCACCGATGATCTGCCTCAAGGCTTTCGGCGGAATGTTGCCGACCTTCGAGTAGATCGGAACGATGGCGCCGTCGGCTTCGTCGTCCCCTTCAAACTTCTCCCAGTCGGCGCTCTCGACCTGGAGTTGACCATATGCCGAGAGTTTCGGCGTCCCGAACACCGCCAGCCGGTCGCCGCGCTTGATCTGATCGGCAAGGAAGCCTTGATTGAACCAGACCAGCTTCACCGCGCCGGTGCCATCCTCCAGCACCACCTCGAAGACCTTCATCCGCCGCAGCCGGGTGACATGGAGGATTGCGTTCATCACCTTCCCGCGCAGGAGGACCGGCTTGTCGACATGACCGCCGAGGTCGACGATGCGGACGGGATGGCGGCGGTCCTCGTAGCGATATGGAAGGTTGTAGATCAGGTCGTACGCAGTCGCGAACCCCGCCTCTTCGAGCTGCTTGGCGCGGGTCGGTCCCGCACCGGGCAGCGCGCGGACGGGCGTGTCAGCGGTGATGGTCACGGAGCTATTGTCGCGTGCGACGGCGAATCACGGAAGGAACTCTACGAGGAGGAGAGAAGTGGAAGGATGAAGTTCGAAGGATGAAGGATGACCGGATCGCTCATCCTTCCGCATTTATCCTTCCGCATTCATTCTTCATCCTTTCTCTACTAGTCGAACTGCGCCTTCATGGCGATCAATCCGATCTTCAGGGCGTCGCCGCTATGGATCGTGACCGGCGTACCGGTGGGTATACGCTGGTCGTTGACGTAGGTGCCGTTGACGGTGCCGACTTCCTCGAGGATGCAGTAGTCGTTGCCGCTGCGGATGATCTTGGCGTGGCGGCGCGATACGGAGCGGTTCAAGTCTACAGGCGTTAGATCGATGTCGGGGAGGATGCCGGTGACCGGATCGGCGCGTCCGATGGTCGTTTCATCGGCTTTGCTGAACGGGAAGGCGGCGCCGGTCGTGACGTCGATCAGTCGATGGCGATGCGCTTTTTCGGGCACGACGTTCTGCGTGGCGTCGAGCGAGCCGTGCTCGCTATGAACTTCGCGGCCGACGAGCCGCTCCAGCAGCGTGTTGGCCTCACGCAGCCGCTTCGAGTATTTGCGGATGATGCGGACGGCAACCTCGGGATTCCTGCGCAGCATCTCGTCGAAGCGGGCCCCGTTGATGACGACGGCGCGGACATCGGTTACTGCGATGGCGTCGGCCGTGCGGGGAACGCTCTCGAGCACCGCCATCTCCCCGAAGAAGTCGCCTTTCTCGAGGTGGGAGAGCATGTGCGACTCGCCGTTGAGGTGCTTGATGATGTTCACCTCACCCTCCTGGATGATGAACATCTCGGTCCCGAGCTCCCCCTCGCGGAAGATCACGTCACCAGCGGCGTACGATGCGGAGTCCTTCACGGGTTCCTTCCCGCCGGTCGTTTTGAAAACGGTTTTCATCGCTGGACCGCCGGTTGCGCAAACGTGAGCGTGAGGTCCCGGGTACTGACGCGGACGGGTACGCCGATCGGCATCAGGAGGTTGTCTCCCTGATGGCCGAACGGCAGATCGCGTATGACCGGAATGTTGCTGGAGGCGAAAAACTCGCGAAGCAACGCCTCGATTTCAGCGTCGCTCCCGCACCCTTTCAGCTTCCCAATGACCACAGCTCGGATTTTTTTCAGTCTACCGGACAGCCTGAGGTGGGTCAACATCCGATCGATGCGATAGACCGGCTCGTCGACGTCTTCGAAGAACCAGATGCCGTCTTCGATCCAGAAGTCGTACGGCGTGCCGGTCAGCGCCGTCGTCAGCGACAGGCATCCGCCGAACAGGACTCCGTCGGCTTCGCCATCGATGACGACCTGCGCCCGCTCGAAATGATGGATGAGCGGCGCATCGCCGGCGAGCATCGACCAGAACCACTCCTCGATCGCCGGAGACAGCCCCTCCGCCCAATCGAGATTGAGCATCGGTCCGTGAAACGAAGCGATGCCACACTTGACGGCGACGGCCTGGTGCAACGCGGTGATGTCGCTGAATCCGACGATCGGACGGGGATTGGCGCGGATGGCGTCGTAGTCGATGCCGTCGAGGATGCGCATGGCGCCGTAACCGCCGCGGGCGAAGAAGAAGGCATCGATATCGTCGAACCTCAAGTAACGGTTCAACTCTGCGAGGCGCTCGTCGTCGTCGCCGGCGAGGTAGCCTCGATGGCGATGATCGATGTTCGAAGCGAGCGTAACGCGCAGCCCTCGCTGCTCGAGCGTTCGCGCCGCCGCTTCGATGCGCGGAAGTTCGGACGGAGATGACATGGCCAGGACGACAACGCTGCCGTTTCGCGGCAGCGCACGTGGGCGTATGAGCACGAATGGAGAGTAGCAAACGCGGTGCTAGTGCGTTTGTGAGAGGAGCGACTGTGCGAAGCGCCGCTCGTTGTCGCCGCGAATGGCAGAAAGTGTCAATGGAAGGCAGAAGGCTGAGGGATGAAGGCAGAAGGATGAACCGGAACAGAGCATGATCTGGTTCATCCTTCTGCCTTCCGCCTTCATCCTTGACGAAGTCGCCTGCGAGCCGGACGGCGTACAGCGTGAGCTGAGTGGCGTGCAGTGCGAGCCGGGTGGCGTGCAGCGTGAGCCGGGCGGCGTGCAGTGTAAGCCGGAAGGTTTGCAGTGTAAGCCGGACGGCGTGCAGTGTGAGCCGGACGGCGTGCAGTGTAAGCCGGATGGTTTGCAGTGTGAGCCGGGCGGCGTGCAGTGTAAGCCGGGCGGCTTGCAGTGTAAGCCGGAAGGTTTGCAGTGTAAGCCGGGCGGCGTGCAGCGTGAGCCGGGCGGCGTGCAGTGTGAGCCGGACGGCGTGCGGTGTGAGCCGGAAGGTTTGCAGTGTAAGCCGGATGGCGTGCAGTGTAAGCCGGATGGTTCGCAGTGCAAGCCGGGCGGCGTGCAGTGTGAGCCGGACGGCGTGCAGTGTGAGCCGGACGGCGTGCAGTGTGAGCCGGACGGCGTGCAGCGTGAGCCGGACGGCGTGCAGCGTGAGCCGGACGGCTCGGCGGCGCAACCACCCAGACCTTTGATCGGCGACGCGAGAGTTCGAGTCGCCGCCGGGCCGGCGGCGGTACAGCCGGCGAGCCGCCGGCGCTACTCATTCGTGTTGTTGCTAATGCTGGCGCTACCTATTTCTGGGCACGCAGTGCCGGCGGTTTCTTCTCCCACCCCCGACCCCCCACACCCCACCCCCCAAAACAAAACGTGTGAAGTGGACCTGTAAGCCGAATTCTGTTCCCCGTGCCGGAGCACGAGGTGAAGATCATTCGTCTGCCACGCGCGTTACCGCGGTGGTCAAGCAACCTACCCGGAAGCTCATAACGGAGACGGGCGGCTCCATGACTTCCCTATTTGGTCTTGCTCCGCAGGGGGTTTGCCGTGCCGTCCACGCTTGCGCGGAACGCGGTGCGCTCTTACCGCACCGTTTCACCCTTACCTCCTCGCCTTCGACCTTGCGGCCTCGGGCGCGATCGGCGGTCTATTCTCTGTTGCACTTTCCGTCGCGTCGCCACGCCTGGCCGTTAGCCAGCCTGCTGCCCGTGAGAGTTCGGACTTTCCTCGACGCCTTTACAGCGCCGCGATCCTCCAGTCCACTCCACACGATCGACGTAACAGGAATGGGATCGGGCCATTCCGGGGTGTCGTGAGTCGGGCGTCGCTTGTCGGGGGTCGGGGGTCGGAGAAGCGTGAGCTTGACCTTCGGCGCGCGTGGCCGGCGACTGTTGTGGAAGTCTCAACCTCTTATCGCAACCTTCCAATTCGAGCGCCTTCTCCCCCACGGTTTTTGTGGGGGAGAAGGTGGCCGAAGGCCGGATGAGGGGGTGGTTCCTGCGAGCCCGACATCTGTGCACCTGCCGCGCTCTCAGGGCAGTTCGGACGAGGCGTGGTTGATCGCCCTGCACATTTACGCCCCCCTCATCCGCCTTCGGCACCTTCTCCCCCCGCAAAAAGCGCGGGGGGGAGAAGGCGCTCGATTGGAAGGCATTCCAAGGAAAATGAAGAGGCGCATGAAGGAGGTGTTGCAAGGAGGTGCACCAAGGGGTAGTAGTCTAGTTTGAGGAGTTAGTTGTAACAGCCAACTGAAGGTTGCCGCGCTCCGGGGCAGCATCAGCCTAGAATGCCATGATGCGGTGCAAGAATTGCGGCGGCGATGTCGAGTGTACCCGCTCTCACGGGCGCGACGGAGGGTGCGGGTGTTTCTGGGGAATCGGCAGCGGGATCGCCGGGGTGCTCTCGTGGTTCACGTGGCACTCGGTGATGTGGGCGATCCTTCACGGCATCGCGAGTTGGCTCTATTTGCTCTACCGATTGTTTTTCTTCTGACCGTGTTCTTACTTACGCCCCTTCTCTTCGCTAGAAAGGAGGAGATGCCCCAAGCGTGTGCGAAATGCGATTAGCTTCGACTCCCGACACCCGACGTCTACGACTCCCGCATTCTCCGACCCCCGACACCCGCCGTCCTCCGACCCCCGCGCTAAATACTTCAACTTAAATCGTTGCTGTTTCAGTCGCTTACAATCGATGTCGGCACGCCGACATCAAAATACGTTTCGGTTTTTTGGGTCGGAAAACCACGCCAGCCACTCCTCCGCAGCGGTTCGCTCTTCCACTTGCGGCAGCGACTCCAGTTCGTTCATGAAGCTGCCCGGATCGATGATGGCGACTTCGCGCCGTTTGATGCGCGCGGCGAGAGGGCGATCGGCGGTAACGACGTTCCAGCCGCTGCCCGTCGCGACGCGTTTGATGATCAGATCATCCGCGGATCGCTCGTTGCTGAAGATCACGCTCACGTTACCGGGAGTCTTGCCGAACTGCTCCGGCTCGGGGCCATCGAAGTAGCAAGCCACCTTCGTCCGGTTGACTCGTGCGAATGCGCCCAGCGTTCGTACGAGTTGCCGCTTCGTCTCCACCGAAAAACGGGCGGCACCAGCGCACCCAAGAAGGTTGTTGCCGTCGATGACCCAGCTCATGCCCGGCGACTGCGTAGACGCTGATAACCGAAGAAGAAAATCAGCGGCATCCCGATGAGCGTGATGATCACCAGCCATGGGAGGAAGATGGCGATGATCGCATTCACGAACGCGAACGCGTCTTCGATCAGCGAGAGGATTGGATTACCCAGACCTGCCGTCGAGAGCGTGCTGACGCCGCGCACGCTCGCCTTGGTCAGGTGCGAGCCGAGCGCTGCACTTCCGGCGATCACCGACGCCAGGATCACGGCACCATGCGGGATCTTGTCGGAGACCGCGGCCCAGGCCACCAGAGCGCCGGCGATCGGGCGAATGAGCGTGTGGATGACGTCCCACGCGTGGTCAACGGTCGGGACTTTGTCGGCGACGAACTCGACGAGGTAAAGGACAACCAGCACAATCAGCACCGGCGTCGACGCGAAGAAGCGGGCCAGCTCATCGTGAAAGATCGCCGGCTGCCATCGCGACACGAGCCCGAAAACGAGCAGCGTGGCGTAGGCGTTGATGCCTGCGCCGAGGCCGAGTCCAGCCGAGGTCAGGAGCGAGGCGATCATTAGCGTGGGATCTTGACGACCACCGGCGCCTTGCTCAGGCCGGACGGCATCGTCTTCGACGCAGTAATCGCTTCGGCGCTCGTGTCGAAGCGGCCCCAGAAGACGCGGTAACAGGGGCGGCCGCGGTAGCTGATCGGAACGAACCAGGCCTTGTCGCCCCCCTCACTCAAAGCTCGGGTGATCGACGCAGTCTCACAGACGAGTTCGAACTGGACGGTGTAGGTGCCGCCTTTCCGGGCGGCGAAGTCCTTCGCCATGTTGTCGTACTTCGCGCGGGTAGCGTCGGAGGCTGGAGCGCCGGCGCTGGGCGTGTTGGTGATGGTCGGCGCTCCTGCAGCTGTCCGCTCGAGGTGCGGGGTGTTCGTAGCGGTGGATGCCTGCGCCGGAACCGGCGTGATCTCGTTCGCGGCTGTGCGAGGGAGAGCGCGAGGGACTGCGGTCGGCTTTGCGGCAGGAGGCGGCTGCTTTTGCGGCGGCGTAGTCTTGGTTGCGACCTGGAGTGGCGGTGTCGAGGCGGTGGTGGCGGTCGCAGGGTGAGAGGGAGCCTTTTGCGCGGCCGTTGTAGTCGCGGAGGATTGCGTCTGTGCGGACGCTGTGTTCGCTGCCGTGAGCGGTGATGTCGGGGAAGTGGAGGTCTTTGCCGCTAGTGGTGACATTGGCGTTGTAGTCGTCGTTGTTGAAGTCGGCGGCGAGGACGCCGCCGGGCCAGCCGGCGGGACGCCGGCGTTCCGGAGCTTCGCTCTCTTTACGGGGAGGATCGGCGCGGGCGCGTTGCGATCCTGCCACCATTGCCACGCTGGGTAGGCGGCTCCGCCGAGCAGCAGGAGGACGAGGATCGTGATCCACAGACCGGCCCTGCTTTTCCTTGGCGACTTCGAGGCAGGTGCTGCGATGGAGCTCGGGACTTGGTCCTTTGCCCGCACCGGCACGGCCGCGCGACGGGCAGCCTCGATCTGCGCTTCATCGAAACCCCACTGCGGCTCGGCGCCGAGTGCAGTCGCGCTAATGCTCGCTGGCAGAGGTGGCGCGAGCTCGGTCCCGGAGAAGCGATCGTCGTCGGGCTCATCCCAAACGGACTTGGAAGTCGCCGGCAAGGGCGCAGGTGCCGGCGTTGCCGGAGTCGCCTTCGCGGCTTCCCATGCAGCGAGATTCACTTCCGGGAGCTCCATCGTCGCGTCCTCGGGTGACAGTCCCCATTCTTCGTGCGGCGCCTCGGCAACCGGCGGCGGAGCGTCGTCGTCGAGCGTGAAGTCGGGATTCTCTACGTCCCCCGGGTTGGAAGAGGCCGGCAGCGAAACCTCATGTTCTACTAGAGGTTTATTGGAACGTGTCACCAGCTTCAGAAGTCTGAGCGCTTCGAGCAGTTTGTAGACGTTGAAGATGTCTTTGCCGGATCGGCTCGCCACCTCGGCGGCCGTATTCTTTCCATCGATCTGCGCCACGATCTGCTCGGCGTCTTCGTTGAGCCCGAGGCGGCGGAAGGCGTCATCAAAGGCAGGCGCCTTCTCGAACACCGCGTTGCCGCTCTCCATCGCCTGTTCGGACTTGGCGCGGTCGTTGTCCGTGACGACCAGCTCGACGATGATCTGCGCCAGCGAAAAGAGCGTCCCCTCCTCGCGCTTCGGGAGGTAGTCGGCGACGATCGTGTACGAACCGGTCTTCCAGCCGATGATCGAACGGATGATCCCAATGACTTGAACGCGGCGAGCCCACGTCAGTTCTTTTCGCGTGATGAATCCGAGCCCGAGGAGGGCATCGCCGAGCGTCTCGCTCTCTTTCCGTTTGGCGAGCGCCTGTTTGATGTGCTCGCGCGTGACCTTGCCGGCGCGCTGCAGAATCTCGTCGATGGCATCGGTGCGATCGTTCGTCGACGCGGAGAGCACGTCGCCGCCTTTGAAGTAGACGATCTTGATGATGCCGTCGCTCTCGAAACGGATCGCGCCGGTGAACTGCTCGCCCCCGAGCTCGACGAGCCGTTCAATCAGATCGATCTCGCCGATTTCGCCTTCGAAGCTCATTGTTCCCCCCGCCCTGCCGGCTCTTGGCTGTTAGGACCTTTTCGCATTATCGCATGCTGGTTTGGGGGGTGGGGTGTGGGGAGTGGGAGTCTTTGCGGGAGTCGGTTGTCGGGGGTCGGGAGTCGGAGATGCGCCACTTGCATCCGGATTACTCTTGAAGACCGGCGGGAAATCGGGCAGTCCCCGATCTGTCTACGACTCCCGACCCCCGATTAGCGACTCCCGCGAAGCTCCCACCCCCCACTCCCCACACCCCACCCCCTTCACCCATGCAACTCCTCATACAACGTCTGCCCCACCTTGCGTCCCAGCACGTTCACCAGATCCTGCGCTGATGCCTGTTTGACTCCGGAGACGCTGCCGAATCGCTCGATGAGAAGACGGCGGCGTTTGGCGCCGATGCCCGGCATATCGTCGAGCGCGCTGTGCAGCGTTCGTTTGGAACGGCGGCGACGATGCGAGGAGACCGAGAAGCGATGCGTCTCGTCCCGCACCATCTGCAGCAATTGCAGCGCAGGATCGCGTCGCTCGAGACGGTATGGCTCTTCGCGGCCGGGTACGTAAATCTCCTCCTCGCGCTTGGCCAACCCGGCGATCGGGATCTCGTCGATGCCGAGTTTGTTCAAAGCAGCGAGCGCCGCGTTCAACTGACCGCGGCCTCCGTCGATGAGGATCATGTCAGGTAACGTCTTGTTCTCCTCGAGCAGACGCCTGTAACGCCGGTCGACCGCCTCGGCCATCGAGCGGAAGTCGTCTGCTCCTTCCACAGTCTTGATGTTGAAGATCCGGTATTGCTTCTTGTCGAACTTTCCGCGGTCGAGAACGACCATCCCCGCCACCGAGTCGGTCCCCTGGATGTTCGAGATGTCGAATGATTCGATGCGTCCGATCTCGCGGTCGTACCCGAGCACCTGCCCAAGCTTCTGTGCAGCGATCTGCAGCCGGTCCTGCGTCGACTTGCGGAAGCGCGACTCGTGCGAGAGGCGCGCGTTCCGGTTGACGAGCTCGATCCGATCGACGCCTCTTCCGCGCTGCGGAACGCGCAGACCGACCTTCCTGCCAGCCTGCTCGGTGAGCCAGGCGGTCAGAAGGTCACACTCCTCGACATCGAACGGAATCAGTACCTCGTGCGGGATGAACATATTGTCCTGGTAGTAGCGCTGAAGAACCTCGCCGAGAAACTCGGGGGCCTGGTAGGCCTCGACCTTCTCCCAGAAAAGTTCGCGGCGGTCGACGACGTTTCCTCCACGTATGACGAATAGCTGTACCGCAACGTCACTTCCCTCTTCGTAAAGGCCCCAGACGTCGGCGTCTTCGTCTTCCGCCGAGGCCACCTGCTGCTCGGCCTGCACGCGCTCGACTGTGCGCACGAGATCGCGGTAGTACGTCGCCATCTCGTAGTTCTCGCTCTCCGCTGACTGATACATCCGATGTGTTAGACGATCCTGGAGCTCTTTCGTTTTGCCGCCGAGGAAGAGGACGACATCGTCGACCATGTCGCGGTATTGCTCGGGAGTGGTCAGGCCGGCGACGCATGGCCCGAGGCACTGGTGCATGTCGTAGTAGAGGCAGGGACGGGGAAGAGCGTTCTTGCCGATCGTGATGTCGAGATCGCAGCTGCGGAGTTTGAACTGGTCGGCGACGAGCTTGAGCAGGCGCCGCGCGGTTCCGGCGAAGAACGGGCCGTAGAAGAGGTCCCCCTTCTTCCGATCGAGACGGCGGGTGAACACGACGCGCGGATAGTCCTCCGACATCGTGACCTTGATGTACGGGTAGCTCTTGTCGTCGCGAAGGAGGATGTTGTAGCGCGGCTGGTTCGACTTGATGAGGTTGTTCTCGAGGAGGATGGCTTCCAGCTCGTTGTTCGTGGTCACGAAATCGATGGAGTCGATCTCGTTGATGAGCGACATCGTCTTGCTGTCGCGGGCTCCACGGCCGGCCAGATACGAGCCGACGCGGCTCTTCAGATTCCTCGCCTTCCCGACGTAGATGACCTCCCCCTCGGCGTTCTTGTGCAGATAGACGCCGGGCCGGTCTGGCATTTCTTTCAGCCGGATCTTCAGGCGGTCGAGGCGTTCGGACATGCGCAGAAGTGGAACAGGTTACGGGACGATTGTCATCCCGCGAGCGGCGGTCATTCCGCTGACTCGTCAAGTAGTTGACGAGTCAGCGAGCCTCTCCAGAAAACGCCCCGCTGCTTCACGGAACTCTGCCGTCCACTCGTGGCCGCCTTCGAAGACGCATGTCTCCACCGTCGTGAGCTTCGAGAGGATACGAACATCCTTCTGCAGCTTCTCGTCGGTGTACCACTCCTCGCGTGTTCCACGTCCGAGGAGGACGGGAGGCAACGTCGGTTGCGAGCCTGCAAGCTCCGGAGGCATGTCACCGCCCAACGCGATGAGTCCCGTTGCCGCCGAACGAGCGGCAGAGCGGTAGGCCATGGCCACGCCTTGCGAGAAACCAAGAAACACGAGCTGCCGCGGTTGCGGGAACTGATCGACGACGCTGCGGACGTAGGCGCAGTTGTCTTCGATGGCCAGATCCCGATCCTGGCTGGTCATCCACGACGCCACGATCGCTCCCGTCCGGTGCATATAGAAAGGATGAAGCGCCTGCACGGCAACGGTCGTCCACCGTTCGATTCCGGGGATCTGCTGCAGCTCAGCGTTGTGGACGTCGGCGTTCTCGCCGTAACCGTGAAAGCCGATCAGAAGATGGTCCGCGGGTCCGCGGCGCACGACGTAGCGTCCGTGAACAGTTGCGGGAATCGTGTTGATCTCGAAGTCGGTCATTGGCCAATCGTAGCTACAATGCGCCCCGCGTGTCGCGCCTGACTCTGGTCGTCCCCTGTTACAACGAAGAGCGACGGCTCGATGTCGAAGCCTTTCGTCAGCTTGCAGTCCCTGGCCACGACGTCGATTTCCTCTTTGTCAATGACGGCAGCCGCGATGGAACGCTTCGCCTTCTGGAAGCGCTTCGCGACTCCGACCCGCGTCGCTTCGCGGTTCTCGACCTCGAGCAAAACAGCGGCAAAGCGGAGGCCGTGCGCCGTGGCTTTCTGGCCGCGCTCGATAAGGCGCCGGACTACGTTGGCTTCTGGGATGCCGATCTCGCCACTCCCCTCGCCGAGTTGCCCGGATTTCTCGACATCCTCACGAACCGGCCATCGATCCACCTCGTCATGGGCGCCCGCGTTCGCCTCCTCGGGCGCGAGATCAGCCGCCGCCCGGCCCGCCACTATTTCGGCCGCGTCGGCGCGACGCTCATCTCATCGAGCCTCGGCCTGGCCGTCTACGACACGCAATGCGGCGCCAAAGTCTTTCGCAGCAGCGACACGTTGCGCGACGTCTTCTCCAAGCCGTTCATCTCCCGCTGGATCTTCGACGTCGAGATCATCGCCCGCTACATCGCCCGATGGGGCCGCGACGCCGTCGCCGGTTCCGTCTACGAGCTACCCGTGATGCGCTGGCACGACGTCACCGGCTCAAACGTGAAATCGCACGACTTCCTCCGCGCCCTGCACGATCTCTGGAAGATCCGGCGGGCGTATCGGAAGTGACCAGAGCTGTCTCTCACGCGCACGCCGCCTTCAAGAACTCGCCGGGCACCCCAATCGAGCGCCTTCTCCCCCACGCTTCTTGTGGGGGAGAAGGTGGCCGAAGGCCGGATGAGGGGGCTGTGCGGACGCCAAGAACCTTATTCGAGTACGGTCCTGCGCAATCAGATTCGAAACAGAGGTTCGCGTAGCCAACTCCCCCCTCATCCGCCTTCGGCACCTTCTCCCCCCGCAAAAAGCGCGGGGGGAGAAGGCGCTCGATGGTAGTGAGTCGCAAGTTCTACAACCTCTACGGCAACGCGATCGACTCCGTTCCCACGTTGAAGAACGCATCGACTGCGCGGACGACGACGAACTTGCCGGCGACGGCGCTTCGTTTGATGCGGTAGGTTTCGTTCGGAGAGTCGCCGATGCCATCGACGGGCGTGAGTCGGATCCACTTTTCCGCGTCCGCCGAGTACTCCACCTTCCCGATCGGGGAACGCTTGTCGGACACGTGGATGACGACGTCGTCGCCTTCGTTGGTAGCCGTGATCGACGGCGGCGTGTTGTCGACGACGATCCGGATGCCTTCCTTGACGTCGGTCAGTGCATTGTCGGGATTGTCCTGAGCGTCGGTCACGGACAAACGCAGCTCGTAATTGCCGTCCGGGAGTTGCGAGGTGTCGAAGTTCATCGACGACTCCTCGAAGTTCTCGCGCAGGCGGAGCCATTTCTCGTTGCCCACCTTGCGGAACGACAGCGTGTAGCGAAGCGCGTCGCCGTTGTCGTCGTGCGCGCGCCAGGTCAACGTACGGAACCCGCGACGATAGACCTTCTTGCCCTGTTCGTTCCTTTCCCGAGGGGTGTCGAGGCTGGTGAAGATGCCGTACTCGTCGGGATTCGTTGCCTCGACGATTTGCGGCGACTGCGGGTAGCTGCCGGTGATGTAGACGACCGCCGGCTCCTGCACGACCACCGTGTCGATGACTGGCGCTACATTTCGGTTCATGAAGGCGACCGTCACCTCGTCGACCGACATGTTGGCCGCAGGTTTCGGCATCGTCACCTTCCACTGCACATAACGTCCGGCCGGAACATCGACCGGTCCGTCGCTCGAAGTCGAGGCTGCGCTCCACGGACTCCAGGTGGCATCCGGAGTGCGTGTGTTGCCTGAGCGGAAGGCGATGGCGAGATGACCGTCGCCGAGGTTGTCGCCTTCGATTCGATAGTGACCGAAGCGGGAGAAGCGCTCGACATCTTTCGCGGCCGATCGGAACTCCGCTTTGGCCGACGGCCCACTCTCCATCCGGTAGACCGCGCCGCTGTTCGTGGTCGTGATGAGCGTCTGGTTCGCGACCGTCGAGATCGAGACCACCTGCTTCTCGGGAACGCTGCCGACGAGCGAGACCTCGCCGTCATTCAACTGGTAGATGCGGCCTTGCGGGCCGGTGGCGAGGAGGATGGAGCCGTTCGGGCCGCCGGTGATTCCGTACGCCATCTCGTGCTCGAACTTGCGGACGAGCTCCACGAAGCCGTCAGGATTGATTTTATAGATCTCGCCGCTGCCTGAGGGACCGGCCGATGAATCGTCAATGCCGATGCTGACCTCGACGCTGCCGGTCGGTTCTTCCTTTTTCTGTTCGCCCGACGACGCGCTGGTAGATGCCGAAGCCGCAGTTGCCTGCGTGGCAGGCTTGGTTGGCGTGGCTTTCACCGGCGCGGTCGACGGCAGGATGTTGCTTGCGGCCGACGCCCACCCGATACCGTTCGCGTCGACGTAGATCGACGAGATCTCGGACAACGGCGAGTCGTACAACGCGTGCGCTCCGCCATCGGGACGGATCTCGTAGATCCTCCCTTTCGCCGATCCGCCGGCGAGCAGCGTCCCGTCTTTCTTCACCGCCAGGCAGCGGAGATGCGTCTCCGGCGAGTCGAAGAGAACCTTCCCCTCGCCCTTCGGTGTGACGCGAAACAGCTTGCCATCGACGCCGGTGGCGACCGCGAGATCGCCGTTCGGAAGAAACTCCATCGCCCAGATGTAGGCCTGCTTCGGATCGTAGAAGACCGTCGATTTACCGTCGTTTGGATCGACGCGGTAGACCTTTCCGTTCGGCGAGCTTCCGACGTACACCGCCCCGTCGTGAAACGCGACGGCATAAACCTCGGGCTCCGGCGCCGTGTAGATCGCTTTCAACTCCGTGCCGCGAAGGCGGTAGACCTTCCCTTCGTTGCCGGTGCCGAAGAAGTGATCGCCGTTCGGCGCGCCGACTTGCGACAGGACGAACGGATCGGTGAACGTCGCCACCTTCTTGAGCGAGGGGCCGGGACGAAGCTCGCCGCGCGAGGTGACGGCAAAGCCCTCGATGTCGCCGGCAAGAAAGTCTTCCGCGTTGCGAACGCGCCAGAACTGCGGCGCAACGGCGAAGAGGGTCGAGGCTGTGAACAGCGTGACTACGAGCGCGGCGACTCGGCGCATGAATTTTCCTTTCAGAGTGGCCAGAGGCCAGTGATCAGCGGTCAGCAAGAAGCGCAGGCCACCGACCACTTGTGGATTACGTTTTCGAAGGCGGAAAGTGTCAGCCGTCAGATGAGCACGCATTTCCGGCGAAAAGCCGATGACCAGCCGACGTTTGAATTGTAGCTTTGCATGGAAAACATTGTTTGTCAGGAAGCGGCAACGTACCGTCGTTACCACTGACTCCAAGCGCGATTGTGTCATCCTGAGCCGCCGAAGGACGGTCGAAGGATCTCAAAATTCGTCGATCGTGTTTGCCTAGCGCGAGCGGTTCCCGGATCAATGACGTTCGCTCGCGCTGGGCCAACGAGATCTTCGTAGTTTGAGATCCTTCGACCGTCCTACGCCGCCGATGCGTGCCGAGGGCAATAGCAACTAATCTTACGGCGGCTTCGGCGGCTCAGGATGACACGATTCGCTGCAGTAACGTACCGGCCTGGCCGCTGATCACTAAATTGCCGGCTTCACATCCAGATCGATCTTCACGACGCCGTCGACGATGTAACCGAGCGGATGCGCGATGTGTTGTGAGGCATGGTAGCGGACAGGAGCTTGCGGTCCGTTCGACGTATCGCTGCTGACGATCGCCCGCATGGTCGGAGGCAGATTCGGGAGATAGACGCCAGCCGTGACGGCGCCGTCGGTCTGTTCGTAAAGGCCAAGCGTGAGCTCGGTGGATGGACGGAGGCGGCGCAGAACGGCGATCACCTGATCGAGACTGCGCGGATCAGGTGGCACGAGCATGAAGTCGACTTGATTGAGGACCGAGCCGCTGCCGACGAGAAGATATGCGGTGCCTGCCGCCTGGTCGTCGGGAATCTTCACGTCGAACGTGTCTACGAACGCTTCGCCGCGGTACGGCTTGAGCACGGCGCGAACCTTCACGGAGTCGCCGGCGTGGATGCGGCCGTTCGTCGGCATTTCGAGCGAGGCCTCGAGGATCTTGGCGATCTTGAGATCATCGGTATGGCGGAAGTGAATCTTCACCGACTCGATGTCGGCGGTGTGAAACTCGTTCGACATCACGTAACCGGCGACGACCGCGAGATACGACGGGATAGCCTGCCGCGCCTGCGCGCCGGCCCAACCTTCGCGAAGGACGATCGGATCAGGGTAGCCTTTGATCTTGATCTCGGATTCCAGCATCACCGTTCGCTCGCCCGCGGCGCGCTGTGCGCTGGCGACGACGGTGTCGGCAGCCATCGCAAGGATCAGCGGTGTGAGCTGCGAGTGCCGCAGCACATCGACGTGATACTTCTGCGCGATGCCGCTCCCCTCGACTTCGAGGTCGACCGGGATCATGTCGGCCTTCTCCCCCATCACGCCCATGATGCCGACCGCGCGGTCCTGGCGGAACGCGCCGACGACGGCGCCGGTGTTGGCGAACTTGAATGAGCTGGCCAGACTCGGCATCACGCCGACGATCTCGGACTTCGCCATCGGGAAGGCGACGACGCCCATGTCGAGGAAGGGATGGCCGAACGCGTAGACGCGGTCGCCATCGATGTAGGTGACGGTTCCTGTCGCAGCGACGTTGAAGTCGCCGCGAAGAAGGACGGCGCCGATGGCGTCACCGGCGGCGAACTCTTTGGCTGCCGGAATCGTATTGGTCGTCGACGTCGATGACGCGCCGGCAGGTACGGGCATGAAGCCCATCGGATCGAGATACTTGCCGAAGCGTCCGAGCGTGTCGGGCGCGAAGCTCGACATCGAAAGCGGCACCGCGATCGGTTTGGCGCCGCCAAGCGACGACGCGGGCGAGGCACCGGCAAGGCTGCTCATCATCAGCTCGAACTTCTCGGCTGTCTTGTGCTGGATCATGGCGTCGAGAAACTCGGCGCCGGTCATGCGCGGCGTTGCAGCGGCCAGCACGCCCATTGGCGCGCCGTCGACCTGCGCGATCTTGAGCATCTCGTCGATCGGGGTGATGCCGGCGATCGACTCCTTCGCGAACTGCCACGAGTACGCGAGCGCGCCGATCACCTTGCCGTCGATGTAGATCGGCGAGCCGCTCATGCCGGCGATAACGCCGGCACGGTCGACGACCGGGCTGGAGATCTTCGCCAGGATGAGGTCCTGTCCCGGTGCGATGTTCTGCAGGACTCCGGTGATCTCGACGTCGAAGCGCTCGAGCTTCGTCCCGTCGAACACAGTCTCGCCGTATCCATGCATGCCCTTCCGGACCTGCGAGAGCGGCATCGTTGTCGTAGCGGCCGAGGCCGCCGAAGAGACAAGAGTCAACAGCGCGACGGAAAGGGAAAGGACGATTCGCTGCACGCGAGGTCTAACAGTGGTGCGGAACGGGGCTATTTCGTTTTGTTGGGGTGTGGGAGAGCGGTCGAAAAACATTGAACCACAGAGACACAGAGGACACAGAGTTAGGATCTGTCCTCTGTGTCCTCTGTGTCTCTGTGGTTAAAATTGTTCTTCGACCCCCCATCCGGTATCAAACACGTAATCGAGATTCCCCCACCATCGCGCCTGCTGATCCGAACATTGCCGCCATGCGCGTCAATAATCTCGCCGGCGAGGGCGAGGCCGAGGCCGGTACCGCCGGGCTTGGTCGAGTAGAACGGGAGGAGAGCGTGGTTCATCGTCTCGTCGTCCATTCCGCGGCCGCGATCCTGGACGGTGAGCACGCTCGCGCCGCCCCGGCGGACGACGCTGACCACGATCTCCCCCTCATCGCTTCCGGCCTCAGCGGCGTTCTTGACGAGATTGAGGAGGACCTGCTCGATCTGCGTTCGGTCGAACGAACATTCGTCTGGCGGGAGCGGCTCGGCGATCACAAACGGTGCGAGGGGCAACACGGCATTGAGCAGGTCGCGCCAAACCACCCGCTCGCGGCGCGGCTTCGGAAGGCGCGCCAGGTGGGCGTAGCCGTCGATGAACTGCTGCAGAGATGCGAGGCGCTCCTCGATCGCGGCGTTGATCTCGGCGAGCCGGCCGCTGTCGCCGGGGCGGTCCCGGACGACGTTTGCGGAATGGAAGAGCGAGTGGATCGGCGCGAGCGAGTTGTTCAGCTCGTGATTGACGACGCGGATGGCCCGCTTCCAGATGTCGAGCTCCTGCCGGCGAAGGTCCTGCGTCAGTCGCGCGATGAGATAGAGAACGTGCTCGCGCGTGTTGAGATAGAACGTGCGCTGGCTGAGTTGGAAGGTCTCGCCATCGACGGTGAACAGCGCGCCGCCGGGTGCACGCAACGCGTCGCGCAGAGCGGGCACCTCATCGGCCAGCTCGTCGAGCCGGCGGCCTTCGATGCGATCGCCGGCGCCGAAGAGATCGCGGGCAGCGCGATTGACGAAGACGATGCGCCCGCGGCCGCTCGTCAGGATCATCGATAGCGGCGACGCCTGCAAGACGGTTTCGAAGAGCAGTTCGCGCTGCACCGATTCGTTGCGCTGATCGCGCAGGATGTTGCCGATCTCGTTGTAGATGGCGACAAGATCGGTGATCTCGTCATGTCCGGTGACGTGCAGGCGAAGGCTGAAATCATCGTCCGCAAACCCGCGAACGCCGTCGACGAGCGCGCTGAGGTTCCGGCGAATGCGACGCAGCGGCGCGCGCATGGTGATGGCCATGACGGCCATCCCGAGGAGGAAGAGCGCGGCACCAGAGAAGAACGCGGCTCGCGGCGAGACGTGAAAGAAAACGTTCGCGCCGATGCCGGCCACGATAGCGATGACGGCGATCGTGGCGATGAGATGAAGCGCGATCGTGCGCGTTAGGCGGCGTTCGGGCATGGTGGACACTCGGCTCTAGTACGCCGCATTGTCTTTGTAAAGCCGACTCTCACCTCGCTAGCCTCTAGCGTACGCCAAGCACCAGTGCCCTTGGACAAGCTGACGCTTCAAATCAACCGAGCGTCCCAGGAGACAGTATTAACCTCTCAACTACTTTTTCCGACTCCGCGGTTCCGTTGTAGACGGACCGACCTCTCTGATTGGGGGTCTAGGATCATTCTCGGTCGGAAAGAGGTCAGTGAACTCCGCTAACGCTGCGCGAAGCACTTCCTGTGTATCTCCCGGCATCACGTGAAACCCTTCTAGTCGGATACGCTGCGACGCCAGTCTTAGCATAGATGCCAGAGCATCAAAGTCATCTTGAGCACTGGGCTCCGGAGCAGCGATTGACAGCCATCGGTCAGCGGGCGCGCTGCCTACTGCTAGAAGTAGCCGATCTGTTAATTCGGTAAGCAGGTCCTCTGTGGCCGGTTCATGAAACCCTGTCCATCGCTCCAACATCGTACGAGTGTCCTTTTCGAACGACCCATGCTCGAACATGGAACTCCAAAACAAATCAGCATGGTGGCGTTGCCATGACCGACACGAAGCGCTAAATCCCCGATCAGCAGTTCCTCCTAAAGCAGCGCCCAAGGCACGTAACCACGTGAATTGTATTGTGTCAGGATCGGTAGGCGACGGTGATCCATTGGGAATATACAGAAGAAGGTCATTACTGCCTATGTACTTGTGCATTCCCTCGCGCCACGCCGACTCGACGGAACCGACGTTGAACGCTTCCGCAGAAGACAATTGCGTACCAGAAAGAAACCACGACTCTAGTCTCCGACTGATTGCTCCTGCAACGTTATCGACACCGGAATCCTGAGCTCCCGAGTCGCACGCAATTAGAATGGCATACAACAAGGCAGAAGGATCCTCTGGACGCGCCGCTTGGTCGTGATGTAGTTTTTTTACCTGATTCAGCGATCTCAGTAACGACAGGCAGGTCCGAGAGTCCTTAAGATCGCTCGGCCTCTCAAGCCATTGTATTAGAAATAGCTTATCAGACGGCGCCTCCGCCAGAGTCTTAACCAGGTCGACGCTTGCTAAGTCGACTACCTTCAGGTTTTCCATCACCTGCTCGCCAAGATGCGCAATGGACCACAGATCAGCATTGCGATGCTCCACAAAAGCTGCACTATAGAGGTTGGTTAACGATCGGATTACGTCTCCCACGCCCGTGTTCAGACTTGTGGCAAGATCTGCGACTGCCTGAGGACCGTCGCGTAGCAAAAGCGCAAGAAGTTGAATAGACTCACCACTCGTTACAAGCGGAAGGCGATAGTGATCTAGAATGCGTACCGGGTCCATTAGAAGCGCCTCCCGGCGAAGTAGTAGAACTCTTGCAGACGCCGGACCAGTCCCCTGGCATGTTCCACGATGCATCCAGGCAAGTCGCTCGCCTTGTATATCTGCACTCGACAGGTGGCTGTCGACTGAAACTCTAGCAACGTTTTATTAGCGTAGCCGTCGTTGTTGTCACCATCGACGAAGGTAACAATACGATGGGACACACTTGGGACACGCGCGAAGTCGTGTGCCTCAGCAATAGAGCCCGGAGAATCCGGCAGTGAAAAGGTGATGTCGTGCGCTTCGACATCTGCGACCTGCTGAGCGAGCACTGAGAAGTCTGACTTGGGATCGAATAGCTCCTCACTATAGCTGACAAGGTGACCATCGCCCTCTAGCGCCCTACGTAGTTCTCCTCTAGTTAGGCCTACGGGTGTGATGGCGCTTGGTGTCGGCCCCCAGATCAGGACTGACACCCGGACTCCGCGTATTCGCGCTAGAGCTTCTTGCCTCTGTCGCTCTACTGCTTCAGCGAAGGTATCAGAAATCAAAGACTTTCCCCCAAGGCAACGAGCGTTCGCGCACCGACAATACTAACTAAGTAGGTCGCCGACAATCCGACCGTTGGCCTACGAAACTGTCGTTTTTAGGCGAGCTGGCTTCGCGTAGCATACCACTTGCAGGACTTGCGCACCTTCCGCGAGCGGACGCAACGCATTGGTTACTGTCCGAGTTCCAAAGAGAGTGCCGTGTGCTTCCTCCGATTGATTTTCACCTCGGCCGCCGCTCCAGCACGATCCCGAGGCGCTGCATCTTCCGATACAGCGCCTGGCGTGAGACGCCGAGGGCCTTGGCAGCATCGGAGACGTTCCCTCCCCCTTCGCGAAGCAGATTCTCGATCTGCTCTTTCTCGCCGTGAACAGGAGCGGCGGCGATCGGGCGATCGGTTGAGAGGCCAAGATCGGCAGCGGAGAGAACATCGCCCGCCGCGGTGACGGTGGCACGCTGGATGCGGTTCTGCAGCTCGCGGATGTTGCCTGGCCAGTCGTATGCGACGAGCGCGTCGCGTGCATCGGCGCTGAGACGCAATCCGCGGTTCGAGCTCTTGCGTGCCGCGACGAGGAACGACTCAGCGATCGGCAGCACGTCCTCGCGGCGCTCGCGCAACGGCGGCACGTGAATCTCGATCACGTTGAGGCGGAAGAAGAGATCCTCGCGAAACGCTCCGCTGCGAACGGCTTGGGCAAGATCGGCGTTCGTAGCACAAAGGAGGCGAACATCGACTCGGCGCGTGTCGCTGCTGCCGAGCCGTTCGAACTCGCCGTTCTGGAGTACGCGCAGCAACTTTGTCTGACCAGCGGATGACAAGTTCCCGATCTCGTCCAGAAACAGCGTCCCGCCGTTGGCAGTCTCGAACCGTCCGATGCGCAGCCGCTTCGATCCGGTAAACGCCCCCGCCTCGGCGCCGAACAATTCGCTCTCGATCAGTTCATCGGGCAATGCCCCGGCGTTCACCTTGATGAATGGCGCCTTGCGCCTCCGCGAGTTGGCCTGGATCAGGTCCGCGATCTTTTCCTTCCCCGTGCCGTTCGGTCCCGTGATGAGCACCGGCACGTCGGCACCGGCGACTTGCAGCGCCAGCGTGACAATGCGGTGCATGGCCGTGCTTTCGTAGACGACGCCAGAGAGATCGACGCTCGCGGCGAGCGCGGAGCGGGAGCGCCGCACGTCGCGCTCACCGCGCCGTTCGGTCAGCGCGTTGCCGACGATGGCCAGCAGTTTGTCATCGCTCCACGGTTTGGCGAGGTAGTCGATCGCGCCTTCCTTCACCATCTGCACGGCCGTTTCGAGCGCGGTCCACGCGGTGAGAAGAATCACCGGCATGCCTGGGTCGATCGCGCGAACGGTGCGGAACAGCGCCAGACCCTGCTCGCCGCCGGTGGCGCCGGGTGTGAAGTTCATGTCCTGCACGACAGCGTCAGCATCGCCGCGGCGGATTACCTCTTCGGCATCGGCCGGATTCGAGACCGCGATGGCGTCGATGCCGTGGATGTCGAACAGCAGCAACAGGGCTTTGGCAACTGCCGGCTGATCTTCGACGATCAGGACCGTTCCGTCGATCCGGGCGTGTCCGTGCGTCGAAGCCATGCTCAGCGCCTGTTGCTGCTGCGTTCCAGTCAACTCATTCTCCGCGTGTGGCGATGACCGGCGAGAAGCGCGTAGCGCGCATTGCCGGAATCAGTGTAGCGATGATTCCCTGCAACCATAGGAGCACGACGGCGGCGACGACAAATCGCCAGTCGAGCTTCGCGCCAGCCGTCTTCGTGACGAGCAGGATGTTCAATCCGTACGCGGCGGCGACGCCGAGAATCAGGCCAGCATTTGTCACGATCCAGTTTTCCAGCAGGAAGTAACGGAGAACGGCCCCTTTGGTTGCACCGAGGGCGCGGCGCGTGCCGATCTGCTTACGCCGTTCGGTCACGGAGAAGGCGGTCACGCCGACGATGCCGAGGCCGGTGACGAGCACGATCAGGGAGATGACCATCGACATCGCTCCCCGGACGATCCTCCCCTGGGTGAAGTAGCGGTCTTTGATCTCGTCGATCGTCTGCATCTGGATGTTGCGGCCGTTGTTGGCCTGCAGCATCCGTTTCTCGATCAGCGGAGCAATCTGCTTCATCGTGCCCGGTTTGACGCGCACGAGGTACATCGCGCCGCTGCGCGACACGTGGCCGGCAAACATGACGGCATACTCATGGATCGGCCATCCGTACGGGTTGTAGAAGGGATCGAACACACCGACGATATTGGAGATGCTGTTGCCCGAATCGAGGAGCTGCCGCCCGACGGCGCTCTTTCCGTTGAACATCAGCTTCTCCAGATCGCGGGAAATGATGACGGTGGCCGGCGCCTTCGAGTTGGGATCGTCGTCGAGGTCGGTATCGCGCAACAGCCGTCCGGAGACGAGATGGACGCCGAGCGCATCGAGGATTCCCGGCGTGGTCGTGTACGTCTGCGTGCGGTACTTGCTGCCGTCGCCGCCGCCCACTGCCATCTCCCCCGAGCTCCCCCCTCCCTGCCACGGGAGAAAGTTCGTGTTGGCCACCGCCACGACGCCGGGGATCCCCTGGATTGCGCGGAGGTCGGCGTTGACCGTGGAGATCCGGTATGCCTGGTCTTTGAACGCCGGCGAGAATGGCTTCGAACGCACCCAGACGATGTTGTCGTCGTCGAAGCCGGAGCGTTTCAGCATCTTCTGGCCTTCGTCGCGGATCATGGTGATGGCGTTCGTCACCACGGCCAGCGTGATGGCGATCTGCACGACGATGAGCAGAAAGCGGACTTTGTTGCGCTTCAGGGCACGGATGATCGGTCCAAATTCCATGGTGGTCTCCTCGTCAGATCTTGAGTTGCACGGCCGGCTGCACGGAACAGATCCGCCAGGCCGGATAGAGGCCGGCCAGCAGACCGGCGCCGAGAGACAGGAAGAGCGCGGCCAGGATCATCTCGCCGTCCAGGGCGATGACCGAGGTCGCTGAGATCAGCTTGCCGATCAGACGCATGGCGCCGATCGACAGCAGCATCCCGATGATGCCGCCGGCCAGTCCCACCAGCTCACATTCGGTGATGTGCTGCAGGAAGACGGCGATGCGCGTGGCGCCGAGCGCCCTCCGTACCGACACCTCCGGCGCCCGCGCCAGGAACTTGCCGAGCAGCAGGCCGGTGAGGTTCAGCGCGCAGATGCCGAGGAAGAGCACCGAGATCGCCGCCATGGCGTTGACCTGTGGAGTGATCACGCCAAACTCGTTCATCAGGTCGTGAAGCGATGTGACGCGATTCATGAGCGGCCGCTCAAAACGGCCATGCTTCTTTTCCTCGAGGACGTAGCCGTCGACGAAGCGGTGATACTGCGCCGCCTCCACCGGCGAGCGCAGCTCCACCCACAACTGCACCCAGTCGACGTCGGAGTTGAGAAAGTCCTCGAAGGTGTTGATGCCGGCCGACTTCCAGCCGTCGCTGTTGCCGCTGGTGCGGATCTGCATCGCCGGTGTCAGCGAGAACGGAAGGTAAATCGGTTCGGGCTCGGCGATGAAGTTTCCGTTCAGGTCGTACATCCGGATGAACGGGCGCCACGGCTTGAGCACGCCGACCACCGTGAACTCGCGGTCTTCGATGCGCACGCGCTTCCCGACCGAATTGGCCCCGCCGAAGAGCTTCTGATTCATGGCGTCGTCGATGACGACCACCTGTTCGCCTTTCGCGTCGGCACGGTGGTCCCACGGCCCGCCGTAGGCGAAGGGAACGTCGAACATCGTGAAGAAGTCGGAAAAGCAGAGCCGGACGCCCTCGCTGGACGGCCGCGCCACCCGCGGATCGGGATAGACCGTCATCATGGCGGCGAACGCGGCGGTCTGCCGGAGCGGGATATTCGAGCGCATCAGGGCCAGGGCATCGCGGTAGCTGATCTGCGGCGGGATCGTCGGTCCCGATTTGCCCTGATTGGCCGGATACGGCACGTGCGGATCCCAGTTGTCCATCCGCACATAAAAGAGGTTGCTGCTCTTTCCGGGCAGCGGATCGCGCGCGAACATGTGCCGGACGGTGGTGAACGTGGTCGAAGCGCAGATGCCGAGGGCGATGCCGCCGATGATCACGGCAGTCAGAACCGGATTGCGGCGCAGACTCTTGATGGCGATACGAACGTTATAGAGGAGCATCGTCGCCTCACTTCGCCGACTTCAGCGCGCCACCGAAGAGTGCCGGCGGCCGTTCGACGTCGATCACGCGGCCGTCGAATAGATGGATCTCGCGCGATGCGCGCGCGGCGCACTCCGGGCTGTGCGTGACCATGACGATGGTCGTGCCGCGGCGGTTGATCTCGTCGAGCAGATCCATGATCTCGCGCGCCATGAGCGAATCGAGATTCCCGGTCGGCTCGTCGGCCAGGATCAGCTTCGGGTCAGCCGCCAGCACGCGCGCGATGGCCACACGCTGCTGCTGGCCGCCTGACATCTGCGACGGAAGGTGATGCAGCCGCGACGAAAGCCCGACCACCTCGGCCGCCTTCTCGATGCGCGTCTTCCGCTCCCCTGCCGGCATGCCGCGATACCGCAGCGGGATGTCGACATTGTCGAAGAGGTCGAGGTCGGGGATCAGATTGAAGCTCTGAAAGATGAAGCCGATCTTCTGATTGCGGATGTGCGACATCTCGCGGTCGGAGAGCTTGCTGACGTCTTTGTCATCGAGCTCGTACACGCCACCCTCGAAGACGTCGAGCAGGCCCGCGACGTTGAGGAAGGTCGTCTTCCCCGATCCCGAGGGACCCATGATGGCCACGAACTCGCCGGCGTCGACGTTGAGCGAGAAATCCTCCAGAGCATGCGTCTCCACCAGCTCGGTCCGGTAAATCTTCCGTATGTTCTTCATGCGCAGCATCGATGTCTCCTGTCACTGCAGAATCAGTGTGTTGACGTTGCCGAATGGCGAGGTATCCGAAAGGATCACGCGGTCTCCTTCGCGCAACCCGCTGACGATTTCTACTTCCGACGCTCCGACCGATCCGAGCGTGATGGCGCGGCGCGTGGCCATGCTGCCGTCGACGACGTAGGCGCTTCGTCCTCCGCTGGCCTCGACGAACGCGCCGCGCGGCAGCTTGAGTACGTTCTTCTTCGATTCGAAGACGAGCCTCGCGCTGACCCTCTGGTTCTGCCGCAACCCCTCGGGCCACTGCTCATCGGGCACCGCACGCGCCGTGATCTGGTTGCCGACGATCTCCGGCGAGACCGCGGTGATGTGCGCCCCCTTCTCGCCGCCGCCGTAGCCGATCATGAGCGGCGTTCCGATCCTCACATCGCCCGCGTACTCCTCGGGGATCGTGATCTCGAGCTCCAGCGAGGAGAGATTGATGACGGTGAGGATGGCCTGGTTCGCCGCGACGGCATCCCGCTCATTGACGGTGATCGCCGCCACCATGCCGTCGAACGGCGCGCGGATGGTCAGATCCTCGAAGCGCTTCTGCAGCTCGTCGGTGGCCGATTGCTGCCGGTCGGCCTGCAATTTCCGGCTGCGGATATCGAAGTCGGCCGTCTCGCGATTGAGTCCGATCTCACGCCTGGCTTGCTCGAGCTCGAGCTGCGCGACGTGCACATCATCCTGTGCACGCTCGAAGTCAGTCCCGTTGATCAATCCGTCGTGCCGCAGCAGCTCCGCGCGTTGCAGCCCACGCTTCGCTGCCTCCAGCCGCACCTCGGCAAGCGCAACCTGCTGCCGCAACCGCGCGTCCGACTGCGATCCGGCGATCTTCGCCCGCTCATAGTCCGTGCCCAGCGAAAGCACCTGCGCTCGCGACTGTTCGAGCGCGCTGCGCAGCTCCGGACTGTCGACCACCGCCAGGACATCCCCTCGGCGCACTACACTCCCAGCCTTCGTCCGCAACGACACAATCCCCTGCGCCGGGCTGACGAGCGTCGGATGCAATGCCGCAACGACGCGTCCCTGCACGGAGATGTCGCGCACAAGGTCGCCGCGCACAACAACGCCCATCGAGAGCGTCGAGGCGTCCACTGCGCGATCCGCGCGCGACCACCGCCTGATCGCCGGAAACGCAAACGCCAGCCCAATGACAACCGCCAGCAACACCCCCGCCGCAATCATCCGCGGCCGCGTAAACGCCGGCCCCCGGCCGACAGCGCGGTCCATCGAGGATGTGTTTTCAATCATTCAGCGACACTACAGGGCAACCGAGGTGCCATGAGCGAAGTGATTGATTCTACGTGTGTTCAGCGAATTTGACGCTGTCCGAGGAGTGTCCGAAAGGACAGATGTCCGCGGACAGGTGTCCGGGTATTGTTGGAGAAACGATCACCACAGAGACACAGAGAGCACAGAGGTTTCTCTGTGTCCTCTGTGTCTCTGTGGTTCAAATGATTTTGAAAAGTGGCGGCCCCGAACGGAGCCGCCACTCGCACAACAGAACTACTCGGACACAGTCTTCGGCGGCGTTGTTGATGCCGCCGGCGGTTGTGGAGTCTTTGCCTTTCGCGACCTTCGCGGAAGCGTTGACGCCATGATCTCGATGTGGGGCTGGAGGACCAGACCTTCATCGCCGCCGAGCTGCTTGCCGACCTTGTATACCCTTCGTGCCTTCGCAATGCCTTGCCAGTGGTGATAACTCAAACCGTAGCCGAGGATGTCGATGTACGTCTTCAACTCGTCGAATACGGGGCGCTGCTCTTCGAAGTCACGGTGGGCCTGCATTTCGGCGGAAGTCGTCGCCGCCGACTGTGCCCATACTTCCGAGGAGGTGAGACCGTTGATGGCCGCGTCGACAAACTGCTGCGAAACTCCTTTGGCAACGCGGATGCGTCCCTTCTGCAGCGGATCGGGCGGTACCATGTCCGGCATCGTCTCTCGTAATGCTCTCAGGATCTCCACGCGGTCGGCAGGTGCCAACGTCGTAGCGCGGATCGCCGCCACGATGTCTGCCGCGGTTGACGGAACAACCGTTGTCGAACTGGAACCACCGGGGGTTGGGGAATTCATCGTTTTTCCTCTTACTTTGTTATGGAGCGAAATGTGCGAGCTGTCGCCGATTCGTCAGTTCCTCGCTATTCCTTTAGACTCATTAGAAAAAAAATAGTTTCTCAGCGGCAGGTTAGATCTCTCTTATAGACAGCGAGCTGTAGTCGAACGCCGCGAGATTCCGTGCTGATGGCGCGTAACAAGCCACAGCCAGCGCGCTACGTTTGACTGTTCCGGCGAATGAGTTGCGTGATTACGCGGATCAGTCGAGTGGTGACGCGGACCAGTTCACTGGTGACGTTCACCAGTTGACTGATCGCGTCCACCAGTTAACTGGTCGCGTCCACCAGTTAACTGGTCGCGCCCACCAGTTAACTGGTCACGTTCATCAGTTAACTGGTCACGCCCACCAGTTAACTGGTCGCGTCCATCAGTTAACTGATCACGGTCACCAGTTAACTGATCACGTCCACCAGTCGCAGCTTGGCGTCCACCAGTCGCAGCTTCACGGCCACCAGTCGCAGCTTGGCGCCGACCAGTCAATCGATGGCGCGCACGCTTTCGAACGTCCCCGTCACCGAATCGAGCAAGCGTCGGATCAGTGCGCCCTTCAAACGTTTCATCCGCAGATATCGCCGATATTCGCGGAGAGAGCCCTTCACATCTACGTCCATCTGCGTCATCTGCGGATGAATGCTTCTCACCCTGCCAAATAACCACATTGCCCTCTCTCGCCTTACAATCTCGCCCGTGAATCCCGAGGTAAAGGATCTTCAGCCGAAACTGAAGGAAGTTCTTTATGACTGCGCCGTGGAGATCCGCGCCACGAAGGCCGCGCTCTTTCTCTACGACAGCATCGGACGCTTCGAGATCGTCGCGGAGTACGGATTCAAGGGCGCGATCCGGCAGTCGGTCGACCGCAAGGATCCGGTCGTCGATCGCTGCGGCCGCGGACGCTCGGCCTTCTTCGTCAACGGCCTCAGCGCCGAGCCGCGCTTCTCCGAGATCATGTATGAATCGTCGAGCGACCGTCTCCTGGCCGTTCCGATCTACAACCGCGGACAACTCATCGGACTGATCGACATGCGCGACAAAGCGCAGAAGCAACTGTTCGATAGCGCCGACATTCCGAAGGCACAGAAGATCGCCGAGCGGATCGCCGAGCTTTTCGCGGGCAAGAACGTGTTCGGGCAGCGCTTCATCTCCCTCTCTCACCCCGACGACCCACACAATGTCGTCCCGCGCTCCACGATTCAGTCTGCGCCGTTGCCGCCGGCTGCTGCGGACGTGGCCCGCGTTCCCGTTACGTCGTCAGCCAAGACCTCCTCCCCGATTCCGGCCGTGCCGGCGAAAGCGTCCACCGACCAAAGCGCCCGCGTTCCTCGGCTCTCCGCATTGATCATCGACGGCCGCTCGGCGGCGAACCGCATCGTTCTGCCGCCTGCGCCGGAGTCGCTGACCGAGAGCGAGCTCGTCGCGATCCGTGACGTGCTCCGCTCCATCCTTCTCATTCCGAGCGTGGCCGTCGTCTCGTTCACGGCGTTCGGACACATGGGCGGAATCCAGGAAATGGCCGCGAAGGCCGTGATCTCCGAGGAGGCGTTGGCGTTTCTGCAGTCGAAGCTCAACGTCTGGCTGGCCAAACGCGGCGAGTCAGGGGGACACACGCGCAGGAATGTGCAGTTGCCATTCGGACCCGGCACGACGTCGATCCAGTCCGCGCAGATGGTGAAGGTGTTCACGGCGCCTGTGGTGGCCGGAGCGCTTCGGTCGCTCTATCTGACCGTGGCCTTCAGCGCCAATCCCGACCGCGTCGCGCACGAGATGCTCGCGGCAATGCTGACGCAACTGCAGGTGGCCATCGAACGATCGGTGGACCGCGTGTCGCTGCAGTCGCTGCGGGAGCGCGCGGCACTTTCGCTGCTGGAGCCCGACTTCACGAAGTACCCCGAGTTGCGCAGCCACTCCGAGCTGGTGGCATCTCGCTCCGAGTCGCTGGCGCGGTATCTGGAGATGTCGCCCGGTGAGATCGAGAACGTGCGGATCGCGGCGCTCGTTCACGATGTGGGGATGCGCCTGCTCGACTACGACCGCCTCTACCGCAAGCCCAACATCTCGCTCGACGAGATCCACCTGCTCCGCGAGCACACCACCGTCGGCGCCGCCCTCATCGAGCCAGTCCTGGGGCACGAGATCGCCCGCGCCGTGCTCTGTCACCACGAACGCTGGGACGGTACCGGCTATCCGAACGAGTTGGGCGGCGAAGAGATCCCGCGCATGGCGCGCATCATTCATGTGTGCGATGTCTACGAGTCGATGATCTCGACCGAGAACTACAAGCCCGCGCAGCCCCGCGGCGCGGTCCTGGCGATGATCGCCGAAAACGGCGGCACACAGTTCGATGCCGCCATCGCCAACCGGTTCATCGAGATGGTGCGGTAAGGGGCGAATGGGGGGTGGGGCGTGGGGGGTGGGGGGTGGGAGTGGGCGGCGTAGATAGTCCTGCGAATAACTGCACTCTCGCACAAACACCAAAATTGATCGGTCCTAAGTGGTTCTTTGTCAGCGGTTTGCCTGGCACCAACGACCGAAGGTCTGGCCCCACGCGCGGAGACGCAGAAGTTCTTCTCCGCGTCCTCCGCGTCTCCGCGTGAAAAGCCTTTCGTCCTTCACTTAGAATGCGCGCTCGTCCAACGAAAGGAAACTGTCATGGCTGATTGCCCGGAGTTTGTGATCTGGAGTCCGTTGAAGCCCGGCTGGAAGTTCTTCGCTGAAGCAAGTGCCGCTACCAGCACCGGTACGGCGAGCAACGATTTCGACGCCAGCGTTCACGTCGTCCAGCCCGGCGGAAGCGCGGCCGACTGGGTCAAAGCGGATCTCGATCCAGGGCCGAAGTCCATCGACTCACTGGTGGTCGGCGGCTACGGCGCGAGCGCGAGACTCCTCAGCGGTCCCAGCGGCCCTACGGTCACGCTGCGCGCCTGGATCGTCGATTCCGCGGGCGCAAAGCCCTTTGACTGCACATGGACGAACTCCGCCGCCGGTTCCGAGTATCACGTGTCGATCGTGCTGGTGGTGAAAGCGCGATGAACAGAGCCAGCAAGTCGCTCGCTGCGTCCCTGTTGATGATGGCCATCGCAGCAAGCGCGATTGCCCAGCAATGCACTCCCGACGACACACTTCTCGTCTGCTGGCGCAAGTTCAATAGCGTCGCCGCGAAGACCGCGCAGAGTGTCGCGACGACGAATACAGGAACGCCTTCTGCGACTACGCAGGCGGCAGCGACCGCCCTGCGCGACTTCCAGAGCTTCTTCTCCGCGGGGCTCGACGCGGGCACCGTCGTCGAGAACGCCACTTCGGTCACAGTCGACTGGAACATCCCCTTCCCTTTCGTCGAGGACAACGACCGCATCAAGCTGCAGACCTTTTTTACGGACCCCTGGCTCGCCGCGGATGTTTCCACGCCCCTCGGAACGTACGCCTCCACCGCGAAGTCGCAACTGACGAACTTCGACGATGTCGCCACGCTCATCTCGTACTCGCCGATCAACCAGCACTTCGGACGCTCGATCGCGCCGCACATCGATTTCCTCCGCTACCTGGAAACGGCGAATTCCGATCCCGCCGAGCAGCTTCAGAAGATCGGCCAACTGCTGGCGGACGTGCCGCAGACGATCCTGGAAGGCTCGCAGTTCTCGGCGATCACCGACCCCGCGCAGCAAGCGGCGGTGATCGCACAGGTTGAGGCGGCCGCATCGGCGGAGCAGAAGTCTTCGACCCGCTCGACGGCGATCGTGAAGGCGCTGACGAACGTGATCAACAATCAGCCGCAGGTGTACGCCGGGGGGACTTACCACTACCGCAACTCGCTCGTAGGCCCCGACGAGATCTCGGTGAAAGGAACGTTTGAGATGTCGCCGAAAAGCCTCAACCGATTCCTGCGGGCCAACGACAGCGTCTGCGATCCCGCGAAGAACACGACGTCGGGGAAAGTGAACGCCGCGAACGCGTCGGCCTGCACGAGCCGCCTCATCTCCTTTGCCGGCGCCGCGTCACAGGCCAATGCGGGCGATCGCCTGGCCTTCGCCATCGAGTACAAACGGGCACAGAGTGAGAGCGTCGATCTGTCCAAGTTCATGGTCGTGCCGCCCAATACTCCGGTCGTTCGCCCCGAAACGAAGAGCCTCATCTATTCGCTCACGTACGGACGCCCGCTCACGAATGCGAAGATCAAGGATGCGCGCGTCGACGTCGCCGTCAACTACACGAACATTTCCAACGATCCCACGATGAAGGACCGCTTCGTCGCGACCCTGACATTCTCGCAAAAAGTCAGCGACACGATGACCTTGCCACTCTCCATTACCTACGCCAACCACAGCCAATACCTGCCCCAGACCGATCGCCGCGTCGGCATTCATTTCGGCGTCTCGTACAAGATCCCCAACAGCAGCACGGGGCAGTATTAGGTCTCGTTTCAGCTCGGGGCCAGTTTCAAACTCCTTCGCTATCGCCAAGTCCAACCATCGGGGCGGGACGCCCCGATGGCCGCGGACGAGACGTCCGCACTCCTCGGCGGATGCCACAGCTCGTTCGGCTGACCTTTCTCCCACGGCTTGTACGCGAGCACGAAATCGATGCGGCGGCCGAGCGATGGGTGGGAGTAGCGCCACCATTCGATGAATCGCGGCGGGCGGGGATCGGCTTTCGAATCCTCGGCGAACTTCACGAAGGAGCTGGCCATCGCTTCGTTCTTGTGCGTCAGCTCGAGTCCGAAGATGTCGGCTTGATGCTCGACGTGGCGCGAGTAGCCGGAGTAGACGGGCGAGAGGAGGAAGGCGAGCAGACTGCTGACGGCGAGCAGCCACGGCAGCGCGGCCGGGTCGCCGCGCGAGCCCGCGCTCCAGCGGACGCCCCAGCGCGCGAGACCCCATTCGAAGAGATGTTGCGCGATCCAGAACCCGAGGAAGGAGATGGCGATGCCCAAGGCCATTCCCCACCATAGATGTTTGAGAACGTAGTGGCCCATCTCGTGGCCCATCACCGCCAGGATCTCGTCGCGATCGAGCTTTGCCAGGAGCGTGTCCCACATGACGATGCGCGCCGAGGGACCGATGCCGGTGACGTAGGCGTTCATTTCTTTCGTCTGCTTCGACTTGTCGACTTCGTAAACACGGCTTTGCTCGATGCCGGCGTGCGATGCTTCGTCGAGCAACGCCTGGCGCAGTGATGCGTCACGCAACGGGCGGAAGTCGTTGAAGAGCGGATCGATGATCAGCGGCGTGGCCAGGACGCCGAGGAGGATCAGCGGAATCGATCCGAGCCAGAGCACGATCCACCAGCGGCGGATGCGTCGGATGCCGAGGAGCGCCAGCGCGGCGATCGGCGCGCCGATGACGAGATTCACACCGAGACCTTTGGCGAAGTCGCCGAACCATCCGGCGAAGCTCTGGTTCGTCAGATCGAACTGGTGCGGGACGATGAAGCTGCCGTAGAAGTCGAGCGGAAACGTGAATGCCGTCGTGACGAGCGACAGCAGCACGAAATACAACATCGCCGCGACGAATGACCAGCGTGCGTACTTCGCAGAAAGGTCGCGCATGCGTCCCGACCAGCCGGTGGCAAGGATGAGCAAGAGAATGCCGATGCCGTAGACGACGTCGGTGAAGTAGAGAACGTCGTAGATCCGGCTGTGGCGGATCATCTCGGGGGTGACATGGACGTCGAGATGTTTCGCGGGGGTCGTTTGTCGGGTGTCGGGGGTCGGAGAGAGCTTTGTCGTGACCGCTTGCGATGAAGGAGTCGAAGCAGCAACTGCTTGAGGCACTGCGCCAGTTCTCGGGGCCGTACTCTCCGACGCCCGACCCCCGACAACCGACTCCCCATACGCGAAGACAGCCACCACGCAACACACAATCAACACACGCATCCAGATATCATCGCACGCACGATGGCATTCGAAATTCGAGAGGCGACGGAATCCGATGTCCCGCTGATCCTGCAGTTCATCCGCGATCTCGCCGAATACGAGCGGCTTGCACACCTGGTCGTGGCGACCGAGGAACAACTGCGTTTGACGTTGTTCGGAGCGGTGCGGCTGGCCGAGGTGTTGATCGGTTCGTCGGATGGCGTGCCTGCAGGCTTCGCGATCTTCTTCCACAACTACTCGACGTTCCTCGCGCAGCCGGGCATCTATCTCGAGGATCTGTTCGTCAAGCCGGAGTTTCGCGGCCGCGGCTACGGCAAAGCGCTGCTGGTTCGTCTCGCGCAGATCGCGCGCGACCGCAACTGCGGCCGCGTGGAATGGGCAGTCCTCAACTGGAACGAGCCCTCCATCGCGTTCTACAAGTCCCTCGGCGCGCGGCCGATGGACGAGTGGACAGTATTCCGGCTGACGGGCGAAGCGCTGGAGAAGATGGCAAACACGTAGAGCACGCAGAGCTCACTGACGCATCGTCGTGCAATCCTGTCTGCCAAACGAATCGTGTCATCGGGAGTAATAGTCCAATCGAGCATGGTGTCATCCTGAGACTGCCGGAGCCGCCCACTCGAATCGCGATGCTTGCGCAGTATGTGATCGGCGGCGGAGGACGTCGAAGGATCTCAAACTTCGCAGATCGTGTTCGTCCAGCGCGAGCGATCGTGATCTTAGACGCACGAACGAGATCCTCGCATTTTGAGATCCTTCGACCGTCCTTCGCCGCCGATGTCTGCCGGTTGCGAGTGCACCGAATCTTGCGGCGGCTTCGGCGGCTCAGCCATCTGAGGTGTTAAGTCAAGCGGCGAGCCTCCCGATGATCGGAGATTTTCTTAGCCGGAGCTGAGTTAGATAG
>JADGNZ010000089.1 GCA_017883205.1 Thermoanaerobaculia bacterium | reverse complement strand
CATGACCCGTTCCTCCTTGTATGTGGCTCTGTTCCTCTCAAGGGTTCAACCCACGAAAAGGTACATTGAGCGCGCGGGTCACTCCATCTTCTCTACCGTTCGAGCCGCCTCCGGCGGCTTTGATTCACTTCCTGCCGAGTTGGACGCTTGGATCCTGCGTGGTGTTGTCGGTGGTTGCGCCGTAGATGAACAGTTCTCCCGAATTCACAATGACGGTGAGACTATCGCTTGCCGATGGCGCAGCGCCGAGGAAGGTCGTCGCGTCCACCTGCTCGAAGTAGGTTGGCGCGTACGTCTTGCTCACCGTTCTCACGATCGTTCCCACGCTGTTCCGCTGCGTGACGGTGATCGAAGCTCCTGTGCCGAGCGTGCGCACGCCGATGTTGTAGCGGAAGCGAGCCAGATCCGACGGTACCAGGAGAACGAACTGATCTCCGGCGCTGAGGGCGTCCTGCGGTTTCATGAGGTCTTCCGTGAAGCCGGACGTTCCTTTGTCTCCGCCGTCATTGAAGACGCGCGCGACGACCGTCGGCAGAATGCCGGAGGTGCTGACGACATCGGCACTGCCGAGCCCTGACCGCGCCAACGCTGGAAGAAGGTCGGCGATGGTTTGTGTCTGGCCCGGATTCAGCGTGTACGGGAGGAACGGATCGGAGGTGGTGCCGGAGACTCCGGCAGTGTGAAAGACGATGTTGCCGTTGATGACCGATGGGCTGGGATTCTGAAGCTGCACGCCGGTTCGGAAGAAGGAGCCGCCTGCGCCGTTCGCCGAGCCGACGGCCGGAAGAATCCCCGATTGCGACGACCCGATTACGAGGCTGAAGAGCGAGAACGGCGACGGACCGGCGGTCAGCGTGACCGCGGGCGCGCTCGATGCCGAGAACGGCGGTCCGTAAACGGTGACCGTCGTGCTGCCGAGGTTCCCGACGTGAAGATTTCCAGCAGCGTCCAGGGCTACGGCTTCCGGAAGGTTTACGCCGTTGGTGATCGAGAACGCAGGAAGACCCGATGCGGCGATCGGGAGCGTGTAGACATCGACTCGTCCCGTGCCGGGTGCGACGGATGCGACGAACAGCTGCGTGCCGCTGATCGCCACCTTGCGGTAATTCGCCCCGATCGCGGGCCCCGTGACAATCGGCAACCCTGTGTACGGTGGCGCATAAACGACGAGGTTGCCGTATGTGTTCGCGCCAGATCCTCCCGTGTTGGAGATGTACAGGTTCTGCGCGGCGTCGACGACCACGCCGGCGGCGGAGCTGATGTTGGCATTCGTGATCGACGCCGACGGCACGGTGGCGTTGCTGAACGGATGAGTGAACAGGTTGACATTGCCGGCGAACCCTGTGGCGAAAAAGTCGCCCGCCGCCGTGAATGCGATCTGGCCCACGTTCCCCAATGCGCCGTTCTTGAAGGTTGCCGATGGCGTGCTGGAACCGGATATCGGAGCTGTGAAGAACGTGAGCCCGCCACCCAACGCGCCGACAGCGAGATCTCCCTTCGCGTCGAGGCCGAGCGCAACGACGTTACCCGCCGCGACCGTAAAGTTTGGCGTCGAGCTCGCGCTGATGGGAAGGGTGAACTGCTGGACGCCACCCGACGGCTGGTCGTTGCCGAGGTACAGTTGCGCCTGCGCATCGGAAGCCGCCAGACCGAGGAAGGCAACAACGATCACCCATACGACGATTCTCTCAATGTGTCGACGATTCATCATTGAACTCTCCTCGTGACGCGATGCAGGAGTCTAGGCCAATTCACCGCTCGAAAGAATGTTGGCACATCGTCAGCACATCGACGTGTGTCGCCGGTCACGTTCCGGGTCGAGATCCGCTAACGACTCGGGGCCGCCGCGAGTTTCGCTGACCTGCTGGTGCCACCACAGTATTGCTGAACCGCGGCGAGAATGTTCGGACACGTCGAGTCGCCTGTGAAACCCCGTGCCTGGCACTGGCCAACCCGCCAATGGACAGTTCGCATCAACTCGCTTTCGGAAGGCACTCCATTGCAAAAACCTTCCGTGGGCTGACTCGCCTCCAGACAACCCTCGAGCCACACGCGCGTTCGGACTCCGCCGAGCACACCTTTGTCATTGATGTAGCGGGAGAGCGCGTCATCGACACATCGCCCCTCGGTCAGATTCCTGCCTGTCTGCGCTCCGTCTGAACGCGCCTTCCGAGCCTGCGCGACGAAGTCATCCTTGTGTGTCCGGACAAACCACGCCACACCAGCGATGCCCGCGACGGCCAGCAGAACCAGCACCGAACACCCGGCGAGCAGAACCTTTGCGAGCGGTTTCATCGTTGAGCCCTTCTGGCCCGCCTGGCTGGGATCTTTAATGGCGACATCCGTCGGGGAACGGTCATTTTTCAAGTTTCGTCAAAATCTCCAGCATTACCTTGTTTTGATTCTCCAAATGCATAAGGATCGTTTCGATTTCCCGTTCTGCCTTCGTATTGACCTCAAAGTCAGCTTCTGCTCTCGCTTCGGCGTGTCTGCCCTGCAAGTTCTGACCGATCATAATCAGCGGCATGAGGAAGATCTGTATCATATTTGAAATGAACAACCACAGAACAAATGCCGGATAAGGATCAAAGCGCATGTGCTGTGGAGCAAACATATTCCACGACAACCACACGACAGTCCAACTGAAGATAATCAAAAAGAAGCCCATGGTACCGACTCGGTCGGTAATCCACAGAGCCAGTCTTTCAAGGCGGCCCAAACGCGGGCGAAACTCGCGGTTAACGTTGCGAACTGGCTTCCTGAGTTTCTTGAGCTCGTCTAAAGATTTGGGATGTTCTGAGTTTTGCATAAACGTTCTCCACAACCTCTTGTCAGCTTGAAGCTGTTACGCCGGTTTCACCAGTCACCCGGCCGTTCTGACAACACCGGCAGCTATTCTAGCTGAAGGCATGGTGACGCGGAGAACGCCATTCGACGCCCCGCCAAGCGTCACCGTTTTGCGCCTGATTGCGCGACCGCCACCATGCTAGCGTTCACGGCAATGAGCGAGCTCGATTTTCCTGAAGCGCAATCGCTGCTGCTGAAGATCGGCCGGCTCCTCTTCGCCCTGTCGGTCGTCGCCTCCGGAATCTACCAACTCGTCACGGGCCACTTCGTGAACCTCGTGCCGGTGAATCCCACCCACCTCCCGCCACCGTGGCATGTCTACCTGTTCGGCGTGCTCTTCATTCTCATCGGCGCAGGCTTGCTCGTCAGGAGAACGGTTTTGGCGGCCGCCATCGCGCTCGCGACGCTCCTGCTCGTGTTGTTCTTTGGCTTCGGCCTGCGTGTAGCGCTCGCGCACGCCTCAATGGGATACGTATGGGTGGATCCTTTGATGATGCTTGCGATCCTCGGCGGTGTGAGCCTGGCCGCGGCTCCACGCGAGGGATCACAGCGCAGCTCCGTCGACCGCGTTTTCGAAAAAGCAACGCGCTTCGTACCGCTAACCCTCGGAGCATTCCTGGCATACTGCGGCGCCCTACACTTCCCGTACGCCAAATACGTGGCGAGCCTGATCCCGCCGTGGATTCCGGCGCACATGTTCTGGACCTACTTCGCCGCCATCGCGCTGATCGCGGGAGGGATCGGCGTCCTTGTGCCGGGAACGGCCCGCCTGGCGGCAACGCTGTCAGGAATCATGCTCTTCAGTTGGTTCTTCCTCGTGCACATCCCCCTCGCCATCAACACGCACACCGTCAGCGAGGTCTCACGCGGGTTTCAGGCGCTCCAGGATAGTGGTGTCGCGTTCATGCTGGCCGGCACAGTAGGTATTCGGAGGTCTTGATCCTCGGGGACCGAGCACGAGTCGATGACGAGTACTCATCTCATTTCGCGCGAAGCGCTTTGGACTGCGGTGGCGCCAGCCACCGCTTTGAATCACCTGTTCGAGGTCAGGACCCGCCGGCGCGCCAGTTTCACCGCTTCATGCAACTTCTTCTCGAGCTGCTTCCAGGGCAGGAGTGTCGTCAAGTAACTGGCCAGATGGATGCCGCTCTTCTGCAATTCGAGAAGCTCAACGTGCTCTTGCGTCTTGCCTGCGCAGAGGATCATTCCCAACGGCTCCTCTTCGTCGCTCTCGCGTTCGTATCGCTTCAGCCAGTTCAGATAGAGCTCCATCTGCCCCTTGTCGGCGGCTTCGAAGTCTCCGACTTTCAGCTCGACGGCCACCAGTCGACGCAGCTTGCGGTGGTAGAAGAGAAGGTCCAGGTAGTAGTCGCGGCCGTCGATCTGCATCCGCTTCTGCCGTTCGACGAAGCAGAAGCCGACGCCGATCTCGAGGATGAAGGCTTCGATCTCGCGCAGGATGGCCGCCTCCAGATCGTTCTCGCCGTAGGTGTCCTTCAGGCCGAGGAAGTCCAGCACATATGGGTCGCGGAAGACGAGGTCCGGCGACAGCTTTGTCCTCGTCGCGAAGCTTCTTCAGCTCCGCGGCGATGAGAGTGTCCGGCTTTTTCGAGAGCGCCGTTCGCTCGAAAAGCATCCCTCCGATCTTCTGCTCGAGCGTCCGCGTGCTCCATCGTTCCATACGACACATCTCCGCATAGAAATCGCGTTTCAACGGATCGTCGAGAGCGATGATCTGCCGAAGGTGCGTCCATCCCAATTGTGTCCGCAGTGCGGACACTATCTTGATGTCCGGAAACACCTCGGCGAATCGCACCATCCGGAACAGACTGCGCGTCCCGAAGCCACGCCCGAACTCGTCGATCAATTTTGCACTCAGTGCGTGCACAATCTGCTCGCCGTAACCCGCCCGCTTCTCTTTCAGGATGTCCGTCCGGATGCGCTGGCCCATCTGCCAGTAGAGGAGTACGAGCGCCGAATTGACGCCGTGCGCGACGGTTTGCCGCGCATGGAGGATCAGCTTCCGAACCTCGGAAAGGAGTACGGCGGGGCTGGCGGCGGTCCGCGACGCGTTGCGCGCGGAAGCAACAACAGCCGTCGCCGTAACGATTCTATGCGACGACGTTTTCTTCTTCACCATGACGCGCCCGAGGATCCCTCGGCATTGTCAAGATGGCCGAGGAATCCACGCGAGGTGGAGAAAAACGCCCGCCGAGCTCCTCGGAATGGAAGATCGCGATACGAGCGGTGGACCCGCGGCGAACGAAGGGGCGCGTTCGATGGCCGGCCTCAGGCGTGTCCCCATTGCCGGCCCGAAGGTCTGGCCCCATCGTTTGTTCTCCAAAGTAACCGGCTATCAACGAGTTACAACTGACAGGAAAACGAAGGCCTGGCCCTTTCGCGCCCCCTCGGAGAATATTCTTTCGGTCCCCGTAACGTTCACTCGGGCTCTTGCGTCAAAGGCACGTCTGAGAGAGATCAGACCGCCCGGCAACGCGCCCGTTGACGGGTGAGTAGACAGGCCGGGCGGCTGTTGCCATCCGGAAGAATTGCGGCGACGGCATCGCCACTGCTGCCGGCGAGGAGGGAGAGGACGGCAGTGAGCCGCATCGAACTTGAAAAACTATGGCACGGAATGCGAGCCATCGACGAGAAGGGTTCACGCCGGCGCACGAAGCCGTTGCGTTATCATCACGACCGGTGTATGCGCAGCCACTACGTCTCCCAACCTCATCCTCACCTTGGCATTGACGAGATCGTTGCACCCGAGGCGTATGCAGCGCTGCGATTTCCGGACGAGCTGACCGCGGCCGGCGCCGCGTGGGGCATCACGGCCAGCGACGCGCAGTACGACGTGGTCCTTCGCGACCCCGGCTGGCGCACGCTTCATGATGAGCTCTGCAGCGAAGCGTTCGTTCGCAGCGTGCTGCGCAGCTTTTCCGCGGACATGAAGCGCGAAGGGTGTCTCGTCGATGCTGAAAGCGCGCGCATCGTGCCGTTTCTCGAGACTCGGGAAGAGAAGGAACGCCCCACCCTCGATCCCGATGCTCCCCCAAACGACGTATTCATCCGCGTCGACTTTCAATCGAAGGGTGCCGGTGGCTATCGCGACTTCGTCCACCTCGACTGGGCGCGGCGCATCGTGGGCGGCATCCTCTTCTTCTCCGATACCGAGGAAGAAGGGCTGGAAGGGGGAGAGTTGGCGTTCTATCGCGACCGCGACTTCCGGAACGACCGATGGTGTCATGACCCGGAGCTCGCCGCTCTCGTTCCGCCGAAACGGAACAGCGGCGTCATCTTCCTCAACCACAACGGCGCGTTTCACGGCCCGCGTCCGATCACGCGACTGGCGGGCCGGCGGCGATGGATCTACTACTCGATTTCGAGCCGCGCCGACGTCTGGCCTCACGCCGCACGCGCGGACGAGGCCAGCTCCGCTCGATGAAGGTCCTTCTGGTCTGGAATGGCCCCACGACAGCCGGCGAGCGTTCGATCCTGGCGCGGCGCGAGATTCCTCTCCTCGGCCTGCTCGCTGCGCGAGGCATCGACCTGTCCGTCGCGTTATGCGGCGACGCGGCGGGCTTTCACTCCGATCTCGAGCAGATTGGCGTGCGCACCTCCGTCCTTTCTTCGGCGCTCCCGCCGAGTGGGGCTGCGGTAGCGCGGCTGCTATGCGCCGCAATCCAATTGCGGCGGCTGATCGCCCGCGAGCGCCCCGATCTCGTCGAGTCGACCGAGGCCATGCCGGCGATCGTCGCGGGGCTTGCGGCGTTGAGGCGCCGCGGCTGCGTGCTCGTCTACAGGAGGCAGCACGCCGGCGGCCGGGCGCGCCTGCACGTGGCCAGCCGTCTCGCCGCCCGTCTGTCGGATCGTACGATCGTCTCCAGCGAGGCGATGCGGCAACGGGCGTCAGCCGACGACCGATGTGATCCCGCGCAAATCGAAGTGGCCACGCCGGGCTCCCCCGGCCCCGCGCCCGTGGCGCCCGAAACGATTCGCGCCGCGCGCGAGCGCGAGGGAGCCAGCAATTCCGACCGCATCGTCTTCGTCGCCTCGTTTCTGCGCCACGAGAAAGGGATCGACGTTCTCATCCGCGCCGTCGATCGGCTCCAGAACCGCGACCACGTACAACTCTGGATCGCCGGCAGCGGACCGGAGGAGAGTACGCTTCGACACCTCGCCGGCCGCGCGCGCGTGCCGGTGCGTTTTCTCGGCCATCGCCCTGACGTCGACGTTCTGCTTCACGCCGCCGACGTCGTCGTCATTCCGAGCCGCCGGGAGTCGTTCGGGCGAATCACACTCGAGGCCATGGCGCGCGCACGGCCGATCGTGGCCTCGCGCACGGGAGGGCTGGCGGAAGCGATCGTCGACGGAGAGACCGGAGTCCTCGTGCCGCCGGAAGACGAGGGGGCGCTCGCCGCGGCCATCGACGCTATGCTATCCGATCGCGTTGCGGCTGAGGCGCACGGCAACAACGCGCGCAACCGGTTCCGTTCCCGATACACAATGGGGCACATGGCGGCATCTCGAATCAGCGCCTGGCAACGAGCCGTCACCACTGGAGACCCGTCGCATTGACCACACTCTTCTGCGTCCGCCCCCGCGGCTTCAACATCGGCAACGACACGATCTTTCTGGCGCTCCGCCATCTGCTCCGCGAAGCATTCGACGGGCGCCTCAATATCGTGCAGGTCCCGGCTACGGGAGCGCCGGCGGGCGAGCTCGATGGAATGGGAGCGCGCACCGTTCACGAGATGAACCTATATGGGCACGGCGTCGTGGTCGGCGGCGGGAACATTTACGAGAACGGCCAGCTCGACGTCGACACGAACGCGCTGCGTGCGCTGCGGCCGCCGCTGATGCTCTTCAGCCTCTCTCACGGCCGCATCTACGATAACCGTCACCGGCTCGTGCGGCGCAGCGATTCCATGCCCGACGACGTCATCGCCGCGCTCAACGCACGCGCGGCACTCTCCGTCGTCCGCGACGAGGCGACGCTCGCCCATCTTCGTGCGCTCCACCTCGACAGGCCGGTCCTGGGCGGCTGTCCGACGTTGCTGATCCGCGAGTTCGCCCAGCCGGTCGAAGTGCCGCCGCCCGACGGCTCGCTGCTCTCTCTCCGACACCCGCGGCTGATGAGCATTCCGCTTCGTGACCAGGCGCGGCTGCGCGGGGTGATCGTCGACCTCATCGCCGCCATGACCGCGGACGGCTTCGGCCCGGTCCGCCTGCTCTGCCATGACGCGCGCGACGTGGCCTTTGCCTCGTCGTTCACCGATGTGGAGTACATACTTTCCGACGACGTCTACTCGCATCTTTCGCTGTTACGGAGTGCCCGGCTCGTGGTGACGTTCCGTCTCCATGCCTTCCTCCCCTGCCTCAGCTTCGGGACGCCGGCCATCAACATCAGTTACGACGAGCGTTCGAGCAGTCTGGTGAAAACGATCGGAATGGAGTCGTGGGACATCGATCTGATCCGCAGCAAAGACGTGGTGGGCGAGGTGCGCGAGCGATGGACGAAGCTGGACCGGCTGACGGAGCTTCGCGCCGCGGCGCAACCGCAGTGGGATCAGTTGACGAACACGATGCGCGAGCAGCTGGCGACGTTCGCGGCGCTGGTCAGGGATTACGCGGCCGAAGAACCGGGCGCGGGTGACTGAGTCAGAAGCCTGTCAGGTCAGCCAGCGCGTGAGATCGCGCCCGATCAGCTCCGACGTGGCCAGGATGTCGTCGCGATACAGCGCGCAAAGCCGCGCGCGTACGCCGGCTGGCAGCTTCGGCGCGCGCCGGTAGGTCTTCTCGAGAACGGCGGCCGCGATTCCGCTGCCGCGCCAACGCCGCGGAACGGCGTGTTCCGCCACAAGAATGGAATTCCAGAGGACCGCGTTGAGCCACCGAGAGTGCGGGAGCGCCGCGGCGTTGTGCCGCGTCGACGTGTCGATCGGCACACGTGCATCGACGCCGAGGAACGTGAAGAACCCGCGGAGCACGGCGTCCGTGTCCCGGGTGAGGTCATCGTGGAGGATGACGTGAATCTGTCCTCGGGGAAAGCGGTCGAAGTAGCGTTGCAGCCTTGGAAAATAGAATCCCCACTCGAGGCACGGCTCGCCGGGCTGCACGGCCTCGTCGAACGGGCGCGACTCGCGCAGGATGCGCAGGCGTCCGAGGTAGTCCGACCAGGCACGCTCGGCGGGATGCCGGAGCGAGACCACGAGCCGGACATCGGGAAGTGTCTGCCGGATGCGCTCCGCCGCGCCGGCGCTGTTCAGGTAGCGTGGCGACACTTCGCCGATCGCCTTCGCGGCGCGGGCATCCGCGAAGAGCCGCTCGTATCCGGCCAGAGTCTGCACCGTCTGGCGTCCTTCCTCTCGCGCCTCCGACCAGAAGAAATTCGTCTCCTTGACCGGCGTCAGGTAGACCTCCGGATGCTGGCGGAGATAGTGATGAAGGGAGGTCGTCCCACCCTTCGCGGCACCGATCACCAGAAAATTGGGAAGAGTCATGCGGAAACGTCAGCCGTTCCTGTCATGACCGCCAACGGCATGACGAGCAGACAAGCGTAAACCAGTTCCCGCAGCCGGAACAGCGTCCCGAAATTGGTGACCGAATACACGAGCGGCAGACCGACCAGCAGCCCCGTCAGAAGAACCAGCCACGCCAGCGGATTCCGGAGCGATGCGAACGGGCGCCTGGCCAGCGCGAAGAGCGCGATGCCCAGAACGGCGTCAAAGAAGAGCGTGTCGATCTCCGTGAACCACAGCATGCCTCGTCCGCCGCCGATGTGAAACAGCCCGAGCCACTCCCCGATGCTGCGCGGGACCACGATCACGGCGAGGCCGGAAACCAGGCGTGCCGCGCGCGTTCGCAGCACGCTGCGAGTCTCCGGCTGGGGCAGAGTCGGTGGGACGCCCTTCGACACCGTTTGCGGCGTCGTCAGAGGTGCCGGCGGCAGCACCTTCACCACCACACCCTTCCATCCGTCGGGGAAGCGCCGGAACCGTGTCGCAAACTGCTCCTGGTTCGGCGCGCCGGCAGGCGGCGTGATCACCCAGTGGGTATGCACGACCGCCGCGTCGCCTTCCCCGTCGATGCGAAGATCGGTCAGCGCCAGCGTTCCCATCCTGTTTCCCTGCCGCACGTACATCCGGCGGAACGAGTCAAACATCTGCGGCCATCCGTGCGTGACGGTCGTGCCGTTCACGAACTCGAGGTCCGGCGATTTCCAGTACGTGTCCATGTACGCCGGAAGATCGTTGCGGTCCCAGGCCGCGACCTGTCTGTCCAGCAGCGCGCGAATCTGCGCCTCGTCGGCGGGAGCGAGCTCACTGTGCGATGTGGCGAGGGATGGCAATTCCGGTGGCAGTTGCGTTCCCGGCGCAGTGATCGAGGTCTCCCCGCCGGCACTTTCGAATGAATCGCGGGCATTCTCGACGCGGCCTGCCAAGGCGGCCGGCAAGGAGCCAATCGCATGAGGCGCCGTCATCGGACTCAGCACGCGTGCGATCGGATTGGGAAGAAACGGCCCCGCACCGATGACCAGCGCCCGCGAGAGGAGGATCCCGACGATCGCCGCCGCGGTGAGAGAGATCGCCTTTCGTCCGGCACTCCGGAACGCGACCAGGAGCAGGAACAACACCGCGGCCACGAACAGAGCACAGGCGAAGTACCAGCGGATCGCGGCCAGAGCGAGGAGAAGGAGGAGCATCCATGCCCCCGCGGCTGCGCGCAACACCGGACGGCCGCTGACGACCCAGGCGCGCTGCCACGCCGCGCTGGCGGCTACGAACGCCACAAAGAGAAACTGGAACAACGTGTCCTTGAGGGGTTGCAGCGACCACAACATCGCTGCCGGCGAGAGGCTGATCCCGATGATCGCGAATGCAGCCGCCTTCCGCGCCCGCGGCTCCCTCGCCGCCCAGTGAAGAACGATCGTCACCATGCCGAGGTAGCAGGCAAGGTTGATCAGGATGGCGACGGACGCCACGCGCCCGAACAGCCACAATCCGGCGGCCAGCGCCTGCTCATACCGCAGCGGCATCTGCGTGCGGTCGAGCGTAACGATCGCCGCGAGCCCTTTCGTGGCAGCCTCACCGGCGTCGCGATAGTAGAGGAGCCCATCCCTGGCAAAGAACCACAACCCCTGCCCGAGCTGCAGCCCTCTCGCCACCGGCAGCGAAGCCCAGGAGATCCAGAAGAGAGCCTGGCTGACCAGCGCGCGAGAAAGAAAACCGGCGGCGACCACCCACCGGAGCCAGCGCTCGGCGGGAAGCGCTGCACGCCAAAGACGAAGCAGACCAAAGCAGGCAGCGACGACGAGAATCAGTTGAAGGGAAAGGACGACCACCGAGTTTCGATGCTAACAGACTCGCCTCCCAGACCTCGGGAGGTGCGCTGCCGGGCTCATCGTTGCGTCTGCTACAGCGAGATCATGAGCCCCTCGCCCAGCTTTCCGACTGGATCCTTCTGGCGTTGATGGCAACGACCGCCATGGTTGCTTGTGGCAAGCTCCGGTCGTCGTGAGAACAGCCGGCTGAGTCCTCCGTCAACATCGGTTCCAGTTGCTCGCCGCCCGATTGGGGTGTTTCCTTCGCGCGAACGAGATTACTGCAGGCGTCACTTCCGAGAAGAACGATGCTTTGATCCCATGGCGTGTCCTGCGCTGGGAGTGTGCACCTGCAAACGCGTCGCGCACATCGGAAAACGACCGTGCCGTGCGACTCCATGACGCTGGTTGAAACGGACTATTCGGTGGTGTGTCCGTCGAAATGCTCGTCCGCCGCCTCGGCATCAGCCTTCGTCACGAAAGCGTGCTTGGGGGTCACACCTTCGGCTTGAGTGCCAGTGGTTGTTGGTAGCGCATACGGGATTTGAACCCGACACCGCCGATCCGGTGAAATCGTCGGAAAGAATTGATTCTCATGTGGATTCAGAGGATTAGTTTCTCGCACCACGAACGCATGTCCACGGAGAAATCGCCGCGAGAAGGCATCCCGTGGACACCGAATGAGAGTGTTTTGAGAGTGGCGGGAAATCGCGCGGTATTGAGGAGAACGTCAGCCTCTCTTCGATGTTCTTCGCCAACCGTTTCACAGCTTTGAATACTTGGCCTACCACTTGGCCAAGTCACGTAGCGCTTCGTCCACATCGCCCCGGCCGGAGATCCACCGCACCTTATTAACGCAATCGTGATCCCCGCGACGCGACCTGAACATTTTGTTCCGACTAGAGAGACTTCAGATATTCGACCAGCGCGGTCTTCTGATCCGCGGTGAGCCCCAACTTCCTGAACGTCTCGTAGTGGAGCGCGTAGCCCGAGATACCTTCCATCACCGGGACCGGTGACCACGCACACAACGGCATGGTGAGCAACATGGAGAATGCTGAATGAATGACGGCTCATTCATTCGCACCTGACGTGCGCTCCGGAGGTCTCATGAGATTCGAAGGCCAGTCGATCCAGTGCTCCATGCTGGACGGAGGCATCGTTGAGTTGCGGTTCGACCTTCAGGGCGACTCCGTCAACAAGTTCAACAAGGCCACGCTCACCGAGCTCGGTGAGGCGCTCGCCCTCATCAAGGCAGACCCCGGCGTGGAGGGGCTGCTGGTCACCAGCGGCAAGGACTGCTTCATCGTCGGCGCCGACGTCACCGAGTTCGTCGACTATTTCAAGAATCCCGAAGATCAGCTTGTGGCCTGGATTCTCGACGTGCACAAGCTCTTCAACACCGTCGAGGACTTCGATTTTCCCACGGTCACGGCCATCAACGGCTTCGCCCTCGGCGGCGGCCTCGAATTCGCTCTGACCACCAGCTACCGCGTCCTGTCGTCGAGTGCGAAGATCGGCTTCCCCGAGACGAAGCTCGGCATCTTTCCGGGCTGGGGCGGCACCGT
>JADGNZ010000053.1 GCA_017883205.1 Thermoanaerobaculia bacterium | reverse complement strand
AGTCCGACCTACGTTCGTTCCTCCGGCACCTATCGGATGACGGTTTCACGATGACCGCTGCTTCGCCCTTCTCCACCACGCGTACGCCGGCAATCCCGCGGCGAGGATCGCGAATCCAATCAAACTGTTGACGGGCGACTTCACGATCGTGGCGATGACGACGATCCAGCAGGAGATCGTGAAGATGCCGGTCGTGAACGGATGGCCCGGCGTTCGGAAACCGGCGGCGGGTTGGCGGCGGCGGAAGATGAAGAGCGCCAGGCCGGTCAGGCCGAAGAAGATGAAATCGGTCGAGACGACGTAGCTGAGGATCTGTTCGTACGTGCCGGACACTGTGATGATGATCGCCACGATGCCCTGCAACGCGATCGCGACGACCGGCACGTGCGTCTTCGCGCTGATGCGTCCGACGCTCTTGAAGAAGAGTCCGTCGGCAGCCATCGCGTAGTAGACACGGGGCGCGGTGAGCATGCTCTGGCTGAGAAAGCCGAGCGTGGAGATAGCGATGCCGGCAGCGATCAGCCGCGCGCCGCGCTCGCCGAGGGCGAGGCGCATCACGGCGGAGGCGGGAGTGGCGGCGTTCGCCAGTCCGGCGGCACCGAGGGCGCGCACGCAGACGTAACTGACACCGACGTAGATGGCGATGACGCCGATGATGCCGACGAGCAAGCCGATGGGAAGGTCGCGACGCGGGCGCGCAAGCTCGCCGGACACGAAGCTCGCGGTCTGCCATCCGCCATACGCGAACATCACGGGAGTCATTGCCGCGCCGAAGCGGAGGAAGAGATCGGTGGAGAGGGGAGCGTCGAACATCGCGCGTGGCGCGGCATGTGGCGCGACGACGGTCGCTCCGGCCACGAGGAGCATGGCGATCGCTGCGAGCTTCAGCAGCATGAGCGCGTTTTGCGTGTTGCTGCCGCTGCGCACGCCGAGACAGTTGATGAGTGTGAGGATGAGCAGCGCACCGACGGCGACCGTCCACTCCGGGACGGCGATGCCGATCAAACTGAGCGCGTAGCGCGCGAACGTCGCGGCGACCGCCGCCATCCCGCCGCTCTGCACGATGAGCAGCAGCGCCCAGCCGTACATGAAGGCGACCGACGGATGGTAGGCGTCGCGAAGGTACGCGTACTGACCACCCACCTCGGGACGCAGCGCTGCCAGCTCCGCGTAGGCGAATGCGCCGAGGAGCGCGATCACGCCGCCGGTAATCCACGCGCCTAGGATCAGCGCCGGTGTGTGAACCTGCTTGGCCACGACGGTGGGATTGAGAAAGATGCCCGAGCCGATGATGCCGCCCATCACGATCATCGTGGCGTCGAACGCGCCGAGGCGGCGAAGGAGTGCGGTCGTCTCGACCGCGGCGTCGAGGCGTCCCGCCTCGGCGTGGTGTAGTGAATCCCGACTCCCGCGCAAAATCACGCCGCTCCGCTTCCAGCCGCAGCCTCGGGCACACAACAAACCACCGTTGCCACCACCTCGTTCCCGCAACCGCGGTACTCGATCGATGAGAAGCTGACGTGGCGGGCCATGAGGATGCCGCGGCCGTGACGATCGAAGGCTCTGCGCGGATCGATGTCGAGATAGCGCGTCCACTCGAAGCCGTTGCCGCGGTCGGCGATCGTGAAGCGCAACTCGGTGTCGTTGCGGTGGAATCCGACGTCGACGCGCTTGCTGACATTCTCCGGCAGCGTGAGCCTTCGCTCAACCTCGGCAGCCCAGGTCCCGTCGGACAGCAGCGCGCTCTTGTCGTCGTACGTGATGCCGAGGTTGCCGTGCTCGACGGCGTTGACGAGGAGCTCCGTGAGCCCGATGACCGTCGCCTCGGCATCGGGACAGGCGTTGGCAAGAACCGCAGCCAGACCGCGCGCCTCTTCGATCGTGCGAAACGTGAAGTGGGCATCGTCGAGCAATTGCAGAACCTGCAACCCTCGGCGCACGCGCCGCTGCAGCTCGCGCGCGGCGGCACTGTCGGCGGCGGCCGTGCGCACGACACTCATCAACATCTCGACGTCGTATGGTTTGGTCAGGTAGTAGTAGGCGCCGCCGCGGATGCCCTCGATCACTTCGTCCCGCGCGACGAGCGCGCTCTGGAGGATGACCGGAATGATGAGGAAGCGGTGATCGCTCTTGATGCGCTTGAGCAGGTCCATCCCGTTCATGCGCGGCATGGAGCGGTCGAGAAGGACGAGATCGTAGCGGTCGGGACTCGCGTCGAGCATCTGCCACGCTTCGACGCCATCGCACGCGAACTCGGTCTCGAACCCGTCGCGGCTCAGGTGGGTATCGAGCAGAGCACGATCGGCTTCGCTATCTTCGACGATCAGGACGCACGCCTGCTCAGACATCGTGACCTCAGTTGTTGTGGTGCGAGCGGATCATAAAACAACTAGCGGTAACCCTGAAGAACTGCCTCCCACTCGCCGCGCTCGCGCAGGAGCCGCTCGACCAGCTCGCGGAATGCGCCGTTACCTCCGGCCGACTGCAGTTTCCAGGCAGCGGCAGCGTAGACTTCTGGCGCGGCATCGGCGGGTGCAGCGGAGAGTCCTGCGCGCAGCATCGGCGCCAGGTCCGGAAGATCGTCGCCGATGTAGAGGGCCTGATCGAACGAGAGGGCCATCGACTCGAGGATCTCCGCGCAGGCAACAGCCTTGTTCGTTGCGCCCTGATGAAGCTCGGTGATGCCGAGCTCGCGCGCGCGGCGCGTGAGCGCGGCCGAGCGTCGCGATGTGAGAAGCACGATCCGGATGCCGACGCGTTGGGCCAGCTTCGCGCCGAGCCCGTCGCGGACGTTGAAGTTCTTGAGCTCGGAGCGGTCGCCGGCGTAGATGATTTTCCCGTCCGTCCAGACGCCGTCGACGTCGGAGACGATGACGCGAATGTCGCGCGCGTGAGCCATGTGTGCGCGAAGGATAGCAGCCGCAACATAGAATCCATCCTGTGACCATCCCTACCCGACGCGTGATTCGCGGTCGCGTGCTGACCATCGGCCTGCGCGCTGTGAGTGGCGTCGTGCGCCGTCTCTCTCTTCCCACTGCCCGAGGCATCGGCGTTTTCATCGGACAACTGGGATGGCTTCTGCTGTGGCCCGATCGCGGGCGTGCCATCGCAAACATCACCGCCGCGTTCCCGGACTGGTCTCGCAGGCGCTGCCTCAGAACGGCCCGGGCGATGTTTCATCACCTCGGCAAGACACTGGCCGAGATTCTCTGGTTGCCGAACCTCAACGCGGAAACACTGGCGCGGACCACGACGTTTGAAGGCCTCGAGAATCTTCCAACAGGTGAGGGAGCGATCGGGATTACGGGACACTGCGGCAACTGGGAGTGGCTGGCCCATGCCATCGCCCGTCATACGCCACTCACGGTTCTTCATCGCGAACGCGACGAAGTGGAGATGAACGACTTCGCGACCGAGTTGCGGCACAGCAGCGGGATCTCGACGATCGACAGAGGCTCGACCGCCGCCGGTCGGGAAATGATCCGCGCGTTGAGGCGCGGCAGTCTTCTCGGATTTCTGATCGATCAAAGCATCCGCTCCGAGAGCGTGCGCGTGACCTTCTTCGGGCGGCCGGCGCTGGCCCCGCTCGGTCCAGCCAGACTGGCGATCACGACAGGTATGCCGATCATCCGCATGTTTTGCGAGCGCCGCGGCGACAAGCTGCACATCCGCATCCTCGAGCCGATTCTTGCCGGTCCCGACGATGATGCAGCGTCGATCACAGCCCGGCTCACCGCGGACATCGAGGAGCAGATCCGCCGCGTGCCGGAGCAGTGGGTGTGGATGCACGGCCGCTGGAGGATCCGCTCGAAATGGGAGGTGTTCGGGAATGAGAAGGCGGAGGGGAGAAAGGTGAAGAGGGAGCGGAAACGGAGAAAGGCGAGAGAGAAGAACCAACCACAGAGACACTGAGGACACAGAGAAACCGATCTCTGTGTCCTCTGTGTCCTCTGTGTCTCTGTGGTGATACCGGTTTCTAAATCACGATCGTCTCGTGAATCGGCTTGTTCTCCCAGAATCGCGCGATCGACAGCGGCGTGCAATCGAGTGTGCGGTACTGGCCGTACTGCAACAGTTCGGAGAGTGCCAGGCCCGCAGCCGGCGACTCCATCGCACCGTGGCCTGAAAACCCGGTGGCGAAGAGCAGGCCGGCAACGTGCGGATGCTCGCCGAAGACGGCGTTGTGATCGACCGCGTTCGTGTCGTAAAGGCCGCCCCACATCGACATCAGCCGGCAGCGTTCCATCCCCGGGATGCGCTCCTGCATGTAGTAGTTGATCTGCTCCTCGTAGTACTTCGCGTCGGCGGTCGTGTCGAAGCCCTTAGGCGTATCGGGGTCCGCGCGCCCGATCATCAAGTTCGGTCCCTCGGGACGGAAATAGATGCCGTTGTCGATGATCGTCATCGGAATCTGCTCGAAGCCCTCGATCGGCGGCATGTTCGTGATGAACAGCATGCGATTGAGCGGGATCACCGGCGGCAAGTCCGCTCCAGTCAGCCCGGACGCTTCCATGAGCGCGTTCGTCCACGCGCCCGCGGCGACCAAGATCTTTTCGCTCTCGATGAAGGAGCCATCCTCCATCTCTACGCCGCGATAGGCGCGGTCCATGATGCGCAGCTTCTTGACGGTCGCGTTCAGACGCAGCTCGGCGCGTCCCGCGAATCCCTCCAATCCGCGCTCGAAGTATCCCTGCGCCGCCGCCGAGGGATCGAAGCTGCCGCAGTCCGGTCCGAACACTCCTCCTGCGATCGGTTTCATCTGCAGGATCTCGTTCACCTCGGGATCGATATGTCCGATCCCGGCGCGCAGTCCCGGCACCTTCGCTTCGACTTCCTTCGCGTCGAGGAACTCGATCGTCACGCCGTTCTTCGCCCACTCGCTGCCGTAGGCCCTGGCGCTCTCGAAATTCTCTTCGTACTGGCAGAAGAGGTAACCGCGCTGATCGAATCCGATCGGAAACTGAAGCTCATCCTGAAACGACTTCAGCTTCCCGATCGAGTAGCTCGTGAGCCGCATGTTGATCGGCGTCGTCCAGATGTTGCGGAAACCGCCGGCGGAGAGTGCGGTCGAGCCTTTCGACAGCGCGTCTTCGCGCTCGAGCACGAGCACGCGCCCGCCGTAGCCGAGTTGCGCCAGGTGGTACAGCGTGCTCCCGCCGATAATCCCGCCGCCGATGATGATCAGGTCGTAATTGGGCATTGGTACTCTCGTTCTTCTCACTCTATCCTGCGGCGAAGCGCGCAGGATCTCTGGTAACACCGAGCGGAGACAACCTGAATGCACAAAGGCTGCATTCGCGCGGTGTCGCGAGAGATCCTGCGCGCTTCGCCGCAGGATAGACCTCGATACTCATTCTGTCTTCGCAACCACCGCCGCTGCGATGCGTTTCGCGCCGGCATCCGTGAGGGCGCGTGCGCAGGCGCGGATCGTCTCGCCGGTCGTGATCACATCGTCGACGAGAAGGATGCGCCGCGATGCCGCGCGCGGCGAGGCTCGGAAGGCATCGTGCACATTCGCCGCTCGTTCGTTGCGGGCCAGCCGCGATTGCGCGCTGCTGTCGCGCGTCTTCGCCAGGAGCGCCGTCTCGCAGCGGAGTCCGAGGCGGCGGGCCAGTGCGCGGGCGAGGAGCTCGGCCTGGTTGTACCCGCGCCTTCGCAGCTTGGCGCGATGCATCGGAACGGGGACGACAGCGTCGAAGTCCAGATCGCCGCGCTCGCGGATGACACTCTCGACCAGCTCGGCCAGCGGCGCTGCGAAGAAATCATGTCGCTTGAACTTGAACGCGTGCAGGACCTTTTCGAGCGAGCCCCGGTAGCAGCCCCACGCCTCGGTCCAGACCACCGGCGGCGGCGTGACGAGACACGATCCGCAGACGTAACCGGGATCGTTACCGCTCCACGGCGCCGCGCAGTAACGGCATCGCGTTGCCGGAATCTGCGGCAGCGACGCCCAGCACGCCGCGCAGCACGAAGCCTTCCGCGCCCGCCACGGCAGCTCGCCATCGCACACCACGCACGAGGCGTGAAGAACTATTCTCGCCGTCTCCCGTCCTATAGAGGACAGTGTTTGCAACATGGTGTGATTGTACGGGAGTGGGGGGTGGGGTGTGGGGAGTGGGAGTTTTATCCTCGAAGGTTGTTTCAAACACGACTCTTCTACTCCCACACCCCACACCCCACTCCCCACCCCCCCAACTTCGATATAGTGAGGACTGCATGAAAAAGACTCTGATACTTCTCGGCTTTCTCTTCGTTGCTGCACTTCCCGTTCTCGCCCAGAACCATGAGCTCACGATCCTCGCAGGAGGAGCGAAGGCGCTGAAGTCGTTCGATGGCGGCAAGTCCGACTTCCAGCACGGGTTCGAGGAGATCTCGTATGGAATCGACATGGAGCAGGACACGATCTTCAAGATCAAGGTTGGGCGCATGGATGCCAGAACCGTCTTCGTGAAGCCAGATCCCACCACCGGCAAACCGATCGCCGACGTCGTCGATCCCAAAGGACAAGTCGAATACGCGGACGCCGTGATCGAGTACCGATTCTCGGAGCCGTTCGGGTACACCGGCCTTTTCGCGGGAACTGGTCTTTACCGCCAGAGCAGCGGCAGCCGGCAGGAGAGCGATTACGGCTTCGTCGGTGGCGTCAACGGGATCTTCCCCATCTCGCGAAGCATCGGCCTCGTTGCGGAGGGGTCGTACCACTGGGCTCATTTCTACAGTCCGAAGCCGCGCTACGGCGCGGTCAGCGTGGGTATTCGCTTCGCGTTCTGACGACTGAGTTGCTCGGTTGCTGAGCTCTCACGCTGGGGTGTTCCGAATGAACCCCCAGCAACCCAGCAACCTCCTGCTAACCTAGCGCGATGCCGAAACGCGTTGCGCTTGCTCTCCTTCTCGTCGCCGTCACGCCGATCTATGCCGCGCGCCGCGTCGTCAAACCGGTTCCGAAGGTGGCGGCGGCTCCTGCCGGCATCACGGTCGACACCCATGCCGACACTCCCACCCAGTTCCTCGATCATCCCTTCGACCTCGGCGCGCTCAACACCCGCGGGCACTTCGACTATCCGCGCATGAAAGCGGGCGGTCTCGACGCGGAGTTCTTCGCCGCATACGTTCCCGCCAAATACGCCAACAAAGGAGCGGCCGCGTTCTGTCTGAAGATCATGGAGACCATCCATGAGATGGCGGACGCCTGTCCGACATGGGTCCGCTTCGCGACGTCGACGGCCGGGATCAAGGCCGCAGTCGCCGGCAACCGCCGCGCCATCCTCATCGGTATCGAAGGCGGTCATGCCATCGAAGACTCCCTCGACGTTCTTCGCGCCTTTTACCGCTTCGGCGCGCGCTACATGACCCTGACACACACGAACACGAACAACTGGGCCGACTCGTCGGGAGATGAACCGACGCACAACGGCCTTACGCCATTCGGCAAAGACGTTGTCCTGGAGATGAACCGCCTCGGCATGCTCGTCGACGTCTCGCACGTCAGTGACAAGACCTTCTACGATGTCATCGAAGTGTCGAAGGCGCCGGTGATTGCCTCGCACTCCTCCTCGCGCGCGCTGGCCAGCGCACCGCGCAACATGACGGACGAGATGCTCGCCGCGCTCTCGAAAAACGGCGGCGTGGCGATGGTGAACTTCTATCCCGCCTTTCTCTCCGACGAGGTGGCCAAGGCCTCGAAGGCGCGGGAAGAAAAGCTCAAGCCCGAGATCGCCGCGTTGAAAGCGAAAGATCCCTCGGAAGGAGCGGTGTACGAGGAGGGTCTGCGCGCGTTGATGGCGGCCAATCCTCTGCCGAAGGTGTCGTGGACCGTGATCGTCGATCACATCGACCACATGGTGAAGGTCGCCGGCATCGATCACGTCGGCATCGGCTCAGACTTCGACGGCATCCCCGAAGTGCCCGAAGGGATGGAAGACATCAGCAAACTCCCCGCGATTCGCGCCGAGTTGAAACGCCGCGGCTACGCCGATGACGACGTCCGCAAAATCATGGGCGAAAACTTCATGCGCGTGTTTGGGGAAGTGGAGAAGATCGCCAAGGAGCTGCAGACGAAGGAGCCCGCGGCGGCTCCGGTGATACCAAGCGCGGCGAAGTAGGCGTACGACTTCCGGCACGTCGACACCGCCGGGCAGGGACGCCCGTCGGGAGCAGGCAGGAATGCCCGCACTACGTTCCGGCGACGTAGTGCAGGCGTCCTTGCCTGCTCCCGTTGGGCGTCCTCGCCCGACGGTGATGTCTTGTCAGCGGTACCGCCCCGCTTCGAGCGCGGGGTCGATTCCGGGTACTCGATCTCTACGACGGCGCCGAAAACGCGCGCGCCGGATCATCGGCGGCGACGTAGTCTCGAACGTAGCGAACGAGTGCCGGCGTGGCGCGTTCGCCTTCGACGGCGGTGCGGAGGTAGGAGAGTGCGGTCACGCTGGCGAGGGTTACGCCGGCGGCTGTGAACAGCCCCGCCAGTTCGCGGGCGATGTTGGCTGCTTCGCTCCACTCGTTGCGGCGGAGGAGCTCTTCGGTGATGTCTAGGTTGACGAAGCCGGCGTCCGAGGTCATGCCGAGCGCGCGGAAGGAGGCGGAGGCGCTGTAGAGAAGCTCGAGCGCTCGGTCGTGTTCGCCCAGTGCGCGGAGGATTGCGGCGACCATCCATTCCGATCGGATCCGCTCCGCGTCCATTTGCAGCTCCGCGAAGCCGGTTGCGGCCGCCTGCGCTTGCGCCAGCGCGCTGGCCGGCCGTCCGCGTTTGAGGCTGCATTCGGCAAGGTTCGCGCGAACGCGGGCCAGCTCGATGCGGTCATCGAAACGCTTGAGCATCGGTACGACCTCGAGCCAGGTTTTCTCGGCCCAGTCGATTTCACCCTGCTCGAAGCGGACGCAGGCTTCGAGGATGAGCGTCTTCGCCAGCGGCATGGTGTCTCCGAATTCGCGCAGCAGCTCTTTGGCGGATTGGAGGGCGGAGAGCGCCTCCTCGTAGTGCGTCATCTTGAAGAGGGTGATGGCGCGGGTGTAGAGCGCCTGCCCGATCTCGAAATCGCCGAGGGGAAGCAGGCGATAGAAGGCGGCTGCGAGATCCGCCGCTTCGAGCGACTCCGCATAGCGGCCGAGGTGACGGAGCGCGTTCGCGCGCTGCTTCCAGCAATCTCCCGCGCAGACGTGGATCGCCGGAATGTCGAGCGAGCCGGTGACGGTCTCCGCGACGTTGATCAGCAGCAACGCGTGCTGCGGACGCCGTTTGACCTCGAGTTCCACCTCGGTCAGCAGGCGAAGGACCATCCCTTCGGTGCAGTGCTGCGGGTTCGCCTCGAAGGCGGACGGCCACTCCTCGATCGGCAGGCGCATCAGATCGCCGAAGAAGGATTCGGCGCGCGCCGCTTCCGCTCCCATTCTCTGCCTCGTGGCCAGGATGTCGAATTGCTCCAGTGGCCGTTCGCGGTCGCTTCTTCGCGACTCGATGAAGTCGAGCACGTTGTCGTGCAGACGAAACGTTGCCTCGAGGGCGTCCAGTTCGTTCTGGCAATCGGCGCAGTCGGCGAGATGCGTCGCAATCGCCAGCCGGTCGTCGACAGGCTCGCCTTCGAGGTACTTCGCCAGCGTCGTGCGATCGGGATGCTCGCTCATGAGCGCTCCCCAAGTGCGCGTCTCGCTGCCGCCAGACAGCGATGCACCTTCAGCCGGATGTATCCCGGCGACGTTCCGTAGCGCGCGGCGATCTCGCGGGGATTCAATCCCTCGACATAGCGCAGGCGCAGGATCGACCGGCAGGCGACGGGCAGCTTTGCGAAAAGTAGCGCCACATCGTGCCGTGCAAGCACTTCGTCGACAGGTGTTCGCGGATCGAGCAGCTCATTGTCGAGCTGTTGCCCCGGCCGTATGTTCCGCCAGTAGTTGCGGCAGGCGTTTCCGATGGCTGCGATGAGCCATCGACGATCCTCGCCGATCACTTTCTCGTGCCTCATGAACGACACGAACACGTCGTGGATGAGAGGCTGGATGTCGGGCGCCGGGATCCGGAAGCGCCGCCGCGCGATGAACCGAAGAAGATCGTAGTAGGCCTCGTAGGAGTCCGCGACCCGATCGGTGAGTGCGGCATCGAAATCCTTAAGCATGGATTGGAGGATGCGCGAAGTATCGCCGTCCACTCCTCGGATGGCAATCCCCAATTGATAACAAAACCGGCGCTGCCGGTTCTGATCCCAAAGACGAGAGGCCTCTCCGAACGAACGTTCGCCCGGCTTGTCCGGTGGGCGGAAGGGAGGGGTCTATGCTCGATTTTCTCATCAATCTCTGGCTGGATAGCCGGCTTTCTGTTCCGGACGGCTAGTCAGGTCTTCGCCGCATCAGGGATCGGGGGCGCGTCTCCGATCCCTGATTCGTGGTGAGGCAGAGATCAGAGACTAGCGATCAGAGATCAGGGCCGCTCAGGCCGATCAGTCTGATCAGACCGATCAGACCGATCCCTTGTCTTCGATCTCCTGATCGCTTGTCTCTGATCCCCCGCGTCTCCTCCGCGCCTGACCGGCAACTCCTTCGCATACAATCGCGCCGTACGGAGGAGCAAACATGTCGGTGGTGGCTCCCGCGATCGAAGCAAATCCTCTTCGGGAAGGTCTGGAGCAGGAACGCGTGCCCGATGCGTCCTGTCTCGTCATTTTCGGTGCCTCGGGTGATCTGACGCAGCGCAAGCTGATCCCGGCGCTCTACTCCCTGGCGCACGACGGCCTTCTTCCGCCGGGCCAGACCATCATCGGATACGCCCGTCCGGACTACACCGACGACGCCTTTCGCATGGCCATGCGCGAGTCGTGCGACAAATTCGCACGTACCCGTCCGGTCGACGAAGCGGTCTGGGACAACTTCGCCAAAGGCCTCTTCTACGTCCGCGGCGAATTCAGCGAGCCGGAGGGCATCCTCCGCCTGAACGCCAGGATGAAGGAGTTCGACGAATCGCGCGGCACCGGCGGCAGGCGGATCTACTACCTCGCCGTCCCGCCCCAATTCTTTCCGACAGTCACCGAGCTGCTGGGGCGCGAGAAGATGGTCTCGGATCCCGAGCAGGGTGGTCCGTTCACGCGCGCCATCATCGAGAAGCCGTTCGGCCACGACCTGGCGTCGGCGAAGGAGCTGAACCGCGTCGCCGTGACGACCTTCCGCGAGCGCCAGGTCTTCCGCATCGATCACTACCTCGGCAAAGAGACCGTCCAGAACCTCCTCGTTCTCCGCTTCGCCAACGGGATCTTCGAGCCGTTCTGGAACCGCCAATACATTGACCATGTGCAGATCACCGTGGCGGAGTCGATCGGCGTGGAGAAGCGGGGTCCCTATTTCGAGACCTCCGGCATCTCCCGCGACATCATCCAGAATCACATGCTGCAGCTCGTCTCGCTGATCGGGATGGAGCCACCGGTGGCCTTCGAAGCCAATGCCGTGCGCGACGAGAAGGTGAAAGTGCTTCGCGCGCTTCGCGAGTTCCCGCGCGGGCACGAGACCGACGTTTCGGTGCGCGGCCAGTACATCGACGGCTCCGTCCTCGGCGAGAAGGCCATCGCCTACCGCAAGGAAGTGAAGGTCGATCCGAATTCGAACGTCGAGACGTACGCGGCGTTGAAGATCTTCATCGACAACTGGCGCTGGGCGGACGTGCCGTTCTACCTTCGCGCCGGAAAGCGCCTGCCAAAGCGCGTCACCGACATCTCCATCCACTTCCGTCCGGCCCCGTATCCGCTCTTCAACAAGCTCACGAACGTGACGATGCAGCCGAACGTGCTGGCCATTCGCATCCAGCCCGATGAAGGCATCTCCCTGAAGTTCGATTCGAAGGTTCCCGGCCCAACGGTGCGCACGTCTCCGGTGACGATGGAGTTTCGCTACGCAACGTCGTTCGGCGCCGAGCCTCCCGAGGCCTACGAACGGCTCCTGCTCGAAACGATGCTCGGCGACTCCACGCTTTTCGCGCGCCGCGACGAAGTGGAGACCGCCTGGGCCTGGCTCGATCCGCTGCTCAACGCCTGGTCCGCCGATCCGATCGGTCCCGAGCTCTACCCCAGCGGAACCTGGGGTCCCGAGGCGGCGGACAAACTCATCGAGCGCGACGGACGCAAGTGGAGAAGGCCGTGATGTCGATTTACCAGTTTTTACGTAGGTCGGACTCTCTAGTCCGACTTGTTCGTGGTGTCGGACTGGAGAGTCCGACCTACGTAAAACGCCGACACCTGCGCATATGACCGACCTCACCGATGCCGATGTTCGCGTCGACGTAAACGCGATCGAGAAGAGCCTCTCCGAGCTGTGGCGCGGGCAGCAGGACGGGGAGGATGCCGTCACACGCGCGGCGCTCTGGAACGTGGTCGCGCACACATCGACGAGCGAGGCGCATGTCCAGGCTGCCGAGACCCTCGGGCGCGCCAGCGCCGTCGTGCCGCAGCGCACGATCGTCGTCCGCTCGAATCCTGCGGCCGAGGCGGAGCTGACGTCGTGGATCAGCGCGAACTGTCACCTCGTCGGCGGCGGCAAGCAGGTCTGCTCCGAGGAGATCAACATCGTCGCCGGGGGAGACAGGATTCATCGCGTGCCCCCCGTCGTCAGCGCGCTGCTCATTCCCGACATGCCGGTGGCCTTCTGGTGGATCGGCGATCTGCCGAACGAGCATGAGGAGTATGTCGAGCTGCTGCTCGAGCCGGCCGATCGGCTGATCGTTGACTCGGTCTATTTCGATTCGCCCGCCGACCTGGCGCTCGTCTCCCGCATCGCCGAGCAGACTTCGACCTCGCCCGCGGATCTGAACTGGGTCCGCCTCGAGGAGTGGCGGGCGGCCACCGCGTCGATCTTCGATCCTCCGCCGATGCGCACCCGCCTCAACGCCATCCGCCGCGTGCGCGTCATCGCCGGCAGTTCCGACCACGAGTTCTTCGGCGAGTCGGTGGAGTCGCTGCTCTACGCGTCGTGGCTGAGCGCGCAGGTCGGACACGCCGTCGACGCGAACGGAAAAGTGGAAGGCGCGGCCGGCTCGATCGATTACGCCTTCGAGCGCCGGCACCAGTCGACGGACGTCGGGGGCATCACCCTCGTCGAGATCTCGTTCGAAGACGGCGCTTGCGCCAGCATCACCCGCGACCGCGATCGGGGAGTACTCGTCGCCAACGTCGACGGCAGCGTAACGGTCCAATCCGTCACCCGCACGCTCGACCAGCAGATGGAGAAACTGATCGTCCGCCAGCTCAAACGCATCGACGGCGACCGCGTGCTGCGCCGCGTGTTGCCAATCGCGATCAAGCTGGCGAAGCGCGTGGCGTGAGACCCTTCTCACGCGAAGACGCGAAGCGATACCAGTCGAGAGAGTCCAAACAAATCATGAACCTTCGCATCTTCGACACGCCGCAAGACGCCCTCGCCGCGACCGCGCGAACGATCATCCAGCGCGTAAACGCCGGCGCCCGAACCATCGCGCTGTCAGGTGGTGAAACGCCCAAACCTCTCTACGCCGCGCTCGGGGCCACGCCGATTCGCGAAGAGTTGGCCGAGCTGCCGATCACCTGGGTCGTCGTCGACGAGCGCTACGTCCCGATCGAGCATCCCGACTCCAACGCCGGCATGATGCAGAAGACGCTCTTCGCCAACGGTCTCTCACCGAGCCATCGCTTCCTGAGATTCCGCACCGAGCTGAACGACCCCGCCGCCACCGCCCGCGCCTTCGAAGACGAATGGCGCACCCTCGGCATCACCACCCTCGACCTCGTCCTCCTCGGCATGGGCGACGACGGCCACACCGCCTCCCTCTTTCCCGGCACCCCGGTCCTCGAAGTCGAAGACCGCATCGCCGCCGAGGTCTATGTGCCCCGCCTCGACTCCTGGCGCGTCACCCTGACCAAACCCATCCTCCGCGCCGCCACCCTCCGCCTCGTCCTCGCCCCCGGCGCAAAGAAGAAGCCAGTACTCGAAGCCCTCCAGTCCGGCACGGACTACCCAATCGCCCAAGTAACGAGCGGGGCAGAAACGTGGTGGATGATCGATAGGGGAGCGGCGCCGGAAGGCGCCGCAGCGTAGCGCCGGCGGCTCGCCGGCTGGACCGCCGCCGGCCCGGCGGCGACCAATGCTCGCCGTATGGGAGTTTGTTCTCGATGCCTCGATGGCACTGTCGTGGTGCTTCACTGCGGGCCTGCGGCTTGGCGGGCAAGTTCTCGGCGATTCTCGCGCAGCAGGATAAGAAGCTCTGCGAACTTCGCGTTGATCTCTGTTGTGCAAAGCTGGTACGCCCTCATTCTCTCTGCTTCTTTCCAGGCGGGCAGGCTGTTTGTTGTTCCGGTCGGCGCTGGACTCCACCGATCGAGTCGTATGAGGCTTTGGATCGCATGCCCCCAGCGATGATCGTCTGGCGGAGCTGACAGATCGATCCATCCAAGGAGCGATTCGAGCTCAGTGCGGTCGTGGACCACTCGCAGTGTTGCCACCTCTACGACCTTTCTTTGCTCTTCGATCTGGGAGGGTGTGGCTGGCGATGCCGTCGCTCGAGTTGCCTCCATGTAACTCAGTTCAATTGCCGCAAAGCGGAACGCAATGAGCGAACCGTTCAGGCGAGAGCGCATGGAATAGAGCTGACGGTAGATCTCCCTCAATTTCGAGCGATCTTCATAGGAGAGGCCGAAACAGCGATTTTCCCTACCCCCGGCATGCACGCGGGTACGGGATTCAGCACCAACTGCAACATCTGCTCGCCGCCCTTGGTCCAACCACCGAGGCGGGACGCCCCGATGGCCGCGGGCGAGACGCCCACACTCCTCCGTCGTAAGGAGTGCGGTCGTCTCGACCGCGGGCACTCGGGCGTCCTCGCCCGAGTGCAGCCGGGGCGGAGGTCGATATTCGTCAATGTTCAAGGCTTGGGTGAAGTACGTCGTCGCAGATCGAACGCCGAGCCTGGACCGCCCTGAAACGTGCAGGCATTCGGCATCGATCAAGCGGGCTTCACTGGGTATTTCGTCTTCGCGCGCCGGTGAACGGCAGCCCCCATCTCGGCGATCGTTACCGGTTTGCGCTTCGCGAGCCGATGCAACATCCCGAGGACCTGCTCGATTGACGATGTCTGGTCGCGCTCCAGGGTCAGCAGCCCATTCCTTCCGATAGCCACCTGGAATCGGTCACCCTGCTTGAGGGCCAGACGGTCGCGGATGTCTTTCGGGAGCGTGATCTGCCCTTTGGATGTCAGGGTCGTGGTACGCAAGCGGCCTCCTTACCAAAGCGATTTTATCGCCAATGTGGTGAGGCAGTTTTGTTGCCTGCCGCAACCGATCTTCTCTTCCGAGTAACTTCCTCCTGGCTGAGCGCGTCTCAATTGGCAGGGGGACGAGCGTGCTCGATCGAATCGAGAACGGATTCACCGGCGGTAAGCGTGAGTGGTGCAGGCGGGGAGTGGAGTCCTGTCTTGACGCCGGCTACCGCGAAGGCGGCCGGGCCGAGGGCTCGGAAGTCGTAGAGCTGTTCGGCACCGATCGCGCCTCGCGCACGTTCCGCCGCCACGGCCGGGCGCCGCCGCACGCCCCTCTCGTGAAGCTGCTCACACAGATTCTTCTGGTGACGCGCGAACCGACCGAGCCTCGGCGCAACGAACGCCGATGCGCTGCGACGGATCGAGGCGCGCGTGCAGACCAGCCAGGAAGTGAGCTTCGTCATGCGCATCTCACGGATTGAGATCGCGTGCGCGAAGGGAAGGAGGGCCGATGGTCACGAAAAAGCGGGGGAGGGAGAAACGGGATGGTGCGTCGCGCCGCGCGAAGGAGGGTGGGCGATCCGTTCTGCCGGGGCCGTACCTCTCGATCACGGTCTCCCTCGTGAAGGGCCAACTCGAGCAGCTTGATCACTTGGCCGTCGAGATACGCGCGCAGCAAGGCAAATGGATCACCCGCTCGGGAATCCTCACCGCCATCATTGAAGCGTCGCTGCAAACCGCAGCGCTCTCGGATGCGGGGGGAGGAGCCGAGGGGAGTGCCGGGGAATGAGACGCGATCCGTAAGTGGCCGGCAAGGTTGCCACACTCATGGCCATCACGAGTGGAACGCCGCCGTCCCGGCGGCTGGCCGGGCGGCGTCCCGCCGCTGCGAGCGCGAGCCCGACGCGCGCGTCAGGAACCGCGCGCCCTTCGACTGCGCGTCCGCGCCCCCGGGTGGAGGGGCCGAACCTTCAGCCGTCCTCAAAAAAGGTCAACTCCTGCCGAAAAAGGTCCGGACGCTATTTCAATAAGGCGAAAATCACTGCCGAAGTTGGTCTCCACCCCATTTCACGAGTCAAAACCACTACCGAAATTGGTCCCGACCCAATTTCAGTAGTCAAAACGACTACCGAAATTGGTCCCGACCTAATTTCAGTAGTCAAAACGACTACTGAAATTGGTCCCGACCTAATTTCAGGAGTCAAAACGACTACTGAAATTGGTCCCGACCTAATTTCAGTAGTCAAAACGACTACCGAAATTGGTCGCGACCTAAATTCAGTAGTCAAAACGACTACCGAAATTGGTCCCGACCTAATTTCAGTAGTCAAAACGACTACCGAAATTGGTCCCGACTCAGTTTCAGGAGCCAATACGACTACCGAAATTGGTTTCGACACTATTTCACGAGTGGAAACCCCACCGAAATCGATCCGGCCCCATTTTTGAAATACGTAAGACCCATCCCGAAACACGTGCGGACCATCTTTCGAGAGGACAACCCGGATTCCGGCGGGTGCAGACCTCTCCGCGAGAGAGCGTCGTCCAGCTTCAGCGCCCGAACTTTCCCTCCAGCCAGGCCTCGCGGTGCGTTCTTACGCACAATTCCCTAAGTAATGAGATTCGTGCCTGTAGCGATAGTTTAACAATTGTACCGACACTTTCGCGAAACCCTCTTCGTATACACAGTATCGACTCGATTTTTCAGGGCATGTGCGCACCATTGCCCCAACGCCCGCGGCGCAACGGCCATTGCTCCGCGGTGCCACCCGCCGCCGTAAGCGCGCGTAGCGTCTTACGTCCGGTTTTACCAAGGATAAGGAGAACAAATCATGTCTGACACCATTGCCAGTGGTGTGACGTCGCCGGGCCAGGAGCCCGTCACGCCGACCACCACACACTATCAGGAGGTAGCGAAGCAGTTTCTCGATGCCTTCGTCGCTGCCATTGCCCAGATCCCCATGCTCGAGGAAAAGCATGCATCCACGGCGGTATTCGTTGAAACCCATTCGCGGTTTCCGAACGACTTCGTCTCCACGGTGCTCACCTCGGTCGAGAAGGATCCGCAACTGCAGGTCATCAACAAGTTCGACGTCGTCGAAGCCCGCGACACGCTGCAGTACCTGGACGCCTTCCGTTCGGTCATCGACCAGGTGGAGCTCTTTCTGACGAATCTCAAGTTCAGTTGCGCCACCCGGAAGGCGAAAGCCGTCTTCCAGGGTCTGCAAGTCTATGCAGTCGCCAAAGGTCTCGGCCGCGATGCCAGCAGCGCTTCCGTCGCGTCGCTCGCGAAGATCATGAAGCGCGACCTGGGTCGTCCGGGCCGGCCTCTGAAGAAGAAGGAGGTGCCCCCGCCCACCAACCAGTAACACGCGTGCAGTAGAAACCCGCACGGCCGCGCGAGAACGCGGCCGTGCGCAACACGCCAACCACCTAAACCGCTAAGAAAAGGAGTTTCGTGTCATGCAAAACATACATCACCAGGCTTGTACGGCCATTCCGCCGCATATGTTGCGGCACCTGGCCCGGCATGGGGACCACGACGTGCGGGTGAACGTCTCCGCCACACTACGGCAATCCGTTCAGATCGTGCAGTACCGTTCCCACGCCGCCGCCCCCGTGCCAAACGGTGCGGCCGTACTCAGCAGCAGAAGGCGCCGCTACGTCTACGACGCCAATCACAACCACACGCTCCCGGGCAAATTGGTCCTGGACGAGCGCCACACAGGCAGTACCGATATCGAGGCCAACGAAGCATTCGACGGCTCCGGCATCACCTATGACTTCTACTCCCGGGTCTTCCGTCGCAACTCGATCGATGGCAAGGGCATGCCGCTCATCTCGACGATCCACTACGGCGAGCAGTTCGAGAACGCCATGTGGGACGGAAAGCAGATGATCTACGGCGACGGCGACGGGAAGATCTTCAACCGCTTCACGATCGACGTCGACGTGATCGCTCACGAGCTGACCCACGGCATCACGCAGAACACGGCAAGGCTCGAGTATCTCAATCAGTCCGGGGCCCTCAACGAGCACATCTCGGATGCGTTCGGGATCATGGTCAAGCAATGGGCGCTTGGCCAGACCGCATCGCAGTCCGACTGGCTCATCGGCAAGGGTCTCCTCGGGCCTGACGTCCACGGCGACGCCATCCGCTCCATGAAAGCGCCTGGCACCGCCTACGACGACCCCGCCCTCGGGCGCGATCCGCAGCCGGCGCACATGCGCGGCTACGTCAACTCACCCCAGGACAACGGAGGCGTGCACATCAACTCGGGGATCCCGAATCACGCCTTCTATCTCGCCGCGATCGCCATCGGCGGTGACGTCTGGCTGGTTCTCGGCCAAATCTGGTACCTCGTTCTGACGGTGCAGTTGTTCCCGGGCGCCGGTTTCCAGGATTTTGCTAATGCCACAGTCAAGGCCGCCGGGAGCCTGTTCGGTTTCGGCGGCGCGGTGCAAATCGCCGTGTACGACGCGTGGTCGCAGGTCGGATTGCCAGCGCCGAAAGCGCTGATGCGGAAGACCTCAAAAGAGCGAAGCTGGATCAGGTGGCGCAGCCGTCCCGCGCCCTGGATGCACCCATGACCCGTTTCCAGTCCACCAACAACCAACCCGCGCAGCGTGGCGACACGCCCGCGCCTAACCGATACGAAAAGGAACAATTAATGAGCACAGGTCAACAGCACCGCAAGGAAAACAACGCGCTCTCGTTCGAGAGCATCAACGCCCACATCAACGACGTCTATATGGACGCACTCACGTCGCCCATCAGGGAGCCGTGGAGTCCCGAGGTGGAGGTAACCGCCTGCGACGACGAGCCCCCGGTCAGCCGTACGGAGCGGTTCGTCAAGAGCTACGCGGCAGTCCGTCCGATTCTGGTGGCCATCGCAGCCATTCCGTTCATCCCGGGCACGTGGAGCACGATCGTGACGACGTTCGTCATCACGCTCGACGACGTGCACGCAAGCTTCAAAGCAGGGAAGGACCAACTCGCCGGCGATGTCCCCCCGTCAGTCGCGATGGAGCCAAAGCTCCCAGCCGGCTGACCGGAGTGCCGAGGAGCAACACCATGAAGCAGCCCCACCCGCCGGCACCGGCCGTATCGTCACACAAACGTACCCGCCGTTACTCACGGCCAACCGTAATCGAGACGATCCACGTGCCGCAATGCCGCCGGCGATATCCACAAGCAGCAAGCCGGAGCCCGCGCAAGCGGGCTCCGGTGTGCTTTTGGAAAGTTGCGGTTGATCCGATCTCCAGAGTTACCTGCGACACTCAATTGTTGCCCTATGGGTGTTCTGGCGTCGTGATATTGAGGTACCCGCACGGATGCCCGAGCATGGCAACTTCGGCGGCGGCAGATTCCGTCGACTTTGCCTCGTACTCCACCTTGTTGCCAATGTTGTAGATCACGATCCACGATTCGCCGCCATCTCCACCGTTGGCGCCTTGGAACGTTCCGCCAGCGGCTCCGCCACCTCCGCCACCGCCCGCGCAGGCTCCGCCGCTCTTGCCGTCTTCGGCGTTGTTAGCAGCGCCTTGGGGGTTCCCGTCACCGGCACCGGCCCTTCCACCTTGACCTCCATCACTCGCGGAGGAAGCGCCACCTCCGCCTCCGGGATTGCCGCCGTTGCCTCCCGGTCCCGCGCCGCTCGTGCCTGCTGCGCCGCCTTTATGACTGCCCGCGTCGCTTCCCGGTCTCGCGCCGGCGATACCGGAGGCACCACCACCACCGCCTGCGAAGGTGTGCTTTCCGCCTAGGGAAACGCCGACCGCGTCAGGCCAGGTGCCTGGATCTCCTCCTGGGAAGTTGTAATCGCCAATCGTGACGGTCATGCCGGGACGGCCCGATTCCCCGGCGTCCGGGACGCCTCCTCCGGGCGGTATATGCGGACAGTGGTTGTGATCCTGCGCGCCACCGCAACCACCCATGCCGTCGGATGTGAACGTAACCGGCAATAGCGTAGTTGCATCCGTGGGACCGTAGAAATAGGAGATCACAGTAGTCCCGGCACCGCCTGCTCCAGAGGCTGCAAGACCTGTGTTGGGAGCGCGCCGAGCGCCGGCGCCACCGCCTCCGCCACCGCAGCCGATGATGCGGAGGTATTCGGGTGTTCCGAGGGCTTTGAGGTTCAGGTTGCCCGCTTTCGTCAAGGGCAGACTCTTCGCGGGCCCGCTGTAGGCGCAGATTGGTGCCGCGCTCACGGTCGCAAGCAGCGAAGCCGCCAGCGAAGTGATGAGGGCGAGTAAGATCGAGCGGAATGAGCGGAACACAAACGCCTCCTTTGAGCCTAGGTTGTTTCTCTTTTTGACGGCCAAGCCTCGTTCTTTCCCACCCGGAGATCAGCGGGAAAGTCGGCGGCTGACTCCTAGTCCCGAGTGGGGGGTCAGCTCGAAAGTGAAAGTGACGAAACTGGAACCGGGTAGCTGGCAGGATCCGTTCGTCGTCACTTTCCACCTGACCCCAACGTTGATCCTATCCGTACTGATCTTCGCAGGGGTCCCCTGCTTCTCGGGTGGATGCATGAGGGCAGATTCTTCGGCGAGTGCCTCATCGGCGGCATCCGCTTTTTCAAGCATGAGGTACTTGCTTGGCGCGGCTTTCTCCGAAGGTCGAAGGCTGAGGTTTCCATCTGCGACTAAGTGCGGAGAAAGACCTGAGCGCCTGTGTTGGTTTTGACCTGTGCTATCATCGCCGGAGCATTTACAGATCGCGCTTGCACCAGCCCAGGTGAAGTATGCGTATCCGAAAACTTAGACCATCCGCCTAAGTCGCCAAGGTCTCTGATGACGCATGACGTCCTCTCTGCAGAAAGCTGAGAGTTGATGTCTCGCTCAGATCATAGGGCTCCGCTGTAGCCAGCTTAGCTCTAACCCTCCCCGCGACGGTTGCCGATCGGCGAGCGCACCTGTTCCAACTCTACGCGTCAAGGTGCGTTCACTCATCGGCCAGCGTCAACTAGCCGAGCGGAGGCCATCATGAGAGATCGCCTGATTGCGGTGGCGCAACAACAAGGGGGCGGCTACTTTTCGATTGCGGTGGGTTCCCTGTGGGAGACCATTCGAAGCCGCCCACAACTGGACCTACATATGCGAGATTGCTCATACCTCGGGAGTGTTCTCTGCGGTCCGAGAACTGGCGCATCCCTCTCCGCTCGGGATGATCCTGCTCGGAGCGGTATGGTCGATTGCCGCCCGGGCGCTCCGAAAGAAGCCGGGGAGTCAAGTCATCCCGTTCCTTGATCCGAGCGGTACGATCCGCGCGGTTCTAAAAAGCAAAGACGAAGTCTTCCTGGACCTGCACAACTCGGATGGCAGCGGGCTAACCATCGTGAAGAAATCAAGAAGAGCGTAGGAGTCGGAGGAGGAAGCAGCACTACGGAGAGATGAAGATGAGCGGCGTCGGGGACACTGTGGCGCTACTGTTTGAGACGAATCTTCGACGCGTACATGAACCCAACCTGACCAGACGCTGTCTTGACTTGCCACCAGTTTCCCGCTTGCCGGGACGTTGAGAATACCTCGCCTGCGCGAACGACGGCGACTATGGGGCTCGAGCTGGATCGTCCCGAGCGGACATTGGTGTATCCGTCAGGGTCGTCAATGACGGCTTGATCTGCCAGGACGTTTTCCACGGAGGTGGGCGGGCTTATCGAGGGATCGGGACTGGTTGTGGCAGGGGCGGAAGGTGTGTCTGGAGATGTTGCGTCCTCTCGGTGAAGCAGTTGGACGACCTTGCCTTCTTTCCCCGTGATCGTACAGACAATCGTCTGGATCCCTTCGAGCGTCAGGTCGTAATTCTCCTCCCAGTTCGAGTCGATACCGCGGTAACGGTATTTCGCGTACAGGTGCCCCTTCTTAAACCGCACGTTCGAAAAGGCCCCACCAACACGCCTTCCCTCCACGAGTATCGGCGGACCATCCGGCTTGAAATGCCCGTCGACGATGCTCATCGATGCAACGCTGAACGTGCCGTCGGAGCGCTTGGCAATACCGAGGTAACCGGTCTCCATGCCCTCCCTCTTTGGCCGCCGCCAGGTTCCTACAAACTGTGAAACCGTCTCGCCTGCCGCGCCGGGAGACGGCACGACCGAGGCGAGCGACGGCCCTTCGTCACCCGGGGTATGTGTCGCGGAGGCGGTTGTGGACTCCAAAGGTGGCGTGCGAAACGGGTTTGGAGTGAATGCGTAGACGAGGGGCGGGATGAACGCCACCACAACAATGGCCGCGATCGCTCCGCCGGTGAGGAGCCTTGTCTTGAGCTGGTCGGCCTCCGAGGAGGCCTTCATGACCAGTGGCACAACCAATATCCAGGTACTCGCACCCGCCGCGGCCGCGTTCAGGTACACAAAGCCGGTCAGCCACGATGCGTCATGCACGACGTGACTGACAAAGTTCGCCGAGAGCCAACCGTTGGAGATGTCGACAAGCATGTAGCCCGCACCGGCGAGCGCCAGGCAGGCGAAGAGAGTCTTCCGTTCTTTGTAGACCACAGCCAGGATCGTGAAGATCACCGCTGAGTTGAGCAGCCCGACCGGAAGGACGACATTGGCGAGCAGCCAAAGAGCGACAGCGATGGCAATGCCAACGCCGATCAGAATGGCGATCACCTGACCGCAACCGCTGGAGTTTTCCGAGGAGGAGTCCGTGTCGCTGCGAACAGTCCGGTCGCGAAACCGTTCGGGAGGCGTGGGGGGCGGCTCGGCGGCGGCTGGCCGGTGGCTGACACCGTACTCGTACCCGCGATTGTAGATTTCGTTCTCACGGGGGTTCGTCGAGTAGCCCTTCACCAGAGAGTGACTGAACTGGTCCAGAGCACCGGCCTGCTGGCCGTCATGGACGCCCTGCTCGTAGATCTCGTCATCCCTACTCTTGTGAGACCCCATGCGACATCCTCCCGTTTCAAGGGGACCGACTCGTACGTAAGCAGCGGCGCAGAGACCTCCGCAAGCGTGGCGAACTGTGGCGTTCGGGTATTCTATCCCTTTCGATCAGGACAACTCGGCCAGGAAGCTTGCTGGGCCGAGGCGGTCAGGTCGAGAGTGAAAGTGGCGAGACTGGAATCAGGTGGCCGGCAGATCGATTCGTCCTCCCGTTCACTTTGATCACGTCTAGTGCGGGACGCAAAGCCTCAGAGTGTTTCGATCGTTGCGCGATCACCTTCGGTTGCCCGAATAAGAGCCTCATCCGCAACAGTCAGGACCGCTTCGCGACTCACGGGCGGAGCAGCATTTCGATCTCGTCCGAAAGACGCTCGGGATCAGGATGAAGGTGTATCGAATACAACCACTCTCGATGTTCGGGACCGAGGTGGATCAATCCCACGGTCTTCTTGTATGGCTCTACTTCGACAGGGAGAGCGAATCGGTGCCGGCACTGCCACCGCAGTGGGTCGTACGCACCTGGCTTTTCGATGTCATCCAAAACGCACGCGACGACGCGCTCGGTTACGACCAGCCACGTGCGCTGGTAGCTGTTCACGAATAGGAGTATCGGAGCTGTCCGCAGCTGTTGGCGCCCTTGAACACGGCCTAGCACCAGTTCCGCAACGGAAGCGGAGGTTAGAAACCCTTCATCGTCCCTCGCGATTGCGCCTGCCCGGATTGACGGTGCTTGTCGGGACGCAGGCTCATGTGATTGATATTCAACCGGCTCAGGAGTGGCTGTTTCCAAACGCAGGCTCCGGAGTAGTTTGCGAAAGCCCTCGCCATAATCAGGGAAGAGATCAATCCAATGAAGCTCAGCGAGGCGGCTGTGACGAGGTTCGGATCCGTCTAACCGCACGGGAATCACAAAGACCTCGCCAGGCGGAAATGTGTCGAGCAGATCGACAGCTTGCCGCAGTTCCTTCTGCACGAATCCCTGCTTGTTGACCGACCGGTCCGAAATGAGCGCAATGAAATGCGACGATTTAAGGATCGCCTGGGCTATCTCGAGTTTCCACTCGGCGCCCCCAAGGATATCTTCCTTGTCGATCCACGGTCGCGCCCCGTTTTGGCGCAAGTCCCGCCACAGTTGCATCGCAGTGTCGCGATCCTCTCTGGCGTAACTGATGAACGGCCGCACATGCATTGCTCTGGACATTGTATGACGGTGCTGCGAACTGTCCTATCGATGATCGATCCCACCCTTCGGGAGGACGCCAAGCGGCTGCTTCGTGACCTACGCCTACGCTTTTAGGACGGCGCCTGTTCACGAAACGGACGCCCTTTTTCAGATTCTAGTCGCCCTTGTACAAGTAAGGTAGCAGGAATGTCCACACACCAATCGCCACCGACACGACACCCGAGCTGTTTACTGGAAGCTTGACGTTCAGCAGGTAACCGCCCGAGGCGTAGAGCCACAATACAAATGAAACAGTCGCGATGATAATGGCCGCGATTTGAATTGGTTTGCCGGCTTGGCGGTTACCGATCGTCCGAACCACAACAACAAGCACCAGACAAATCGTCGCCCAGACTCCAAGAAAGCCAGCCGCAACCTCCTTGAACGTGAGATAGAGAGCGAGAACCTCCGCCGGCACTAACTTAAGCAGGCGGGAGAGGTAAGGGTCTCCCACCTGCGAGTTGTAAGGCGTCTCCACTGCAGTTGTTTGCGGCGAGCGAGCGCGGGCCCGCCGCGGCGAAACACGCCGAGCGCGTCGCGGTATCGGAGCCGGCTCGATCCCCGTTCGCCCACTTGGCAGCTCACGATCCGGCATGAGAGTCTGGGGAATCTCTCGAATGTCGTTTTGGCCACCCAGGGCCCAGTTATCCTCGGTCAGCTTGGTCGGACTCTCACCATCTTTTGCTGAAGGCTCACCCCAATCGTTTGGCGAGAGTGTTGGCATACCTTCCGTACTAGCGGGCGAGGCGTTCGTAGGTGTTTCCCACGTGTCGCACGGAACAGCAGCGTACGCGTCGGGAGCCGGCCCGGCCGGAGCCGAGGGTAGGGGAGCCAATGAAGCGGAAGCCGGTGGAGTTGGAGCCGGCGCAGCGGAAAAAGCCGGCGAAGCATTTATGCGAAAGGGAGCAAATGATCCGATCATGAAGTTTAAACACTCCTGTAATAGGAGTGTCGCAACCCTGATCTTCCCTACCCCGCCGGAGCCGGAACCAAGAACGTTTGTCGCCGCGTAGGCAACAGCGTCGCCGTAGCCGAAAGAAAGAGCCTGCGAAACAGGCCTTCGTACCTCTGCCGGGCTAGCGGCCGCGCTCCGTTTTGGCGAAGATCCCGTCACAGTTGCATCGCAGTGTTGCGATCCTCTTTAGCGTAACTGATGAACGGCCGGGGCCGCACATCCATTGCTCCTGCATTGTTGACGGTGCTTCGTGCTGCCCAATTGATGAGCCGTTTTGCTGGTTGCCAGATAGCGTTCCTCCGTGAAGATCTGCATCCGATCTCTACGCCACCGCCCACATCTCCGACAGCACCTCCGCCTGTTCCAGCACTGTTTGCGTGGCCTTTTCCTGCTTGTCCGGCGGGTAGCCGTATTTTCGGAGGATGCGCTTCACGATCACGCGGAGTTGGGCGCGGACGTTTTCGCGGACGGTCCAGTCGATCGTGACGTTCTTCTTTACGGTTTCCACCAGCTCGCGGGCGATCTTGACCAGAGTTGGCTCGCCGAGGACTTTGACGGCGGTGTCGTTGACCTCGAGGGCGTCGTAGAAGGCCAGCTCGTCGTCGGTGAGGTGGAGCGCTTCGCCGCGGGCGCTGGCTGCGCGCATGTCCTTCGCCAGAGCGATCAGTTCTTCGATCACCTGAGCCGTTTCGATGGCGCGGTTCTGGTACTTGCGGACGGACGCGTCGAGAAGCTCAGCGAAGGAGCGCGATTGCACGACGTTGCGCTTCGCGCGGATTCGGATCTCGCTCTTGATCAGCTTCTGCAGCAACTCGACGGCCAGGTTGCGCTGCGGCATCGCGCGGACCTCGGCGAGGAACTCATCGGAGAGGATGGAGATGTCGGGCTTCTTCAGGCCTGCCGCGGCGAAGATGTCGATCACTTCGTCCGAAACGATGGCGTTGGAGATGATCTGGCGGATGGCGTGGTCGAGATCCTCGTCCGTCCTGTGCTCGCCGGGGGCGTGCTTGGTCAGCACCGCACGCACGGCCTGGAAGAAGCCGACATCGTCGCGGATGCGCAACGCCTCCTCATGAGGGACGGCGAGCGCGAACGCTTGTGAGAGCTTCATGACCGCGTCGAACAGCCGTGGCTTTCCATCCTTCAGAGCGAGAACGTGCTCCTGCGCCGCAGGGAGAAGCGACAGACGTTGATGCGGCTTGCCGTTCCGCCACAGCGACCAGTCGAAGCCGAAGAATAGTCCGCGGCAGATCTCGTATTTCTCCAGCATCACCGCCACGGCCTCGGCCTGGTCAATCGCGGTCTTTCCGGTGCCGCCGCTCTCCGTGTACGTGGCCAGCGCGGACTTCAATTCGTCTGCGAGGCCGAGGTAGTCGACGACGAGGCCGCCGGGCTTGTCCTTGAAGACGCGATTGACGCGGGCGATGGCCTGCATCAGGCCGTGGCCGCGCATCGGCTTGTCAACGTACATGGTGTGGAGGCTCGGCGCGTCGAAGCCGGTGAGCCACATGTCGCGCACGATCACGATCTGGAATTGCGTTTTCGGATCGCGAAAGCGCTTGGCCAACGCTTCGCGGCGTGACTTGCTGCGGATGTGATCCTGCCATTCGAGGGGATCCGACGCGGAGCCGGTCATCACCACCTTCAGCGATCCGCCCTCATCGTCGCCGCCGATCCACTGCGGACGCAGCGCCGCGATCTCGCGATACAACGCGACGCAGATGCGCCGGCTCATGCAGACGATCATCGCCTTGCCATCCATCACCTCGAGACGCTTCTCGAAGTGATCGACCAGATCGCGTGCGATGAGCTTGATGCGGTTCTCGGAGCCGACCACCGCTTCGAGCTGCGCCCAGCGGCTCTTGAGCTTTTCCTTCCGCTCGACTTCCTCGCCTTCCGTCGCCTCCTCGAATCCCGGATCGATCTTCGGGCGCTCCGATTCCTTCAACTCCAGCTTCGCCAGACGGCTCTCGTAGTAGATCTTGACGGTCGCTCCGTCGATGACCGCGCGCTGGATGTCGTAGACGCTGATGTAGTCGCCGAACACGGCGCGCGTGTTGGCGTCGGTGAGCTCGATGGGCGTGCCGGTGAATCCGATGAACGAGGCGTGCGGCAACGCGTCGTGCATGTGCCGGGCGAAGCCGTCGATGAAGTCGTACTGGCTGCGATGGGCCTCATCGGCGATGACGACGATATTGCGCCGCGGCGAGAGCATCGGGTGACGGGCGCCCTTCTCGTCGGGAAGGAACTTCTGGACCGTGGTGAAGATCACGCCGCCGGAGGCAACCGCCAGCTTCTCGCGCAGATCCTCGCGATCGGTCGCCTGCACCGGCGGTTGTCGCAGTATGTCGCTGCATCGCGCGAAGGTAGCGAAGAGCTGATCATCGAGATCGTTCCGGTCGGTGATCACGACGATGGTGGGGTTCCGCATTTCTGGCTGCAGAATTACCCGCCCTGCGTAGAAGGCCATCGTCAGACTCTTGCCGGAGCCCTGCGTGTGCCAGACCACGCCGACGCGCTGGTCGCCCGGATCGCCACCCGGTTTGCGGCCCGCTTCGAATCGGCCGGGCGCGTCGGCGATGGTGCTGCGCGACGTCATTTGCGCCGCGCGCAGCGTCTCCTCCACCGCGACATTCACGGCGTGGAACTGGTGATAGCCGGCCATCTTCTTGGTGATCCTGCCGCCGCCTTCATCCTCGAAGACGATGAAGTAGCGCAGCAGATCGAGGAAGCGGCGATGGTCGAAGACGCCTTCCAGCACGACCTGCAACTCGGGCATCGAAGCCGCGGCATCGTCGCGGCCACTGATCGTGCGCCACGGTTTGAACCACTCCTTACCCGCGCCGAGCGATCCGATGCGCGCCTGCACGCCGTCCGAAACAACCAGCGCGACGTTCGTGGCAAAGAGGGCAGGGATCTGCGCCTGATAGGTCTGCAACTGCTGGTATGCGCTCCAGATCGTCGTCTCTTCGTCCGCCGAGTTCTTCAACTCGATCACCGCCATCGGCAGTCCGTTGACGAACAGCACCACGTCCGGCCGCCGCGCGTGCTTCCCCTCGGCGATCGTGAACTGATTGACGGCAAGCCAGTTGTTGTTCTCCGGCGTATCGAAATCGACGAGCTGCGCCTGCGCTCCGGCGATCGAACCATCCTCGCGGCGATACTCGACGGTGACGCCGTTCACGAGCATGCGGTGGACAGCGCGATTGCGCTCGACGAGCGACGGCGCCTCGGTGCGCATCAACTTGCGGAAGGCGTCGTCGAGAGCCTCGGAGGGGAGTGAGGGATTGAGACGAACGAGGGCCTGACGAAGGCGCCGTTCCAGTACGACGTCGCGATAACTCGGATCGCTGCGCTCCGCGCCGATTGTGCCGGCCGCGATGTCAGGGCCGTGCAGCACGCTCCAGCCGAGCGACTCCAGCCATCCAAGAGCGGCTTCCTCAACGACGGACTCAGTGAAGGAAGTCATCTCGTCTCCCACAAGGCGCGAAGCGGTACGCCGTAGCGTCCATCGCCGAAGGCTCGCGTTGATCTCGCTCGGCTGATTGCAATGGATGACTTCGGCTGATCGCTAGGTATGGTACCGGCTAATCGCTAGTTTAGGTACCGGCTGATTGCTAGTTCGTCCGGCGGCTCATCGCTGGATCGCGCGGCCGATGTCGTCATACTTGATAGTTCAGATCGCCGCTAGCCGCTCGATCGTATCCGGATACCGCTTGACGAGATTGATCAGCAGCGCGGCCTGCGCATTTGGCTTGGCGCGACCCTGCTCCCAATTCTCGAGCGTGCGAGCATTTGTCCGAAGATAGGCGGCAAACAGTGCGCGCGAAAGCTTGAGGCCTTCACGCAGGCGTATCAGTTGCTTCGGCGTGACCTTCGGCGCTGCCTTGTACGTGAGCGCATGCGTGCGCAGTGTCCGCTTGCCGTGCCTCGAATCTGCAAGGGCGGCTACGCCTTCGCTCAATTCATCGAACAGATCGCGCGTCCTTTGGCGTTTTGGGTTTGCTTTGGCGATTGTCTTCATGTGCGTTTCCTTGCTTGCAATTCCGTCTTGATCATTGCTTTGAGCGCCTTGCGCTGCTGCGGTGTCAGATCAGCCATCTCGTCCTTGTCGTAAAGCGTGAAGAGCCAGAACTCGAAACCTGCGACCCACCAGTAGTAGATGATCCGTAGACCGCCGCGTTTGCCCTTGCCGCGCCGCTCGTCGGCGAAACGTAGTTTGCGAAGACCTCCTGCGTCCGGGATCAGGTCACCCGCGTCGGGACGTTCCATCAGCAGATTCTGAAGTGCCAGAAATGCGTCATCGTCAAGATAGGCCGGCCGATATCGCTCAAAGGCCGGCAGCTCGACAAAGACACCCTTCATGAATGGATTATACGCAACTTGCGTATAGGGGCAAGTTGCGTGGTGAAGCCCTGCACCGCCGCGCACAAACAGGCTGGTTGTCTCATCACCGAGCAAACCTCAGCGCTCTTTCGACAAAACCGCAAAGCTGGCCATCGTTGATTGGTTCTGTCTCCCATCCCGGATGGTGATACCTGCTCGCGTACTCGTTGAGGTCGCGCAGTTCCTGGAGTGATACTGAGTCCAGGATTTCCCCTGCGGTCCCTACTCGTTGTTCGCAGACGCCGATGAACGGTCCGAGCAACGCCGCCCCAGGCTTGAAATGTTCTGGACGTGCCACGCGAAGGAACGCTTCGAGAAGCGGCCGGATCGATCGGGCAACCTCTTGTTTGTTTCCTGAGCTGCTCGCGACGTACCCGCGCAGCATGGCATGGCGGCGATCATGCTCCGTGATCGAGTCCTGAGCTACATCCCACGCCCGCAGCGTAGAGCCGGCACCGTCACGGACCACTTCGAGAGCAGCGCGCGCGGTAGAATCCGCTCCCTCCCAGAGTCGGCAGAGAAAAGTCTTGTTGTGAGAGAGGACAATCACCTGGGCTGCGTGCACCTGGGCGGCGTGTTCGGCAAGGCGGCGAATCTCCTGAACAGTAGTCAAGGCCCGATGATCGTCCAGGCTCGAGATTGGGTCGTCAATGACGACGACTTTGTTAGCCAGCTTCGTGTCCTGATCGAGCGAGGCGAAGAAAAAGGCCAAGGCAAGCGTATTGCGATCACCCGCGCTGAGGGTATTGCGAAAGGACGCTTCGCCCAGCGCGAGGTCAGCTCCGCCGATGGGTACCGGCGTGTTGTTGATGACGACGTTGTACGTGCAGGTTGGGCCGCCCCGCGTGTTCGTAGACACCACGCTGTCGAGTCGAAAGTCCGCGTTGAACTTCGGCAGGTAGACATTGATGGCGGTTTGGTACGCTTGGAAAACGGTTGTCTTCTGCAGATCCAGTTCACCCTTGGCTTGATCGCGTAGCTGTTCGGTCGCCTCCTTAGCCGTGCGTTCCAGCAGGTACTCGTCGCACAAAGCCGCGGTCGCCGGTGTGTACCGAGCCTTAACTGCCTTGAGTCGGACAAGATCGGTCCCGAGGACCGTTGAGTTAGCCGTTGCCGCCCGCTCCTTCGCGACGCCGATCGCCTCGTTTGCTTCCTGAAATCGCAGGTTGATGGTGGCAATCGTGTGACTGTGAGCTTCGTAGGTCGCCACTGCTACGCGAGTCTCATCAGAAAGGTCTAGGCGCTCCAGCGGCGCGACTTGCTTTCCGGCTAGTTGCGCTTGGACTGCTTCCCGCGCAGCTCTCCAGTCGCGCACAATCGCGGCCGTATCGAGTGTGAATTCCGCCACTTCGCAGAATCGTGACCAAAACTGGCGTCGCTCGACGCCAACTCTCACCGCCCGCTCAAATCCCGCCGGCACGTCCCCGCCATGCGCTCGGATGACCGCTCCGAGTGCGTCCGATACCGTCCGCTTCAAAACCGCGTATAAGTCGCTGAAATACGCCCTGTAGTGTTGGATGACGGGCGAACCTTGCAGATCCTGTGCGCAGAATGGGCACGCTCCCGTTGCCGCGCTACCGTGCCCCGACTGGATGCGGTGCACACCATCGGCAACCCACGGCTCGCCGCCCTGGCCGAGCCCGGCCAGGTGAGTCTGGACGCGGGCAAGCGTTGCGGCATCTAAGGCTGGTAGGTCTTGCTCGAGAACTTGCGCGATCGCGGCGAGATTGAACGAGGGCAGACTGAGTGACTCAAAGGGGAGCGTCGTGCGAATGGCATCTTGATCGTGGGCTGCGGCCAGATTGCGCTCCGCCTCCTGAATGGCCTTCTCAATGTCGGGCCGCGCAGGCAACGAACAGAAGTCATCTACGGAGAACGCACCTCTGTCTGCGGTCGGGATGGCACGCTCCTTAGCCCTCAATGTCGTATTGTGGGTCTCGATTTGTGCGACCAGCGCCTGGAGCCGCCTGCTTAGGGCCACGGCTTGCGCGCCGAGAATCAGCTCGTGCAGGTTCTGCCGGTGGTGCGCCTGCACCACCAGACCGGAGTGAACGTTCTCGTCGATGAAGACATCATCGAACACCGCGAGGTCTGGCAGGGTCCGGTTCCACGCGTTGTTCTCGAAGATCGCCGGTGGCGGACCGCCGCTGCATTCAAGGACGACGTGGGGCGGATGCTGGGAAGCCAGGCGTTTTCGCTCAGCGATTGGCACGGGATTGCCAGTGGCAAGCGAACGCAGCACCGCCGCGAGTGTCGTCTTGCCCCTTCCGTTCTCCGAGTAGACGACGGTAAGCCGTGCGAGGGGGATGTTCGCTGCGCTGTCTACCGAATCGAACTGCCCGATGTTCCTCAGCAGCTTAAGTCTGTTGATCATGAGACGACCCCTGCGATGACGCGCTCGGCGTCCTTGACGCGCAGCTGGCCGGAGATGAGTTTGGGGAGGAGGGTGTCGCGGAGTCCCAAGAGCGTCTCTGTCTGGGCATCTCCAGCTATCACACCGTCCGCGAGAGGCTGAGCGGAGTGGTTGAACGCACGCAGCAAATCGTCCGGTGGAACGACCATCGGTACGCGAGCGAGGATGCCAGTGTTGAGATTAGGCATGGTTGCGCCGATCGCATGACGGACGATCCATCCACGAGTGTCAGGGAGATCCAGCGCAAAGGACGCGAAAAGTGGTGAGGGCCACTCGGAGCCGAGACGGACGAGAAGACATCCCGTTCCGCAGAGCCATCCTGTTTCGCGGCTGCGCACCCGACCGTGTTGCTCAACATCTCCGCGACGGCTATAGACAATATCGCCTTCCTCCAACCTGTGGCGGGAGAGACGTTCAACGTCACTCGGTTTCACTCTTGCGATGCTCAGCGTGGAGATCCTCCGCTGCGATAGGTTTTTCGGCATCACTACGGGCACTCCATCGATGACGTAGTCCGATGCATGGAGCTGACTTCCAAAGGGGCCGGTTTGAATTCGGCCGCCGCAGCGTGTTACTTCATCACCAAGAACACTTTCCCTCCAGCCTTTCGGGATCTCTCCCAGTGCGGATTCTTCAAATGAGTGCGGGAAGAGGCCGGCGAGGGGTTTGGGCAGGCCGGTGTCGCGGCCTTCGGCCTTGGCACGAACGGGGTCAAAGTCGACGAACCACGACTTGAAGAGTGCCCGCGCCATCGCCTCCAGCGTCTCGTTCATCCGCCGATTCAGCTCGATCTTGTCGTCAAGAGCGCCGAGGATGTGGGCGATGGCACGTTGCTCGGTGATCGGTGGTGTTAGCAGCGGAATCTGGTTCAAGTTCCCTTGAGTTAGCTTCGGCATCGTCGAGCCGGTCAGATATCCGCTGATGTCGGTCGACGAGAGCGCATACATCAGGAAGCGCGTATCCGCTTCGCTGTTGCCGCGTACGATATGGGCGTGGTTGTTCACCCAAAACTTTCCACGCGCGATAAACGCGACCGGTGTCTTTCGTGTTCGCAGGTTCTCCCCATCCTCAGCGACGAGCAGGTATTCGCCTTCGAAGAGATAGTCGTCGACGTGGTCCACGATGCCGGAAGCACCATAGTACGGATATGGCCCGGCGCGTCGGTCCGCTTCTTTCACTGGCACGCGGATGCCGTCGAAATTGTCGGTCAACTCGCCTAACGAGTACTCATGCCATTCACCAACCATACCGAAGCTCCATCAGGTTCGCAGCGACGGCAGCGAACGTCGGGGATGAGCGGCAATTCGTTCCTGAATTTGAGGTCACAGTTTGTGACCTCAAATCGGAGATCTCCTCAGGAACGGGTTGTGTCTTCAAGTCTCCGATCTCCTCCGGCCTCAGCGACATGATGTCGGGCCAGGTGATTAGTGCAAGCGTCTCTTGCACGATGCCGCTCTCGAGTGCCCCGCAACTTGATGTTCCGAACTGGAACTTCAAGTTGGCGAACTCGTCGGCGGTCAGCTGGATCGAGAGAGATCGCCACGCTCGCACCGAAGAGATCATTGCTGCGTCTCCGGCGGCGCGTCGAGGAGCTCCTGGATCGCCAATCGGAGCAACGGCAGGTCGTGCTCGACGGTTTGCCAGACCTCGTGAAGATCGACTCCGAAATATTCGTGGATGAGAAGATTTCGCATGGCCACGATCTGCGCCCAGGGAATGTTCGGATGACTCTCGTGGAAGTCGCGGCCGAGCTGAGATGCCGCCTCACCGATGATCTGAATGTGATGGAAGATCCAGACTTGGATCAACTCATCCTGTTCGAATACCTCCGGCCCTCGCGCGGCGTAGCGTTCGATCTGCGAGATCGCGTCGAGGATGTCGCGAAGCCGCTCGCCCGGATCCCTCAAAGCGGCACTGCTTCCGTCAGGACACGCTCCCGGATGCGCGGCTTCAGCCCACGGCCGCTCACGACGTCCACCCTGCGTCCGAGGAGCTCCTGCAACTCCAGAGAGAGTGCGGCGTGGTCGAGCAGGCTACGTTCCGGATCGAAGTCGACGACGAGATCGATATCGCTACGTTCGTCGTCGGCACCGCGAGCGACCGAGCCGAAAAGGCGGACATTTCTGGCGCCATGCTTTGCCGCTACGGCGAGAATCTCGTTCCGGCGTGTCGTCACAATCTCGGAAGCAGTCATCATTTCTCCCGTTCCGCTGCAACAAACCCGAGCTCGGAGAGATTCTGCCGTATTCGATCGTCGAGCAAGCGGCCCTCTTCAAACTGCGTCTCGAGCGTCGCGCTGAGCCGCTTCATTTTTTCCTCGAATGGCTCGCCGTCGTCCTCGATCGCCTCGGCACCGACGTAGCGTCCCGGCGTGAGCACGTGGCCGTGCTTGCGGATGTCTTCGAGTTTCGCGGCTTTGCAGAAGCCGGCGATGTCGGCGTAGTCGCCGGTGCCTTTGTCGCCGCGCCAGGCGTGGTAAGTGCCGGCGATCTTTGCGGTGTCTTCGTCGGTCAGCTCGCGGTGGACGCGGTCGATCATCGAGCCCATCTTGCGGGCGTCGATGAAGAGCGTTTCGCCGCGGCGGTCGCGGAAGCGGCCATTCCTCTTGTTGCGGGCCAGGAACCAGAGGCAGACCGGAATCTGTGTCGAGTAGAAGAGCTGACCGGGGAGGGCCACCATGCAATCGACGAGATCGGCTTCGATGATGTTCTTGCGGATCTCGCCTTCGCCCGACTGATTCGACGACATCGATCCGTTGGCGAGGACGAAGCCGGCCAGACCGGTTGGCGCGAGATGATCGATGAAGTGCTGCACCCAGGCGTAGTTGGCGTTGCTCGCGGGAGGTGTGCCGAAAGCCCAGCGCTTGTCGGCCTTCAGTTGCTCACCGCGCCAGTCGCTGTCGTTGAACGGAGGGTTGGCGAGGACGTAGTCGGCTTTGAGGTCGGGGTGTTTGTCATTGTGAAACGTATCGCCGTGCGCGATCTGCGCGTCGATGCCTCGTATGGCGAGATTCATCTTCGCAAGACGCCACGTCGTGTAATTGGATTCCTGGCCGTAAATCGAAATATCGTCGATCTTCCCACTGTGCGCTTCGATGAACTTCTCGCTCGACACGAACATGCCGCCCGAGCCGCAGCAGGGGTCGTAGACGCGGCCTTTGTACGGCGCGAGCATCTCGACGAGCACGCGTACGACGCGTGACGGCGTGTAGAACTGGCCGCCGCTCTTTCCCTCGGCGCTGGCAAAGCGGGCCAGAAAGTATTCGTAAACACGTCCGAGCGTGTCTTTGGCGCGGTCGGCGGCGCTGCCGAGGGCGATGTCGCTGACGAGATTGATGATCTGCCCGAGGCGTTGCTTGTCGAGCCCGGGACGGGCGTAGTCCTTCGGCAGCACGGCTTTGAGCGATTGGTTGTCGCGCTCGATCGCGGTCATGGCGTCGTCGACCAGTTGCCCGATCGTCGGCTGCGGCGCCATCGACTTCAGATATTGCCAGCGCGCTTCCGGCGGCACCCAGAAGATGCTGGCGGCGCGATACTCGTCGGGATCCTCGGCATCTGCTCCCTGGTCCTTTTGCGACTCCAACTCGGCGTGCTTGGCCTCGAAGGCGTCGGAGATGTATTTCAGAAAGATCAGGCCGAGGACGACGTGCTTGTACTCGGCCGCATCCATGTTGTTGCGGAGGCCGTCGGCCATCTGCCAGAGCTTGGCCTCGAAGCCGAGGTTGGCGCCGGTGTCATTGTTCTTTCTGGCTGCTTTCGCCATCAGGCTCCTTGCGGGCGCTAAGGATGCTCGCGATCGACGAGGGTAGCATCAGTCGGAGGAACCGCCTGCGAATCACAGCCACCTTGTGATGAGGAGCAGAAGGCCCTGGCCAAAGAAAGCAGCGATCGCGCATCCAAGTGTGATCCAGTTCAGTGGCACCCGAGGCTGTCGAACTAACGCAGCGCCCGCGAGCGCCCCGGCCACGATCGGAGCCAGTAGGGCAACTCCGAGCGAACCAAGCAGGATCATGCCGATACCAGGAAGACCCCTGTAATCGAGAGGCGAGAAGCGCATCAAGAGAAACAAAACCCAGACGGCCGCCCAGATCGCCAGGCAGGATATTGACGCAGTTCGCAACGATGATTTGGTCATCTCTCAGGCAAGACTTTGCTTCGGCCGATCGCGGGGAACTTCCCGCAAGTACTCGTCGATGTTCGAGTTTCCGAGTGGCTTGACCATGACTCGCACAGTGTGGCTCATACTGCCAATCTGCGCGGGCAGGCGCTGAACCTCACTGTAGCCGGCCTTTTCCCAGAAGCGTTCAGCCTTCAGGTTGCCCACCACGACATCAAGCCGGAGCCAGGAGGCGCCCTGCTCTTTCGCCCAGCTCTCGAGCCGCCCGTACAACAGGCCGGCCATGCCCGTGCCATGAAGGGCCGTGGCGACGATGAATAAGCTGATGTGCCACACGCGGGGTGCCAGGAGGTCGGTCAGCACGGAGGCCATTCCCACCATCTGACCGCTGGAGTCCAGGAAGCCGAGGACGTACACCTTGTCGTATGGCAGGCCCGGAGGCGGCCGGGAATCAAGTTCCTGCTTTGCCTCATCGGGTCGAGGCGGCGCTCCAGTCACCGCCAGGAAGTACTCGGGATTGCCGTCGAAGAAGGCCTGAAGGGCCGGCAGATCTTCCTCAGCCAACTCTACCGCTTCGTACGCATCGGCTGCGAATACCCGGCGTGACAACGAGTTTGGGGAGGTCATGCGGCCTGAGTCTCTCACTTAACCTGCGTCACAGAGAATTGATACGACCCGTAGTCTCATCACTGTCGTCAGGCGCCCAACGGATTGAAACTGACCGGCTTCGATCCGCACGCGAAATGGTATCGCACTTGGGATGCTGCAACGCACGGCTCCAGGTCCGGGGCAGTGTCCTAGTTCAAATGAGTGGCAGGCAGCGACGAAACGGGTATGAACTGGATGCCCGCAGATGCTTCAAGCCACTCGCAGTACCTGGTCAGCACCTGATCACATATGCCCGGTCCGACCACGAATTCAGCCGACGTGCCGATCTTCCAGTCATAGATGATGATTCGGTCGCTGCCATCCTGCCCGCGGACAACGAGGACGGACCATTTGTCACGCAGGGACGACTCGCCCACATCATCCAGAAGGAACGGTGCGATGTCGCCCCACCCTTGCAGGACGTCGGCAATGACGCGATCTTCCCGCGGCGAAAGAGGAGGGGGAACGCTGTCGACGAAGCGGCCGTACAGGAGCCAAAAGATCTTGTCCGGAGGAAGAGAGTCGAGGTCCGGACGGGCCCTTCGTGCCGACGCGGCCAGGAACGTCTTCGCGTAACGAACGCTCGTCGCCAAGTCGGTGGTGTCGTCGTAGTCACCGAACGGTTGCGTGCCTGCCCAGAAGCGGAGGTGCCCGAAGTACCATTTCCCTTCGATCGCCGCGAGCTCGGCTTCGATCGCAAACCTGCTCTTGTCCCCCAGAACTGTGTGTGTGGACTGTGTCAATCATGCCGCCCATCGGATCCAAGCTCACCGGCTCGGAGCCGCACGCGAAATTGTAATGCACTGGCGGCGCGGCAACGTGCGGCTCCAAGTCCGTTTTCGCGTAGCGCTACGGGCCAAGGGGGCGCGCATGTTCATTACGCGGATGGTAACGACGTATGTGCGCGACGGAGAACCGATTACCACAGAGGCACAGAGATCACAGAGACCTCCGTGTTCTCTGCGTCTCTGTGGTTGCCTTTGCTTCGTCGACCACGATAAGCCATCCAAATTGACACGACCGGCCAGTTGGGCGGGCTCGCCTCTTACCGCCCAGGCGTGATTGCCGTAAACGAACGATCGCCTTGCTGGAGGAGCGCCAGGAAGGACCAGATCTGATGGCCTGAGTCAGCCGTGATCTCGATATTCAATCTGCCTTCGGTTGCCTGACTGGCCAATGTCGTGATCGTGAAGGTCAGGTCCACCATGCCGAACGCTGGGTATGCCTCGAAGCCGCTTTCGGTGGCACCGGCCTGCAAAGCGAGCGTTTGCGTTCTTAGGAGAACCTCCGCGTTGTCTTGGGATGAGTAGATACGGACCGTAACGTTCGCGGGCTCGCCAGTCCAGCCGTACACACGGAGGAGTTTCAGGGTGCCGCTGCTGGCAGGTATGTTGAGCAAGGTTACCGTGGAAGAGAAGCGGTCCACAGGCACGAGAGGAAGTTCCGTCCCTCCCAGCGTAACGAAGGCGACATCCAACCCCGAGACATCTTCCACCCGAAGCGTGTAGGCGAGATCGCGCAGCCGGCCTTTGCCCATGTTGAGAAACACGCCCGAGGCTCCTCGGTTCGTCGGATTGATGACGAGGAGTCCGTGGGCCACGAGCTCGCCAGGGCGATTTGGCGAACACCCCTCACCGAGCTGACATGGGTACGGGAAGAAGATTGGGATCGGGGTGTCGCTTTCGTTCTTCGCCCAGAACTGACTCAGCCAGTATTGATTCGCGACCGATCCTTCTCCGACGAAGGGCATGAGTACGCGTTCGAAAGCCGGAGGCTGAACGGCTCGCGACCGCGCTGAGGAGGTCGTCACGCCGAGGAGAACGACGGTGACGCCGGCGGCCAGACACCAGATTTTGCGAACCATAGTTCCCCCAGAGCAATTTGAGCCCTTGTCGCCACGGAGACCCAGAGGTCGCAGAGTAAGCGTTCAACTCTGTGTCCTCAGTGTCTCTGTGGTTCAGTCTTGTCCGGCCGTTTGAACGTCATTTCTCCTTCAGTTCGACCAGGATGAGGTGGATTGTGGTGGTACCGATGTTCTCCGACCAGTGTGTGAGCGGGTCGCGGTAGATCACGTCGCCGGCTTTGAATTCCGATTCGCTGACCTTCCCGTCTACAGCGTGATTGCGGACCTTGCCGCCGTCGATGACGTAGAAGAGATAGCTCGGGTGGGAGTGAAGGTTCTCCTTCGCTCCCGGTTTCAGCGTCGCCTCCAGCACGCGCACCCGCGCGTTCTCGAATTTGAGACGCAAGGTCTTTGCGTTGACGACGAGTGGATCCTGCGCGAATACGGCCTGGGACGAAAGCACCAACAACCCGAGCACGAGTACCAGCTTCTTCATTGCCAACCTCCTGATGACATATCCGACCTCAATGATGCCGGCCTGACGGTTCAAGGCTCAGCCGCGCGGAAGAGTATGGGCTGTCCGACCGCAAGCCGGCCGATGCGGGTGACCGTGCCGTAGATTCCGGCGGTGTTCTGGTTCGCGCGGACGACTGCCTTCATCATTTCCGGTGCAGAGGCCGCGGAGTCGGGATCTAGGTTCACCATCGAGCAGCGAAGGTCGCGCATCGTGACGGTGACGGCGGGGGCGTCGTCCCCCTCGCCGAACGAGAGCACGCCGCCTACCCACGCATCCTCCTGAAAAGGACCCGATCGCAGCAAACGAGCCACGATATTCGGACGGAATCGCCGTATGTCCGGGCTCCGCCCTGCGAGCCGGCTGATCTCGTTCACCGTATCGGAGGCAATCACGGAGATACTCGCGTCATCGAAGATGCCATGTTTCATCTGCATCATCTGCACGGGAGCTCCGTGCCGGCGTCCGACCTCCGCGGCCAACTCCTCTCCGAAGAGAGGCATCTCTTCGCCGTCCGGCGTGCGAACATGCGTCGGAAGGTCTCCTTGCGCAGCATCTTCACGGCGGTGCGGAGCAAACAGGAGCAGATCGGGAAGCTTGCCAGCAGTCAGCCATGGGAATCCGCTGCGGTCATCCATCTTCCGGAATGCCAGGCGCCTGTCACCATCGAGTCCGTGCCAGCCGAGATTCGCAGCGTCTAGTCGTTCTCCGCCCATGGACTTCACGGGATAGCGGAAGATGGCCTCAATGTGTCCGATTTCGATGAGCATGTTTGTCCCGAGTCCGCCAGGTCATATCTGCGGCGGCGCGTTGTAGTACGTTGGATCGCGGCCGAGCGTCGTGGCGCGCATTCTATGTTCGTCGTTGTTGGCGTCGCGCCGTCCGTGAGCCGGCTGGGCTAGCCGCAACCCCCTTCGCCTTGGAACTGATGACTGAGGTCTGAGAAGAGGCGGACGCCGGACATGCTCAGCGCGAACGATTGCGGGGAACTGCCGAGGATCTCTACGCGTCCCTCCGATGGATCGATCCAGACGTTGACGGTGCCGGCCCGAGGGCTCGATAGGTGAAAGCCGATGCCGGCCGATGAACAGAGATTGGAGACGTGACCGTACGTCACGGCGCTCGTGAGTACGACCGCGACGCGATCGCGTTGGAGACCGCGAAGGCTTTCCCTGCGCACGATCGAAAAACCTCGGAAGGTCTCACCGGGCCGGCGATCACTCGTGAGTACCAGGATCTCGATCGTGGCCGCTGGATCATTCAAGATCGTGGCAATGGCTTCCGGAACGGCCGCGTAGGAAGAGTCCGGAGGAGGTGGAGGAGGCGGCGCTCTGTCGGGGAGTGGTGAAGAAGGCTTCCGTGCGAGCTGACGCGGCGGATGCGACGGCGTCTGCGGTGCCGCGCATGCGGCGAGGAGTACAAGCGCGAGGCATTGTCGGATCATTCGATTGCAGGCCTGACCGGTTCAGCTATTTGCAACGGCCAGCCGAAATCTTACCAACGAGGCGAGACGCCCCGTCGGCCGCGGGCGAGACGCCCACACTCCTTGCGCGGGGTTCGTCGCTCCGGTCAGCAAAAGGAGTGCGGGCGTCTCGGCCGCGGGCAGTCGGGCGTCCTCGCCCGAGTGCTGGCCTAACGATGACTGATGATTCGTGCGCCGGTTCCGTAGCATTAGTCAGTCTGCGTGCCTCTCAAGAACCTTCTGCGTCGCGGCCGGATTTGGTGTTGTAGACCTTTGCAGAGTGCCGGACGAATGACCAATGCCCGTCGGGCGAGCGCGAAAAGAAGAATATGTCATAGGGCCCTGTACGCTGGGCGGAAGGAAACGCGGCAACCGACGCAGTAGTGAAGCCCCATTGTTCGGAGATTGGGCGGATCAACTCGAACACCTCGACCGCTTCCTTGTCGAGCTCTTTCGATGCCGGCCTAGGGAGAGAGGAGACATACTCGAGGGCGAAGGAATCCTGATTGGGATGCCGTTCCTCGTGGTCGGCGCCCCAGACGAGAAGGCATGAGGTGACTTTGATCAGCCTGCCGGACGAGAGGCGATGCTCGGAAGTGGGTTGGCGATACCCACCTGAAGGGCCACAGCCGAGACACAAGGCAAGGAGCAGCAGTGCATGCAAAGTTCGCGGTGACACGAGTGCTCCTTAGCGCTGTCGCATTTGATGTGCGGCGTAGTCTGCGCGTGCCGAGCCATCGACGCTCCGTCCGGCCGCGTTGCACCAGGCGACGAGGTCTTCCACGTCGACGTCTACTTTCTGAACGGCAAGCCCTTTCCGTCGCAGTTTCTTGAGCATGCGTATGGCTTGAAGAAGCCATTCCGCGTGAGTCGCTTCCAATACATCAACGTCATCGGACACATCCCTCAACCGCTGCCATTGTTCCGGCCGGAACCACGCGATCCCGAAAGTTGTTACGGTGGATTTCATTGGTGGACAGACGTGTGCTACGCCCTTCTCCTCAGGGAAAGAGTATAGCCCTCGGAGTACCGCGCGCGCCGGTTCCATCCAGCCGAGGCAGAGTAGGGCAGGCTTACTGGATATTGCTGTCGCTGGCAGGCGATTTATTGGCGTACCGAAAGAAGAAGATCGCCGGGTACTTCGTTGGCCGGTCGGCGTGATTCCGATGGTGCTCCGCCCATATTCGCGCCCCAACGGAAACGTCAGGATTCCGAGCGATCACCAGGTCGATATGGTCTGTATGGATTTTCGCGTACCGCAGACCGTCGAGGCGAAGCGATGATGGGAGCTGTTCGGGTTCTGTGAAGGGTCCGAAAGCCTGGGGATCGGCAGCTTTCCTTGCAATCAAAGAGCGAGCGTCTCGAACTGCGGCTGCGGGTTGGTCCACGTGGATGTCTCCTGGTCCAGTGAAGGCTCCCGCGACCATTCTCCAGAGTCCATATCCGAAACCGATGACCACGATGCCGACCAGACCCAGGATGACGCGCGCCGCCCACCTATCTGCTGTGCGTCGATTCACGATCGGGCTCCGGACGACAGGTGCGCGCGCGATCGCCACACGTAGAGACAGAGAACGATCGCGCCAAGAAAACCGGACAGGTAGCTTGCAGAGTGAGCCCACAGGTCGGCGATGAAGGCTGGCTGCCTGGCGGAAGGGATGTGCAGAAGCACCCAGTCGTTGGGTACGAGGGAATGGCGAATCGCGAGAATGTAGCCGGTGATTCCGGAGAGGAGTGCCACGGTGCCCATTGCGCCGAGTAGCGAGAGTACCGGCTTGATGAGCTGCGACGCGGAGAGTCGCGGCCGGTCGCCGAGCTGCGCCGACGAGGCCAGCGCCACGCCAAGGGGCAATGCGAACCACCACGTAGCGACGACTCCCCAGGCAAGCGCGAGAAGCGTTGGCGATTCGCTGGGGATGATTGGCGGATGACCGATGGTGAAGTACTCGACGCAAACGCGCGCCGTCACCTGATCGTGCAGCACACCGTAGACGATGCCCGCGAAGACTGCCATTGCGACGATCGCGATGTAGCGCATGTGAGATTCGGGGAGGTAGTTTAGCGTCCGGTCCCGGCTTTACACCTCATGATCGCGTCTCATCGGCCCTCTTTGCCCCAACGGCAAATAGCCACGCGACCAGTTCATCGGCACCGCTCTCGTGCGCCACGTCGCCGAGGGGATGGGGCGGACTGAAAATACGAACACATGCGGCACGTCGCGGCCGCACCTCTGGCGTAAACTCTTTGGGGCATCCGGGAATCGAGTGGTAAGAGAATGGTAACTGGCGAGTGGATGTAAGAGCGGACGGCCCCCACCATTCAATCGATGAAAGTGCTGAG